>NZ_JASFXA010000014.1:0-209603 GCF_030766805.1 Nocardia sp. CC213A
ACACCGCGGTCTGCACGGTCATGTGCAGCGAACCGGAGATCCGCGCACCCCGCAGCGGCTGCACGTCGGCGTACACGCGACGCAACGCCATCAGGCCCGGCATCTCATGCTCGGCCAGGCGAATCTCCTTGCGGCCGAACTCGGCCAGTGACAGGTCCGCCACCTTGTAATCGATCCCGTTGCGGACATCGGGGGTCGCGGTCTCGCGCAGTCCTTTCGCAATTGTCACGACAGTACCTTTCGGTCCCGGTCGGCGGTCGTATCGGTCAGCAGCGCGGCGAGATCGTCGGCCGCGTCGGAGCCGTAGGCGGCGGCGAGGCGTTCCAGCGCGGTATCGGGGCGCCACGACCAGCCTTGCGGCCCCACCGATTCCAGGACGAGTACGGCCACGAGGCAGCCGAGTTGGGCGGCCCGTTCCACGGTCGCGCCGCGGCCACGCGCGAAGACGAATCCCGCACGGAAGCCGTCCCCGACGCCGGTGGGGTCCACCTTGGCGGTCTCCGGCACCGCGGCCACCCGCACGCTCGGACCGCCGGTTTCGACGATCTCCACGCCGCGCTCGCCCAGCGTGGTCACCCAAGTGCGCACCATGGCCGCGATATCCGCCTCCGCCAGACCGGTTTTGGTGCGCAGCAGGCCCCACTCGTATTCGTTGGTGAACAGCAGGTCCGCACCGTCGAGCAGGGCGCGGATACGCCCGGCGTCCAGGTAGGCGAGCTGCTGGGACGGGTCGGCGGCGAACGGCAGACCGTACTCGCGGCACTCCTCGGTGTGCCGCAGCATGGCCGCCGGGTCGTCGGCCCCGATGAGAACCAATCCGGGCCGACCGTAGCGCGCCGACAGCTGGGCCACCGAGATGCGTGCGGCCCGCGCCATGGCTCCGGGGTACATACTGGCCAGCTGTGCCATATCGGCATCGGTGGTGCAGACGAACCGCGCGGTGTGCAGATCGTCGTGGGTGCGCACGCCGCCCAGGTCGACCCCGGTCGCCGCGAGCGCGCGACCGTACTCGGCGAAGTCGCCGCCCACCGCACCGATCAGCAGCGGCCGGTCGCCGAGGCGGCCGAGCGCGTAGCAGATGTTCCCGGCGACGCCGCCGCGCCGGACGACCAGGTCGTCCACCAGGAAACTCAGCGACACGTGCGAAAGGTGTTCGGGCAGTAACTGTTCGGCGAATCGCCCCGGGAAGCGCATGAGGTGGTCGGTGGCGATGGAACCGGATACGAAGATCACGCCACCGCCTCCTTCAGTTCGGCCACCCGATCGGTGCGCTCCCACGGCAGATCCACGTCGACGCGCCCGAAATGCCCGTAGGCGGCGGTGGGGCGGTAGAGCGGGCGCAGCAGGTCCAGATCTCGGATGATCGCTGCCGGCCGCAGATCGAACACGGACTCGATGGCCCGTTGGATATGCGCCGGATCATAGTTCTCGGTGCCGAAGGTCTCGACGAAGAGGCCGACCGGCGCGGCCTTGCCGATGGCGTAGGCGACCTGCACCTCGAGCCGGTCGGCCAGACCCGCCGCGACGGCGTTCTTGGCCACCCGGCGCAGTGCGTACGCGGCGCTGCGGTCCACCTTGGACGGATCCTTGCCGGAGAACGCGCCACCGCCGTGGCGGGCCATGCCGCCGTAGGTGTCGACGATGATCTTCCGACCGGTCAGGCCGGCGTCGCCCATCGGACCGCCCAGCACGAAGGTGCCGGTCGGATTGACCAGCAGCCGCACCTCCCCGATGTCCAGATCGGCCACGCCGAGCCCGGCCAGCACATGGTCGAGCACATGGGCGCGCAGATCGGCGGCCAGCTCACCCTCGGGGGCGATGCCCGGTTCGTGCTGTGCGGAAATCACCACGGTCTCCAGCCGCACCGGCCGGTCCCCGGCGTACTCGATGGTGACCTGGGTCTTGCCGTCGGGGCGCAGATAGGGCACCACGCCGCTCTTGCGGACCTCGGCCAGCCGACGGGAGAGCCGGTGCGCCAACGCGATCGGCAACGGCATCAACTCCGGGGTGTCGGCACAGGCGTAGCCGAACATCAAGCCCTGATCGCCCGCGCCCTGCCGGTCGACGAGGTCGTCGCGTCCGTCCACCCGCGCCTCGTAGGCACGGTCCACCCCCTGCGCGATATCCGGCGACTGGCTGCCGATGGACACGTTCACCCCGCAGGTGGCACCGTCGAATCCCCGTGTGGAGCTGTCGTATCCGATCCCGAGGACGGTGTCGCGCACGATGCGCGGCACATCCACCACGGCGGTGGTGGTGACCTCCCCCGCCACGTGCACCTGTCCGGTGGTGACCATGGTCTCCACCGCCACCCGCGCGCCGGGGTCGCCGGCGAGCAGCGCGTCGAGCACCGCGTCGCTGATGGCGTCGCACATCTTGTCCGGATGGCCCTCGGTCACCGATTCGCTGGTGAACAGGCGGCGGGCCGCTGTCGATCGCACCATGGTGGTCTCCTATTTCCCGATGGTTTCCGGCCAGCGCAGCGTCAGGCCCGCGTACACATAGCGGCTGGCCTCGATGGCCAGCAGCATGACGTTCTGGCCGGCGCGCACCCGCCCGGTGCGCAGGCCGTCGTCCAGGGCCAGCAGCACCGCGGGCGATCCGGTCGCGCCGACGTCGGCGAGGTTCTCGACGACCAGGGTTTGCAGCAGATCGAAATCGGCCTGCGACAGCCCGGCGTCGGCGAATTCCCGCGTGAAGTACTCCGCGTTGCCCTCCGGAAGGACGCACGCCCCGATCTCGTCCAGGCGCAGGCCGGAACGATCCAGCAATTCCCGCAGCGCGGTGACGAACACGCGCGGGCCGTACTCGGCCACGCCATTGGCGTCCAGCGCGATATCCATGAGCCGCTTGCGCTTTCGCTGCTCGTGCACCGGAATATCGGTGCCGCCGCCGATCACCCGCATACCCGGCGCGCGGTGGCCGCCCAGGCAGGCGTTCACATAGCCGTAGCGGCGTACTCCGGCGCCGCTCCCCCCGCGCAGCACCACGGCCGCGGCTCCGTCGCCGAAGTTGAACAGCGTCAGCCGATCCCGCATGCGCACGGCATCGGGATCGCGGCCCAGAAACATCGGGGCGAGCAGCGGTGAGATGGCCTCCGTGCCGATCACCACGGCGGTGCGATGGGTGCCGTCCGCCAGTTGGCGGAACGCGATATCCAGAGCCTGCACCGCGCCGACGCAGCCGGCGCGCACCTCGATCAGCGCACAGCGCTCCAGGCCCAGGTGCTCCTGCACATAGCTGGCGGAGGTCGGGAGATGGAATTCCGGACTGGCCGTGGACACCACGATGAGGTCCACTTCCGCCGGCTCGATACCCGCTTGGTCCAGGGCGCGCCGTGCGGCCGCCTCGGCCATCCGGCTGTTGCCGGTCAGGTGCGTGCCGTCGGACGGATCGATCATCCAGTGCCGGTGCCGTACCTGGATGCCGTCGAGCACCTCCGCGGGCAGGGTGCCGACGAGCTTCTCGAGCTGATCGTTGTCGATGGGGTCGCCGGGCAGGTACGAACCCGTCCCCGCAATGGTGACCTGGTGGTCGGTCATGGCGTGTACTCCGTTCCCGGGGTGAAGACCAGACTGAGATGGGTGCCGCCCAGCGATGAGCTGTTGACCAGCGCCGGGCCGTCGAAGCGCGTGGGCTCCGCGAAGGCAAGGGCGGCGCACAGGTGGGCTCCCGCGCCGACCGGTTCGCCGAGTACCCGCTTGGGCTGTTCGACGCGCGTGGTGTCGGAGCGGAACCGCTCGATGGCGGCCAGCTCCGGATCGTCGACCGTGGGCAGGCCGCCGGCATTGGCCCAGATAGCCTGGACCGCACCGGATTCCAGCCCGCACTCGGCGGCGGCGGCCCGCATGGCCCGCTCGACGCCGCCACCGCGCAGGTCCCAGCGCCCGATGCCCGCGCCGTCGAAGGCGGTGCCGTAGCCCGCGAAGGTCGCCAGCACCCGCGCACCGCGGTCGCGGGCGAACGACTCCCGTTCCAGCAGTAGGGTCACCGCCCCCTCTGCGAGCAGGTAACCCGACCGGCCGGCGGTGGCGAACAGGGGGATGCGCTCGTAGGCCCGCCGCGCGAAGGGGCCGAGCACGTCGGCGGCCGGGCACAGCAGTGCGTCGGCGGCACCGGAGCGCAGCAGGTCGTAGCCGACGCCCAGGGCACTGGCTCCGGCCGCATGTGCGGCGGTGAGCGTCGAGGTGGGGCCGCGCACGCCCAGCAACATGGACACTTGGCCCGCGGCGGCGTTGTAGACGGTATTCGGAAAAACCGCCGGATTCCCATCGGTCACACCGGATTCCAGCACCGGAACGGTGAACCGCTCCAGGCTTTCCACCGGGCCGAGCCCGGTGCCGAGCACCACGCCCACCCGGTCGGGGTCGTGTGCGGCCGGATCTAGTCCGGCGTGCTCCAGCGCCATCGCGCTGGACGCCACCGCGAGCACCCCCAGCCGGTCCATCCGCCGTCGCTGCTTGGCCGTCAGATGCGCCGAGGCGTCGAAGTCCAGCGGCGCCATCGCGAAATCCACTTCACGGGAACGCGGTTCCGATCCGGACCGGTACCTGCGCACCAGTTCCTCCGGTGAGGTCGCACCGGGCAGAATGACCCCGATACCGGTGACGACCACGCGATCCACTCCGGTCCGAGACGCCGGGGACGCCACCCGGCCTTCCCGCCCGTACACCACCGTGGCATTGGCTCCGGCGAAGGCGAAGTTGTTCGACATCGCCACATCCATGGGCAGCCGCCGCGCGACATTGGGCACCGCCTCCAACCCGCATTTGGGATCGGGTCCGGTGAATCCGGCAGTGGGCGGGGCGATCTGGTCGCGCAACGCGAGCACGGTCGCGATCGCCTCCACCGCGCCGGCCGCACCGAGCAGGTGGCCGATCATGGATTTGACGCTGCTCAGCGCCACCTTCTCCGCTGCCGGTCCGAACGCCCGGCGCACGGCGTTGCTCTCCGCCGAATCGTTCTTCGGGGTGCCCGTGCCGTGGCCGTTGACGTAGCGCACGTCGGCGGGCGTGACGCCACTGGCGGCGAAGGCCGCGGTGAGCGCCCGCGCCGCGCCCTCGCCCTCCGGATGCGGCGCGGTGGGGTGGTGGCCGTCGGCGGACAGCCCGTAACCGAGCACCTCGGCCAGCACCGGCAGGCCGTGCCGCACCGCCACCGCATGCTCGACCAGCACCAGCATGCCGCTGCCCTCACCGAGTGAAAGCCCTTGCCGATCCTTGGAATACGGTGCCGCGGGCACCGGTGAGAGCGCTTCCAGGCTGTGGAAGCCCGCGAAGACGGTCTCGTTGAACGCGTCGCTGCCGCCCACCACCATGACATCGGCGCGATCGGCGCGGATGAGTTCCACGGCGTGGGCGACGGCATGCGCACCGGCCGCGCAGGCGGTGTTCACCGACAACACCGGCCCGCGCATCCCGAACACCGCCCCCACCGCCTCGGCGATGGTCTGCGGCTGGATCATCAGGTACTGCCGCCACGGCGGGACGCGCCCGTCCCGTTCCGCCCGCCACGCCTGCTCCAGGCTGCGCAGGCCGCCATTGCAGGTGCCGATGACCGCACCCCAACGGGTGGCCGGGACACCGTCCGCGTCGGCCCCGGACCGCCGCGGCCGCAGCCCGGCGTTGCCGATCGCCTCGGCCGCCGCCGCCAGCGCGAATTCCACCGCCGGATCCACATTCTCGTCCGGGTCCCGGTCCTGGTCGCGCCACGGGGTCACCTCACCACCGAGCCGGGTGCGACAGCCGGTCAGGTCGAGTCCGCGCACCGGGCGGATGGCCACCGTCCCGGCCAGGAATCCGCGCCACATGGCCTCGACACCCGGCCCCTGTGCGGTCACCGCGCCGACACCACAGACGACTATTCGCTTGGGAGCGTTCATGGTCGATTCACCTCGCTGTGCTGAGGGCCAGGGCGACCGCCTGGCCTTCGAAACCGCGGGCCAGCGCGAGCGCACCGGTCAGCTGTCGTTCTCGGGGACCGTCGGGAACGTAGTCCAGGTCGCAGTCGGGATCGGGATCGTCGAGATGGGCCGTGCCCGGTATCACGCCGTGGTACAGCGCGAGAGCGGCCACCGCGGCGTTCACCGCGCCCGCACCACCCACCAGATGCCCGGTCTGTGGCTTGATACTGCTCACCGCCGTCGCGCGGGCGTGCGCGCCCAGAGCGGTGTGCAGGGCGCGGGTCTCGCTGGTGTCGCCATCACGGGTGGCGCAGCCGTGCGCCGCGACGTAGGAGATGTCGGTGGGAGCGGCGCGCCCGTCGCGCAGCGCGTGAGTCACCGCGCGCGCCAGCCCGCGGCCACTCGGATGCGGTGCGGGCGGTCGATGGCATTCGTTGCCCGCGCCGAAGCCGGTGAGCTCGGCGTAGACGCGTGCGCCCCGCGCCCGCGCCGCGCCCCGTTCCTCCAGGACCAGCACCGCCGCGCCCTCGCCCAGGATCGATCCCGACCGTTGCCGATCGAAGGGGCGGAACGCCGCCGCCCCCCGGTCGTTGTCGGTGGACAGCACGCCGACGCCGTCCAGTTTGGACATCGGCCACCAGTTGGTGGCGTCGTCGTAGCCGCCCGCCAGCGCCAGATCGGCCTCCCCCCGGCGAATCGCCCGCATGGCCCGGCCGATGGCGGTGGCGCCGCTGTCGGCGGTACCCGCGTAGAACGAGTTGGGGCCGCGGATACCGAAGCGCTGCGAGACATGAAACACCGCCGCCGGTTGCAGTCCCTCGACGAAGAACAGCGGGGCCATGATGGATCCACCCTCCCGACCCAGCCGCTCCAGATCCGGTTCCCCGTCCGGGCGGTGGATGCGGGTGATGTTCGCGATGAGGTCCTCGAGCCGCGAGATCTCCTTGTTCCCACCGAGATACAGTCCGGCGCGCGGTCCCAGTTCGGTCTCGGTGTCCAGTCCCGCGTCCGCCAGCGCCAGGCTCGCACCCGCCAAGCCGAGCTGGTCACCGCGGTTGAGCATGCGCAGCGCCTTGCGCGAGGCGTAACGCAGCGGATCGAAGCCGTCGATCTCGGCGCCCAGCCGGGTGTGCAGCGGACTCGGATCGTAGGCGGATAGCACGCGAATTCCGCTGCGCCCCTCCAACAGTCCGCTCCAGGTGCGGGCGGCGTCCGGTCCGAGGGCGGTCAGCAGCCCGATGCCGGTGACCACCACCCGTCGTCGTTCAGTCATGGAAATCCTCTGTGCTCGGGCCGAGGCGCAGCAGCGCCACGGTGGCGGCACGGCGGCCGTCCACCTCCGCCACCGCCTGGCAGTCGAAGCGATCCGCGGCCGCCTCGGTGGCCGCGACGGTGATGCGGATCTGGTCGCCGGGCTCGATGTAGCGGCGGAAGCGCGCGCCCCGCAGCAGGACCGGCCGCACCAGGCCGGGCGGCGCGATGAGCGTGGCCACCGCGTACACGCGGTCGAGCAGCAGCACGCCGGGCAGCACCGGAAAACGCGGGAAGTGGGTGTCGAAGACCGGCATCGTCATGGGCACGTTCACCAGTGCGACCGCGCGGCGTCCGGGTTCGGTCGTTTCAACCCGGTCCAGCAGCGGGGGCGTCACGGCGCACCGCCGATCACCAGACTGGTGTTGGTGCCGCCGAAGGCGAAGGCGTTGATCAGCGCCGCCCGCACGACCGCGGGCCGGGCAGTGCCGGGCACGTAGTCCAGATCCATTCCCCGACCGGGCGTTTGGTGATTGACGGTGGGCGGCACCAGCGAGTGGCGGATCGCTCCGACGGCGGCCAGCACGTTCAGGGCCGCACCCGCGGCGGTGAGATGCCCGGCCATGGATTTGGGTGAACTCACCAGCAGCCGGTAGGCGTCGTCGCCGAAGACCTTCTTGACGGCCACGGTCTCGGACTCGTCGTTGCCTGGGGTGCTGGTGCCGTGGGCCACCACGTAGTCGATACCTTCCGGACCCACCCCGGATTCCGCGATCGCGCCCTCCATGACCTGGACCGCGCCATTGCCGTCCGGCGGGGAGTCGGTAATGCGCCAGGCATTGAGGGTGGCGGCGTAGCCCAGGATCTCGGCGAGAATGGGGGCGTCGCGGCGGCGGGCGGACTCCAACTCCTCCACGACGAACACCACCGCGCCCTCACCGAGCACGAATCCGGACCGGGTGGCGTCGAAAGGCCGGGAGGCCCGCGTCGGATCGTCCTCGTAGCCGGTGGCGAGCGCACCCAGCAGGCTGAACCCGAGCACGTCGAGCCAGCTGGTGAGGGAGTCGTAGCCACCGGCCAGCATCAGGTCGGCATCACCCTCCTGGATCAGCCGGTATGCCTCACCGATGGCGTGGCCCGAGCCGGAGCAGGCGGTGCTGATGCCGACCATCGGTCCGGTCGCGTCGAGGATCCGGGCCATGGCGGCGACCGGCAGGTTCTGGTTGCCGGTCAGGGTGAGGCTGGGCGCCTGTCGTTCGAAACGTCCGGGCGGCCGGTGGTCTCGCGGGCCCGGCCGATATCGACCAGTAGGCGCAGGTCCGGGCGGCCCACACTGCCGCCCATGGCCACCCCGCGCGCGTCGCCCGGCGGATCCGAGGCGGGCACGCCCGACGCGGCCAGCGCCTCGGCCGCGGCCGCCACACCGAACTGCCCCGCCCGCGACAGCTGCCGCCACTTGGCGGTGGCGGGTAGCCGCCGAGCGGGCTCGAAGTCGCGGACCTGCCCGGCGATGCGGACCGGGAACCCGGTGCTGTCGAAGACGGTCAGCGGACCGACGCCGCTATTTCCTGCGACCAGGTTGCGCCAGGTGGTGGCGGCGTCGAGGCCGAGCGGCGTCACCGCCCCGATACCGGTGATCACGACCCGCCTCATGCCACCAGCTCCCGTCCGCGCAACAGCCGGGCCATGCGTTCGATGGCCTCCGCGTGTTCCAGGGCATCGGCGTCGGATATGCCGCACAGAATTCCGGAAGCGGTGAGCACCGGCCGCCGGTCCACCCGGGCGGCGCCGTCGATCACGGCGGCGGTGTCGGCGGCGGACCGAACACTCACCTCGAGGTGCAGCACGTCACCGGGCACCACGTCGCCGTGGCAGACCACCTCGTCCACGCCGAGCAGGGTGGCACGGCGGTGTAATCCGCTGCTGAGCAGCACCAGCCAGCTGGCGGTCTGGCACACCGCCTCCAACACCAGGGTGGATGGCATCGTCAGGCGTCCGGAATCGTCACGCAGCCAGTAGTCCTCGGTGACCGAGGTGAGTTTCCGGGCGCGGGCGCCGGTGTCGCCGACCCAGTCGTCGATCCGGTCGATCAGATGGAATCGCATTGTTCTGCCTTGCCTTTCGCGCGCTCAGGCCATTCGCCCGAGGCCGAGTTGTGCACCGAATCCGCCATCGGCGCGCACCAGCGCGCCGGTCATGTAGCTCGCCCCCGGCCCGGCCAGGAAGGCGATCACCTCCGCGATCTGCTCGATCTCGGCCAGCGAACGCATCGGAATCTGGCGTTCCAGCTTCTTGACCCCGCCGCCCTCGACCAGATCGCCGATCAGCTCGGTCGGCGAGAAGCCCGGCAATACGGCATTGACCCGGACCCCGAAGCGCGCGAGTTCCACGGCACTGCAATAGGTGAAGGAGTTGATGGCACCTTTGGACGCGGAGTAGTTGGACTGGCCGATCCAGCCCCGATCGCCCATGACCGAGGAGACATTGACGATCACACCGTCACGCTGGCCCATGAGGTGCGCCATGGCGGCCCGGGTGCAGTTGAAGACCCCACCGAAGTTGACCCGCATCACATCCAGCCACGCGTCCGGGTCCATATCGAATATCAGCCCGTCCCTGGCGATTCCGGCATTGTTGACCAGGATGTGCAGACCGCCGAGGCTCTCGACGCAGCGTGTTACCAGCTCCTGCGCCTGCTCCGGGTCGGAGACGTCCGCGGCCAGCGCGACGGCTCGGCCGCCCGCCGCCGTGATCTCCTCGACCACCTCCTTCGCCGCGTCGTCGGCGCTGCGGTAGTTCACCGCCACCGCGGCGCCCCGCCGGGCGAGCAGCCGGGCGGTGGCCCGCCCGATACCCCGCGAACCACCCGTGACCAGGGCGACTCGGTCGGACAGCGTCATATCGACTCCTCCTCGGAAAAGGTGAACACGACCACCGCGATGGCGAAGCCACCACTGTGGGACAGCGAGACGTCCATGGCCTCCACCCCGCGCGCCGCGGCCGCCGTCGCCGCCACCCCCGACAGCCGCAGGCGCGGCCGGCCACTGGTGGAGTTGACGACTTCGATATCGCGCCAAGGCATTCCGGCTCCGAACGCCTTGACTACCGCCTCCTTGGCGGCGAACCGCGCGGCCAGGTGTTCCGCGCGGCGGCGACGCCCGTGCGCGTAGGCGAGTTCGCGGTCGGTGAAGATCTCCGCCGCCAGCGCGGGCTGGTCGGACAGCAGCGTCCGTACCTGTTCCACCGCGGCGATATCCACCCCGATACCGACCCGGGAGCGAGCTCCCGGGGCCGTCTCCACCCGCCCGGCGGTCATCTCAGCTCACGTCCGCCGCGAGCGCCGCGCGCGCGGACGTCATCTCGGCCAGGTTACGCACGGTGAACAGGGTCATCACCTGGTCAGCGGTGATCTTGCCCGCCAGCTCCGCCTGGTCGATCTGTGGTAGGACGGTGGCCAGCTGCGCCAGTCCCGCGGCGGTGAGCACGCCATCGGCGTCCTCCCACTCCTCGTCGGTCAGATCGCCCTGCAGCAGCTCGGCGATCTCGGCGGCCTGGATCTTCACCCCGACCTTGCGCTCGATCCGGAACAGGATGTCCAGCAGGTCGATGGATTCGGCCCCCAGCTCGCCCAGCACGGTGGCATCGGGCTCCACCTCGTCGATGTCGAGGCCGACCGCCTCGGCGACGGACTGCTGGACGGCCGCGAGGGTCTGCGCGGAGGTCTCGGTGGTCATGACAGGGTTCCTTCCTGATCGCGAATCTCACGGATCGCCGCGTCGATGCGGCGCGCGTCGCCGGTGCTGAGCACCGTGCGGTTGTCGACTGTGTGCTTGGCGAAGCCGGTGAGCACCCGGCCGGGACCCACCTCCAGATAGGCGGTGGCGCCGTGCCGTTCGGCGGCGGCGAGTACCTCGGTCCAGCGCACCGGGCAGGCCAGCTGCCGGCGCAGCAACCCGCGGGCATCGGCGCCGGAGGCCAGCACCGCGCCGGTGACCGAGCTGATCACCGGCAGCCGGGCGGGTCCGAAGTTGTGCCGGGCCAGCTCGTCGGCGAACTCCGCCTCGGCCGCCGACATCAGCGAACAGTGGAAGGGCGCGCCGACTTCCAGCAGCACGACCTTCTGCGCACCGGCCGCGCGCACCGCCCCCGCCACCTCGGCGAGCGCGGCGCGGTGCCCCGACACCACGGTCTGGTCGGCGTCGTTGTAGTTGGCCACCTCGGCGACCCCCGTGCCCGTGTGCTCGGCGCAGGCGCGTTCCACCGCCGCGGCGGGCAGCCCGATCACGGCCAGCATGCCGCCCTCGGTGCGCTCGGCCACCCGGGCCATCAGTTCACCGCGCCGACGCACCAGGGCGAACGCCGAATCCATGCTGAGCACCCCGGCCGCCACCAGCGCGGTGAACTCACCGAGGCTGTGCCCGGCCACAGCGCGGGGCCGAAATCCCTCGGCGCGCAATATCTCCCAGGTAGCGAGGCTGGTCGCGAGCACGGCCGGCTGGGTGATGTCGGTACGGGTCAGATCACCCTTGCCGCCCGAGACGCACAGTCGGGTCAGCTCGAATCCGGCCGCGGCGTCGGCGGCGCGGAAGATCGGTTCGGCCACGGTCGGATGGTGCTCGAGCAGATGGGCCGCCATCCCGGCGCGCTGTGATCCCTGACCGGGAAACATGGCCAGGGTCGTGCCGCCGGGCATGGCCGTCGGCACGGTCGAACTCGTCATGGTCGATGTCATCGCTGCTCCTCTGCCCGCCGCGCGATGCGGACGGGATGGGGGTGGATACGGGCGGCAACCGCCCACGCCGCCGGGGCCTTGTGATAGCCGCTGCCGCGACTGCGCCGCCAGGCGTTCGAATGCCGCTGGCGCGCGGGGCGGTCGGTTGCGGTGCCACCCGCGGCCAGCACGGCGAAGACCGCGACGAGGGCGGCGATCTCGGCGTCGTCGGGGTTGCCCCGCGTGATCACGATGTCGGGCGCGCTCACAGCGGCATGTTTCCGTGCTTGCGGATGGGAGTGTGGGCGCGCTTGGCGGAGAGCATGTCCAGTGCTCCGATCAGGACGCGGCGGGTGTCGGCGGGATCGATCACGTCGTCGACATGGCCGCGGCGCGCGGCCACCAGCGGATGCATGAGCTCGTCCCGGTAGTCCTCGATGAGGTTGCGACGCATGGCATCCGGATCCGCTGCGGCGGCGATGCGCTTGCGGAAGACGATATTGGCGGCGGCCTCCGCACCCATGACCGCGGTCTGGTTGGTCGGCCAGGCGAAGGACAGGTCGGCGCCGATGGACTTGGAGTCCATCACGATGTAGGCCCCGCCGAACGCCTTGCGCAGGATGACCTGGATTCGCGGCACCGTCGCCTCGCAGTAGGCGTACAGCAGTTTCGCGCCCCGCCGGATGATGACGTCGTGCTCCTGACCGACGCCGGGCAGGAAGCCCGGCACGTCGACCAGGGTGACCAGCGGGATATTGAACGAGTCGCACATCCGCACGAAGCGTGCCGCCTTCTCCGAGGCGTCGATGTCGATCACCCCGGCCAGTACGGCGGGCTGGTTGCCGACGATGCCGACCACCTTGCCGTCCAGCCGGGCGAGCGCGCAGATGATATTGCGCGCCCAGCGCTCGTGGATCTCGAGGTACTCGCCGTCGTCGACGATATCGGCGATGACCAGGCGCATATCGTAGGGCGCGCGGTCGTCGGCAGGCACGATGGCGGCCAGTTCCGCACAGCGGCGATCGACGGGGTCGGGCGTCCACACTTCCGGTGGCGTCTCCTGATTGTTCGCGGGTAGATAGCCGAGCAGGGTACGGACATCCTCGAAGCAGCTCCGTTCGTCGGCCGCGACGAACGCGGCCACCCCGGTCGTTTCGGCGTGCACCGCGGCCCCGCCCAGCTCTTCCTGGCTGACCCGTTCACCGGTCACCTCGCGCACCACGTCCGGGCCGGTGATGAACATGGTGCCGGTGCCCTCGACCATGAAGGTGAAGTCGGTCAGTGCCGGGGAGTACACCGCTCCACCCGCACAGGAACCCAGGATCACGCTGATCTGGGGCACCACGCCGGAGGCGCGCACATTGCGGGCGAACAGGCCGCCGAAACCGGCCAGAGCGTCGATGCCCTCCTGAATGCGCGCTCCCCCACCGTCGTTCAGTCCGATGATGGGCGCGCCGCAGGCATCGGCGAGATCGAACAGCTGGTGCAGTTTGCGGGCGAATACGGCGCCGAGCGCCCCGCCCCGCACCCGGGCGTCGTGGGCGAAGACGAAGACCCGGCGACCGTCGATCCGGCCCCAGCCGACCACCACGCCGTCACCAGCGGGATGGGAGTCCTCCATGCCGAATCCGACGGCCCGATGCTCGGCGAAAATGCCTATCTCACTGAAGGTTCCGTCATCGAGCAGGTGCTCGATGCGGGTGCGTGCGTCGAGTTTGCCGCGCTCGCGGTGGCGACGGTCGGCCGCATCGTCCGCCGGGGCGTACGCCGCGGCACGGGCGGCGGCCAGGTCGGCGGCCGCCGCGCTCATTCCATCCACCGCGGGCGACGGTTCGCGCAGTGGTGCTCGGATCTCTTCGTACAGGAACATAACCCCTACCTGACCCAGCTCTTCTCGAACACTCTCGATGCTGGACGAGTGACCTTGAATTTTTCTGGGAGGGGGTCTCGAGCATGCCCGC
The DNA here is from genome assembly GCF_030766805.1 of Nocardia sp. CC213A. Classification (NCBI taxonomy): domain Bacteria; kingdom Bacillati; phylum Actinomycetota; class Actinomycetes; order Mycobacteriales; family Nocardiaceae; genus Nocardia; species Nocardia sp. CC213A. The sequence continues at coordinate 13,826 of NZ_JASFXA010000014.1, forward strand.
GCCCGGCACCGCGCGGAGTTCACCGTCGGATATTTCGAGCCGCATCCGATTGAATGATCCGACAACTAATTCTGGCGATCTTCCAGCAAGCCTCACAATTGCAGCGAGGACATTGCCAGGCCAGTGTGACCCAATTCACTGAAACGCCAGCTACTCCGAAGTGCGAGTACACTCTCGGAAGTATCGGCAATGCCCCGAAATCCGGGGTGCTGAATCCCCGTTGCAATTCGCCGTAGAATGCTACATGCCGTGTTTATCCAGTGTTCAACAGGTGGTAACAATTCGCAGATCTCCAGCCCATTGATTATGAATCTTCACTGAGTCGGGAATTCGCCACCATTGCATGGGGGAAGTGCGTTGTTCAGTATTCTCGGACCGATAGACCTGCGCGTCGAAGGGAAATCGATAAATCTCGGACCAGCCAAACAGCGGGCCATCCTCGCCGCACTCCTCATCGACCTGGACCGGCCCGTACCACTCGACGTCCTGGTCGAGCGGGTGTGGGGCGACCGGCCGCCGGTCGATGTCAGAAATCTGATCTACACCTACATAGCGCGGCTGCGCCGCAAGCTCGCGACAGCGGGCGACGACGAGCTGACGCCCAGCCTGAAACGGGTCGCCGGCGGATACTGCCTGCAGGCCCGGCCCGAACAGGTCGACCTCTACCTCTTCCGCAAGCTGCTGCACCAGGCTCGCCAGCCGGAGCATTCCGAGGCCGAGCGCAGCGCCCTGATGGCCCGCGCGAACGCACTGTGGCGCGGGGTGCCGCTGTCCGGCATCGGGGGACGCTGGGCCGCGGCCATGCGGCACAGTCTGCAACAGCTGCGGCACGAAGCCCTGGTCGAGTGGGCCGACCTGGAAGTGCGACTGGGCCGCCCCCGAGCGGTCATCGACCCGCTCCGCCAGGCGTACGTCGAGAACCCGCTGTCGGAATCGGTGGTGGCGCACCTGATGATCGCGCTCTACACCGACGGTCGCAGCGCAGAGGCCCTGCAGCTGTTCGAGCAGATCCGCCAGCACCTGTCCGCCGAGATCGGCGCCGATCCCGGTATGCAGCTTCGGGCGGCGCACCGCGACATCCTCCAGGGCCGGACCATCGGTCCGCACGCCGACGGCCCGGCGTCCACCGGGCAACCCGCCCCGCCCGACGCGACCGCGACCGCGACGACATTTCGCAGCGCCAATCTGCTGACCATCGATCTGCCCGATTTCGTGGGCCGCGAACAGCACCTCGGCCGATTGCGCGCCGCATTGACTCCCGGCGACGGTCCACTGCTGCCATCGGTATCGGTGCTCTACGGGCCCGCGGGATTCGGAAAGACGACCATCGCGATCCGAGCGGCCTATCAACTGCGTCCCTCCTTTCCATCCGGTCAATTGTTCGTGGACCTCGCCGGAACAAGCTCGACGCCCCTCGCCCCGGCGACCGTGCTGGAGCGATTCCTGCGCGCTCTCGGTGTCTCCCGCCCGGAGATACCGGACGACTTCGACGAACGTGCGGATATGTATCGCGCATTGCTCGCCAATTCTCGTACCCTCGTCGTCCTGGACAATGCCGCCGATGCGTCTCAGGTGTCGCCGCTACTGCCCGGAACCGGAAACTGCGGCGTTATCGTCACCTGCCGTCGCCGCCCCTCCGTGCCCACCGGAGTTCCGGTAATTCGTGTCGGCGCGATGTCGCCCGAGGAATCCGCCACCATGTTGCGCCGACTGGTGGGTGCGCGACTGGACCGAGAACCGGAGGCGGCGGCGGAACTGCTCGAATTCTGCGGGGGATCACCGCTGCTGCTGCGTATCGTCGGCGGACGCCTCATCATGCGGCAGCACTGGACCGTGTCACGGCTGCTGTCCCGGCTGCGCGACGACGACCGGCTGTTCGGCGAACTCTCCGACGGCGAGCATGACGCCGGCGCGCGGATAGCGGAGACCTTCGATGCCATGGATCACGAAACCCGTTCGTTCTACCTGAAACTCGCCAATCTGCCCGACCGTCCGATGGACATCCCGACCGTGGCCACCTCCCTCCGTCTGAGCGAGGACGAGACCGAACTGCGGCTCGAACTTCTCTCCGACATCCACCTGGTGGATACCGTGCCCGGCGCCGACCGCTATGTCGTGCCGAGGCTCAATCGCCTCTACGCCCGGACCATGTCGCCGCGGCCCGAGGTGGTCAGGCTGCCGCGCGGGGTGATCGGGCTCTGATCGGATCGGCTCTGGTCGGCCCCGCGCGGTCGGGCGCTCGGGGTGGGGAGCCTCATCGGCTCGCCACCCCGTCCTCGGCATCGCGCCGCGCCGGGTCGCCGACCAGCAGCGCCGCCGCCCGTTCTCCGATCATCAGCGCGTGTGCGTTGGTGTGCCCGCGGGGAATGCGCGGAATCACCGACGCGTCGGCCACCCGCAACCCGGCCACACCGTGGACGAGCAGTGTCGGACCCACCACCGCGAGCCGATCGTCCGGCATGCCCATCCGGCAGGTGCCGACCGGGTGGAACACCGTGGTCGCGGTGGTCCGCACGAAGTCGGCGATGCCGTCATCGGTGACCGGGAGCGGCATCAGCGGCGCGCCGACCGTGGCCAGCAGCGGTTCGGTCGCCATGACCGCGTCGGCGAAGCGGTAACCCCGGATCAGCGCGGTCATATCCGCGGGCGCACTCAGGTAGGCGGGGTCGAGGCGGGGTATCCGCTCGGGATCGGTGTCGACGATGTCCAGCCGCCCCCGGCTCTCCGGTTGCAGCAGCACCACGCTCACGGTGCGACCGGAGACGAAACCCTGCTCGCCGACTGCGATCGGCGACCAGATCAGTTCCAGGTCGGGTGCGGCCGCATCGCCGAAGAACGCCACGGCCTCACCGATATTCGAGGTGAGCGGTCCGCGCCGCTCCCGCTCGAACTCCGCTCGCGCCCGCGCCCCGTCGATGTCGGCGAAGCGGTCCTCGCCACGCACCGCGTAGGGCAGGTTCACGATCAGGTGATCGTGCAGATTCGCGCCCACACCCGGGAGTTCGACCCGCGGGTGGATCCCGGCCGCGGCCAGCCGCTCCCCCGCTCCGATCCCGGACAGCTGCAGCAGCTGCGCCGACCCGATCGCGCCCGCGCACAGCACGATCTCCCGGCGCGCCGTGAGCAGCCGCCCGTCCACCTCGACGGCGACGGCCCGGTCGTGCTCGTCGAGGTGAATCCGTCGCACCAGAGCTCCGGTGCGGACCACCAGGTTGGCGCGCTCGCGCGCCGGGCGCAGGTAGGCGTCGGCAGCGCTGAACCGCCGTCCCCCGCGCTGCGTCACCGGGGTCAGGGCGCATCCGGCGGCGGTGAGATGCCCGAGCCCGCCCGCGATCTCGGGCAGTCCCGCCGCCCTGCACCCGGCGAGGAATGCCCGGGTACTCGGGTCCGGGTCGGCCGGTGGCGAGATCCACTGCGGGCCGGAATCGCCATAGGTGATGCCGTTCTCCGGCAGACCGGCCCAGCGCTCGGCGCGACGCAGGTAGGGCGCGACCCGCTGCCAGGACCACAGGGGTCCGGCGGCTCCGGCCCAGTGGGTGAAGTCGTGTGGTTGGCCGGGCACCCACATCTGGAAGTTCATGGTCGACGACCCGCCCAGCACCTTCCCGCGCGGCCAGTCGATGACGCGCCCGGCCAATCCGGCCTGCGGTGTGGTGTGCAGCCGCCAGTCGACCTCGGAGCCGAACTGGCGCACCGAGTGCAGCGGCACCCGCAATTCCGGATCATCGTCCGGGCCGCCCGCCTCGAGCAGCAGCACCCGCAGCTGCCGGTGCTCGCTGAGGCGGGCGGCGAGTACACATCCGGCCGTGCCCGCGCCCACCACAATGAAGTCGAATTCGTCTGCGACGCTGTCGATCTCGTACATCGTATCCTCCGGGGCACGGGTAGCCGGTCAGTTGGCCGCGAGTTCGGCCAACAGCGAGGGCTGCGTGGGCGTCCAGCCCAGTTCCTTCGCGGCCTTGGCCGAGGTGGCGACCTGGTCCAGCAGGAAGGCGTCCACCATGACGCTCCAGTACTGGCGGGCGTCCTCGGGATCCCAGTCCCGCACGGCCGCACCGCTCTTCTCGGCGGCAACCCGCGCGGCGTCGCGCACCCGCACGGACTCGTCCAGGGTGCCCAGATACACCGCGCCCGCCGGCGCGGATTCGACGGCCAGCGCGTACAACTCACCCAGATCGTCGGCGTGGATGACCGACCAGCGGTTGGAGCCGTCGCCGAAATGCCGCACCACGGCGCCCTCGGCACTGTCCTGCGGGCTCAGCAGCATCGGCACGTAGCCGCGCCCGCCGCCGTAGACCAGCCCCGGGCGAATGCGCACCGTGCGTACGCCCCGCTCGGCCGCGGCCCGCTCCAACCGTTCCTCCACCGCCGGACGCCAGCCGACCACCATGGGCGGATCGAAGGGCGACTGCTCGGTCACCGGCGTGTCGCCGGTGTTGCCGTGCAGCCAGAGCCCGCTCGTGTAGACGAACCCCTTCCCGGTGCCCTCGAAGGCGCTGAGCACCGCCGTGATCACCGCGTTGTCCAGTTCACCGGAACGCTCGTCATTGCTGGAGGCGGTGTGCACCGCGGCGTCCACACCGGGCAGCGTCTCGGCCAGGGCCTCCGGGTCGAACAGATCCGCCACCAGGGGTTCCACCTCGTCGGGCACCGGCCGATCGGCACCGGTCACGGTGCCGATCACGGTGTGGCCGCGACCCGTGAGGGCGCGCGCCACCGCACTGCCGATGGTCCCCGAGACACCGGTTACCAACACTCGCATCGGAATACTCCTTGTCCTGTCACTGCTAGTTTCTATCAACGTTAGAAATTGACTGTAGAGGGCCGTGCGATGATTGTCTACCGTTGTTAGAAATTCGAAGAGGAGAGCGGCCAGTGCCACGCGACGGCAAACGAATCAAGGGCACCGCGGACGAGCGCGCCGAGGCGCGCGAACGGCTGCGGTCCGAACTGCTCGCGGCGGCACGCGAACTCGCGCGCGAGGCGGGCGGCTACGACAGCGTGACCGTGCGCTCGGTTGCCGACCGGGTCGGCTACACGGTGCCGATCGTCTACCAGTTCTTCGCAGGCAAACGCGCACTGCTGGTCGAACTGGTGGACGTGGGGTTCGCCGAACTCGCCCACCGGCTCGGGCGCGCGCGCTGTCCGGATATCCAGCGCACCGAGGGCGGCCCCCTGCTCACGGTCGCCGTGGCCTACTGGGAATTCGCGCTCGACGACCCGCACCTGTACCGGCTCATGCACAGCCTGCCCGACGTACCGTTCGGAACACCCGACGCGCCGGCCTCGGCCCGCGCCTGCTTCGAGATTCTGCGCGAGACCGCCACCACCGGCATCCCCAATCTCTGCGCCGACACCCACGACGCCGACGCCGGGGCGGATCTGCTCTGGGCGCACCTGCACGGCCTGGTCAGCCTGGTACTCGACGGCCGCGTCAAGGGCGGTGCCGAGCGCGGCCGCGAACTGCTGGTCGACCTGACCCGCTGGCTCAACCTGCCGGAGCGGTACGCGGATCCCACAGCCGGGTGAAGCGGTCCAGCAGCACGCCCAGGTGCAACCCCTGGGCATCGGTGCGCAGCCGTCGGCTGCGTGCCAGCGTGACCAGTCCGTGCAAGGCCGCCCAGAACACCTCGGTATCGGAATCGGCGTCGTCCTCCCCCGCCAATTCGGCGATGACGGAACGCAATTCGCCGAAGGCCCGGCGCAGTGGCTCCGGCGTCTCCGCACTGCCGAACGCCAGGTCCGTGGTCCGCACGAACATGGCGTCGTACAGCGCCCGCTGCCGCAGGCCGAAATCCAGGTAGGCGCGGGCGACCGCCCGCAACCGCCCCGCCGATCGCTCGGCGCCGGCACGGGCCGCACCCAGTTCTTCCGCCAGATCGGCGAAGCCCTGCACCGCCACGGCCTGCACGATGGCCTCCATGCTCGGAAAGTGGCTGTACAGCACGGGTTGGCTGTACTCGATGCACTCCGCGAGCCGGCGCGTGGTGACCGCACCCCACCCCTCGTCCTCCGCGAGCTGCCGCGCCGTGTCGATGATCAACTGCCGCCTGCTGGCCCGCTCCCGTTCCCGCCGCTCCCGAACCGTCATGCCCACATCCTATCGATCGCAAGTAACCCTATCGATGACACTGGACGTGTCGTTGACAATAGTCCTATCATTGCTAGCGACAGTCAGAGCCGTTCTCGAACGATGTTCAGATGAGGGAGCCGTCGTGGCACATCAGGTGCTGGCCGGAATAGCCGTTCTCGCCGTCGGGGTCATCTACGGAACCGATGTGTTCTGCGCACTGGTGCAGCGCTCGGCCATGGCCCGCGTCGACGACCGAGTACTCACCGCCGCAATGGGTTACATCCATCTCTACGGCGATCGCCGTCTCAAATTCCCGGGTGCGATCGGGCTCCTGACCACCATCGCCACCGCGGCCACCGCAGCCGTCACCGGCGCCGGCGCCGTCTCCGTCGCGGCCGGATGCACGGCCGTGGCGGCCCTCGTGGTGTGGTTCGCCATCTACGGGCGAATCAGCGCACCGATCAACGCCGCACTGACCGCGGCCGCGGAGGCCGGCAGCACCCCGCCCGACGCCCGCGCGCTCCAGCGGACCTGGGATTCCGTCATCAACCCGCGCTCGGTCCTGCAGGGCATCGCCCTGATCGGGCTGTTCATCAGCGCGGTCGCCGCCTGAGACCTTCGAAACCCCTTCAGCCACACCGAATCAGCAGGAGCAGACACCGATGCGAACAACCGCGCTGGGCAGCCGGGGACTCACCGTCTCCGCCTTGGGCCTGGGCTGTATGGGCATGAGCGTCGCCTACGGCCACGCCGACGAGACCGAGAGCATCGCCACCATCAGGCAGGCGCTCGACAGCGGTATCACCATGCTCGACACCGCCGACATGTACGGCCCGCACCACAACGAACTGCTGATCGCCAAGGCGATCGCCGGGCGGCGCGCGGACGTGGCGCTTGCCTCGAAGTTCGGCAACGAGATCGACCGGGACGGCAACCTCACCTGGCAGATCAACGGCCGCCCCGACTACCTGCGCTCCTGTGTCGAGGGCACCCTGACCCGGCTCGGGGTCGACCATCTCGACCTCTACTACCAGCACCGGGTGGATCCGCGGGTGCCGGTGGAGGAGACCTTCGGCGCCCTCGACGAACTGGTTCGCGCGGGCAAGGTGCGTTACCTGGGCATCTCCGAGGCCAGCGCCGACACCATCCGACGCGCGCACGCGGTTCATCCGCTCACCGCGGTGCAGACCGAATTCTCGCTGTTCACCCGGGATGTCGAGGACAACGGCGTGTTGGCCACGGTCCGCGAACTCGGTATCGGCTTCGTCGCCTACAGCCCGCTCGGACGCGGTTTCCTCTCCGGCGGCATCCGCGGCCTCGACGATCTGGCCGAGGACGACTTCCGACGCCTGTCCCCGCGCTTCCAAGGCGACAACTTCGCCAAGAACCTCGCCGTCGTCGACAAGGTGCGCGAACTGGCGGCCGAGAAGGGCGTGACGCCAGCGCAATTGGCGCTGGCCTGGGTGCTCGCGCAGGGCACCGACATCGTCGCGATCCCGGGCACCACCACGCGTACGCATCTCGCGCAGAACGTCGCCGCCGCCGACATCGCCCTGGAACCCGCCGAACTGGCGGCCATCGAGCGGCTGGCGCCCAAGGGCGTCGCGGCCGGGGAGCGTTACCCCGCGCCCGCCATGGCGCAACTCGATCTCTGACACCCCCTGTCCCGGAAAGGGATCGGCCATGAGCAACCCCTACCTCGAAGGAAACTTCGCCCCCGTCACCGAGGAACTCACCGTCACCGACCTCGAGGTGACCGGCACCATTCCCGAACACCTCGACGGCCGCTACGTGCGCAACGGCCCCAATCCCGTGTCCGAACTGGACCCCGCGACCTACCACTGGTTCATGGGCGACGGCATGGTGCACGGGGTCCGGCTGCGCGACGGCCGCGCGCAGTGGTACCGCAACCGACGTGTCCGCGCCGCGCCGCCGGGCGCGCCGCGCCACCGCGGGGGCATCGAACTGCTCGGCGCGAACACCAACGTCATCCAGCACGGCGGGCGCACCCTGGCGCTCATCGAGGGCGGCATGGCCAACTACGAACTCGACGAAGAGCTGAATACGCTGGGCGCCTGCGATTTCGACGGCACCCTACCGGGCGGTTACACCGCCCATCCCAAGGTGGACCCGAAAACCGGTGAGCTGCACGCCGTCACGCATTTCTTCGGCCGCGGCGACATCGTGCAGTACTCCGTGATCGACGTCGCCGGGCGCGCCCGGCGCATCGTCGACATCCCCATTCGCGGGGTGCCGATGATGCACGACTTCTCGCTGACCGAGAACTACGTGGTGCTCTACGACCTCCCGGTCACCTTCGATCCGCACGACGCCGCCGCCATGGTGCTGCCCGCACCGTTGCGCTACCCGACGGCGCTGCTGCTGTCGGCGCTCATCGGCCGGGTGCGGGTGCCGGATCCGGTCACCGCCATGATCGGTGCGCGGATGCGCCCCAACGACCGGCTGCCCGCCCGCTGGAATCCGGCGCACCCGGCGCGGGTGGGTCTGTTACCGCGCGAGAGCGGCCCCGAGCGGATTCGCTGGTTCGACGTGGCGCCCTGCTACGTCTTCCACCCGCTCAACGCCTACGAGGACGGCGAGACCGTGGTATTGGACGTGGTCCGACATCCGCGCATGTTCGTCACCGACCGCAACGGCCCCGACGAGGGGGCGACCACCCTGGACCGCTGGGTGGTGGACATCGCGGCGGGCACGCTGCGCGAATCCCGTCTCGACGACCGCTCCCAGGAGTTCCCGCGCATCGACGAGCGGCTGGTCGGCCGTCGGCACCGCTACGGATACACCATGGCGGCCAGCGGCGGCGGGGCACCCGCGGGCGCGCTCTACAAGCACGACCTCGAACGTGGCACCACCGTCGTGAAGGATCTCGGAAAGGGCCGCCAGGGCAGTGAATTCGTCTTCGTGCCCACCGCACCCGATGCCGACGAGGACGACGGCGTGCTGATGGGCTATTCCTACGACAGCGCCACCGACCGCAGCTCACTGCTGATCCTGGACGCACGCACCATGGAGACCGCGGCCACCGTGTCGCTGCCCGCGCGGGTGCCCAACGGCTTTCACGGCAACTGGCTGCCCACCGAAACGAGCCGCCCGTGAAGACCGTACGCATGACCGAGGAACTCATGTCCTACGTCACCGGGCACACCTCGCTCTACGACGAGGCGCAGCGACGCCTGGTCGCCGAGACCGAACGGCTCGGCGGCGCGGCGATCATGCAGGTGGCACCGGACCAGGGCGCGTTCCTCACCCTGATCACCCAGCTGACCGGCGCCCGCCGGGTTGTCGAGATCGGCACCTTCACCGGTTATTCCGCGCTGTGCATGGCTCGCGGGCTGCCCACCGACGGCAGGCTCATCACCTGCGAGATCAATCCCGACTGGGTGCCCACCGCCACCGCGGCCTGGGAACGCGCCGGGGTGGCCGACCGGATCGAACTGCGGCTGGGTCCGGCGCTGGACACCGTCCGGTCCCTGGATCCTGAGTTCACCGTCGACCTCGCCTTCATCGATGCCGACAAGTCCGGCTATATCGCCTACTACGAGGAATTGGTGCCCCGCCTGCGGCCGGGCGGGGTGATCCTCGCCGACAATGTGCTCTGGTTCGGCACGGTGGCCACTCCCCCGTTCGACGAATCCACGGAGCTGATCCGGGAATTCAACGCGCACGTGCTCGCCGACCCGCGGGTGGACTCGGTGGTGCTCACCATCGGCGACGGAGTCAATCTCATCCGCCGCAAATCCTGACCGCCACGCCCGCTGCCCATCACGCCCGGCCGGATGATCCGACCGGGCGCTCGTCGTTCGCGGGCGGTGTGCCCGGTGCCGCTCAAGGCAGGAAAAGCTGCGCGCACAGCGCGGTCAGCGCCACCATCTGGATGCCGACCCGCAGATTGATCACGCTGTCCCAGCGCGCCTGCAACTCGCGCGCCCGCTCCAGGGTCCGCCCGTTCAGCGCCGCCGCGCTGAACGCCTCGTTCACCGGTTTGGCGACGCGCAGGTAGAGCACCATCCACGCGGCCAGCATGGCGACGGCGACACCGCCCGCCACCGCGGCCTCGGTGCGCCCGGCGACGATACTGGATACCAGCGCGACCGCGGCCGCGGCCATGCCGAAACCACCCGGTATGGGCAGCCTGCGGTCTCCGTAGTAGTGCACATAGCCCACCAGGTGGGTCAGCGCCCGCTCGTCGAGATGCCGCAAGGATGTCCGCCACACGACGGCGGCAAAGGTATCGGTGCCGTAGGTCACGGCGCATCCGATGACGGCCAAGGTCGCGGCCACGTAACTGAGGGTGTGCACGATTGTCTCCCGGGGTGCGAAAACTCGGTGGAGTGCGGCGAATTCGCGATCACCGCATCCCGATTCTCCGGTCGAGATCTGTCACGGAGCTGAACCGAAAACTACACCGAGGCTGGCACGGTCAGCTCGAATCATGCTGTGCTCGAGGTTCTTTCCGGCCGCGCGGGAGACCATGAAGGCGTCATTCCGCAGTGGCGACAGGAGTTCCACCATGACCAGAGGGATCCGACGGGCCCTCATCGCGGGCGGCGGCATCGGCGGTCTGTCTGCCGCTCTCGCCCTGCGCCGCCACGGTATCGAGACCGCGGTCTTCGAAAGCGCCACGCGGCTGCGTGACGGCGGCGCCGGACTGCACATCTGGACCAACGGCATGATCGGGTTGGACTGCCTCGGCGTCGCCGAGCGCGTGCTCGACATCGCCCCGGCGCAACAGGTGTGCGAGTTCCGCACCCATCGCGATCGGCGGCTGGGCACATGGCCGGTCGGGCGCTTCCCTCGGCGCTACGGCATGCCCACGGTGGCCATCGGCCGTTCGGATCTGCACGCGATCCTGCGCGACGCCTTGGCGGGCACCGAGATCCGGACCGGCGCGGAAGTCGTCGGCTTCCACCGGGACGACGCCGGGGTGACCGTGGAATTCGCAGACGGGGGCACCGAGCGCGGTGACGTGCTGATCGGCGCGGACGGCGTCAACTCCGCGGTACGGCGGCAGCTGGCGGGTGACCGGCCGCCACGGTTCACCGGGTACATCGCCTGGCGCGGCACCGCCGCGGTGGGTCCGAATATGGTGCCCCCCGGTACCTTTCGCGCCTACTTCGGCCACGGTACCCGCTTCACCTACTACGACACCGCGCCGGGCCGCACCTACTGGATGAGCGTCGCGAACGGCGCGCCGGGCGGCCGCGACGAGGGCGATCCGACCGCGAAACTGCTGCGCCGCCACCGTGATTGGCCCGATCCGGTAGCTCGGCTGGTGGCCGCGACCCCGGCCGCGGACATCCTGCGCCACGATGTGGTCGATCGGCCGCCGCTGCGCCGGTGGGGCGAGGGGCGGGTGACCCTGCTCGGCGACGCCGCCCACCCCATCACCTTCAATATCGGTCAGGGCGCGTGCCAGGCCATCGAGGACGCCCTGGTACTCGCCGAGCGGCTGGCCGACGCCACCGACGTCGAGGCGGCATTGCGCGCCTACGAGCGCGAACGAATCCCGCGCACCGCCGCCATGCAGCGACTGGCCTGGCGGATCGGCCGAATGGGCGCGTGGGAGCACCCGCTCGCCATCCGGGCGCGCGAGGAGTTCATGGCGGCCGGCTGGGATCTGTTCGCGTTCCGCGCCGCCGAACAGGACCAGGTCGCCTACGCCCTGCGCTATCCCCCGGTGCACGGCCGCACCCTCGAACCCTCGGCACATCACGACACTCGACAGGAGCCGCAATGACCGACAGCGTGGAATCCGACCAGCACTTCTTCTCGGCTTGGGCGGACAGCTGGTGGGACACCGACTCGAAGATGAACCCGCTGAAATCGTTCAACCCGCTGCGCTTCGCCTACTTCGACCCCTACGCCGCAGACGGCTGGAAGGGGGTGCGCGTGCTCGACGTCGGTTGCGGCGGCGGCTACACCACCGAATTCCTGCACGCCCGCGGCTCGGTGGTGTCCGGCGTCGACGTGTCCCCCAAACTGGTCGCGGCCGCGCGGCAGCACGCCGAGCAGACCGGCAAGGACATCGACTACCGGGTGGGCGCGGCCGAGGCGCTGCCCTTCGACGATGCCGCCTTCGACATCGTCACCTGCGTCGACGTCCTCGAGCACGTGCAGAGTCCGCGCGCGGCGGTGGCCGAGATACACCGGGTGCTGCGACCCGGCGGCCTGTTCATGTACGACACCATCAACCGGACCTTCATGTCGCGGATCATGATGATCTGGCTGCCGGAGCGGGTGCTGGGCATCGTGCCCAAGGGCGCGCACGATTGGAACGACTTCATCACCCCGGCCGAGATGAAGGGCTATCTGACCTCGGCCGGGTTCGCCCCGATCGGCGCGGCCAAGGGCATTGCCATCCGCGGGCAGAACAAGGACGGCAGCCTCCGGGCCAAACTCACCTCCGACACCTCGTCGCTGTATCTGGGCGTCGCCCGCAAGTAGCGCACGAACGAGAACGCCGGTGCCGTTACGGCACCGGCGTTCTCGCGTATGACAGGCCCGGCTCAGCGCTGCCAGCCGTGGCCGAGTTCGCCGACCGCCGACCCGTCGCCGTAGGGATCGCGGCCGTGGATCTCCGTCAGGCTGGTGCGCAGCCAGACGTCGAACGGGTCCGACGAACCACTCAGCACCCGCATCGCCCGGCTCGGATCAGCCGCCTCCAGGTGATAGATCGCCGTCACATCCTGCCCGGTGCCGGTGCACCACATCAATTCCCGCGAGATGCCCGCCGCCTTGCGCGACGCGCGATACCGGGCCACGCGATCGCCGCCCAGTTCCCGCTGCACCTCCCGCCACCGGTCGAGCCGACCCGGCAGGATGGGGCAGGTCCGCACCGCGGGCACATCCACCGCCCGCACCCGGGCCCTCGACCGCGGTCCCAGCGAACCCACGCCGAGCTGGGCCAGCATATTGCCGTCCACTCCGATGCCCCAGCGCTCCGCGATGCGCCCGTCCTGGAGCCGCCACACCACCACGCCCTTGGAAGCGATGCGCTTGCCGGTGGGGGCCAGGCCGAGGAATTCGCCCTGATGCGTGCCCCGCCAGGTGTTGTGGATGACGACGTGATCGGCGTGCGCGCTCATCTCCTCGATGGTGACCTTCAGGTCGGGGAAGCCCCGGCGCAGTCCGGCGATGGTGTAGCGCACCCCTTCCAGTCCGTCCGGCGCACCCGGCAGGGGCTGATGATCGATGATGTCGTCGCGGTAGATCTCGTCGAGTATGGAGAAATCTCCTTGGTTGACGAATTCGTCGAAAACCCTTCTGATAATTGCCTTGTTGTCCTCTGCCGACATCGTTCGCTCCTTCGTTCCGGTGCGGGAAGCCGTCGCTCCCCGCACCCGGCTCAGTGTCGCGAGCCGACACCGCATCGGCCTCGAGGAAATCTGACCGCGATCTTGCGCGGCACGCGGCGGCCGGTGGTTACCGCGCGAAACAGGTCCCGCGTACCGGCGGCCCGCGTTCCTCCAGGAGAGCGGGTTCCAGGCGGTGCGCGCGCGACGGTCAGCAGGATCGGCAGGGCGGCCAGAACGACGCGGGCGGCGATCTGGATCCATCGGCGCTCGTACAGGATGTCGATGTATTCGCGCAGGAATGCGCCCGGTAGGGGGGGTCTGGCCGCGGATCCGGAACGACGGATGCGGTCAGCAGGGTGGCGAGACGGGTGCGGTGGGGTCGAGCAGGTATTCGGTGGCGGCGGCTTCCGCGCAGCCGTAGCCGGACCCGACCAAGCCGTGCGCGGTGCCGGGCACCAGCACGAGCGTCCCGCCGAAGCGGTCGGCGACCGCCCGCGCGCCCGCGGCCGGCGTGCGCACATCGCCGTGGCTGTTGACGACCAGCGGCGCCACCGCATCGGCTCCCGGCCGCAGCGGGCCCAGTGCCTCTCCCCGCGGCCAGAACGCGCAGGCCCCGTAGCCCTCCCGCACCGACCTCCATCCGCCGACCTCCGTCAACCGCCGGACCAGCTGACCGATATCGGTGGGCCAGGCGAAGTCGGCACAGTGGTTGCCGAAGTTGAGCCCCATATCCGGCGGCCCCGGATGCAGCGCCGCGACGGCGTCGACCAGCTCGGCGGAAGGGGTGGGCAGCGGTCGATCGGGCGGATCGCCCACCAGGTCCTCGAGCGCGTGCGAGGTGCCCGCGACAAAGGCCGGGCCGTCGCGATCGGGATCGAGAGCGCCGTCGAGCACCGCGGCCCGCACCTGCCGCGGATACCGCGCCATGTACGCCTGCGCGAGCAACGTGTCATAGGAGGACATCAGCAGGCTGATCCGCTCCTCACCCAGTGCGATGCGGATGGATTCGAGATCCGCGGCGACGTCCGCGGTACCGAGATGGCCGATGAGCGGTCCGATGCGCCGCTCGCAGGCACCGACGTACGCACGGGCCGCCGCCTCGGTCGCGGTGAGGTCCGGAGTCACGGCCTGATCATCCAGCTCGTTGGGCTCGTCCGACTCCTCTTCCGCCGCAGCGCACTCGACCTTCGCGCTCTGCCCCACGCCGCGGCGATCGAAACCGATCACATCGAACCGCTGCCGCAGTCGCTCGGGCAGGAACAGCCCGTGTGCCACCGCCGACCGCAGTCCCGATATCCCGGGCCCACCGGGACTGGTCACCAATACCCCGATACGCTCGGCGGGCGCACTGGCGGGCAGGCGCGATACCGCGAGGTCGATGGTGCCCGCATCGGGGTCGGCCGGATCGACCGCCACCGAGACGGTGCCGCACTCGCGTGTGGTCAACTCGCCGACCGGGCAGGGCCGCCAGTCGATTCCATGCTGCCTCCCGGTGTCGCCGGGCCCGGTCGAGGGAGCCGCGCATGCGGACAGCACCGAGACGAACAGTGTCGACGCCACGGCGGCCAGCGATATCGCCCGGGCGGTTCGTACGGGCATAGGTCGGTTCTCCTTGGCTATGAGAATGGATTAAGGGCACGGGCCGTCATGTCGAGGACGCACCCCGAATGCGATTGCCGACGACCACGTCTCACCAGATGGTGAAGATCAGCAGGAGGGCCGCTGCCGGGCTCAGCAGGGCGGCGGCGGCGAGGACCGCGATCGCTGCCCCGTGACGCCGATTGCGTACGGCCGGTTGATTGTTCATAGGAAAAGCTTTCCTTCGTGGTGCGGACGGGTGCTCCCGCCGACCGAACCCGGTCGGCGGGAGCGGAAATGGCACGGGTCCGCCCGGGGATCAGCGCGGCAACGGGAGCGTCTGGAAGGCCCACACGATCACCGGGCGAACGATATTCGCGATCGGTTCGGGGAGTTGCCGGAGGAACTGCTCCGCGTACTCCGGTAGCGGGACGGGCTGCTGTGCCGGGGGCGCGGGCTGCTGAGCGGGCGGAGGCGTCGGCTGCCGCGGGCGCGGCGGCGCGGGCCGCGGCGTGGTGCGGGGCTTACCCTGCCGGTCCACACCGGCACGGTTGTAGCCGTGGCGGTCGTAGCCTTGACGGTCGTAACCGGCGCGGTCGAACCCGTTGCGATCGAAACCCTTGCGGTCGTAGCCGAATCGGTCATAGCCGTGGCGGTCGAATCCGCGTCGATCGAAACCGTCCTTGTCGTAGCCGTCCCTGTTGTAGCCGTCCTTGTCGAAGCCCCGCTGGTCGACGCCCTGCCGATCAGGAACCTTTCGATCGGGAACCTGCGCGTCGGTCGCGGGCCTCTCGCGGGGTTTACCGCCGTCGCCAGGCGTATTCGTTGCGGATGTTCCCGCACCGGGGGCATCCGCCGATGCGGGATCGGCCGCGACCGCACCCGCGCCGATCGCCTGCCCGACCACCACACCGGTGGCCGCTAGCGCGGCCAGCAGCGGTTGGCGGCGGCGTGCCCTGTCGGTCGCTTCATGTCGGCCCGATGGCCACTGTGTTTCATTCACAAGAACTATTGTCCCAGTTTTGAAACACACTTCGCAATGCGATATTGCAACATCGCGCGTGACTATTGCAACATCAAGACATATCCGGCGGCCGGTCCCGCCCCGTGTCAAACCCGATCGAGCCCGACGGTGGCCGTGAGCAGGGCCGTGATGTCCGCGGCCGAACGGACGCCGACGAACCGCACCATCTCGCGACCACCCGCGAACGCGAGGACGGCGGGCACGCTGCGGAAGTCGAACCGCTCGGCCCACGGCGCTCGGTCGATGTCCACGACCACACCGGTGATGCGCCCCTCGAAGCCGGACAGCACCCCCTCCAGCACAGGCCGCAATTGTTTGCACGGCCCACACCAGGTCGCGGTCAACTGCACCAACACCGGTGCGTCACCGGCCAACAGGGCGTCGAATTCGGCTTCGTCGTCGACCGGCCGCAACGCGGCCCGCATCGTCCGGTCCGGCTCCGCGTCGTCGGGATGATCGTCACCGACGGCCAGTTCCGCCGCGGTCGCCGCGAGCTCCGCCGCCCCGGCCCGAATGCCGTTGACCTCCAAGCCCGCGGCGAGCAGCCGCGCGACGGCGTCCGACGACAGTGGCGCGGGATCGAGCTGACCCACCTCGACGGTGCGCAGCCCGGGCAGGCCGAGGATGGCGTCGGCCCACTTCGGGTCGATCCGGTCCGGCTCGATCGACAGTGCGGTGACAGCCGTCGCCGCCAAGGCGGTGAGATGTGCGGCCCGCAGGTTGCGACCGCTGAGCCGCACCTCCTCCAGTTCCGGTACCGCGGCCAGCGCACCCAGCCCGGCGCCGGTGATCGCGGCGCCGGCGACCTCCACCGAGAAGGGCTGCCGCGCGGCGACGAGGTCGAACACGCGGTCGTCGAGGCGGTCGCCGCGCATCGCGATCAGGCAGATGGTCCCGCCCGGCAGATGAAGGTCGGGGCCGATATGCGGCGAGTCCAGTTCGAGCACGAACATATCCGCGGTCCAGGCCAACGCGCGTGTTCCGGTGTCGGTGAAATCCCCGCACAGTTCCAGGTGCTGGACGTTGGCCATGGTGCCCACCACGCCGAGCAATTCGTCGTCGACGCCGGTCAGCATCATGGTCGCGAAGGCGTCGCGGCTGACCCGAGCGAGATCGGCGGGCGGGCAGTGGTCGGCGGCGTACGTGAGCATCGCGTCGTCGGGGACCTCGACCGTGCCGCGGGCGCTGATTTCCCGTCGATCCAGCAGTTCGCCCGACTGCTCGTCGACACGGAGGTACTCCACCCGGCCGGGTAGTCCGAGTTCCGGGAATCGTATTCGTCGCATGTGTATCGAAACCATCCTTTCAACCACCATGCTCCGGAAAGCCGAACATCAGTGCAACCCATTTTTGCAACAGATTGTGTGACTATTGCAACCAGGCGGATCAGTGCGCGGAGCGCTCGGATTCGGCGACCACCCGCCCGTAGGCGACGTGCCCGATCAGGCCGGAGAGCGAGTACAGCAGGATCATCGCCACCGACAACTGCCATCCGACGATGTCGCGCGGGTCGGCGAAGACATCGGGTGCGGCGTGGCTGCCGATGCGCAGCAGACTCTCGGTCACTCCCAGCAGGGCGGCGAGCCCGAGCGGGAGCAGCGACAGCCGCAGACCGCGCGGCAAGCGCGCCACGGCCACCGAGAGCAGCACGGCCAGATTCGCGACGAGAACGAGCGACGCCGCCAGGTACGAGTACGCCTGCGCCGACCCGCCCAGATACCCGACGTACTTCGTCTGCGTTCGGGGCGCGTCGGAGACCGCCCAGAGCACCAGCATCGCCACCGCCCCGGCCGTGAAGGCGCGGGTGATCCAGGGCCGCAACTCCTCCCGACCCCACGCGCGCGCCACCACCGTGAACAGGTACGCGCCGGCGGCGACGATCAACAGGTCGCCGACCAGGTCGGTGAAGTTGGTCAGATAGGTGCCGGCGATGGAACCCTGTGGCAGCCAGTCCCTTTCGAGTAGCAGCGGATGCCGCAGCACGATACCGG
Organism: Nocardia sp. CC213A; assembly: GCF_030766805.1. Lineage (NCBI taxonomy): Bacteria > Bacillati > Actinomycetota > Actinomycetes > Mycobacteriales > Nocardiaceae > Nocardia > Nocardia sp. CC213A. The sequence goes on from NZ_JASFXA010000014.1 coordinate 31,808, forward strand.
GCAGCAGCAGGGTCAACGCGATGGTGAACGGCCGCGACCCCGGCCGCGCCCGCCAGACGGTGAGGCGCAGCGCGATGGTGCACAGGGCGATGACGCAGGCGATGAGGTATTCGATGATTCCGGCGTTCATGTGAGCAGCCCTTCGCCGAGATCACGGCGCCAGCGCCGCCGCTTCACGGCCGGCGCTTCGTCGGTTTCGCGCTCCGCGTGCAACCGTTCCTTCTCCCGTCGGGTCAGTTCCTCGAGCAATTGCAGGGGCGACGCGGTCCGCAGCGGTTCGCTGGCCGCCGCGCGCAGCGCCTCGTCGCGGGTCAGCAACCCCGCCGCGACGAGGCCGTCGACCGGATTCACGCCATAGGCGCGAGCGAAGTCGATGACGGTTTCGGCGACCGGTGGATCGCTCTCGCGCAGATGGCGGCCGACCCGGTTGTTGCCGATGCCCATGCGCGCCGCGATGGCGCGCTCGCTGTCACCGCTCGCCACCTCGTCGCGCCACCGCAGAAACCGCTCCATACGCTCACTCACGGGTCATAGTATTGCAGAATTGGAACAGTGCAGGTAAAGAGCTCGAACACGCTGCTCTCGCGGTGGCGTCGAGCGCCGCTGGCGGGTGCGGGAGGTACGGCGAAACCGGTCGTCGGGGTAGTCGACCGCGCATTCATCCCCACTCCGCCCTGGCTATCGTGCGGCTACTCTCGTGTTCGCCGCTCGGATCGATATCCGCGAGAGCACCAGGTCGTGCGCGTATCCGGGATGTGAGCGGGCGTACGCCTCGGCGACGAACGCGCCCATCGAATGCGCGTGCTGGACCCCAGCGTCGAGGGCCGCCCCCGGCGATACGCCGAACCCCTTGCTGGACGAGCACTCCGGCCGACCCGCCGCGCCGCGCGCACCCGGCTGGCGGCGGCGCTGCTGGGCCCGGGGCAACGGTGGCTGGATCCGGCGCTGCCGCCGGAGCACGTGGACGCGGTCGTCGCGGCACTGCGCGACGGCGACTTCATCGACCGGTGCCTCGCCGAATGGAACGCCTACCCGCGCTGGGCCGCCGACCTACTCGACCTGCGCCGTCACACGCCGCTCCCGACCGCGCGGTCGCTCGTGGTCACGGCGCAGCGCCACCGGCTCTCCGGCTGGCCGCGGCGGCACCGCGCGCTGGCCCGGCAACTCGGGGGACATCACCGCGTCGTCCGCCCGTCCGGCCATCTCGTCATGACGGCACACCCGCATCGGGTCGCCGCGCTCATCCGCGCCCACCTCGCCGACCGACCCGCGGGGGGCTAACGGACGAAACAGGTTCTGCGGACCGGAAGTCCGCGTTCCTCGAGAGCGGCCAGGAGCTGTTGGCCGCGGCGGGCGCCATCGGTCGAGGAGGTGTTGGCCAGGGCCGGGACGTAGGTGGCCGCGCCGACGATGGATTCGCCGACCAGGCTCCAGAAGCGGCGGGCGGGCAGGGCCGCGCAGCGGGAGATGGCCTGTTGGATCAGGTCGAGGGCGGGCTCCAGGCGATGCGCGAGCCAGACGTACATGGCGCGCTCACAGGGCAGGGTGACCACGCCGGGCTCGCCGTCCAGACGGTCACCGTCGATGACGCGAATCGTGGTGTCGGCCAAGCCCGCCCAGTCGATGCCGCCGTCGTTGTCGGTGTGGATCCAGAGGTTCTCCAGACCCGGATCCCAGGCGCGACCCTCGGCCACCAGCAGGGCCACCACCCGGCCGACCACGGCATGGATGAGGGCGGTGGCGACGACCTCGGCGGCGATGTCGGCGTTCGTCATCTCGGCGGCGTGGCGGCGGTACATGAGTTCGATGCGGCCCTCGCGAACACCGTCGGTCAGGCGCCACCAGCGCCGCTTGCCCTGATCGGCCATGGCCGCCACGGCGTAGACACGCGGGTGTTCCGGTTGCAGGGCGCGCAGCCGAGCGCAGGTCCGCTCGAAGACGAGCTGGGAATCACGCAGCGGGCATACGGTCATGGGTTCGGGCACGCGAACCTCCTCCTCCGTGAACAAACAGGCCGAATCGAAAAGATAGGTTAGGCTTACCTAGTTAGAGAATGCAATGCTCGAAGCCGTAATGCCAGTAGTTCGGCGCCGTCGTGCGCATGGGACGCGGTGCGACACAGGGAGAGCCGGTATGACCAATACCACACCGGCTATCACCCGGTTACGACAACCTGTAGTACGCGTGCGCGTCGTTGACTCCGTAGAATTGGGGAATGGCAGGTCTTGGTGAACTCGAGAAAGCGGTCATGGACCAACTGTGGTCGGCCGATGAACCACAAACGGTGCGGCAAGTCCACGAAGCTCTCGCACAGCGCCGCGAACTCGCGTACACCACGGTGATGACGGTGCTCCAGCGATTGGCGAAGAAGAGCCTGGTGGTGCAGCAGCGCGACGACCGCGCACACCGCTACGCCCCCGTGCATACTCGCGACGAACTCGTGGCCTCGCTCATGGTGGACGCATTGCAGCAGGCCGACGAAGTAGGCAGCCGCCGCGCGGCTCTCGTACACTTCGTCGAACAGGTCGGCAAGGATGAGGCTGCCGCATTGCGGGACGCACTCGCTAAGCTCGAAGCGAACGAGGCAGCACGCAGGAAGCCGACCGACGATACGGGAGTCTGATCGCCGCACCTGCCTCGGCGCCTAGCCCCCACAACGTAGTGAGCTGAGGAATGGATGTAACCGCGCCGGTTTTCGCCGGTCTCGCGTTGTTTCTGGCGGGACCGGCTCCGGCGCTGCTCAGCAGAGCCACCTGGCCGTATCGCAATCCCCGTGCGGCACTGGTGCTCTGGCAGGCCATCGCGCTGGCCGCCGTGCTCAGCGCCTTCGGCTCCGGGCTGGCCATCGCCAGCCGACTGCTGGTGCCGGGCCCGGACGGGCGGCCCACCACCTCGCCCTACGCCGAGATCGATGTGCTGGGGCTGCCGCTGTGGCTGGCCTATGTCACCGTCTTCGCGCTGACCCTCATGATCGGCGGTCGGCTCATCTGGTCGGTGATCCGCGTCGGCATCCACACCCGCCGCCGCCGCGCCCGCCATCGCATGCTCGTCGACCTGCTCGATCAGCCCAGTGTGCAGCGCAAGGCCGCGGATATCCGGGTGCTGGCCGCCGCCGAGCCGATCGCCTACTGTCTGCCGGGCATCCGCCAGCGCGTGGTGCTCTCCCAGGGCACCGTGACCAATCTGTCCGATGCGGAGCTCACCGCGATCGTCAGCCATGAGCGCTCGCACCTGCGTGCCCGCCACGACCTCGTGCTGGAGGCGTTCACCGCCGCGCACGAGGCGTTCCCGCGGGTGGTGCGCTCCAAATCCGCGCTCGATTCGGTGAAGCTGCTCATCGAACTGCTGGCCGACGACTCCGCCGTGAAGGTCACCGGGGCGACGCCGCTGGCGCGCGCGCTGGTGGCCTGCTCGAATTCGGTTGCCCCGCAAGGTGCGATGGCCGTCGGCGGACCCACCACGCTGATCCGCATCCAGCGCCTCGCCGGACCGCTCGGCAGTGTGCGCGAGGCCGCCGCCGCGTACCTGGCCGCCGCCGCCATCCTGGTGGTGCCCACCCTCGCGGTCGCCATTCCGTGGCTCACCGAGCTGCACAGGCTGCTGATCAGTGCCTGACCCCGCCGCCCACCGGGCCGCCGCGCACGAGGGCACCGCATCCGAAGCCGCCGGATCCGATGCCCCCACGCCGCCCGACACCGCAGCGTCCACCGACACGGCCGTATCCACCGACACGGCCGTATCCACCGACACCGCCGCATCCACCGACACCGCCACACCCGACGACACCGCCACACCCGACGACACCGCCACACCCGACGACACCGCCACACCCGACGACACCGCCGCCCGCGAATCCGCTGCCTCCGATACCCCGTACGCGGACAGCCGGACGGCCGATCCGACGGTGTCCCAGCCCAGCGCTACCGCCGCCCGTGATCGGAATCCGGGCTTCGCGCGGGCCGAGGAGACCGTGCGTTACGCGGTCGTCTCCCGGCCGCTGACCTTCGCCGATCTGGGTCTGCCGCCGGTGCTCGTGCACGCGCTGCGCCGCGACGGGATCGAGCGGCCGTTCCCCATCCAGGGTGTGGTGATCCCGGATGTGCTGGCGGGACGCGATGTGCTGGGCCGGGCCGCCACGGGTTCGGGCAAAACGCTCGCCTTCGGTGTACCGATGCTGGTTCGGCTGTCCGGGGCACCCGCCCGTCCCGGCCGTCCACGCGGTGTGATCCTCGCGCCCACAAGGGAATTGGCGCAGCAGATCGAAGCCGCGCTGGACGAACCCGCCCTGTCGCAGGGCATCCGCCTCGCCTCCGCCGTCGGCGGGCTGCCGATCAAACGCCAGGAGGAGCGCCTCGCCCGCGGCGTCGACCTGCTCATCGCCACCCCCGGCCGCCTCACCGACCTGATCGGCCGCCGCGCGGTGGACCTGTCCGAGGTGCGCGCGATCACCGTGGACGAGGCCGACCACATGACCGAACTCGGCTTCCTCCCGCAACTGACGGCCGTACTCAACCGGATCCCCGAGGACGCGCAGAAACTGCTGTTCTCCGCCACCCTGGACCACGCCGTGGACGGACTGGTCGAGCGCTATCTGCGAGATCCCGTGCGGCACACGGTCTCCGGGCGGCCCGGGGGAACCGGGCACGGCGACCGTCACTCGCACGACCTCCCGGGCACCGGACGTGCGGAGCGCGCGGGGAATGTGTCCGACACACCGAATCACCCGGGCGAAGAAGCCGATTCTCCGACCGCCGGTCCCCGCGCGGTCGGCCATTACGCCGACCGTGACCGACCACCACCGCGAGCGACGGACGGCAGCCGGGTTCCGTCCGACCGTCCCGGTGACGAGGCGGTCGCCGAACACGACCGCGCGGTCGGCCATTACGCCGTGCGGGTGCGCCGCGGCGACAAGTACGCGGTTGTCGCCGAGATCGCCGCCCGCGCGGGTCGCACCCTGCTGTTCGTGCGCACCCAGTACGGCGTCGACAAACTCGCCCGCCGCCTGCGCGAGGCGGGCGTCGCGGCCGCCGCGCTGCACGGCGGCAAGGCACAGAACCAGCGCACGCGCACCCTGGCCGCCTTCGCCGACGGCACCGCGCCCGTGCTCGTCGCCACCGATGTGGCGGCGCGCGGCATCCACGTGGACGGCATCGATCTCGTCGTGCACGTCGATCCACCGGCCGACCCGAAGGACTACGTGCACCGTGCGGGCCGCACCGCCCGCGCGGGCGCGACCGGCACCGTGGTCACCATCGTCACCCCCGCCGACCAGGAGCCGTGGGCCGCGATCGTGTCCGCGGCGGGCGTGTCCGTCACCGATATCGACGCCCGCCCCGGCGACCGCCGCCTGGCCGAACTCATCGGCGCGCGCCGCCCGTCCGGCGTCCCGGTCTCGGACCCGGCCGCGCCCGAAACCACCGCACCCCAACAGGTTCCGCCCAGCGAGCCGCGCCGCCCCCGCCCCACCTCGCGCTCGGGCAGTCGCGTCCACACCAAGAAGCGCAAGCCCGGATCCGCTCGCCGGAGCCGCTGACGGCACGGTCGCGAGCGCCATACCCGCGGTGACGGACGCGCCGTTCCGGGCGCGTCGTCGCCACGCCCGGCAGCACCCCACTCGACCACCCCTCCGGGCCCCAGCCGGCGCTCGAGCGAGCGCCCACGGACCTTGCCGCGCTGGACAGACCGCGGCCGTCATCGACGGCGGCACGACGAACAAGGCGTTGGCTGGTCGCTCAGGGTGTTGCGACGGCGGCGGTCGCCCGAATCGTCACGCACCGGGCTCCGACACCGGCCGGGGCGACCCACGCGTCGCCGAGGCGATCCGCGACGTGTCATACGGCACAGCCGGAAACACGACCATCACCCGGTACACTGGACCGCTGCATGTGTGACATCAGGTTGAAGCACCGCCAGAGTGATTTGTGCCCCAAACCTGCCTCCGTAGCATGGCCACGACCGCAAATCCCGACGTCAAACCTATGAGGCGAACAGAACCGTGCAGTTCCTCCCCGGGCATAACCCGCCCTACGACTTGACCTACGACGATGTCTTCCTCGTCCCCAGCCGGACGGATGTGACGTCGCGATTCGATGTCGACCTGTCCACCAGCGACGGGACCGGCACCACCATTCCCGTCGTCGTCGCCAATATGACGGCCGTCGCGGGCAAGCGTATGGCCGAGACCGTGGCGCGCCGCGGCGGACTCGTAGTGCTGCCGCAGGATCTGCCGATCCCGGCCGCCGCCGAGACCATCGGCTTCGTGAAGAGCCGCTCGCTCACCGCCGACACGCCGGTGGTGCTGAGCCCGGAGCATTCGGTGTCCGACGCGCTCGGCCTCATCCACAAGCGCGCACACGGCGCGGTCGTGGTGGTCGAGGACGGCAAGCCGGTCGGTGTGGTCACCGAGGGCTCCTGCGCCGACGTGGACCGCTTCGCGCGGCTGCGCACCGTCGCCGACACCGATTTCGTCACCGCCGACGCCGCCACCTCGCCGCGCGACATCTTCGATCTGCTCGAGCACAACCACTCGACCATCGCCGTGCTGGTCAACGGCGACGGCAGCCTGGCGGGCGTGATGACCCGCACCGGCGCCGTCCGCACCGGCATCTACCAGCCCGCGGTCGACGCGCACGGCAAGCTGCGCATCGCCGCCGCGGTCGGCATCAACGGCGATATCCCGGCCAAGGCCAAGGCCCTGGTCGACGCCGGCGCCGACGTGCTGGTCATGGATACCGCGCACGGCCACCAGGGCAAGATGCTGGAGGCGCTGCGGTCGGTCTCCGGACTGGATCTGGGCGTGCCGATCGTGGCGGGCAACGTGGTCTCCGCGGCGGGCACCCGCGACCTCATCGAGGCGGGCGCGGACATCATCAAGGTCGGTGTCGGCCCCGGCGCCATGTGCACCACCCGCATGATGACCGGCGTGGGCCGCCCGCAGCTGTCGGCCGTGGCCGAATGCGCCGCCGCCGCCAAGGAATTCGGCAAGCACGTGTGGGCCGACGGCGGTGTCCGCCACCCGCGCGACGTGGCCCTGGCGCTCGCGGTCGGCGCGGCCAACGTGATGGTCGGCTCCTGGTTCGCGGGCACCTACGAATCGCCCGGCGATCTGCGCATCGACCGCGACGGCAACCGCTACAAGGAGAGCTTCGGCATGGCGTCCAAGCGCGCCGTCGCCGCCCGCACCGCCGCGGATTCCGCCTTCGACCGCGCCCGCAAGGCGCTGTTCGAGGAGGGCATCTCCTCCTCGCGCATGCGGCTGGATCCCGAGCGTCCCGGCGTGGAGGATCTGCTCGACCACATCACCTCCGGTGTGCGCAGTTCCTGCACCTACGCGGGCGCGAGCAACCTGGCGGAGTTCCACGAGCGAGCCATTCTGGGCGTGCAGTCGGCGGCCGGTTTCGCCGAGGGCCGCCCGCTGCCGTCCGGCTGGTGACGGCGCGGACCGCCGGTACCCGCGCGACCCAGCGACCCGGAGTGGGCGGCTGTCTGCCCCGAAACGACACGCCGACACCGCGACGCTTGTCGACTCACACGCCGCACACCGGGCGGCCACCGGAGACGAACTCCGGGACCGCCCGGTCTCGCGCGTCCGACGCGCTCACCGACCTGTGCTGCCGGTAGCATGAGGGCAGCCGGGGTCGCCGCGGCGGCGATCTCGCATACCCGCACCGGCCCCGCACCCCGTATTCGATCTGCGAAAGGAACCAGTTGTCACCCGCGTCCGAGGGCGCCGCTCAGGAGGGCTCGTCTACCGAGCCGGGTGACAAACCCGGCGCCATCGCTCTCCCAGCACCGACTGCTCGGTGGTGCTGACCGTGTCCACCGTGTTCACCTTGCTCGCTCTGCTCGGTTTCCTGGCGTTGACCGCCGGGACGGCCTTGTTCGTGGCCGCCGAGTTCTCGCTCACCGCCCTGGAACGCTCCACCGTGGAGGCGCACGCCCGCGAGGGCGACCGCCCGGCCCGGCAGGTGCGCCAGGCGCATCGCACCCTGTCGTTCCAGCTCTCCGGCGCACAGCTGGGCATCACCATCACCACGCTGATCACCGGCTATATCGCCGAGCCGGTGCTGGCGCGGCTGCTGGAACCGCTGTTCACCGCCATCGGCCTGAGTTCGGGTATCTCGCACGGCATTTCGCTGGCGCTGGCGCTGATTCTGGCCACCTCGCTGTCCATGATCTACGGCGAGCTGGTGCCCAAGAACATCGCCATCGCCGCACCGTTGGAAACCGCGCGCTTCACCGCCGGGCCCATGGTGGCGTTCTCGGCCGTCTTCCGGTGGATGATCAACTTCCTGAACGGCACCGCGAACTGGGCGGTGCGCCGGATGGGAATCGAACCGGCCGAGGAGCTGCGGTCGGCGCGCTCACCGCAAGAACTGGGGTCGCTGGTGCGCACCTCGGCCCTGCACGGCGCGATCGACCAGCGCACCGCGCAGGTGGTGGACCGGTCACTGCGCTTCGGTGAACGTTCCGCCGAGGAGCTCATGACCCCGCGCGTGAAGATCGAAACCCTGGACCAGGACGACACCATCGCCGACCTCATCGCCGCCGCGGGCCGCACCGGCTATTCGCGGTTCCCCGTCATCGACGGCGATCTGGACAACACGCTCGGCATCGTGCACATCAAACAGGCGTTCCTGCACCCGGTGCGGGCCCGGCGCAGCATCCGGCTGAAGACCATCGCGCAGCCGGTGCCAATCGTGCCCGCCTCCCTCGACGGCGACGAGGTGCTCGAACGCGTGCGCGCCGACGGTATGCAGGTGACCCTGGTGGTCGACGAGTACGGCGGCACCGCGGGCATCGTCACCATGGAGGACCTCATCGAGGAGATCCTCGGCGATGTGCGCGACGAGCACGACGAGGAGGAACTCGACGTGCGCCGCACCGCCGCGGGCTGGAACTGTTCGGGCCTGCTGCGCATCGACGAGGTATCGGCCACCACCGGATACCACGCGCCCGAGGGCGAGTACGAGACCCTGGGCGGGCTGGTGCTGACCCAGCTGGGCCGGATACCGGCGGCCGGGGACGAGGTGCTGCTCCCCCACTCCGACAATGCCTTCGAACCACACACCCGCGGCGGCTGGATCGCCAAGGTGGAGCGGATGGACGGCCATCGCATCGACCGCGTGCTGCTGCGCCCGGTCGACGCCGAGGGCCTCGCGAACTGGGAGCAGCGACATGGGTGATTGGCTCGCGGTACTGCTCACCGTCTTCCTGCTGCTCGGCAACGCGTTCTTCGTCGGCGCCGAGTTCGCGCTCATCTCCGCCCGCCGCGACCGGCTGGAAGCCCTTGCGGCACAGGGCAAGCGCAGCGCCACCACGGTGATAGAGGCGGCGCAGAATCTGTCCATGATGCTGGCGGCGGCGCAATTGGGCATCACCATCTGCTCCATCCTGCTGGGCCGGGTGGGTGAACCCGCGGTGGCGCATCTGCTAGAGCGGCCGTTCCACCTGATCGGCGTCCCGGATCAGCTGCTGCACCCGATCGCCTTCGCCGTGGCGCTCACCGTCGTGGTGGTGCTGCACATCCTGCTCGGTGAGATGATCCCGAAGAACATCGCCCTGGCGGGGCCGGAACGGATGGCGCTGCTGCTGGTTCCGGTGCATCTGATGTGGCTGCGGCTGGCGCGTCCGCTCATCGCGCTCTACAACCTGGCGGCGAATCTCACGCTGCGGGCGCTGCGCATCGAACCGAAGGACGAACTCGACGCCACCGTCTCCTCGGTGGAGTTGGCGGAGATGTTCGGCGAATCCCATTCCGAGGGGCTGCTGGACGAAGAGGAGCATCGCCGCCTCACCCAGGCGCTCGGCTCCAGCGACCGCCTGGTCGCCGATGTGATGGTGCCGCTGGCCAAGGTGCGGTCCGCCCCGCTGCGCGGCGACGGCACCACCCTCGGCGATATCGAATCCGCGGTGGCCGAGACCGGCTACTCCCGCTACCCGGTGCGCGCCACCGACGGCTCCCTCGTCGGCTACCTGCACGTCAAGGATGTGCTCGACCTGGTCGCCGACGACAAGGCCGGACCCGACACCCCGATCCCGCGCACCGATATCCGGCCGCTGCCCAGCGTGAGCAGCGGGGCCACCCTGTTCGAGGCGCTGGCCCGGTTGCGGCGCACCAACTCCCACCTCGGCCGGGTGGTGGACGGGCGCGGCACCACGGTCGGCATCGTGGCCCTGGAGGATCTGGTGGAGGAATTCGTGGGCACCGTCCGCGACGCGACCCACCGGCTCGCGGAATGAGCATGTCGGACGGTGAACTACGGGCGCTCGGGCCGCGGATCCTGCCGCGAACCGAGTGGCGCGACCGCGCCGCCGCCCACCGGGACCGGGTGGACGCGCTGATCGGGCCGTATCTGCGGCAGCGGGCGGCCGGTTCCGCCCATCCGGTGATCGACTTCCTGTTCACCTATTACGGGCACAAGCCCGCGCAGTTGAAGCGGTGGCATCCGGGCTACGAGCTGGCGCTCGCCGATGCCGCCGAGTACGCGGATTACCGTGGCTACCAATCGATTCCGCTATCCGCACCGGACGGTGACGGCACCGCGTGGACCGCGGCCCCCGACTTTCTCGCCAAGCGCCGCGACACCATCGCCTTCGTCGCGGACCTGCTGGCGGCGACCGCCGCTCGCCCCGCCCAACTGTCCTGCTTCGGCCTGCACGAATGGGCCATGGTGTACCGCACCGACGACATCCGCCACCAGCAGGTCCCGCTGCGCCTCGGCACCGCGGGCACCGACGCGGTCGTCGAATCCATGCAACTGCGCTGCACCCACTTCGACGCCTACCGCTTCTTCACCCCGGACGCCGCCCCCCGCAACGCCGAACACCTCACCCGCGCCGACCAGATCGCCCGCGAACAACCAGGCTGCCTGCACGCCAACATGGACCTCTACAAGTGGGGCTTCAAACTCACCCCGCTCATCGACTCCGACCTCCTGTTCGACTGCTTCGCCCTGGCCTGCGCCGCCCGCGAACTCGACATGAAGGCCAGCCCCTACGACCTCACCGCCTACGGCTACACCCCGATCCCCATCGAAACCCCTTCCGGCCGCTCCGAATACGTCCGCGCACAAGCCGGTATCGCCGATCGTGCCGCGGTGCTGCGCTCCCGGTTGCTCGACCGCTGCCACACCCTGCTGTCGACCTCTTCGGCGTAGTCACAGCCGGATAAGCCGGTCCCAGTCGATACGAACGCGGATCGGCACATCCACCTCGGCACCTTCCGGCACATCCACCGCGGCATCTTCCGGCCCAGTCGACGATCCCGGTCATGTCGTGAACGGTAGCTCCGGGACACCACGGATACGATCTCGCGCAGCGGCGGTGGGCTGACCGGAGCCGCCAATTCGCGGGAGAACCCTACCGGTCGGTCAGATTGTCCATTAACTTATGACCGTATCCGGGGACACAGTCCGTGCTCGCATGTGCCCCGAATCACTGACACTGATGTCCGGGAGAAGGTCGGGGTGACCGCAATGTCGCGGTGGGCGAATGTGCGTCGGTCCAAGCCTGTCGTCGTGGTGGCGGCGGCGCTGCTGGCGGCGGCCGTGCTGCCGATCGGGGGTGCGTCGGCGGATCTGCAATCCGATATTCAGAACGCGGTGCGGGAGTTCCTCGATGTGGGACGCACGGCCGTGCCGCGTGCCGACTGCGGACCGGGGGCCATGCCGGAGCCCGGATTGCAGGGCGACGTTCCAGCCACCGACCGCAGCAGTGGACGCAGCGCGCAGGGGTACCGGTGCAATATGACCTTCGTCGGCGGGTACGTCGGGCGGGGAGCGGGGATCACCTCGGCCACCTTCGAGCACTGCTCGTACACCGGGTCGTTCTTCCCCGGCAATATTCTCGGGCCGTCACAGGGCGTGCAGGTGCTCGACGTCTCCGATCCGACCAACCCGGTGGTGACCGCCACCCTCACCGAACCGGCCATGCTGGCCGGGACGTGGGAGTCGCTCAAGGTCAATGCGGAGCGGAAGCTGTTGGTGGGCACCGGGGTTCCCATCGGGGAGGGTGCGGGGTACCTGTCGGTCTACGACATCTCCGACTGCGCGCATCCGCGCCTGCTGAATCCGGGACCGGGCACGAATCTGCTCATGCCGCTGCCGATCACCACCCACGAGGGCGGGTTCTCCCCCGACGGACGCACCTACTGGGCCTCCGGTATCGCGCCCGGCTTCGTGAGCGCCATCGACCTGACCGACCCCGCGAATCCGCATGTCATCTGGCAGGGACTGACCGGTATCGAAGCGCACGGGTTCGGCATCAGTCCCGACGGCGATCGCATGTACCTGTCCGCGCTCGGCGGTTTCACCGTGCTCGATATCAGCGCCGTGCAGCGCCGCGACCCGAATCCGCAGGTGCCGCATCTGGGCCGGGTGTTCTGGACCGACGGCTGGGCGACCCAGCACAGCGTGCCGGTCACCTACGACGGACGCCCGTACCTGTTCACGGTGGACGAAGGCGGTTCCGGCGGCGTGAAACTCATCGACATCGCCGACGAGACCGCGCCGACGGTGGCCGCCAAGATCAAGCTGGAGATCAACCTGCCGCAGCATCAGGATTCCCTGGTCGCGTCGTCGATGGGCGGTTCGGTGTTCTCGTACGATGCCCACTACTGCGCCGCCGACCGGCCCGCGAATCCCACCGCGCTGGCCTGCGGCTGGGAGTCCTCCGGCATCCGCGTCTTCGATGTGCGCGATCCGTTCGCCATTCGCGAGATCGCCTACTTCAATCCGCCCGCCCGCACCGGGCGCAATCTGGAGCTGTGGAACTCCCCGCACGCGCTGGCCTCGCTGATCGGCGTGCCCGCCATGGAGTTCCCGTCGGCGGCGCGCGCCATCCTGGAGGGGCAGTTCGATCTCGGGCAGGCGCTGTCGCAGCGCTCGGGCATGCTGGCCTTCGGCGACCTGTCCACCGACTGGTGCTTCGCGCCGCCGGAATGGCATGGCAGCCAGCTGTGGACCAGCTGCAACGACAACGGATTCATGGTGTTGCAGCTCGACGAGCGCGTGTACACCCCGCCCGCCGATCAGCAGTCCGTGGTCGGCTCGTGAACCGGCTGCGTGCCGCCGCCTACGTGGCGGCGGCGCTGCTGCTGGTGGCGATCGGTATGGCGTTGCGCCCCACCCTGATTCCCGACGACCGGACCGCACCCCCGGTCCTGGATCCGGTCGAGATCGGGTTCACCCGGGATATGCTGGCCCACCACGAACAGGCGCTGCTCATGGTGCAGCGGCTGGATCCGGCCGCCGACCCGGTGATTCGGCAACTGGCGCAGCAGATCTCCGACACTCAGCGGGTGGAGATCGGCACCATGCTGGGCTGGCTGCGGCTGGCCGGCGTCTCCCCCGGCGGACGCGAGCCGATGGCTTGGATGCACGAGGGCGAAACCACTGCCGCCCATCATCATTCGGCCGTTCCCACTACCACGGCCACCAATTCCGACGGACTCATGCCCGGTATGGCCACCTGGGGCGAACTCGACGCCCTCGCCGCCGCCCGCGGGGTCGACGCCGAAACCCTGTTCCTGCAACTGATGCTGCGCCATCATCTCGGCGGCGTCACCATGGCGAAGGCCGCCGACGAACTGCTCACCTCGGGTCCGGTGAAAGAGGCGGCGCGGGCGATGATGACCGCCCAGAACCAGGAGGCGGGCATCATGACCATCATGCTGGCCCAGCGCGGCGCACAACCACTGCCCTGACTCCGCGCCCCACCGGCCCGTCGGTATCGTCGATAGCGTTCGACGGCCCGCCGGGGCCGGGAGAGGTTGATCGAGAGCATGGCCCAGCCGCAGACCCTCACCATTCCGGAACATATCCACGGCTATCCGCGGGTGGCGTTCGGCGGCTATGTCGCGGGCATGCTGGCCCGGCACGCCGGGGCCGATACGGTCCGGGTCGACTTCCGCCGGGCGGTACCGGTCGGCGCGCCCGTCACCATCACCGCCGACCCCGACCGCACCGCGCTGACCGACGCCGGCGGCCTGCTGCTGGCCGAGGCCGCGCCCGCGGCGCTCACCCTCGCTCCCCCGGACGCGCCCTCCTGGTCGGAGGCCAAGCGCGCCACCGAAGCGGCGCTGTCCTCTCCCGATCGCCAGGTCACCGACTGCTACGGCTGCGGTGTGCTGTGCGAACCCGGCCACGGATTGCGGCTGTTCCCGTGGGCCACCCCCGACCGCCGGGTCATGGCCGCCGCCTGGACCCCCGATCCGGGTCTGGCCGACGAGCACGGGGAACTTCCGCCCGAGGTCGTGTGGTCCACGCTCGACTGCCCCGGCGGTATCGCGGCCTGGGTGTTCCAGGGCATGGGCCAGGGTGCGGTCACCGCAGCCCTCACGGCCACCCGGACGCAACCCGTGCTCGCCGGTGCCGAATACATCGCCTACGCCTGGGCGTTGCACCGGGACGGTCGCAAACACACTGTCGGCGTGGCGCTCTCGACACCGGACGGACAGCCGTGCGCGGTCGCCGAGGCGCTCTGGATCGCCCCGCGCAGCGCCTGATCACTCCGGCCAGTCCGAGCCCTCGATCACCTCGACGAAGTTCGCTCGGGCGAAGCCCGGCGAGAAGCGCTCCAGCACATCGGCTTTCACATTGCCGAAGGTCGTCGCCGGGCGGTGCGCGATGCCGTCGGTGAAGGCGGCCAGAATCCGTCGTTTGAAATCGGGCCGCGGATGCGCGGCCACCACCGCGGCCCGCTGCTCGGCGCTGATGTCGTGATAGCCGATGCCGAGCACATCCAGTTCGACTCCCGCTGTCACCAGCGCGATCTCGGGCGCCATGCGGGTCGGGATCTCCGGCGTGGTGTGCAGTGCGATGGCGGTCCACACCAGATCGGCGCGCTGGTCGGCGATCCCGTGGGCGTGCAGGAATTTGCGCGCCTCGTCCGCGCCGTCGATCTCGAAACGCTGGTCGTCGGTGCGGTAGCGGTCGGTGAGGCCGAGATCGTGGAACAGCGCGCCGACATAGAGCAGTTCGGCGTCGAAGTCGAGGCCGCGGCGGCGGCCCTGGAGCGCGCCGAACAGGAATACCCGCCGGGAGTGGTCGTAGAGGAGCGGCGTGGCGGTGTCGCGGACGAGTTCGGTGGCCGCGCGGGCCAGGGCGCTGTCGGGGATGGCGATATCGGCGATCGTGGTCATGGATCGAGCTTCGCCCGCGCACCCGGTCCGCCACCATGGCCATCCGGCCGCGAACCCCTCGGATTCGGCCATTAAGCTCGCGGGGGTGAGTCGCACGATCGCGGTGGCGGTGTACGACGGCGTCCGCCTGCTGGACGCCACCGCCCCGATGGAAGTCTTCAGCACCGCACTGGAATTGGGCGGCGGATACGAGCTCGTGCTGTGTTCGCCGGACGGCGGTCCGGTCACCACCTCGGCGGGGACGAGTCTCACGGCGCACACCTCCTACGCCAATGTCCGGGGCGCGCACACGGTGCTGGTTCCGGGCTCCGCGCGGTTGCCGCAGGCTCCCGCACCGCCCGAACTGGTTTCCGCCATACCGGATTTCGCCGCCGGCGCGCGCCGGATCGCGTCGGTGTGCACCGGTGCCTTCGCCCTCGCGCAGGCGGGCGTGCTCGACGGCCGCCGCGCCACCACGCACTGGCGGCACGCCGCCACGCTCGCTCGCGCGCACCCGCGGGTGACGGTGGAGCCGGACGCCATCTATGTGCGCGACGACACGGTCTACACCTCGGCCGGTGTCAGCGCCGGCATCGATCTGGCGCTGGCACTGGTGGAGGCCGACGAGGGCGCGGAGCTGGCCCGGGATGTGGCACGGGACCTGGTGGTCTTCCTGCAGCGGCCGGGCGGTCAATCCCAGTTCTCGGTGGCCGCGCGGCTGCCCCGCCCCCGTCACGATCCGCTGCGCGCCCTGCTCGACGACATCCTCGCCGATCCCGCCGCCGACCACTCCCTGCCCGCCATGGCCGCGCGCGCCGCCCTCAGCGTCCGGCACCTGACCCGGCTGTTCCGCGAACATCTCGACACCACCCCGGCCGCCTTCGTGGAAGCGGTCCGGCTGGAGGCGGCGCAGACCCTGTTGGAATCGGGCGAATCCATCGCCCGCACCGCCCACCGCTGCGGCCTGGGCAGCGAGGAATCACTGCGCCGCGCCTTCCTGCGCCACCTGGGCGTCACCCCCTCGGCCTACCGCGCCCGCTTCCGCACGGCGCTGCTCCGGGCCTAGGCGGTGCGCAACTCCGCCGCGCCGAAGGACACATTGAACCGGTCGCACCAGATCGACACGCTCCGCAGCGTCGACAGGTCGACGTCGGCGGGAATCTCGTAGTTCTGACTCCCCTTGTTGCCCTTCAGATTTCCCAGACTCACGAACGCACCGTCGTCGAAGACACCCCACCCGTCACGCCCGGGCAGCACCGGGGCGTCACTGAGCCACACGAACAGCGCGGGCCCGTCCGAGGTATCGAGGTCCTCCAGCCGCAGCACGCGCTGACCGTTGCCGAGGTCGAGTACCCGCAGCGTGCCGCTGGTGGCGTGCTCGTGCGAGATGAACTCGCCGGTGTAGAGCGTGCGCGGCCGCGCGGGCGTCGCACCAGGGGTGACCGGGGCGTTCACCGTGGGCGCCGCCTCCTCGACCGTGGTGTTGGTGAACAACCGCCAGGGCTGGAACAACGCCAGCCCGATACCGAGCGCGACCACCAAGACCGCCACCACCGCCCAGGTGATGGGGGATCGAGTGAGCCTGCGTACCGACACCATGTTTCATCCTCCGAGTTCCGTGTTCGCCGTCGCTGTCTCGATTCAACCTGGTCCGCATGGCCTGGTCGCCCCTGCGGGACGCACCGTCACACCTTCGTCACACCTCACGCGGACCCACTCTTAGAAACAGTTGCGTAGCTACGTTACTGTAGCTATCCTGAGAACGTTCCCCCCGAAAGGATTCCGGCGATGTCCGCTGCCCTCCCTCTCTCCATCGACTGGACCGCTACCCGCGGCACCTCATGCACCACCTTGACCACCCACGTCTGGACCGCACCGCCGCTGCGACGCGGTGAACCCCTACACGACAAGGCCTTCGCCGCACTGCGCGCACTGGAAGCCGATTACGTCCGGCTGCTGCCCTGGTTCTCTTCGCCGAAACTGTCGGTGCCCGAGCTGTATCCGCCCGTCGACGGCCACACCTCCTGGGACTTCGCGCAGCTCGACCAGTTCATGGACGACTGCCTGTCGGCCACCACGGGACGGCCCGTGGTGGCGAACTTCGCGACCATCCCCACCTGGATGTTCCACACCGCGCAACCCGTCGCGCTGCAGGATGATCCGGCGGCAATCCACTGGGATTACGAGCAGGGCACCGAATTTCGCGACCCCACCCTCACCGAGGTCGCCGACCACTTCGAGCGCATCGGCCGCTGGTATCTGGCAGGCGGATTCACCGATCAGTTCGGCGTACGCCACACCTCCGGGCGCCGACACCGATTCGCCTACTGGGAGGTGCTCTGCGAACCCGATATCGGTCACCGGTTGTCACCGCAGGTCTACACCCGCCTCTACGACGCGGTGGTGGAGCGGCTGCGAGAACTCGATCCCGAGATGAAGTTCGTCGGGCTGTCACTCAGTCCGGTGACACAGGATCCGGAGTACTTCTGGCATTTCCTGGATCCCGCGAACCACCGGGCCGGCATTCCGGTCGACGCCGTGTCGTATCACTTCTACGCCACCCCGGATATCCTCGATCCCACCAGCGCCGAACGGAATCCGCCGTTCGAGGAATGGCGCGGCACCTTCTTCGCTCAGGCGGAGGGGTTCATCACCCAGGTGCGGCTGATCGATTCCATACGCCGCAAGCTGTCTCCGCACACGAAGACCTTCATCAACGAGATCGGGTCCTTCGCACCGGACGTCATGAGCACCGAACCCGATATCCCCCAGGACTATTGGGCACTCGGCGGTGCGGTGATCGCATACCTGTGGTCGCGGCTGACCGAGCTGGGCATCGATATCGTCGGCGTGGCCGAGTTCATGGACTATCCGGGCATGATCGCGGGAACGTCACTGCTGGACTGGAACACCGGCGAACCCAACGCCCGCTACCGGGTGCTCCAGCTCCTGCTGGAGCATTTCGGTCCGGGCGACGAGCTGTTCGACACCGCGATCGGACACCCCATGGCACCGGAGGGCCGCCTGCACGCGCGAGCCTTCCGGACCGCGGCCGGTGAGCGGAAGGTCCTGCTGGTGAACAAGTACCCCGATCCGATCGCGGTCCACTGCACCGCACCCGACCGGCCGCGGTCGATGGCGGTCGTGGACACCGGGACAGGCGCGGGCCCGGCCGCCGTCCGCGACAATCCGGGTGACGTCCTGGAGCTCGGCCCGTACGCGACCGCGGTCGTCACCCTGGCCACCACCGCCGACTAGTCTGCATCGGGACGTACCTCCCGACCCGACGAAGGACCGACAACCATGCCGAGCACGCGCGGCCGCCGCAGCGACGCCGAGGTGGTGGCGGCGATTCGCACCGCCGTCATCGAGGAGTTCGACGAGGTCGGCCTCGGCAGGCTCACCATGGAACGCATCGCCCAGCGCTCCGGCATCGCGAAAACCTCGCTGTACCGGCGCTGGGACAGTCCGCAGGCGGTATTGCTGGATGCCGTCCGCTCCGCATTCCCGCACGAGACGGTCTCGGCCACCGACGATCTCCGCCACGATCTGATCGCGGCACTGAAACTGCTGGTCGACTGGATGGATACGCCGACGGCGCGCGCCGTCGCGGCGATTCTGCTGGACCGCGCCCGCTATCCGGAGCTGGCCGAGGCCGTCTACTCGGATGTCTTCGAGCCCGCGGGCGGCCGCTTCACCAGCACGGTCCTGCATCACTACGCGCGCATCGGGCGAATCGATCCGGCGCGGCTCACCCCCGTGGTCCTCGATATCGGTGAGGCGCTGGTGCTCAAGATCGCGTTCGACACCGGCGCGCTGCCCGGCGAGCGGACCCTCGCCGATATCGTCGACCAGGCCATCCTGCCCGCCGTCGGACCCACCCCTGAGCCCGGACGGGGCCTTGACTTCAGCCGGACCTGAAGATCGGGTGGTCGCTTGCCGGTGTCCGGGCGCTGTTCACCGGGCCGCCGGATCGGTCACGGCGTCGAAATGCGCACGCAGAGCGTGGATGACGGCGGTGAGCACGCGGTGGGTGGCGTGCAGGTCGGCGTCGGAGAACTCGGCCATGGCCGCGCGGGTGCGCTGGCCGAGCGGCAGGAAGAAGTTCTCGGCGGCCGCGCGGCCGGAGTCGTCGTGGTGCAGGATCACTCGGCGCCGGTCACTCGGGTCGTCGGCGCGGCGCAGATAGCCGGATTCACTCAGCCGCTCCACCAGGTAGGTGACCGCGGGTGAGGACATGCCCATGAGCTTCCCGAGCTGGCCGGGGGTGAGCGGGCGATCGGCGAATTCGGCGGTGGCGACGTGCAACAGCGCCCGGAAGTCGTTGGGGCGCAAGCTCTCCGATCGCGCGAAGGCATGGCCCAGCTGCTCGGACACGGCGGTCAGGGCGCGCAGGTCCGCACCGATCTCCGTCTCCAGCGCCGCACGGTCCTCCGCCGCGGCCGATCCGCGCGGGATGGCGGTCGAATCGCTCTCACTCACGGAGTCAGCCTAAACCGCTCACCAGTTCTCTCGATTGCTTAATAATTAAGAATCTGAGATATTTGGTCGAGTGGGTATCTGGGATCGCTACTCGACACTGGTCACGGCACGCCGGTCATGGCTGTTGCCGATACTGCTCATCGCCGTCGGCGGAGCGCTCATGGCGGGCATCGGCGAGAACGACACGGCGGGCAGCGCCCCGCGGTCACTGCCCGCGAGCGCGGAATCCGCCCGCGCGGACCGGGCACTGGAGCAGTTCCCGGATGCGGACACCGCCGCCGCCATCGCCGTGGTGACCCGCGCCGACGGCGGCGCGCTGACCGAGTCCGATCGGGCCGCCGCGGCCGACGCGGTGGCTCGTGCGACCGCCTCCGGCGCTCCCCCGGCCGATGCGCTCGTCCCCGCCCCCGACGGCGCGGCCGTTCTCGCCTCGATCCCGGTGCCCGCCGACCTGAGCGGCACGGAGCTCTCCGACCGCGTCGATCGGCTGCGCCAGGACGCCCGCGCCGGACTGCCCGACGACCTGGTCCTCGAGGTCACCGGCGGCCCCGCCTTCGCCGCCGACATCTCCGACTCCTTCGCGGGCGCGAACACCACGCTGCTGGCGGTGACCGCGAGCGTGGTCGCCGTGCTGCTCATCCTCACCTACCGCTCCCCCGTGCTGTGGCTGGTTCCGCTGCTGGTGATCGGACTCGCCGACCGGGTCGCGATCAGCGTCGCCACCGGCCTGGCCCGCTGGACCGGGCTCACCTTCGACGGCTCCACCTCCGGCATCACCAGCGTGCTGGTGTTCGGCGCGGGCACCAACTACGCACTGCTGCTGGTCTCCCGCTACCGCGACGAACTACGCCGTGAGCCCGACCACCGCGCAGCACTGCGGCGGGCCGTCGGCCGTGCCGGACCCGCCATCCTGGCCAGCAATCTGACCGTCGTGACCGCCCTGATCGTCCTGCTGGTGGCCGCCGCGCCCAGCACCCGCAGCCTGGGTGCGCTGGCCGCGGCCGGACTGCTGGTGGCGCTGGCCTTCGTCCTCGTCGGGCTGCCGCCCGCGCTGGCCCTGTGCGGGCGGCGGGTGTTCTGGCCCTTCGTCCCTCGACCCGACGGCACCGATCTCGCCGAACGGGGCGCGTGGCACACCCTCGCCACCCGCGTCACCGACCGGCCGCTGCCGGTGCTGGCGGCGACCACGGCGCTGCTCGCGGTCTGCGTGGCGGGGCTGTTCACCGTCGATGTCGGCCTCGCGCAGACCGAGCAGTTCCGGGTGCGCGCGGAATCCGTCGACGGATTCGACACTCTCGCCCGGCATTTCCCCGCGGGTGCGTCGGACCCCACCGTGGTGGTGGCCCGCTCCGAGGCCGACACGGCCGTCGGCGAGGCGCTGACCGGGACCCCCGGCGTGGTGCGGGCGACCCCGACCGGCACCGCGCCGACCGGCCTGACCCGCTGGTCGGTGGTGCTCGACGCGCCGCCCGCCTCGGACCGCTCGGCCGAACTCGTCCGCACGCTGCGCGACAGGCTCGCCGACATCCCCGACGCGCAGGCGCTGGTCGGCGGCAGCGACGCCGAGGCCCTGGACACGAGTAGGACGGCGGGACGTGACCGGCTCGTCGTCATCCCGCTCATCCTGGTCGTGGTGCTGCTGATCCTGCTCGCCCTGCTGCGCGCCGTCCCGGCCGCCCTGCTGCTGGTCGCGGTGACGGTACTGAGCGCGCTGGCCGCCCTGGGCCTGGGCAGCTGGCTCGGTACCCACGTCTTCGGTTTCCCGGCGCTGGATACGAACGTGCCGCTGTTCGCTTTCCTGTTCCTGGTGGCGCTCGGCGTCGACTACACCATCTTCCTGGTCACCCGGGCCCGCGAGGAGACGCCGGAGTACGGCACCACCCGCGCCATGGTGCGCGCGGTCTCGGCCACCGGCGCGGTCATCACCAGCGCGGGCATCGTGCTGGCGGCGGTGTTCACCGTGCTCGGGGTACTGCCGCTGATCACCCTGACCCAGCTCGGCATCGTCGTCGGCATCGGCATCGTGCTCGACACCTTCGTGGTGCGCACCGTTGTCATTCCGGCGTTGTTCCGGCTGATCGGTGCGCGCATCTGGTGGCCGAGCCGCCCGGACGCGCACACCGCCCAGGTTTCGACCACCACACCGAGGGAAGCCGCCGTTAGGAGCGGTGACAGAACGGAGTGATCATGAACAGCCGAGCGGGGACGAGTGATTCGACCGTCCGTCGATCCGGACCGGCGCACTACGGCACCGGCGCGCAGGTGGCCGGGCTGGCGGTGATCGCGCTGCTGGTCGCCGCGGCGGCCGCGGTCGGGAATCTGTCGGCGGTCTCGACCGCCGACAAGTACGAAGCCCTGGAACAACCGGCCTGGGCACCGCCCTCGTGGCTGTTCGGCCCGGCGTGGACGCTGCTCTATTCGCTCATGGCGATCGCGGCGTGGCTGGTGTGGCGCGCGGAGCCGTGGCAGCGGGTGCGCGTCGCCCTCGGCGTCTTCGTGGTGCAGCTGATCCTGAACGCGCTGTGGACGCCGCTGTTCTTCGCGGCCGAATGGCGCGGGGTGGCCTTCGCGGAGATCCTGGTCCTGCTGGCCGCCATCGTCGCCACCATCGTGCTGTTCGCGCGCCACCAGCGGTGGGCGGCCGGTGTGCTCATACCCTATCTGCTGTGGACCGTCTTCGCGGCGGCGCTGAATCTGGCCGTCTGGCAGCTGAACACCTGACGGTGCACACCTGAGCGGAAACAACCGACCGTGCGGAGTACGACCGACCGGAAGAGGTGAGCGCGTGCGCTGTGTGATCTTCGGGGCGACCGGATACATCGGCGGCCGACTGGTGCCGGAACTGCTGCGCCGGGGCCACAGCGTGCGGCTGCTGGTCCGCAGTCCGGAGAAGCTCGCCGAGGTGCCGTGGCGGGATCGGGTGGAGGTGCGCACCGGTGATGTCACCGATGCCGAGGCGGTGGACGGCGCGCTCGCGGGCCAGGACGTCCTCTACTACCTGATCCATTCGCTCAACCGCACCGATTTCGAGGAGGTGGATCGGCGCGCCGCCGAACTCGCCGCGGACGGGGCGGGCCGGGCCGGGCTGCGGCGCATCGTCTATCTCGGCGGCATCACCCCGGATGGTCAGCGGCTGTCACGGCATCTGCGCTCCCGCGCCGAGGTCGGCGATATTCTGCTGGCCGGGTCGACGCCGGCGCTGGTGCTGCGCGCCGGGGTAATCATCGGATCGGGTTCGGCCAGTTTCGAGATGCTGCGGTATCTCACCGAGCGGCTGCCGGTCATGGTGACCCCGCGCTGGGCCCGCAACCGCATCCAACCCATCGCGGTCCGCGATGTCCTGCACTATCTGGTGGCCGCCGCGGAACTGCCGGACTCGGTGTCGGGCGCGTTCGATATCGGCGGTCCCGATGTGCTGACCTACGTGGACATGATGCACGGCTACGCCGCCGTCGCCGGACTCACGCGCCGGGTCATCGTGCCGGTACCGGTGCTGACACCGTGGCTGTCGGCGCTGTGGGTGAATCTGGTGACCCCGGTACCCCGCTCCATCGCCGTCCCGCTGATGGAGTCGCTGATCAATGACGTGGTGTGCCGTGACACCGCCATCGACGAGCACATCCCCCCGCCGCCGGAGGGCTCGACCGGCTATCGCCGTGCCGTCGAACTGGCGCTGGCCCGCATCAAGGATCTCGACGTGCCCACCCGCTGGTCGGATGCCGGTGCGCCGTCCGATCCGCTACCCACCGATCCGGAGTGGTCCGGCGGCACCGTGTACACGGATGTGCGCGAACTCGCCACCACCGCCGACCCCGACCGGGTCTGGGCGGTGATCGAGGCGATCGGCGGCGAGAACGGATGGTATTCGTTCCCGCTGGCGTGGTCGCTGCGCGGCTGGATCGACCGGCTCGCGGGCGGGGTGGGGCTGCGCCGCGGCCGTCGCGACCCGCATCGGCTGCGCCCCGGCGAGGCCCTGGACTGGTGGCGGGTCGAGCACATCGAGCGTCCGCGGCTGTTGCGACTGCGCGCCGAGATGCGGGTGCCCGGTCGCGCCTGGCTGGAGCTGTCGGTCGCACCGGGGGCCGGCGGCGGTGCGGTGTACCGGCAGCGCGCCGTCTTCGAACCGCACGGGTTCGCCGGACAGCTCTACTGGCGGTCCATCGCCCCGTTCCACGCGGTGATCTTCGGCGGCATGGCCCGCAATATCACCGGGACCGCCGAGCACGCACCGGTGGCGTGACCGGTCCCGCCGACGGGAACCCTTGTCCGCCAGCCGTTCCCGTCGGCGGGCTTCGGTCGGCGGGGTTCGGTCGACGGGCTTCGATCGGCGGACTTCGGTCGACGGGGTTCGGTCAGCGGGATGCGCTCACAGGTTCCCGACGGTGTGTTCGAGCCGCTGCGCCACCAGTTCCCGCGCCTTCTCCCGCAGCGCCGGGCGGTAGCCGCTCGGGTACACCGGATCGCCGGGCTCGTAGGTCTTCAGGATCTCCTTGGCGAGGGTGATCTTGTGGACCTCGGTGGGGCCGTCCGCGATGGCCATGACCTGGGCGTAGTTCATCATGTCCACGAACGGCAGATCGGTGCTGACGCCAATGGCACCGTGCAGGTGCATGGCGCGCTGGGCGATATCGTGCATGACCTTGGGCATGGCCACCTTGATGGCCGCGATATCGTGGCGAACCTTGCGGTAGTCCTGCTCGGAGTCGATCCGCCAGGCGGTGCGCAGCACCAGCAGCCGGAACTGCTCCATCTCGATCCAGGCTTCGGCGATCTTCTCCTGCGTCATCTGCAGACCGCCGAGCACACCCTTGCGCATGGGCCGGGAGACGGCGCGCTCGCACATCATGTCGAAGGCCTTGCGCACCATGGCGACCGTGCGCATGGCATGGTGCACGCGACCGCCGCCGAGACGGGTCTGGGCCACGATGAAGCCGAGTCCCTCGGTCCCGAGCAGCGCGTCGGCGGGCACCCGCACATCGGTGAAACGCAGATGCCCCTCGTTCTCGCTGAATCCGGGCACCGTGAAGTTCTTCACGATCTCCAGGCCGGGGGTGTCGGCGGGGACGATGAACATGGACAGCCGCCGGTGCGGTTCGGCGTCCGGATCGGTGACCACCATGACGATGTGGAAGGTGGCGAATTCGGCGGCGGAGTTGAACCACTTCTCGCCGTTGATGACCCAGTGGTCGCCGTCGCGCACCGCGCGCGTCTTGAAGGCCGTCGGATCGGAGCCGCCGGTGGGTTCGGTCATCACATAGCAGGAACCGATCTCACCGTCGAGCAACGGTTGCAGATACCTCGCCTTCTGTTCGGGGGTACCGAAATGAGCGAGGATTTCGGCATTGCCGGAATCCGGTGCCTGACAGCCGAACACCAGCGGTGCCCACTTGGAGGTGCCGATGACCTCGTTGAGCAGGGCCAGTTTGAGCTGGCCGTAGCCGGGGCCGCCGAGTTCCGGGCCGAGATGGCAGGCCCACAGGCCCTGCGCTTTCACCTTCTCCTGCAACGGCTTCATCAGCGCCCGGATCTCGGGGTTGGTGCGGTCGTAGGGTTCCGGGTACAGCAGGTCGAGCGGCTCGACCTCGTTCCGCACGAAATCGGCCACCCAGTCCAGTTTCCGCTGGTACTCCGGGTCGGTCTCGAAATCCCAAGCCATGGTCAGCCTTTCACTTGTTCGCGGCCGGTGCCGCGACACCGTCGAGGATGGTGGTGATGAGAATGTCGGCGATCTCGTCGGGGGTGCGCGCACCGTCGGGGCGATACCAGCGGCTGACCATGTTCAGCATGGCCACCACGCTGTTGGTGACGGCGTGATCGTTGGTGCCCAGCACTCCGGCGCGGTGGCCCTCGTCGAAGACCCGCTGCCAGCAGCCCTGAATGGCCTCGCGCAATTGCTGCAGGTCGGCCTCGCGTTCGGCGGTGAGCGCCCCGGCGTCGCGCAGGGCGATGGTGACCTCGTGCTGGTGTTCGATGATCAGCCGGACGTGGTCGCGAATCAGGGTGCGCAGCTTGTCGATCGGTGCGGCGTCACGCTCGGCGACGGCCGCGGCGGCGTCCAGCATGAGCTGGGTGTAGTTGCGCCGGATCTGGAAGAGCAGCTCCTCCTTGGACCCGATGTGGTAGTACAGCGCGCCGCGCTGGATCCCGGCCCGGTCGCCGATCTCGCCGACGCCGGTGGCGTGAAACCCCTTCTCCGCGAACAGTTCCATGGCCGCGCGCATGATCCGCTCCCGGGTATCCCCCGGGTTCGCCGCCGAGGCGGGTGGCCGTCCGCGCCGCCGCGCCGGTGCCGCGGTCATCGCCAGCCGCCGTCGAGGGCCAACGTCGCCCCGGTGCAGAAGGCCGACGCGTCGGAGGCGAAGAACAGTGCGGCCCCGACGATATCGGCCGGGACGCCGATCCGCCCGAGCGCGTTGTGCTGGGCGAGGTGATCGCGCATCTCCTGCGGCCACGCCTTGGCGATATCGGTGTCGAAGGCCCCGCAGCGAATGGTGTTGACCCGCACCGCCGGGCCGTAGGTCTGCGCCAGCCCGCCGGTGAGTGCCTCCAGTCCGGCCTTGGCCGCCGCGTAGGGCACCGCGAGGGGTTCGGGTTTCGCGGCCTCGATGGAGGAGATATTGACGATCGAGCCGCCACCCGCGGCCGCCATGCGCGGACCGATGAGCGCGGACAGCCGGAACGCACCCTTGAGGTTGGTGGCGATCACCTTGTCGAACATGGCCTCGGTGACCTGGTCCAGACTCGGGTACAGCAGGGACATGCCCGCGTTGTTGACCAACACGTCGACCGTGCCGTATTCCGCGTACACAGCCTCGACCAGGGTGTCGCATTGCTCCCAGACGCCGACATTGCAGGCCACCGGCAGCGCCCGCACGCCGTATTTCGCGCGGATCTCGGCGGCCAGGGCAGCACACGCGTCGAGTTTGCGGCTGGCGATCACCACGTGGGCTCCGGCGTCGGCGAAGGCGTGCACCATCTCCCGGCCCAGCCCGCGGCTGCCGCCGGTGACCACAACGACCTTCTCCGACAGGGATTTTCCCATGCACCGACACCTTCACGTCCGGGAACGACAGAAATGTTCCGCTCAGTACATTAAATGTACCGGCCGATACAATCAAGACCGGCGGCGCATCCGGAAGTGCGGGCCGCCGCCGCCCGCCACATACCCGCGAGTAACATGACGGGCGTACTTTTTCCACCCGGCTTCTCGAAATGAGGCATTAGATGACAGAGCGGATTCAGGTCGGCGGGCTCCAGGTTGCCAAGGTGCTCCACGATTTCGTGGAGAACGAGGCCCTTCCCGGCACCGGCGTAGATTCCGCCGCGTTCTGGTCGGGTGCCGAGGCCGTCATCAACGACCTCGCTCCCCGTAACCGTGCTCTGCTCGCGGAACGCGACGACATCCAGGCCAAGATCGACGAGTGGCACCGTGCTCACCCCGGCACCGGCTACGACAAGGCTGCCTACAAGCAGTTCCTCACCGAGATCGGCTACCTGCGTCCCGAACCGGCCGATTTCCAGATCGGCACCGAGAACGTGGACGCCGAAATCGCCACCACCGCGGGCCCGCAGCTCGTGGTCCCGGTGATGAACGCCCGCTTCGCCATCAACGCCGCGAACGCGCGCTGGGGCTCGCTGTATGACGCCCTGTACGGCACCGACGCCATCTCCGAGG
The DNA here is from genome assembly GCF_030766805.1 of Nocardia sp. CC213A. NCBI lineage: Bacteria > Bacillati > Actinomycetota > Actinomycetes > Mycobacteriales > Nocardiaceae > Nocardia > Nocardia sp. CC213A. Next base: position 59,086 of record NZ_JASFXA010000014.1, read on the forward strand.
AGAACGGCGCGGAGAAGGGCACCGGCTACAACAAGGTCCGGGGCGACAAGGTCATCGAATGGGCCCGCAACTTCCTCGACGACGCGGTGCCGCTGATCACCGGCTCCCACGTCGGCTCCACCAAGTACTCCATCGAGGACGGCGAACTCGTCGTGGGCCTCGAGGACGGCACCGACATCGGCCTGGCCGACCCCTCGGCGCTGGTCGGCTACCTGGGCGATCCGGCGAACCCGACCTCGATCCTGCTGAAGCACAACGGCTTGCACATCGAGATCCAGATCGATCCGTCGTCGCCGATCGGCTCCACCGACACCGCCGGTGTCAAGGACGTGGTGCTGGAGTCCGCGGTCACCACCATCATGGACTTCGAGGACTCCGTCGCCGCGGTGGACGCCGAGGACAAGGTGCTCTGCTACCACAATTGGCTCGGCCTGATGAAGGGTGATCTGGCCGAAGAGGTCAGCAAGGGCGGCAAGACCTTCACCCGCACCATGAACCCCGACCGCGTCTACACCGCCCTCGACGGCTCGGAGCTGGTGCTGCACGGCCGCTCGCTGCTGTTCGTGCGCAATGTCGGCCACCTCATGACCTCCGACGCCATCCTCGACGCCGACGGCAACGAGGTGCCCGAGGGCATCATGGACGGCCTGCTCACCGTGCTGATCGCCAAGCACGCGCTGGATGGCGACACCAAGCTGAAGAACACCCGCACCGGCTCCATCTACATCGTGAAGCCGAAGATGCACGGCCCCGACGAGGTCGCGTTCACCAACGAGCTGTTCGGCCGGATCGAACAGGTGGTGGGTCTGCCCGCCAACACCCTCAAGGTCGGCATCATGGACGAGGAGCGGCGCACCACGGTGAACCTGAAGGCGTGCATCCACGCCGCCAAGGACCGCGTGGTCTTCATCAACACCGGCTTCCTCGACCGTACCGGCGACGAGATCCACACCTCCATGGAGGCCGGGCCGATGGTCCGCAAGGCCGAGATGAAGGGCCAGCAGTGGATCCTGTCCTACGAGGACTTCAATGTCGACACCGGTATCGCCACCGGCCTGCCCGGTAAGGCGCAGATCGGCAAGGGCATGTGGGCCATGCCGGACCTGATGGCGGACATGCTCGTCCAGAAGGTCGGCCATCCCAAGGCCGGTGCGAACACCGCCTGGGTGCCCTCCCCCACCGCCGCCACCCTGCACGCCACCCACTACCACCTGGTGGACGTGTTCAAGCGGCAGGCCGAGATCGCCAAGGGCGGCGCGCGTGCCAGCGTCGATCAGATCCTGGAGATCCCCCTCGCCGCCGACACCACCTGGTCGGCCGAGGACAAGCAGCAGGAACTCGACAACAACTCCCAGGGCATCCTCGGCTACGTGGTCCGCTGGATCGACCAGGGCGTCGGCTGCTCCAAGGTGCCCGACATCAAGGACGTCGGCCTCATGGAGGACCGCGCCACCCTGCGCATCTCCTCCCAGCTCATGGCCAACTGGCTGCGCCACGGTGTCGTGTCCGAGGACGAGGTCATCGCCTCCCTCGAGCGCATGGCCCCGGTCGTCGACCGCCAGAACGCCGGTGATCCGAGCTACCGCCCGATGGCCCCGGACTTCGCCTCCAGCATCGCCTTCCAGGCCGCCAAGGAACTCGTGCTCGAGGGCACCAAGCAGCCCAACGGCTACACCGAGCCGATCCTGCACCGCCGCCGCCGCGAGGCCAAGGAGTACAACGCCAAGTTCGGCGCGTAATCGCGGACCATCCGCGCGCATCCCCCCGGTCGATCTCGGTCGACCGGGGGATTCGTGTCTCCGGAGTGGGTAGGCTGCGCGGCGTCAGTCGTTCCCCAGCAGAGGAAAGCTCCATGGGCAGTACCGTTCTCGATGTCGTCAATCTGATCATCGCCCGCGTGAACGCGGCCTGGTGGTGGGCCTCCAGCGGCTCTTCCGGCCCGATGCCGCTCTAGCGGGTCCGCTCCATTCCTCGGGCGGCCGCGAGCGTGCGTTCGGCGGTCGTCCGAGCCGGTGGATTCGCCGGGGAACCGCGGTGCGCGAGAATATCCGGCGTGCCGCGGCACCGGCCGCTAGGCTGCGAGGTACCCGTACCGGCGAGCTATCCGACCAGGAAGACACCGCATATGGCCGATGAAGGCCGCACCCTCTCCGCTGATACCGGCCACAACCGGGTCGAGCGGTCCGAGAGTTGCCCGGCTGTCCGGCCGACGCCGGACCCGGAGCAGATGCGCCGCCTGGCGGCGCTGTTGCGGGGTGTCGCCGCAGGCGATCGGGACGCCTTCACGGCCTTTTACCGCTCGACTCACGACCGCGTGTATGGTCTGGCGCTGCGGATTCTGCGTCGTCCCCCGGCCGCCGAGGAGGTCACCCAGGAGGTGTACCTGTACGTGTGGAACTCCGCCGACCAGTACGATCAGCGGCTGGCCAGTCCGATCGGCTGGCTCATGATGCTCACTCATCGGCGCGCGGTGGATCGCGCCCGCACCGAATACTCGCGCGGACACCGCGATTTCGCTTACGGCCAGCGGCATCTGGGCCGAGATCACGATATCGTCGCCGAGACGGTGACGCAGCGATCCGAGGAGCGCGCCGTGCTCGACTGCCTGGCCACCCTCACCGATATCCAGCGGGAAACGGTGGCGCTCGCCTACTACGGCGGCCGGACCTATCCGGAGGTGGCCGATGATCTCGGTATCCCGTTGTCCACGGTGAAGACTCGCATTCGTGACGGATTGCGCCGCCTGCGCAGCTGTTTGACAGGATCGGTGACCGATGCCTGACCGCTCACCCGACACCGATCTGCTCGACCTCGCCTATCCGTACGCACTCGACGCGCTCTCCGACGAGGAGCGCGCGGCGGTGGAGGAGCGCGTGCGCACCGCCGACGCCGCGGCGGCGACCGCCTTCCGCGACTCCGTGCGCGATATCCGCGAGACCCTCGCGGCGCTCACCGTGGTCGACGCGCATCCCGCGCCCGACCATGTCGAGGCGTCCGTCCAGGCCGCCCTGGACCGCCAACTGTCCGCCGCCGCACCGGCGGCCCGGACCTGGCCGGTGCGCTGGCTGGCCGCCGCGGCGGTGCTGATCCTCGCCATCGGGGTCGGCGCGTTCCTGGCTGTCGACCGTGCGCAGCAGCGGGATTCGGGCGCGGTGACCGCGCAGCGGGTGCTCGCCGAGCCGGATGCGCGGCAGACGCGCGCCTCGGTCACCGGCGGCGGCGATATCGTCGTCACCACCTCGGCGCGCTTGGACGCCGCCGCGGTGTCCTTCGACGCGGTGCCCGCCGCACCGCCGAACCACACCTATCAGCTGTGGCTCATCCCCGAGGGCGGCCAACCCGTCTCGGCCGGTGTGCTCGACGCCCTCCCCGCGGCGGACGATCCGGCGGTGGTGCCGCTGGACCACGCCGACCTGCTCGCGCTCTCGGTGGAGCCCACCGGCGGCTCCGACCAACCCACCACCGACCCGGTGGTCGCGGTCCCCCTCGACTGACCGCCCCGCGCGGCCGACCGACCGCCCGACCAGCCAACCCGGCCGACCTAGCTGCGTGGCCGACCGAGCTGCACAGGTCGCCCACACGTAGCCGACCCATCGCGCGAGCCGCCCCGCGCGGGCGAACGACCTGTACCGTCGACCTCCCGCCCGACCGAACCGGTCCGCTCACTGCGCGGACCGATCCGCCTGTGCCGCAGGTACTTTCGTCAGGCGAGCGCCACGGTGGCGGTCGCCCCGCCGAACACCCGGCGGCCGTCGTGGGTGGCGGTGAGGGCGATGGTGGCGGTCCGGGTCGCGGTGTCGATCTCGCTGACCCGACCGCCGAATTCGATTTCCCCGGCCGCACCGGGCAGCACCCGCACCGGGGTGGACAGGCGCACCCGATAACGGCGCAGGGCGGTCGGATCGCCGGTCCACGCGGTGAGGTAGCCGGCGCCCAGACTCATGGTGAGCATGCCGTGCGCGAGGACGCCGGGACCCATGCCGACCGCCTCGGCGCTGGCGGGATGCCAGTGGATCGGGTTGGGATCCCCGGCCACCCCGGCGTAGCGCACCAGATCGCCCAGGGTGAGCCGGTAGACGCGGGACGGCAGCCGGTCACCGACCGCCACCGCGGCGAGGTCGCGGCCGCCGGTCACCGGCCGGGGCGCGGGGTGGACGGGCGAGATCGCCGCGACCTCGTCGAAGGCGGGCGGTTCGGCGTCGAGCATGCCGTGGTGCAGGACGTTCTCGCCGATGGCGGCGAATCGCTCGTCCGGCCCGCCGTCCGCGCGCGCCACCAGTCCGGTGGTCGCGGTCAGCACGGCGCCGCCGTGCGCGTCGGTGACCTCGTTGCCCACCACCATGAGATCCCCGCCGAATGCCTTGCGGCGCGACAGCAGTCCGATGTGGCTGGTGAGCCGGTCGCCGACCAGGATGGGCCGATGGAAGTCGAAGGTCTGCTCGGTCTGCACCGTGGAGGTGAGGTCGCAGTCGGCGAGCAACTGCCCCAGGGCCGCCTGCACCGTGCCGCCGAGCAGGGCCGCGAAGGTGGGCGGGGCGGGCAGTGTCGCGCAGCCGTAGCCGGCGGCCACGTCCTCGTACAGGTGGGCCGGATGATCGTTCTGGACCGCGCGGGCGAATCCGCGCACCTGCTCGCGCCCGACCTCGTAGTGGTCGCGCAACCGGTAGGTGCGCCCGACCAGCGTGTGCGGATCGGCGAGGGTGGCATCTAGCACGGACTTCTCCTCCAGGGCCGGGAATGAGTTACCAACTAGTCGGTACCCGCTGGGCCGCCGGATTGCCCTCGGCACGCTGATGTGATCTACAACACATTCGCCCTGCTCGGCGTTCGCGCGCGGGTGCGCGGGCAGTGGCACTCGCCTCGTTGCGAATCCGTAATCGGTTTCGGTGAAACAAATCCGGCCACTCCACCGTTGTAGAGGTACGGCGGGGGTGGAAATCCGCACGACAAAATCCTCACGACAACGGCAGGTCCGTTGTGCCACCATGAGTTTCGACGATCATCCCGACCGAACGGTCGGCGACCCAGGGAAGGAGGAGGCGGCTTTGCATCCGGAGTACTCGCAGCACGGCAGTGATATGGACAAGCTCGAACGGCTGGGCCGGAATATCGGCCGCCTCGCCGCGCGGGCCTGACCCGCCACTTCCTCTCGTCCATTCCTTCCTTTTCACGAATCATGGTGACACCCATGCTGTTCCGTCACGCCGACGACCCGCCGGCGATAACCGTCGACAACTGGATACACACGGGAGTGCTGCTCCTCAACGCCTCCTACGAGGCGCTGACCGAGATCCGCGCCGAGCGCGCCGTGGTGCTGCTCATCAGCGGTGCCGCCGAGTCGGTGGTGGATCGGGACCCGCACTTCCCCATTCGCTCGAAGAGCCTGGAGCTGGCACTGCCGGAGACCATCCGACTGCGGCGCTACGTCTACCTCGAGCACAGCGTGACGGTCACCGACGGCAGCCGGGCCACCCTGCCCGCCGTGCTGCGGCGCGACGCCTACCGCTGCGGGTACTGCGCCGGATGGGCCCGCACCGTCGACCACATCCGGCCCCGCAGCCGAGGCGGCCCCAACACCTGGGACAACCTCATCGCCGCCTGCGGACGGTGCAACACCTACAAGGCGGACCGGACTCCCGAGGAGGCCGGCATGCGCCTGCTGTGGGAGCCCCGCGCTCCCCAGGACATGGCGAAGAAGCAGCGGCGGATCTGGAAGGAACTGGCCGCATCGTAAACCACGTGATCGGACATGAAAGGAGCGAGATCCGATGACGAAAACAGCAGTTCGGGAGCTGAGCCTGGCGGATCTGCTCCCCATCTCCGACTCGAAGGACTACTGGGCCCGCGCGGCCTGCAAGGGCGACCCGAACCACGACGCCTGGTTCCCCTACCCCTCGCAGGACTTCGACTACGCGCGCACCATCTGCGCGGCCTGCCCCATCCGGCGCGAATGCGGTGACTTCGCCGCCAGCACCGGACAGTCCGGCGTCTGGGGCGGGCACGAGTACGACCGCGGCACGCTGATCCGCGATTGACTCGCCCCGAGGCCGCCGTCGTGCCCCGCACGACGGCGGCCTCCTCGCGTACCCGCCGATTCGTGTCCCGGGCCGGTTCCGGGCAAGATGGTGACCCGTGATCGCTTCGCCTCCGCCCCGGTGCCGTCGCAAACCCCGCCTGACCTGCGAGGCGAATTCCGCGTGAACATAGACTGACGATCGTGGGAACTCATCGCGCCCGAGGCCGGTCACGTGGGGTCAGCAAAGGTCCGGTCATCGCTCTGGTGGCGGTGGTGGTGCTGGCGGTGGCGGTGGTCGGCTGGAGCTGGCTGGCCGAACGGGCCAAGGATCGGGATGCGGCGGCGGCCGCCGCCTGCGCCGAGGGCACCACCACGCTGCATGTCACCGTCGATCCGGATATCGCGGAACCGGTGCGGGCGGCGGCGCAACGCTACAACGCCACCACACCCCGGGTGCGTGATCACTGCGCGCAGGTCGAGGTGACCGCGCGGGCATCGGATGCCGTGGTCGCCGCGTTCACCGCCGACGCACCGTGGAATCCGGAGCTGGGGCCGCAACCCGCACTCTGGATTCCGGATTCGTCGCGGTCGGTGGCGCTCATGCGAGTGCCCGGACTGGTAGAGGGCACGCCCGCCCCGGTCGCGGTGAGCCCGATCGCGCTGGCCGTCCCCGACCAGCTCCGGCGGGCACTGGAGGCGGCCCAGACCACCTGGGCGGATCTGCCCGGACTGCAGCAGGGTTCGCTCGCCGACGTGGGGCTGGGCGGCTGGGGCGGACTGCGGCTGGCCACGCCACCGGGTGACGACAGTCTGGCCGCCGCGCTCGCGGTCGGATCGGGGGTGTCGGGATCGGATCCGCTCACCGCGGAGGCCGCGTCCTCCGGTCAGGTGACCTCGGCGATCTCGCGGCTCGCGGCGGGTGCGCCCGAGGCGACCGATCTCGGCCGCGCGCTGCTGGATACGGCCGGGGCCGACGATCTGCCCGCGGCGACCGTGCACGCGGTCACCGCCACCGAGCAGCGCATCAAAGCCAATCGCGGCCTGACCGCCTTCCGCCCGCTGGGCGCGACCCCGGTGGCCGACTACCCGGCGGCGCTGCTCACCGGTGACTGGGTGGACCAGACCCAGAATCTGGTGGCGGGCCTGTTCGCCGACTATCTGCGCGCACCCGAACAGGCGAAGCTGTTCACCGACCACGGTTTCGGCGCCGCGCCGCCCGCCGGGCCGCCGGTGCCGGAACAGGCGGTGCTGCTCCGCGTCCAGGAGGTGCTGGCGAATCCGGTGCTGGGGGTGAGCACCACCGCACTGGTGGACGTGTCGTCCTCGATGGCCACCACCGAAGGGGCGGCCACCCGCCTGGCCAACACCCTCGCCGCCCTGCAATCGGTGATGAACGTGATGCCGCCCGATTTCGGGCTGGGCGTCTGGACCTTCGGCAAGAACCTGGACGGGAACCAGCCTTACCGGGTGATCTCGCGGACCGCTCCGCTCACCGACGCGCATCGGGCCGAACTGGTGCGGGAACTGTCCGACATCTCGGCGACCAGCACCCAACCCGACCGCGCCTATCCCACCCTGGAGGCGGCCTACCGCGACGCCGTCGCGAATTACGCCCCGGGACGGACCAATTCGATCCTGCTCGTCACCGATGGCCCCGACGACGACTCCCCCGTCACCGGCGATCAACTGCTGGCGACTATCGCCGCCCTCGCCGATCCGGCCCGCCCGGTGCGGATCGACGTCATCGCGATCGGCGGCCAGGGCCCGTACACCCTGCGCACCCTCACCGAGCAAACCAATGGCACCTTCACCCAGGTGCCCACCACCGACGAGCTGGCCTTCGGCAGCGCCATGAATCAGGCCCTGACCACCCCCTGATCAACTCCTCCGGCATGTCGTCGCACACTGTCGGCGAACTCGTGGGAGATTGCGGGAATGGCGCATACGACGAGCACCGACAGTTCGCTCAAGCAGGGTTTCGCCGCGGGCACCTCCATCGCGGCCGCGGTTCTGCTGCTGGTGGTCGGCGTGCTCTCGATCCTCGAGGGCATCTCGGCCGCGGCATCCGACGATCTGGTGATCGTGGATGTCAACGACTACGTCTACAAGCTCAACACCACCGGGTGGGGATGGATCCACATCATCCTCGGCGCGATCGTGGTCATCGCCGCCATCGGCCTGATGGCGGGCACCACCTGGGGCCGCGCCGCCGCCATGATCCTGGCGGCGCTGTCGATCATCGCCAACTTCCTGTGGCTGCCCTACTACCCGATCTGGTCGATCGTCATCATCGCCCTGGACGTGGTGATCATCTGGGCCGTCGCGACCTGGAAGCCCGACACCGTCTGACCCGAGCCGGACGGTGCACGGCGCCCCATCGATCCGCGCGATCGGTGGGGCGCCGTCGGGTGTTCGGGGGGTGCGCCATTAACGCGGACGGATTCACACTGGATACCAGGAGACCGGCGACCACGCCGGGCGGGTAGCACAGGGAGGACCCGTGACTCTCCACCAGGGTGCGATATTCGCCGGATACGCCATCCAGCGCGTGATCGGCGTGGGCGGCATGGGCACGGTGTATCTGGCCCGCCATCCCCGGCTGCCCATGGATGTCGCGCTCAAGGTCCTCTCGGCGGATCGGGGCCGCGATCCCGCGGCGCGCGCGTACTTCGAACGGGAGGCCGAGATCGCGGCGCGGTTGCAGCATCCCAATATCGTGCGGGTGCACGACCGCGGCACCGAGGGCGACCACCTGTGGATCGCCATGGACTACGTGGACGGCCCCGATATCGGGCGGGTGCTGCGCGACGGGCCGCTCGCGGCCGAATTCGCGGTGGAGGTGATCGCGCAGGCCGCCGACGGTCTCGATCACGCGCATCGGCGCGGGGTGCTGCACCGCGATGTCAAACCCGCGAATCTGCTCACCACCGCGGTCCGGCAGCGGCGGCACGTGTACCTGACCGATTTCGGTATCGCCCGCAGTCTGGACGACACCACCACCGTCACCACCTCGGTGCGCGCGACCTTCGCCTACGCGGCCCCCGAACTGCTCACCGGGCATCCGCTCGACCGGCGCGCCGATGTGTACGCGCTGGGCGCGACGCTGTACCGGCTGCTCACCGATACGGTGCCCTATCCCCGCGACACCCTCGCCGCAGTCCTGCACGCCCATCTGCACCAGACTCCGCCGCAGGCCACCTCGTGCCGACCGGATCTGCCCGCCGGGGTGGACCGGGTGATCGCCACCGCCATGGCCAAGGACCCGGCGGACCGCTACCCCACCTGCACCGCCTTGGCGGAGGCCGCGGTGACGGCGCTGCGCGAACCGGCCACGCTCCCCGCCCCGCGACCGCACCCCGCCCCACCGCCGCTCCCCGCCTCGCAACCGCTCCCCGCCGCACCACCGCTCCCCGCCTCGCAACCGCTCCCCGCCTCACCACCGCTCCACGGTTCGCAACCGCTCCCCGCCTCACCACCGCTCCACGGTTCGCGGCCGCTCCCGGCTCCACCAGCGGTTCCCGCATCACCGTCGACCGACTCCGGCCAGACCGACACGGGCCAGGCCGCCGCGGCCACGCCACCGCCCGGCCGCGAACCGACCGATGGGAGCTGGGACACTCCCACCGCGCCCACACCGCCGCCGAGCCGCGAACCGACCGAACCCCCTGTCCCCCAAGCGAAGTCGCCGACCATCACGCGCCGACGCCTGCTCTCGGCGTTCGGGATCGCGGCGCCCGTCGCCGCCGTCGCGACCGCCGTCGTACTGCTCACCCAGGAGGATTCGTCCGGCCGGACCGATGCGCCGGGGCAGCGCGATGCGTCGCGTGCGGGTTCGCGGCTGCGCACGGTGCTCACCGGCCACACCGGCCTGGTGCACGACGTGCGCTTCAGCCCGGACGGGGCGCTGGTGGCGACGGCGAGTTTCGACAAGAGCGCGCGGCTTTGGGATGTCGGCGCGGGCGGTCCGGTCGGCGAACCGCTGACCGGGCATACCGATCGGGTGCGTTCGGTCGCCTTCGCCCCCGACGGCGCCACCCTCGCGACCACCAGCGCGGACACCACCGCGCGACTGTGGGATGTGCGCACCGGGCGGCCACTCGGTGAACCGCTGTCCGATGCCGCCGGGTCGATCAATGCCGTCGCCTTCGCCCCCGACGGCGTGCTCCTCGCCACCGCGGGCAGCGACAGCCTGATCCGGCTGCGCGGGGTGGACTCCCGGCAGCAGGTCGGCGCGCCGTTGCACGGCCATACCGCCGCGGTCAACGCGGTCGCGTTCAGCCCGGACGGCACCATCCTGGCCAGCGCGGGCTTCGATATGACCGTGCGGCTGTGGGATGTGCGCACCCGCCGGCAACTGGGTGCGCCGTTCCTCGGGCACACCGACCGGGTGCGCACGGTGATCTTCAGTCCCGACGCCAGCCTGCTGGCCACCACCGGCGCGGACGGTACCGCGCGGATCTGGGACACCGGCACCCATCGTCAGCTCGGCGATGCCATCCCCGGCCACACCGGCGGCGTCCGCGCGGTGGCCTTCGCACCCGACGGCGCCACCCTGGCCAGCGGCGGCGACGACGGCACCGTGCGACTGTGGAATGTCACCACCCGCCGCCAGCTCGGCGAACCGCTCACCGGCCACACCGACGCCGTCTACGCGGTCGCCTTCAGCCCCGACGGCCGCCTGCTCGCCACCACCGGCAGCGACGCCACGCTGCGCCTGTGGGAACCGGCGGTGTGACATCGCACCGGCTCCACGCGGGAACCGGTGCGGCACAATTTCATTCGGTGCGGGCGGGCGCTCAATCGGTGCGGGCGCTCAATCGGCGTAGGCGTCCAGCGGCGGGCAGGAGCACACCAGGTTGCGGTCGCCGTAGGCCCCGTCGATGCGACGCACCGACGGCCACACCTTGGCGCGAGCGTGCTTGCGCCCGCGCGGATACACCGCGGTCTCTCGGCTGTACGGGTGATCCCACTCGCCGACCAGGCATTCCGCGGTGTGCGGGGCCCCGCGCAGCGGGTTGTCGTCGGCGGGCCAGACCCCGGCGGCCACCTGGTCTATCTCGGCCTTGATGGCGATCATGGCGTCGATGAAGGCGTCCAGTTCCTCCAGGTTCTCGCTCTCGGTGGGCTCCACCATGAGGGTGCCCGCCACCGGGAAGCTCATGGTGGGTGCGTGGAATCCGTAGTCCGCCAGACGTTTCGCCACATCGTCGACGGTGACGCCGGTGCGCTTGGTGATCTCGCGCAGGTCCAGGATGCACTCGTGGGCGACCATGTCGTTGTCGCCGGTGTAGAGCACCGGGAAGTGGTCGTTCAGGCGCTGGGCGATGTAGTTGGCCGAGGCGATGGCGGTCAGGGTGGCGCGGCGCAGCCCGTCGGCGCCCATCATGCGAATGTAGGCCCAGGTGATGGGCAGGATGGAGGCCGAACCGAATTCGGCCGCCGACACCGCGTGCGAATCCCGCTCCAGCGGATTGCCGGGCAGGTACCGCGCCAGGTGCTCACGGACCGCGACGGGGCCGACGCCGGGACCACCGCCGCCGTGCGGGATGCAGAAGGTCTTGTGCAGGTTCAGGTGGCTGACGTCACCGCCGAACTTGCCCGGACGGGCCAGGCCGACAAGGGCATTGAGGTTCGCGCCGTCCACGTACACCTGGCCGCCCGCCTCGTGCACCAGGGCGCACAGCTCGGCCACCTCGTGCTCGTACACGCCGTGCGTGGACGGGTAGGTGATCATGATGCAGGCCAGCCGCTCGGCGTGGTCGGCGATCTTGGCGCGCAGATCGTCCAGGTCCACGTCACCGTTGGCGCGGCACTTCACCACCTCCACGCGCATGCCGACCATGGCGGCCGAGGCGGCATTGGTGCCGTGCGCGCTGGACGGGATCAGGCAGGTGTCGCGGTGGGTGTCGCCGCGGTCCAGATGGTAGCGGCGGATGGCGAGCAGACCCGCGTACTCGCCCTGGCTACCGGCGTTCGGCTGCAACGAAACCCGGTCGTAGCCGGTGACCGCCGTCAGCCAGCCCTCCAGATCCGCGATGAGCCGGCGCAGCCCCGGGGCGTCCTCGACGGGTGCGTACGGGTGCACGCGATTGAAGCCCGGCCAGGTGATGGACTCCATCTCCGCGGTGGCATTGAGCTTCATGGTGCACGAGCCGAGCGGAATCATGCTGCGGTCCAGAGCGATGTCCTTGTCCGACAGCGCGCGCAGGTAGCGCAGCATGGCGGTCTCGGTGTGGTACCTGGTGAACGCGGGGGCGGTGAGGAACTCGGAGGTGCGGTTCTCGATATGCGGGCGCTGCGCACCGTGCAGCAGCGCGCCCTCGGGGCCGACCGGAATCTCCGCGCCGAAGCAGTCGAGCACCGCCACCACGTGCGCGTCGGTGGTGGCCTCGTCGCAGGCGATGCCGACATGGTCGGCGTCCACCAGGCGCAGGTTGATGCCCGCACCCTTCGCCTTGGCCACGATGGCCTCCGCGCCGCCCGGCACCTTCACCAGCACCGTGTCGAAGAAGCGCTGGTGCACCACGGCGTCGCCGAGTCCGGCGGCCAGCCACTGCGCGTGCCCGTGCACCCGGCGGGCGATGGCGCGCAGTCCGTCGGCGCCGTGGTAGGAGGCGTACATGGCGGCCACGATGGCCAGCAGCACCTGGGCCGTGCAGATATTGGAGGTGGCCTTCTCGCGGCGGATGTGCTGTTCGCGGGTTTGCAGCGCGAGGCGGTAGGCGAGGCTGCCGTCGGCGTCCACCGAGACGCCGACCAGTCGGCCCGGCAGCTGTCGGGCGTGCGTGGAGTGCACCGCCAGATACCCGGCGTGCGGGCCGCCGAAGCCCAGGGGCACGCCGAAGCGCTGGGTGGTGCCGAAGCAGGCGTCCGCACCCTGTTCGCCGGGCGGGGTGAGCAGCGTCAAGGCCAGCAGGTCCGCGCCGATGCCCACCAGTGCGCCGCGCTCGTGGGCGGCGTCGATGAGCGGCTGCCAGTCCACGATGCGGCCCGATGCGCCCGGCAGCTGCGCCAGCACGCCGAAAAAGTCGCCCTCGGGCAGTTCGCCCGCGGCGAGGTCGGCCTCGACGATCTCGATCCCGAGCGGTTCGGCGCGGGTGTACAGCACGGTCCGGGTCTGCGGGAACAGATCGGTGTCGATGAGCAGTCGCGACGACTTCGACTTGCGGTTGGCGCGCTGCAACAGCGTCATGGCCTCGGCGGCGGCGGTGGCCTCGTCCAGCATGGAGGCATTGGCCACCTCCATCCCGGTCAGATCCGACACCATGGTCTGGAAGTTGAGCAGCGCCTCCAGGCGGCCCTGCGAGATCTCCGGCTGGTACGGCGTGTAGGCGGTGTACCAGGCCGGGTTCTCGAGCAGGTTGCGCACCAGCACCGGCGGGGTGAGGGTGTCGTAGTAGCCGAGGCCGATCATGCTGGTGGCGACGGTGTTGGACGCGGCCAGCGCGGCCAGTTCGGCGAGTGCCTCGTGCTCGCTCACCGCGGGCGGCAGCGCGGCCAGGCCGTTGGTGGCGGTGGCGTCGAGAATGCTGGCGGGCACCGCCCGTTCGGCCAGCTCGTCCAGGGATCCGATGCCGATGGCGGACAGGATGCGGTCGGTTTCGCCGCGATCGGGTCCGATATGGCGGTCGGCGAAGGATCGATTCTGCACGGCAGCTCCAAGGTTCGGGCGGGTCGACCGACGGGGTCGACAGTCGGGTGCCCTCCCCCTCTGTCGTGGAGCCTGAGAGATTCGGGTCCGCCGGGTGAGCGGTGCCCTTTCCCCATGGGCGGGTGGTCGCGGACCACCGCTTTCCAGAGGCGTCGAATCTCCGTACGGTCCCTGGTGCCTGAGAGATTGACGGGGAGGTGCTGCTCCTTCGGCGTCCGGTGGTCCCGGAACTCTCCCGCACGGCGGCGACGCACCGCCCAGTCTATGCCGACCCTGGTTACAGGATTGTTGCCTGGGCCGATTTCACACCCGGGGCGGCGCGTCGCACGACGCCGTTATCGAATCGCTAACCGGTCTTGGCGTTGAGGCGGGCCTTGCGCCGGAAGGCGAGTTCGTCCTCGGGGCGGTCGGTGGTGTTGCCCTCCTCGGCACGTTCGGCCGGGAAATTGGCTATCGCGCCGGTCAATTCGCGCATGGCGCCGCTGACGGCGATGCCGAAGACGCCTTGCCCGCCCTGGAGTAAATCCACGACCTCCTCGGGCGAGGTGCACTCGTAGACGGTGGTGCCGTCGGAGAAGAGCGTGATGCCCGCCAGATCCTCGACACCGCGGCTGCGCAGATGGTCGACCGCGATGCGGATGTTCTGCAGCGAGATGCCCGCGTCGAGCAGGCGCTTCACGATCTTGAGGACCAGGATGTCCTTGAACGAGTACAGGCGCTGGCTGCCGGATCCGGTGGCGGTGCGAATGGACGGAGCGACCAGTCCGGTGCGTGCCCAATAGTCGAGTTGGCGATAGGTGATTCCCGCCGCCTGGCACGCAGTGGGAACTCGGTAGCCAACCAGATCATCGGGCACCGTGTCATCGGGGAACAGCCCTGGCTGTACCACGTCTTGCGGTTGATCTCCCACTGACTACTCCCTCACTACCGTGGCCTATCAGGGCTCGTCATCAATACTGGAGCGAATGGCCTAACTATCGAGGCTACTCTCCCGATTGTCCCGGCAGTATCGGCATCCGACCAAGCCTGCTCGACCGCGTGTTTCTCACCCTAAACCTGAGGTCGAGACACGTTTCCGTATCGGATCGGCCACTCAGCTGTCGGTCGCCTTGAAGTCGTCCGGCGAAACCGATTCGAGGAATTCCTTGAACTTCTCGACCTCGTCCTCGCGCTCGTCCGGCATGACCAGCCCGGCCTCCTCGAGCACCGCCTCCTCGGCGTAGATCGGGCAGCCCACCCGCAGCGCGATGGCGACCGAGTCCGACGGCCGCGCCGAGATGCGCGGACCGTTCTCGAAGACCAGATCGGCGTAGAAGGTGCCCTCCTGCAGATCCACGATCCGCACCTCCTTCAAGGTGTGGCCCAACTCCTTGATGAGGATCTTGACCAGATCATGGGTCAGCGGACGGATGGGCGTGACGCCCTCCTGTTCGAGCACGATCGCCGTCGCCTCGGCCTGCCCGATCCAGATGGGTAGGTACCGGTCGCCGGAGACCTCGCGGAGCAACAGCACGGGCTGGTTCTGTGGCTGCTCGACACGGATGCCGATCACACGCATTTCGCTCATGGCACGCCTCCCATAACTCGCCCGGCTGCCGCCCTGCCACTCGGTGCCGTATCACCGAGTCTAAAGCGCGTCGGCCAATTTCCTCCGACACCACCCTGCTCGGGTGTCCCCGCACCGAATCGGTGCGGGTTCCCGCTTCGCCGAGTCCGGTTCCACCAGTCCCCGTTGGGAACTGGCCAGCGCCCGACTCTCCACAGGCATTGATAATCCGGCCACCTGCTGGGCGGTCCGGAACGCCATTGCTGACGTAAGAGCCACAATACGCGTCGGCACCGGCACCATGCCCGACACACAGAGCGGAGATTTCAGCCGCCGAGGGAAGCACGCACGGCGGTCTTCACCAGGCAGGTGTGCAGGGTCAGCGACAATGCCGCCAACTCCCGCACCGTCTCCTCGGCGCGGGCGCGCGCGTCCTCGTCCCGACTCTTGGCGATCGGGGCGGCGATCTGGGCCACCAGCGCCGCCTCTCGATCCGCCGCCAGCTTGAAGGCGCGCAGATGCCGTGCCTCCAAACCGAATTCACTCAATGCCTGCGCGGTGCGGGCCAGCGTCACCGCGTCGGTGTCGAAGAAGCCGGCCGCGCCGGGGGTGATCAGTCCGGCGCGGATCAACTCCTGGAGGAATTTCTCGTCGATACCGGCCTGGTCGATCAGGTCCGCCCGAGTAACCCGGATCTCGTGATCGAACCGGAGTTCCTCGGGCGATACCTCACCGGGCACGACCCCGAGCCGCCGCAGGCGGCCCGGACCGTCGGTGGGCGCGGATCCGTTCACCGCGTCGCCTCCCCCGCCGCCCGCTCGGGCGCGAGCTTCCCGCACCCCGAGCGTGGCGGCCCCCTTGTCGATCGCCTCGAGTTGTTCCTTGATCACCTTCAGGGGCAGGTACTGGTCGCGCTGCGCGGTCAGCACGAACCGGAGCCGCTCCACGTCGTGCACCGCGAACCTGCGGTAACCCGACGGGGTGCGCTCCGGGCTGATCAGTCCCTCCGATTCGAGGAATCGGATCTTCGAGATGGTGATGTCCGGAAAGTCCGGACGCAGGAGATCCAGCACGGAGCCGATCGACATACCTCCGCGCGTCCACTGCGCTGCGCCTGTCATTCCGCTCGGTCCTATAGCGCGCCCGCGTCACTCGATTGCGGACGCGGACCGGTCAGGAACACCAGCCGGAACTTGCCGATCTGCACCTCGTCGCCGTTCTGCAGCTCCGAGGAGTCCACCGGCTCCCGATTCACATACGTGCCGTTCAGGCTGCCCACATCGACCACCTGGAAGGTGTCGTCGTCCTGCCGGAACTCGGCGTGGCGGCGGCTGACGGTGACATCGTCGAGAAAGATGTCGCTGTCGGGGTGGCGCCCCGCGGACGTGGTGGGCTGATCCAGCAGAAATCGCGAACCGGCGTTCGGGCCGCGCTTCACAACCAGCAGGGCCGCCCCCGCGGGCAGACCCTCGACCCCTACCGGCTGCTCGCCGGTCTGCTCGGTGCGAGGTTCGACCTCGTTCAGGAAATCAGCGCGGAACACCGATGTGGTCTCGGCCGCGCTCTCCCCGTAAACCGGGCCTTTGTGCTCGCTCACCCTTGCTCTCCTCCTCGAACCGAATAATCCATGCAAGCAGTTGATGCCTTCAGCTACTCGGCCACCGGGGCCGCTCTCGCCCTCGGACGGGTGAGGTGCGAAAACTCCGAGCACCGGCTGCCGGATCATCTGTTGGCATTGACCGTACCCTGCCGGGGCGTGCCCGTGCAGGTAGAACTGTGAAGGCTCCTTCAGCCCCCGATAACTCCTTGATAACCCGCGGCATCCAGCAGCTCGCCGAGTACCGCGTCCACGCCGTCGGCATCATCGAGCTCGAGTTCGAACATCCAGCCGTCGCCGTAGGGATCGGAATTGATCGTCTCGGGCGAGGACACCAGATCTTCGTTCACGGCAACGACTTTGGCGGCCAGCGGCGCGTAGATGTCGCTCACGCTCTTGGTCGACTCCACCTCCGCGATGCTGTCCCCGGCTGCCACATCCTTGTCCACCTCCGGCAGCTGCACGAATACGACGTCACCGAGCTGTGACTGCGCGTAGTCGGTGATGCCCACCCGCACCCGGGTCGGGCCGACCTTGGCCACCCATTCATGTTCCTCGGTGTAGCGCAGATCCTGGGGTAGGTCGGTCACAGGCGTCCTTTCAACAGATGTACTCCCGAGTTGTCGTTGTGTCGGCAACACCCTAGCCGCTACGGGGTGACCCGTGGCACGGCCGGTACGGCGCGGGCCACGGCAACCGCCTTGCCGACGTAGAGGATGCCTGTCCACACGTAGACCACCGTGCCCCAGACCAATAGTGCCCCGCCGAAGGCCGCCCCGAAACCCGCGGCCGCCCAGTCCATCTGACCGGCCAGCAGCCACGGCAGCGCCGACATGAGCGCGAAGGTGGCGGCTTTGCCCAGGTAGATCACCTCGGGCGGGGGCAGGTCGCGGCGTTTGTACACCCCCAGCGTGACCGTCAAGATCACATCGCGGCCGATGAGTATCGCCACCACCCACCAGGGCAGGATGTCGCGAATCAGGAAGCCGCCCAGCGTCGCCAGCAGGTAGAGCCGGTCCACCAGCGGGTCCAGCAGTGCCCCCAGCCGCGAGGACTGGTCGAGCAGGCGCGCCAGCTTGCCGTCCAGGAAGTCGGTGACCCCGCTGACCACCAGCAGCGCGAACGCCCAGCCGTCGGCCTCGCGCACCAGCAGCAGCCACAGGAAGACCGGAACGCCGACCAGCCGGATGACGCTGAGCACGTTCGGCACGGTCAGAATGCGGTCGCCGAACACCGATTCGGCGTTCCGTTCGGATGTCACAGGCCGTGCATACCTCAATCACGGTGTTATCGCCATCCGGGCACGCCGGACACCGGGCGTGGTTGGATCACAGTATGGTCGCTGCCATAGTCTTCGAATGAGAGAATGAGTTTCGATTCGTCTCATTTCCACTGGGTGCTGCGCGAGAGGAAGAGCATGCCCGACTTCGACTACGACGTCGTTGTGATCGGTTCCGGATTCGGCGGCAGCGTGAGCGCGCTGCGATTGACCGAGAAGGGATATCGGGTGGCGGTGCTGGAGTCCGGCCGCCGCTGGACCCCGGAGAACCTGCCCACGACGAACTGGAATGTGCGCAAATCCATCTGGGCGCCGCGACTCGGGATGACCGGCACCCAGCGGATCAGCGTGCTCGGCAAGTGCGCGGTGTTCTCCGCCTCCGGGGTCGGCGGCGGCTCGCTGATCTACGGCAACACCCTCTACGAGCCGCTGCCGGACTTCTACGCCGACCGGCAGTGGGCGCACATCACCGACTGGCGGGCCGAGCTCGCGCCCTACTACGACCAGGCCCAGCGCATGCTCGGGGTGGAACCGAATCCGCGCCTGACGCCCGCCGACGACGTGATCCGTTCCGTCGCCGAGGATCTCGGGGTCGCCGACACCTTCCACCCCACCCGGGTGGGCGTGTTCTTCAACGAGGAGAATCCGGGCGCGGAGGTGGACGACCCGTACTTCGGCGGCGTCGGGCCGCGCCGCAGCGGCTGCGTGCACTGCGCGCGCTGCTTCACCGGCTGCCCGCACAACGCCAAGAACACCACCGTGAAGAACTACCTCTACCTGGCCGAACAGGCGGGGGCGCACGTCTTCGAACTCACCACCGCCACCCGGGTGCGGCCCATCGCGGGCGGCGGGTACGCCATCGAGACCCAGCGCTCCGACCGCTGGATCCGCAAGGGGCGCAAGGTCTTCACCGCCGAACAGGTGGTGTTCGCGGCGGCCGCGCTCGGCACCCAGAAGCTGCTGCACCAGATGCGCGACGAAGGGGTGCTGCCGCGGCTCTCGCCGCGGCTGGGTGAGCTGACCCGCTCCAACTCGGAGGCCATCCTCAATGTGGTCAGCAAGGCGCGCGACGATTTCGCCCAGGGCATCGCCATCACCTCGTCCATCCATCCCGAGCCCAACACCCATATCGAGGTCTGCCACTACGGCAAGGGGCAGAACGGGCTGTTCCCGCTGTCGGTGCCCATCGTGGACGGCGGGGCGTTCCGCTTCCTGCGCTTCCTGCTGGCCATCCTGCTGCACCCGATCGTCTTCGCGCGCAGTCTCAACGCCCACCGCGCCTCGGAGAAGTCGGTGATCCTGCTGGTCATGCAGTCGCTGGACAATTCGCTGACCTCCTTCCGCAAGTGGGGGCAGCTCAAGACCCGCCAGGGCACCGGCGAACCCAATCCGACCTGGATCCCGCTGGCCCACGACGTGGGCCGCCGCTTCGGCGAGAAGGTCGACGGCGATGTGCACTCGCTGATCATGGACGTGTTCAATATCCCGGCCACCGCCCACTACATCGGCGGCTGCGTGATCGGCACCGATCCGAATACCGGCGTGGTCGATCCGTATCAGCGGGTCTTCGGCCATCCGGGCCTGCACATCGCCGACGGTTCGGCGGTGACCGCGAATCTGGGTGTGAACCCCTCGCTCACCATCACCGCGCAGGCGGAGCGGGCCATGGCGTTCTGGCCCAATCGCGGCGAACCCGATCCGCGCCCGGAATTGGGACAGCCGTACCGGCGCATCGCCCCGGTCGCGCCCCGGCGTCCCACGGTGCCCGATACCGCGCCCGGCGCGCTGCGGCTGCCGATCTTCCCGACCGACGCGCCGGTCTCCCGGCACTGAGGCTCTGTGCCACGCGGCCACCCCCGGCGGCCGGTATCACCGGGGTGGCGTCGACACCGCGGCCCCGGGATCCCGGGTCGCGACGGCACCACGGCGCACGGCTCTGCCGGGGTTCGTCCGGCGGCGCGTCTCCCGAGCGGCCGGGATGACGCGGTGCCGAGCCACGGGTAGGTTGGCATCTCGTGTGCGCCAACATGATCGACTTCCGCTCCCCCGTCGCGGCGGATGAGGTGCTGGCCCGGGGCCGGGCGCTGCGCGAGCGCACTCCGCTGTCCGCGCGGGACCGGGAGGCCGTCGCCCCCGGCCGCCCCGGCGTGCTCGACTTCCTCGAGGCCAGCAATCGCGGTCGGCTCGACCATCTGATCCCGCTGCGGATGGGCCGCATGGTCGCCTCGCCGTTCGCTTTCTTCCGCGGCTGCGCCGGTCTGATGGCGGCGGATCTGGCCCCCGCCCCGGTGAGCGGTCTGGACGCGCAACTGTGCGGTGACGCGCACGCCGCCAATTTCGGCCTCTACGGCGGCCAACGCGGCGAGATCGTCATGGACATCAATGATTTCGACGAGACCGTGCGCGGACCCTGGGAGTGGGATCTGGAGCGGCTGGCCGCCAGCCTGGTGCTTGCCGGGCGCGAGGGCGATGCGAGCGAGGACGACTGCCGCACCGCCGCGCGCGATGCCGCGCGCTCCTACCGGCTCGCCGTGGGCGCGCTGGCCGAGATGCCGTTCCTGACCTCCTGGACCGCGCTGGCCGACGAATCGGCGATCGGTCGCACCCGCGCCGACGCCCTGCTCGACGATTTCCAGAAGGCCGCCAAGAAGGCGCGCAAGAACACCAGCGCCAAGGTGGCGCGCAAGTGGACCGAGATCGAGGATCACGAGACCGGCATCGGCAAGCGCACATTCGTTCCCGACCCGCCGGTGCTCAGCACGGTGGATCCGGCGGTGGCCGAGGCGGTGATCGACGGCCTGACCGGCTACGTGGGTACGCTGCGTGAATCGCGGCGGCGGCTGATCACCCGGTTCTCGGTGTCCGATATCGCCTTCCGGGTGGTGGGTACCGGCAGTGTGGGCTTCCACAGTTATCTGGCGCTGCTGCACGGCAATGGCGACGAGGTGCTGGTGCTCCAGCTCAAGCAGGCCGCGCCGGCGGCCCTCGCGCCCTATCTGCCCGCCGTCCCGGCGCGGCACGAGGGTGAGCGAATCGTGCAGGGGGCCAGGGCCGTTCAGGCCGAGACCGATATTCTGCTGGGGTGGACCACGCTCACGCTGGACGGCCACGAGCTGCCGTTCATCGTGCGGCAGTTCCGCAATCTCAAGGGCGGTATCGATCCGTCGGCGCTGGAACCGGACCACCTCGACGACTACGGCCGCCTGGCCGGGGCGCTGCTGGCGCGCGCGCATGCGCGCTCGGTCGATCCGCGGCTGCTGGCGGGCTATCTCGCGGACGGGGAGGAGTTCGATGACGCGGTGGCCGCCTTCGCGGTGCGGTACGCGGACCGGACCGAGGCCGATCACGCCGAATTGGCGACCGCGGTGCGGACCGGTCGGATCGCCGCGGAGACCTCCTGACCACCCTTCCGACACCGTCTGACCTGCCGCTGGGCGACACACGGCCCACGGCAAAATCCGTCCGGGAGGGTCCGTCCCTCCGTACCATTTCGACTATCGATCGACGAGAAGGGTGCGAAGCCGATGCTCGTTCGAGTGCAGAACACCGCCGGCACCCATGCCGAGAAGGTGCTGATCGACTGGTTGCGCACCTGGAAGGGCCGCGGCGATCCGCACGGCGTGGCCACCGTGAATTGCAGCCTCTTCCACGGGGATCGGCTCTACCCCTTCGACGCGGTGGTGTGGACGCCGACCAGCTGCGTGGTGATCGAGGCCGAGGCACTGGTGGAACGGCTCGAGGGTGAGCTGGAGGTGCCGCTGAGCGGTCCCTGGCGCGGCGCCGACAAGATCATCAACTTCGAGGGCGGCGACCGCCGCACCCCCCTGGACAAGTCCCGAGATCACACCTTCGCCCTGCAGAACTGGTTCGCCGAACGCGGGCTGGGACAGCGTGTGGTGCACGGCGCGGTGCTGGTGGTGCCGCCGCCCGGTTCCAAGGTGCGGGTGCGCCAGCTGTGGAGCGATCCCAGTTTCGAGGTGCTGCTCGGCGACGACCCCGCCCGCCTGCGCGAGTACTTCGACTCCATCGCCTCGCGCGGCCGTCCACAGTGGTCGGCCAACGACGTGGCGTGGGCGTTCCGCGGGCTCGGCATCCTGCCGTATCTGCCCGCCCCGCAGGATCTGCTGAACGAGGGCTTCCTCGGCCCGGTGGACGTCACGCTGTGGCACGGCGGTCCGCAGCAGGCGCAGGCCGAGGCCTACGCCGAGGAGCAGGCCCGGCTGGAACGCGAGGCCGAACGCCCGCACCGCCGGATCATGTCGGTGCCCGCGCCGTGGTACAGCCCCTGGAAGCTGTATCCGCGCCGGTCCGGTGAACTCGATGTCGGCGGCGGCGTCATGCGGGTACTGCTGACCATCGGCATGGTGGTGGCGGCGGTGTGGGTGATCTGGTTCGTGCTCGCGGCGCTGCTGACCTACGGCTGACGGCCGGGTCGGCCGGCTCGCGCGCCGTACCGGGGTCGGCGCGCACCGCGATGCGGCGCACCGGGATGCGGCGCACCGGGATACAACGGTGCACCGGGATATGGGCGCACCGGGATATAGAGGACAGCCACCAGCGCGACGGCCGCGGCGGCACCGCCGACCACATCGGTGACGTAGTGGTACCCGAGTCCGACCATGCCGACCGCCACCCCGGCCAGCACCACCGCGCCGACCCCCACCGCCACCACGCGGAAGCCACGGTGCTCGGCGGCGAGTGCGACGGCCGTGACCGCGGCGACCAGGTGCACGGTATGCCCGCTGGGATAGGCGAGATAGTCGTGCAGCGGCCGGTCCCACACCGGTTTGAGCACCCAGGTGTTCACGACGACCGCGAATTCCGGTGCGAGCAGCACGAATCCGGCCCGCCACCACAGCCGCCGCCGCGCGAACCACAGCGCCGCGGCGGCCAGGAGCGGCAGCACCGTCCAGGCGGTGCCGGGAAATGCCAGCATCTCGTACACGGCGGCCCGGTCGGGCAGCCGCTCCGCCAACCAGCTGTCCACTCCGGTCGGTCCCTTCCCGGCGGGAAACGTCAGCGGCACGACCACGGTGAGCAGCGCCGCGCTCAGCGCCAGCAGCGACAGCGCCGCCCCGCCCGCCGCGCGAACGACGGGCGGGGCGGCGGGTGGAGACTCAGCGGACACGAATGGGCACCCTAGCTCCGGCGCTCGCGGCCATGGTGGCCCCCCGGCCGCTCCCGGCGCGCCCGACGCGCGCTGAGAGCCGCGCGGCCCGTCTCGACACGGACCCGGTCCGAGCACTACCCGATCCAAGCACTACCCGATCCAAGCACGACCCGATCCGGACACGACCCGATCCAAGCACGACCCGATCCGGACACGACCCGATCCGGGCACGATTCGGCCCGAGCGCGAGTCGGCCGCGGCACGTTCGACTGGGCCGCGCCACACGCGATCCCGCCGCAGCACGCACGATCCGGGCCGCAGCGAACAGCCCCGCCGTCCACGCGTGCCAGCGGCCGGCATCCGCCCCCGCAGCGCATGCGGCCGCCGTCGCGACCGCCCTGGGTACGGTGACGCCGCTGGCCGCATGCACGATCAGACTCCGCGCACAACCCGGCTCCGCGCACAATCCGACTCCGCGCACAATCCGACTCAGCGCACAATCCGACTCAGCGCACAATCCGACTCAGCGCGCACGATGATCCGCGGTCCGGCTCAGTTCGATACCGCCGCCGGATCGGTGAGCATGGCGGCGCGCAGCATGTACTCGGGCACGCCGAGGCCGCCCACCAGAGTGGTCGCGTGCGGCCGCAGCCGGTCGACCAGTTCGTTCACCCCGCGGCGCACCGCCTTGGCCCGCTCGGCGGACATGAAGCGATGCATGATGTACCACGCCAGATTGTCCTCGAGCGTCGAATACACGAACAGATCGCACACCGAATCGGCGAGCGCGCGGGCCTGCTCGTCCTCGATGGCGGCGATGCCCTCGATGAACGCCTCCAGCACGATGCGGTCGATATGCGCGGTGCCCGCCGCCAGAATGTGGTCCTGGGCATTGTTGAACGCCTCGAACGGTCCGGTGTCCGCGGCACGCGCCCGCAGCCGGTGCGCGGCCGTGCGGGTCAGGTAATCCTCGCGATCGGCGAACAGCTGCAGCTGCACGTCGCGGCGGGCCAGGTCACCGTCGTCGACGCCCTGGTCGGAGCGGTCGCGCAGGCGCTGGATGAGCTGGCGCACCCCGGTCACGTCGCGCACCACGTCGCGGGTCATGGTAGCGGCGAAGCGCACCCAGCCCAGCGCGTCGAGATCGCGCACCTCATCGGAGTAGGCGGTGAGCAACTCCTTGGCCACCAGTTGGGTGAGCACCACGTTGTCACCCTCGAAGGTGGTGAACACGTCGGTGTCGGCCTTCAGGGTGACCAGTCGGTTCTCGGTCAGGTAACCCGCTCCGCCGCAGGCTTCGCGGCACTCCTGGATGGCGCGAGTGGCGTGCCGGGTCTGCGCGACCTTGAGTCCGGCCGCGCGCTTCTCCAGCGCGCGCTGCGCGCCCGGATCGACGTCCTGTCCGGTCTGCACCAGATGCATGCGCCGCACCAGGTCGTTCTGTGCGAAGGCCAGCGCGTAGGACCGCGCCAGCAGCGGCAGCAGGCGGCGCTGATGGCTGCGGTAGTCCAGCAGCAGGGTCTCCTCTCCGGTATCCGGATCGTCGAACTGGCGACGCCGCTCGGCGTAGCGCACCGCGATGCTCAGCGCCACCCGCGCACCGGCCGCCGCCGCGCCGCCCACGCTCACCCGGCCGCGCACCAGCGTGCCCAGGGTGGTGAAGAAGCGGCGGCTCGGATTCTCGATGTCGGAGTGGTAGGTGCCGTCCGGCGCCACGTCGGCATACCGGTTGAGCAGGTTCTCGCGCGGAATCCGCACCTGGTCGAACATGATCCGGCCGTTGTCGACGCCGGGCAGGCCGCCCTTGAGGCCGCAGTCGGAGGTGGTCACGCCGGGCAGGTCGTTGCCCTGGTCGTCGCGGATGGGCACCAGGAAGCAGTGCACGCCCCGGCTCTCACCGCCGGTGATCAGCTGCGCGAAAACCGCTGCCATGCGGGCGTGTTCGGCCGCCCCGCCGATGTAGTCCTTGCGGGCGGCGGGAGTCGGGCTGTGCACCACGAACTCCTGCGTCGCCGGATCGTAGGTGGCGGTGGTCAGCAGATTGGCCACATCGCTGCCGTGACCGGTTTCGGTCATGGCGAAGCAGCCGAGCAGGTCCAGGGTGATGAGCTGTTCGACGTAGGTCTTGTGCCGCTCGGTGCCCAGGTTCTCCACCGCACCGCCGAAAAGCCCCCACTGCACACCGCATTTCACCCACAGGGACAGGTCGGTGTAGGCCAGCATCTCCAGGGCGGTGACCGCCCCGCCGGGATCGTTGCCGCCGCCGTGTTCGAGCCGGAAGCCCTTCTCGGCCCAGCCGAAGGTCGAGACCAGGCGCATCTGGTCCAGCACGCGGGCACGGGCGGCCCGCATATCGAGGGCGGGATCGCCGTAGAGCCGATCGTCGTCGAGGTGTTCACGTGCCTTCTCGCGGATCTCTCGCCAGGGGCCGTCCAGGGCCGCGCGTAGTTCGTCCACTGTCCGATCGTCGTCGGTCGCCATATTCGCCACCCTACTGTGGCGGTTACGCTCGACTGGGTGATCTACCGCACCGTGTACTTTTCTCCATCATGAGCAACGATCTGGCAACCAGAGCGGAGGATGCGCCCGTGCGCACCGCCTGGTGGCAGCGCCGGTTCGCGGCGGCGATAGATCGCCTGCTCGCCGACCGGATCGCCACCGTCGACGCCGTGGTCGAGGCGCCCTCGCCACTGCAGCCGATCGATCTCACCGACGACGCCAGCGTCACCGAGGTGCTCGACCTGGCCGAGCGGGTGGGCGAGGTCGTGCTCGCGGCAGGCACCAGCGTCATGGACACCACGACGCAGATCGAATTCATCGCCGCCACCTACGGCCTGTCCCAGATCGACGTCGACGTCACCTACAACTCCATCCGCATCTCCGTCGATCGCGGCCCGAAGCTGCCGCCCGCCAGCACCATGCGGGTGGTGCACTATCGGTCGCTGGACTTCACCCGGCTCGCCGCCGTGGACCGGCTGACCCGGCGCATCCGCCGGGAACTGGTGCCGCCGGAGGAGGCCCTGGCGGCGCTCGAGGCCATCACCACCGCGCCGCACCCCTACAAGCGGTGGGTCTCCACCTTCGGCTGGGCGCTCATGGCGGCGGCGATCGGGCTGCTGCTGGGCGGCGGTTGGCTGGTCTGCGTACTGAGCTTCGCCGCCACCACCGCCATCGACCGCACCAACCGGATTCTGAACCGCAAGAACCTGCCCTTCTTCTTCCAGCACATGGTGGGCGGCTTCATCGCGGCGATCCCCGCGATCGCCGTAGCCACCTACGCCGGGCACCTCAGGATGGATCCGTCCCTGATCATCGCCGCGGGGATCGCGGTGCTGCTCGCCGGCCTACAACTGGTCGGCTCGGTCGAGGACGCGATCACCGGCGCACCCATCACGGCGGCGGCCCGCATGCTCGAGGTCATCATGATGACCTGCGGCATCATCGGCGGCATCGTGCTGGCGCTGCGCTTGGCCGAGATCCTGGGCGCGACGGTTCCGGCGATCGATACGACCGCGACCCGCGATATCACCAACTGGCCGCTCAAACTCGCGGCGGGCGCGATCGCCTCCGTAGCCTTCTCGCTGGCGTGCTACGCCGAACGCCGGGCACTCACCGCCGCAGCCTTCAGCGGCGCTGCGGCGACCATCTGCTACCTCCTCGTCCAGAACTCGGGTTTCGGGCCGATCATCTCGTCGGGTGCCGCGGCCATCGTGGTGGGCCTGGCCGGTGGGCTGGTCGCACGTCGTGCCCTGACCCCGCCCCTGGTCATCGCGGTAGCCGGTATCACACCGCTGCTGCCGGGCCTCAAGGTCTACCGCGGCCTGCATTCGCTGCTCAACGATCAGCATGTGTTCGGTCTCAACCAGTTGTTCACCGCCTTCGCCATCGGCGGCGCCCTCGCGGCCGGTGTCACCCTCGGTGAATGGTTCGCCCGTTCGCTGCGGCAACCGCGAATTCTGCAGCGTTTCGGCACCATTCGCCGCCCGCGCATCCGACCGCGGCGTCCGGTGGCCTGACCCGAAAACCCCCGGAGCCGTACGACCGATCCGACGACAGGATCGTGCTCCGGGGGTATTTCCTTGCCCACCCGGCCTTTTCACGTCGACCGCGGCCGGGGCGGGAGGTTCGGGCGGATCAGGCGGGCGCGGACGGCGCACCCGCCGGTATCAGGTGTTTGGCCTCCACCAAACGGGACTTGGCCTGGCGTTTCACCGGGCAGGCCAGACTGGGGCAGTCGATATGGGTCTGCATGATGAGGTGGGCGTAGCCCACGGTCATGACGGGCACGGCGCTGTGGTCGGTCGGCGGAATGCCGTACATCCTTGTCGCCCCTTCCCTTTCGTGTCTGACGGGTTGCCGGTCCGTGGGCACACTTCCAGTAGACACCGCGGTGTCGCGTGCTGGAAGATTTCGGTGTCGGACATTGGCGAAGACTTCCGCGGTCTTCCAATCCCGCTGCGAAAATCATTCCAAAATCGCACACCCTCATGAGGTTCGCTAATGACCGAAGGTGGTTCCGGCTCCACAGTTCCCCGCCGCATGCTGGGCCGACAGCTGCGCCGCCTGCGCGAGGACGCGGGCGTTTCGGTGGCCGCGGCCTGCCGCACCATCGAGGTGTCCGCGCAGACCATGTGGCGACTCGAGGGCGGGCAGTCGGTGAAGCTCAAGGACATCTACATCCGTGCCCTGTGCGTGCTCTACGGGGCCTCCGACGACGATACGGCGGCGTTGCTGGGACTCGTAGCAGAAACCAAGCGAACCGGATGGTGGCATTCCTACGGTGACGCCGTGCCCGGTCACTTCGACCTGTACATGGGTCTGGAGGAAGCGGCCAAGCGCCTCACCATGTTTCAGCTCACGCTGCTGCCCGGCATGGTGCAGACCGCCGACTACCGGCGCGCCATGGTGTGGACCGTCCACCCGCAGATGCCCACGGCCGAGGTGGAGCGGCGTGTCGAACTCATGACCAAACGACAACAGCGCCTGCATGATTCGGGTTTCGAGCTGAACGTGCTGCTGTCGGAGTCCGCACTGCACCATCAGGTGGGCGGGCCGGGAGTGATGGCCGACCAGCTCGCGCACTTGCTGGAGATTGGCAGGCGTCGAAACGTATCGATTCGGGTAATCCCCTACAGCGTCGACAGCTGGATCGGGCTACAGGTGGGCCACTTCGTATTCCTGGAGTTCCCACTGCACCGGGAGACCAAGTGGACCGAACCCCCGGTTGTCTACGTGGAGGGATACACCGGCGCTCTATACCTGGACCGCGACAACGAGATTCAGCAGTACAGAGCGGCTATTGCAGAGATACGACGCGTCGCGTTGGATGAGAGCGACACCAGAGATCTGGTAACCCACACAGCAAGGAGCAAGCAGCGTGAGCAATGACCTGTCCGCGGCACGGTGGTTCAAGAGTTCCCGCTCAGCGAACCAGGAAGCGTGCGTCGAAACCGCACACCTGGCAAACGGCGCGGTCGGCGTCCGAGACTCCAAGGACCCGACCGGCCCCGCCCTGATCTTCGCCCCCGTCGCCTGGGATGCCTTCGTCACCGGCGTCCGTTCCGGTGAGTTCGACCGTCTGTAACCCCGGTACCACGAGAGGTACTCGGGAATCCCTTGCCCCCGAGTACCTCTCCTAGTCCTTCAGCAGGCCGATGCTGCGGCCGATATCGGCGAGGGTGGCGTCGAAGAGCACGTCCGGGTGGGTGACGTGGATGGGGTAGTTGCCGAAGGCTTCCAGGGTGACGTGGCCGTACAGGCGGGCCCAGAACTGGATCATCACGTAGCTGACGCCCAGGTCGAGCTTCTCGGCCGGGAATTTCTGGCCCGATTCGGCGAGTACCGCGAGCAGATCGGTCTGGAAGCGGATCAGATCGTCGCGCAGTTCCGCGGGGATGGCCGCCACGGGCGGGGTGACCACCTCGTAGTCGGCGAGCAGGCGGCCCGCCGCCTCCAGAAACAGGCGACCGACCGGTTCACCGAATTGCCGCATGGCACTGGGCGCCCCGGCTCCGGCGGGAGACGCGAAGACCAGCGTGAACTCCCGTGGATGGGTGAGGGCCCAACGCCGGAAACCGCGGCAGACGCCGAAGAACCGCACCATGGCGTCGTCGGGTTCTCCCTCGAGCGCGCCCGCCATATCGCGGGCCAGATCCGCGCACACGTCCAGGCGCACCGCCGCGATCAGATCGTCGCGGCTCTCGTAGTAGCGGTAGAGCGCGGGAGCCGTGATGCCCAGCTCCCGCGCGATCGCCCGCAGCGTCACCGCGTCGGGCCCCTGGTCGACCAGCAGTGACCGCGCGACGCGGCGGATGTCGGCGTCGCTGACCGCGGGCACCCGGCCGCGGCGTCGCGTGTCGGTCATGCTGTCTCCCAATCGAACCGGGTGGCCGGGCGCGCGGTCCGACCGCTCACTCGTAGGCGACCTGCCAGCTCTTGATGCCGTTGAGCCAGCCCGAGCGCAGGCGGACCGGTTCGGAGATCTGGCGCAGGTTCGGCATCACATCGGCGATGGCGTTGAACATGAGGTCGATCTCCAACCGGGCCAGGTTGGCACCTACACAGTAATGCGTCCCGGTACCGCCGAAGCCGACATGTGGGTTGTTCGTGCGCAGCACGTCGAACTCGAAGGGATTGTCGAAGTGGTCCTCGTCGAAGTTGGCGGCCGAGTAGAACAGTCCGACGCGCTGGCCCTTCTTGATCTCGATACCGCTCAGCACGGTGTCGGAGAGGGCGGTGCGCTGGAAGGACACCACCGGGGTGGCCCAGCGCACGATCTCGTCGGGCGCGGTGCGCGGGCGCTGCTCCTTATAGATCTCCCACTGGTCCGGGTGGTCGACGAACGCCTTCATGCCGTGGGTGATGGCGTTGCGGGTGGTCTCGTTGCCCGCGACCGCGAGCAGGATGACGAACCAGGCGAATTCGTCGGAGGCCAGCGCCTCACCCTCGACATCGGCCTGCAACAGCGTGGTCACGATGTCGTCCATCGGGCATTTCTTCTTCTCCTCGGCCAGGTTCCAGGCGTAACCCATGACCTCGGCGGTGGCCATCTTGTGATCGCCCTCGAACTCGGGATCGTCGTAGGAGATCATCTGGTTGGTCCACTGGAAGATCTTGCCGCGATCCTCCTGCGGCACACCGATGAGTTCGGCGATGGCCTGCAGCGGGAGTTCGCAGGCGACCTGCTCGACGAAGTCGCCGCCGCCGGTCTTCTTGGCCTCGTGCACGATGCGCTCGGCGCGCTCCCGCAGGGCGGCGCGCAGCGACTCCACCGCGCGCGGGGTGAAGCCCTTGGAGATGATGCGGCGCAGCTTGGTGTGGCGCGGCGGATCCTGGTTCAGCAGCAGGTGCCGCTGGATCTCGATCTCGTCGCGGGTGATGTCGGAGTTGAAGCGGATGACGGCGGTGTTCTCCTCCGAGGAGAAGATGTCGGAGCGCTTCGAGATCTCCTTGATGTCGTCGAGCTTGGTGACCACCCAGTAGCCACCGGTGTCGAACCCGCTGACCCCGTCGGGCTGCGGGTTCCACCAGATGGGCGCGGTCTTGCGGAGTTCGGCGAACTCCTCGATGGGCAGTCGCCGGGCGAACAGCTCGGGGTCGGTGAAATCGAAGCCTGCGGGGATGGACGGCGCGGACACGGAACCTCCTCTGGAACACGTTCCCAAGGAGTGAACCACACCACACCCGATTTGTGAACGGGCATTAGTAAATACCGTTCACCGAATTCTCAGTACGCGCCCTCGCCCCTGGTCACCGCGCCGATCGTCCTGGCGACCAGCAGCAGATCCAGCAGCATGGACCAGTTCTCGACATAGGAGAGGTCGAGCCGCATGGCGTCCTCGGGCGCCAGATCGGACCGGCCGCTCACCTGCCACAGGCCGGTGACACCCGGCTTGACCAGCAACCGCCGCCGCATGACCCCGTCGTAGGAATCCACCTCCCGCCGCACCTGCGGACGCGGCCCCACGATGCTCATCTCACCGCTGAGCACATTGAAGAACTGCGGCAGCTCGTCGAGGGAGTACTTGCGAATGAACCGCCCGACGGGGGTGATCCGCGGGTCGTCACGCATCTTGAAGAACACCGGGTTGCCGCCGTTCGATTCGATGAGCGCGTGGATGTGCGCGTCGGCGTCGACGTACATGCTGCGGAACTTGATCATGCGGAACGGCCGTCCGTCCCGCCCGATCCGCTCGGACAGGTAGAACACCGGACCGCGGCTGCCCACCTTGACGGCCACCGCGATCGCCACCAGCACCGGGGCGATGAGCACCACGGCCGTCAGCGCGAAGCAGAGGTCGAAGACCGCCTTGCGAATCGACTTGGCGCGGTCGTAGCGCGGCTTCTCCACGTGCAGCATGGGCATATCGGCCACCAGCCGGTGGGTGAGCCGGGTGCCCGCCATATCCACCA
The DNA here is from genome assembly GCF_030766805.1 of Nocardia sp. CC213A. Taxonomy (NCBI): domain Bacteria; kingdom Bacillati; phylum Actinomycetota; class Actinomycetes; order Mycobacteriales; family Nocardiaceae; genus Nocardia; species Nocardia sp. CC213A. The sequence goes on from NZ_JASFXA010000014.1 coordinate 90,697, forward strand.
GGCCGGGCGTGACGATCAGCTCCACGCCGAGCGGATCCAGCTCCCAGGCCATGCGACGGAAGTCGGCGGGGCCGAGCTTGTCGGTGGCGGTGACGGCGACGGTGTCCGCGCCGGTGCGCCGCACCGCGTCCAGCACCGACCGGTCGTCGCCGACCACAGGTATGTCCAACTCGCCGACTTCCAATGCCGGATCGGGCAATTCGCCATCGTGCGGGGTGCAGACGCCGATCACGTTGTAGCCCGAGCTGGGATCGCGCGAGAAGGCGGTCACCATGGCTCGCGCCGCGTCCCGGCTGCCGACCACGAGTACGCCGATCCGGTACCCGCCGCGGGCGCGGCGACCCGACACCCAGCGCCGCCACAGCCGCCGTTGCAGCATCAGCGTCAGCACGCCGAGCGGAAGGGCGATGGCGAGATAGCCGCGGGCGATATCCACGCGCAGCACCAGCGACACGATGGCGATGACGCCGAACAGCCGCAGTGTCGCCGAGATCAACCGCCGGTATTCCTCTGTGCCGGAACCGATCACGCGCGGCGACCGAGCGCCGCTCAGGCCCAGCGCGGCATGCCAGGCCAGGGCGAGCACCACCGACACCACGGTGTAGCGAACCTCGAGCGGCAGAGTGGCGGCCAGCGGCGGATCGGCGGGTCCGCCGAACCGAATCACCTGTGCCACACCGACGGCCAGGCATACGCATAGCAAATCGGTGAACCGCAGCCTGCGGACATAGTCGTCTTGCCAGCGCTCTCTGTCCGAGCGTGGCAGGGGCCGCGGCGGCCGGGCCGTACGCGGCGCACGCCCGGCGGAAACCTCGAAACTCATGAAACGAATGCACCTCCCCCACGGGAGAACTCGGTCCCGATCCCCACTGATCAGTTCCACTCGGCTCCACACGGACTGACGCCGGTTCCCCAAGGGCTTTCACTGCATGACAACCGATGAGGCCACCGATTGTTTCGGCGGCCAGAAGCCGAATGTTACACACCCCACCCACGGCGGTCACCGAAACCGCATGGGTACCAATGTATCCGAAAATTTGCGGGAACCGGCGCGACCGGTTTCCTGGAATTCCCCTATTGTTCCCCTAACGGTGGAACAAGCAGGTCAGAAGCGACGTATCACCCGAAAATCAGTGCGAAACACTTAATTTGCACGACTCCCACGTTTGCCGACCGAACGCTCGGTTCTGCGGGCCGCAGAAATTTACTCCCTAATAACCCACAAGCCCTCTGAACAAACACTCGGACACCCTCGATCCTGTTGTAACGTAACGACGGATCGAGCCGACCCTCTGGGCAGATCGGGCGTAGCCGGTCGCCGGTGTCGGTGAAAGGTGGGGAATCTGCGTGCAATGTCGTTTGTGTGACTCCGAAAGATTGGTCAGTGTGCTCGATCTCGGAGCCACTCCGCCCTGTGAGAAGTTCTTGACGGCGGCTGAACTCGATCTTCCCGAGCCGACCTTCCCGCTGCATCTGCGGCTGTGCGAAGACTGTCTGCTACTGCAGATCCCGGCGCTCATCACGCCGGAGGACACCTTCACCGAGTACGCGTACTACTCCTCGTACTCCGACAGCTGGGTGCGTCACGCCCGCGACTTCGTGGCGGCGGCGACCGAACGACTCGGGCTGGGCCCCGGCTCCTTCGTGGTCGAGGTGGCCTCCAACGACGGCTACCTGCTCCAGCACGCGGTGGCGGCCGGCATCGACTGCCTCGGCATCGAACCCTCGGTGAATGTCGGCGCGGCCGCCCGCGCGAAGGGCGTGCCGACCCGCACCGGCTTCCTCGACGAGGATTTGGCGGCCAAGGTGCGCGCCGAACACGGTCCGGCCGATCTCGTGGTGGCCAACAACGTCTACGCGCACATCCCGGACCTGCGCGGGTTCACCCGCGCCCTGCGGGAGTTGCTCGCCGACGACGGCTGGCTGTCCATCGAGGTCCACCATGCGCTCGAGCTGGTCACCCATGGTCAATTCGACACCATCTATCACGAACACTTCCAGTACTACACCGTGCTGTCCGCGCAGCGCGCCCTGGCGACCGCCGGGCTCACCGTCGTGGACGTGGAACTGCTTACCACCCATGGTGGTTCATTGCGGCTCTGGGCGCGACCCGAAGCGGTGGCGAGTCCGGGCGAGCGGGTCGCCGAGGTGCTGCGGCGAGAGGCCGACGCGGGCCTGCACACCGTCGCGGGCTACCTCGAGCTACGACCGCGCACCGAACGGGTGCGCCAGGATCTGCTGCGCTTTCTGCTCGACTGCCGCGCCGCGGGCAAGCGGGTGGTCGGCTACGGCGCGCCCGGCAAGGGCAACACCCTGCTCAACTACTGCGGCATCCGCAGCGATCTGCTGGCCTACACCGTGGATCGCAATCCCTACAAGCATGGGCGGTTCACGCCCGGCACCCGCATCCCGATCCATCCCCCCGAGCGCATCGACGCCGATCGCCCGGACGTGGTGCTGGTGCTGCCCTGGAATCTGGAAACCGAGATCACCGCGCAACTGCGCCATGTCACCGACTGGGGCGGACAGCTCGTCTACCCGCTGCCGGAACTGCACACGACCGTGGCCGCGCTGGATCACTCCGAGAGGTAAGCGAGATGAAGGTTGTGCTCTTCTGCGGCGGCTACGGCATGCGCATGCGCAACGGCTCCGAGGACGTACTGCCCAAGCCCATGCAGATGGTGGGCCCGCGGCCGCTGATCTGGCACGTCATGCGCTACTACGCGCACTTCGGGCACAAGGATTTCATCCTGTGCCTGGGCTACGGCGCGGCGCATATCAAGAACTTCTTCCTGACCTACCAGGAGTCGGTGTCCAACGATTTCGTCATCCGCGGCGGCCGGGTGGAGTTGCTCCAGTCCGATATCAGCGACTGGTCCATCACCTTCGTCGACACCGGCGTGGAGTCGCCCATCGGTGAACGCCTGCGGCGGGTGCGCAAACATCTCGAGGGTGAGCACTACTTCCTGGCCAACTACGCCGACGTGCTCACCGACGCGCCGCTGGACGAGGTGATCACGAGGTTCCAGCAGTCCGGTGCGGCGGCGTCGATGATGATCGTGCCCCCGCAGTCCTCCTTCCACTGCGTGGATGTGAACTCGGCGGGCGAGGTCAAGAACATCACCCCGGTCTCGCACCTGCCCATCTGGGAGAACGGCGGGTACTTCGTGCTCACCCAGGAGGTCTTCGAGCATCTGCCGCGCAACGGCGATCTGGTGGAGGACGCCTGCGGCGCGCTGGCCGCGCAGGGCCGGCTGTTCGGGTATCAGCATCACGGCTTCTGGAAACCGGCCGACACCTTCAAGGAGCGCGCCGAACTCGATGCCGGATACCACCAGGGCGACCGCCCGTGGATGGTGTGGGAGCGGCCCGCCTCATGATCCGGCTCGATACCGGGTCGGTCCGTGAGATCGCACTGCTGGCCGCGCACTGCGACGACCTCGCCATCGGCCTGGGCGGCACCCTGCTGACCCTGGCCCGGCGCGGACTGCGGGTGCGCGCGCTGGTACTGAGCGGGGCCGGCACCGACCGGGCCCGCGAGGAACAGGACGCCCTCGAATCATTCTGCCCTGGCACCGATCTCGAGTTGGAGGTGCTCGATGTCCCGGACGGCCGCGCCCCCGCGCACTGGGAGCGGGTCAAGGAGGCGGTGGCCCGGCTGCGGCGCGGTGGCGATCCCGACGTGGTCTTCGCCCCGCAGCGCGAGGACGCCCATCAGGACCATCGGTTGCTGGCCGAACTGGCCCCCACCGAGTTCCGCGACCATCTGGTGCTGGGCTACGAGATCCTCAAGTGGGAGACCGACACTCCCAAACCCACTGTCTTCCACCCGCTCTCGGCCGAGGTGGCCGAGCGGAAGGCGGAGCTGCTCATGAAACATTATCCGTCCCAGCGGGATCGGGACTGGTTCGACGAACTGTCCTTTCTCGGACTGTCCCGGCTGCGGGGCGTGCAGTGCCGCGCCCCGCACGCGGAGGCATTCGTGCTGGAGAAGGCGGCCATCACTTTCGGAGGTGCGTAATGCGTGTACTCGTCACCGGACATCAGGGCTACCTGGGCACCGTCATGGTGCCGGTGCTGCGGGCCGAGGGACACGAGGTGGTGGGCCTGGACAGCGGCTTCTTCGCCGACTGCGTCCTCGGCGATGCCCCGCAGGATCCGCCGGGGCTCGCGGTCGACCTACGCGACGTGACCGCGGCACAGCTGGCCGGATTCGACGCGGTGATCCATCTGGCCGCGCTGTCCAACGATCCGCTCGGCGCGCTGGCCCCGAGCATCACCTACGACATCAACCATCACGCCTCGGTGCGATTGGCGGAGTCGGCGAAACAGGCCGGGGTGCGCCGTTTCCTGTACGCCTCCACGTGTTCGGTGTACGGGGCCGCCGGGGACGGCCTGGTGACCGAGACCGCGCCCCTGCGCCCGATCACCCCGTACGCCGAATCCAAGGTCCGGGTCGAGGACGATGTGGCGGCGCTGGCCGACTCCGGCTTCTCGCCGGTGTTCCTGCGCAATGCGACGGCGTTCGGTTTCTCGCCGCGGCTGCGCGCCGATATCGTGCTCAACAACCTGGTCGGTTACGCGGTGCTCACCGGTGAGGTGAAGGTGCTCTCCGACGGCACGCCGTGGCGGCCGCTGGTGCACGCCCAGGACATCGCACGCGCCTTCGCCACCTGCCTGACCGCGCCCGTGGAGGCCATCCACTGCCGGGCCTACAACGTGGGTTCCGAGGCCAACAACCGCACGGTCGCCGAGATCGCCGGGGCCGTGGTGGACGTGGTGCCCGGATCGCGCTTGGTCATCACCGGTGAGAGCGGCGGCGATCCGCGCTCCTACCGGGTCGACTTCTCTTATGCCCGACGGGAATTGGGCTTCGAGGCGAAGTGGCGCATTCCCGACGGCGCGGCCGAGCTCTACACCGAGTATCTGCGCCACGGCCTCACCGAGGAGCGGTTCTTCGCCGCCTTCACGCGGCTGGCGCGGCTGAAGTCGCTGATCGCGGCCGGTGCGCTCGACGACGAACTGCGGCGGATCAGGATCGGGGCGGCAGATGGGTGAGCAGGTCCCCCCAGGATCCCGCGGCGGCGTCCCGGCCGGAGACCACGGTCACCGGCCGCGGCCACGCGATGGCCAGGTCCGGATCGTGGTAGGCCACGCCGAGATCCTCGCTCGGATCGTGCGGCCGGTCGATGCGGTAGCAGACGTCGGCCACCGCGGTGAGCGCCTGGAAGCCGTGCAGGAAGCCGGGCGGTACGTAGAGGTGCCGAAACTCATTGTCGTCCAGGAGGAATGCCTGTTGTCGCCCGAAGGTCGGCGAGTCCGGCCGGATATCCACCAGCACATCGTGCACGGCCCCGTGCGCACAGCGCACCAGCTTGGCCTCACCGCGCCCGGATCGCCCGTGCATCCCGCGCACCACGCCCAGCACCGAGCGGGACTGCGAGTCCTGCACGAACGACGCCGCCGCACCGGGTACGCCCAGGTACTCGTCGAATTCCGCGGCGTCGAAGGTGCGGGTGAACAGCCCGCGGTCGTCCCGGTGCGGCTCGGGGGTCAGCACCAGCACGTCGGCGAGTTCGGTCGGTTCGATGCGCACCGGGCCATGGTGCCATGAGGACGGCGACGGCGCGCGGGTGTCGCGGTTGTGGGGGCACGGAGTTGGCCCGGGTCCTCGATCTCGGGAAAATGCCCGCCGCGGACGACTTTCCGATGCTGGCGGCGACACCGGAGGCCGACGAGTCCGGCCATCCGCTGGCCATGGACCTGTGCGCGGCCTGCGGGCTCGCCCAGTTGGCCGAGGACGACACCCATACCGCCGAACCGCGCGGCGTGGAGCCGCTGGCCCTGCGCGAGCAGGCGGCCGACGCCCTCGCCCGGGTGGCGGCGGCGGGTTGGTTGGGCGGGCGCACGGTGCGGGAGTTCGGCAGCCCGCACGGCGGCAGCTGGCTGCCGATGCTCGCCGAACGGGGCTTCACCGAGACCGACGGCCCGGCCGATCTGGTGATCGACTGCTTCGGCATCATGCACGAACCCGATCAGCTCATGGCCTTCGCCCAGCGCGCGGCGGCCACCGCGCCCAACGGGGTGTTGCTGCTGCAATTCCATTCGCTGCGCACCATTGTCGAGCAGGGGCAGTGGAATGCCCTGCGGCACGGGCACTTCGCGTACTACTCGCTGACCGCGCTACGCCGATTGCTCGACGCGGCCGGGATGAGCGTGGCGACCGCCTGGGAGTTCGATCTCTACGGGGGCACCATCCTGGTCGCGGCGGTGCACGCGCCGATCACGCCCGACGAGTCGGTGGCGGCCATTCTGGCCACCGAATCCGCGCTCGGCGACGCGGACGCGGTGCGACACTTACAGCGTGACGCCGATCGCCAGGCCCACGCGCTGCGGGTCTGGCTGGAACGCGAGCACGCGCGTGGGCACCGGGTGTACGCCTACGGTGCTGCCTCCCGGGCGATTTCGCTGCTGCACCTGGCGGGCGTGCACCGCGGCCTGCTGGCCGCGGTCGCCGACGCCTCGCCCGCGAAGCAGGGCCGCCGCATGTCCGGAACCGATGTGCCGATCATCGCGCCCGCTGAACTCGTTGCCGCCCAACCGGATCAGGTGCTGCTGACCGTGGCGGACCTGCTGCCGGAGGTGGCGACGCTCTGGCCCGAACTGGATGGGAAGTGGGTGGTGGACATACCGGAACCGCAATGAGACACCGGAGTTCGTCTTGGCTTCAGTTGTGAGAGCGTCAGTTTCAGCCGCACCACCTGATGAGGGAATTGGGGAGAGATGAAGGTTAAGCATCGCGCCACCGTGCGCACCATGGCCGTCGCGGCCGCTGTCACCATCGGTCTGGCGTTGGGCTCCGGTACCGGCCTCGCCGGAATCGACAGCAGCAGCTCCATTCTGGACCGGCAGGATCGCACCGTCGAGGCGATCCAGTCCGATACGCGCATCGACTTCGTACCACCGCTGGACGGCAACCCCCTGACCCGGGAGTGGTTCCACCACGGCACGGCCAGCTACCGCATCAGCGGGCCGCACGCCGAGGACTGGGAGGGGCACATCACCATCGGCTACCAGGTCGGCTATCCGGCGACCCTGGACGGCAAGATCCGCTTCCAGTGGTGGACGCCCAGTCTCGGTGTCGAACTGGACGATTCACCGGGCGTCAACCTCGGCGGTTTGATCCCGCAGGCGGGGATCGAACTCGCGGTGGGCTTCGGACCCGGCATCCAGACGGTCGAGGCGGCCGGGGGCGATGTGTTCGGCGCCGAGGGCTTCATCCGCATGTCCGGCATGCACGCGACGGTGAGCGGCGTGATCGGGCAGGTCACCATCCGGCCGTGGGTCCGGGTCGTCAGCGCGGGCGGCGATGCGGTGATCACCTACGGGCCGCTCTGGACGATCTGAACCCCGGCGGATCCGAACTCGATCACGGCGTGATCCGAGCGCGTCCCGGCCGTCCGCGGCCGGGACGCACCCACGTCGAAGGCGACCGAATATCTGTCAGCGCACCATATCCGGCCGGTTGCGCAGCGTCGCCACCGTGCGGATGCGCAGCCGCTCGAAGGCCGCCCGCGCCAGGCGCAGATCTCCGGCCAGCACATCCCCGCGACGCACCAGGTGGGGGTATTCCGCCCCGAGCCGGTGGTGAAACCGCAGCATCTCGGTCAGTTTGCTGACCGTCGAGGTGCTGCTGCACAGATTGAAGCTCGAATTGCGCCAGGCCGCGGTGAGCTGCGGCATTCCGTAGAACGCCCCGAAGGCGCTCACCCGCGCGAACAGATCCACGTCCATCGGGAAGACGAGATCACCGCGGAAGCCGCCCACCCGGTCGAAGTCGGCGCGGCGGAAGGTGGCCGCGGCCGTGGGGCCGAATTCGGCGGGGCCCTTGCGCACGATCACGCGCATGAGGGTGCGGGCGCTGTGCTCGCCGAGCAGGCCGGGCAGGCCCAGATCGGTCTCCTCCACTCTCCCGGCCTCGTCGATCACCTGGAATGTCGACGAGCAGATGGCAATGCTGTTGTCGGCCATGACCGCCTGCTGGGCGGCCAGCGCGCCGTGCAGCAGGATATCGTCGGCGCACACCACCTTCACCAGTTTCCCGGTGGACAGCGATACCACCCTGTTCCAGTTCTCGCCGATGGGCAGCGTCTGCTCGTTGCGGTGCAGGCGTACCCGCGCGTCGTCGAACGACTTCGCGATGGTGGAGGTTTCGTCGGTGCTGGCGTTGTCCAGGACGACCACCTCCATCTCGACATCCTGGTCGAGTATCGACCGCAGGGTCGTCTCGAGGGTGCGTGCGGAGTTGTACGCCGGAACACACACCGAAAGCTGAACCACCATTCCCCCTGAGCAGTAGTGACCGATGCCGTGGTGACCGACGTGGCCGCGCCGGTTACTCCTCGACGAGGCGGAACACGCGTTCGAGTCCCGCCCGGCTGGCGTCGATCTGCTCGACGGCCTTGTGCCGCAGGGTGTCGCGCAACTCCGGTGCGGCCGACCACAGCTCCCGCACCTGCTGGGTCAGTTCCCGCTCGAGATCGGTGGAATCCAGGTGCACGACCCGAAGCCCGGCCCCGAACATATCGGCCAGTCCGTAGAACTTGTCGTCATAGTACTGTGACGCCGTTACGCCGATGGCCGGAATTCCTTGGGAGAGCGCGAATACCGCCAGATGGTAGGCGCTGGTCACCAGTACCCGGCACCGCGACACCTGGCGGGCCACGTCGGCGGCCGTCCCGGCGCGGCCGATGACCGGACGGGTGCGCTCCGCGCCGGAGAGCAGCGGCAGCGTGGACCGGCGGTCCTCGGAGTCGTATTCGGAGATGATGAGCGGTGCGAGCGCGGCATCGAATTCCCGGGCGCAGGAGCGCACCACCGCGCCGAGGGTGTCCCGGGCGGAGTCGCTGACCTTGGAGTAGTCCGCGACCCGCAGGCACAGGCCGAGGTCGGCCCCGATCTCGGGCCGCCGCACCCGGTAGGCGAATTCGACGGCGTCGTCACCGGTGACCAGCACTCGATCCGCGGCCACCCCGAGTTCGGTGAGCAGCCGCGGCCCGCGCACGCCTTCGCGCAGCGCGATCACATCCACATCGGGCAGTATCGCGGCGGCGCGTTGCAGCAGGCGCGGATCGCCCATGGGTCCGAGGCCCTGCCCGAGCATGGCGGTCGGGATCCCCTGGGCGCGAGCACGTTCCAGCAGATTCAGCGTGCGGTGCGCCTGATACAGGTCGATATCGGTCATATAGCCGCCCCCCTGGGCGATCACCAGGCTCGCGGTGTCGACGGCGGCGGGTACGGGTGGCTCCGGGAGCCCGTCCGACGCCGAGTCGGTGTCCCGCCCCAGCATGCCGCGCGCACCGCGCACCGCCCACGCCTTCACCCCGCGCAGATGCGATTTCGGCACATCGGTCGACGCCCGCCAGGCCACGGCGGCCGGACCGGTCAGGTTCGCGCCCACCGCGCGCTCGACGCGGCCCGCGAGTCCCCCTCTGCCCCACTGGCCGCCGCCCCGGGCGTAGACCGGCTCCGCGGTGGGCAGCAGCCCGCGCAGGATGGCCGGTTGGTCGGTCAGCACCCCGATCCGGGCGTGCGGCCAGCGCTGGCGCAGCCGTTCCACGGTCATTACCATCATGGCGATATCGCCCCGATTGCGCAGCCAGTACTCACCGTTGTCGATGAGGACCCGGAAGTCACCGGCACCGGCCCCCGCGCCAGAGTTCCCCACTGTGGTTGTCCTTCCGCGAGTCCGGCGCCGCGCCGGCGTTGACGTAGGGAGGGGCAGCTCTGCCGCATGCGCCCGGCCGTCCCTGGCGGGTCCCCTCTGCCGAGCATAAATCCGCAGCGAATGTAGCGCACCGCGTACGGTTGGCGCTACATGGGATCGCAATCGTGAAATCGGCTCTTCCACAAGATCATCCCTCCAGCTTCGCGGCAGGTCACGGGGTGCACAGCGCGGCGTCGACGACGGCGTTCGGATCGATGCCCGCACCGTGAAGGTTCAGAATGTGGGGTAGCTGGTTCATGCTCACGGTCACCGCCCGCTCCGGGGTGGCCGCCCCGTAGACGAAGAAGCCGTGCATGGCCCCGCCGTGTCCCCACACCTCGGTGCCGCAGGAGGTGGTGCGGCGGAACAGCCCCAGTCCGAAATCGTCGGACCGGCGCGGATCGCCGCTGGGCACGGTGGCCCGCATCTGCTCGAGCTGCGCGGGGCCGAGGATCCGGCCCGCGAGCAGCGCCCGGAAGAACCGGTTCAGATCCGCTCCCGTGGACACCATGGCCCCATCCGGCAGGCCCCATCCGGGATCGATATCGGTGATGTCCACCAGGGTGTCACCGAATTGGTGATACCCGCGCGGGTGAGGGCCGCGGATGACGTTCTCCACCGGGTAGAGCGGCCAGTAGGTGCCGCGCAGGTCCAGGGGGACCAGAATCCGCCGCGTCACCTCCACCCCGATCGCGACACCCGTCACCGCCTCGACCAGGCGGCCCGCCAGCAGATAGTTGGTATTCGAATACTCCGCCCGCGCACCGGGTTCGAACGCGGCCGGTTGGTCCAGTCCGAGGCGGATCAGCGCGTCGGAGGAGCGGGAGCGCCGCAGCGCGTCCACCGAGCCCAGGTCGATCCGGGTGAGATAGTCCGGGATCCCGCTGGTGTGCTGGAGCAGGTTCCGTACCGTGATCCGGTTTCCCTCCCCACCGGGCCCCGAGACGACCCCGGGCAGATAGCGCTCCACCGGCGCGTCCAGGTCGATCCGCCCCTCACCCACCAGCAACAGCACCACGGTGGCGACGAACGCCTTGGTATTGCTCGCGATGCGCACGGCCGCGGTATCCGGGAAGGGCGCACCGGTCCCGAGATCGCCGACACCGCTGGTGATCTGGATATCGTGATCGCCGGCGGACTCGACGAGCTGGGCGCCGGGCACGTCGGCGGCCCGTACCAGAGCGTCCAGCTCGGTCCGCACCTCGGCGGTGGCGGCGACGGGGGTGTCGGAGCGGGCGGCGGTGGTGCCGCCGGTGAGCACGGCGAGGGCGACCACGGTGACCGTGGCCAGGGCGATATGTCGCATCGGCTGCTTTTCGTCGAGGGGATCCGGCCTGCCCGGTGATACGAGCGGGCGGCGCGATCCGTTCGACCGGATCGGTGCGCGAAATCAGTTGGGCAGCACGTCGGTCGACCACATACTGCACAGCCAGCGACTGTCGACGTAATCCATGGCCATGGCGATGCTGCGAGCCTCGGTGGTCTCCGGTGTGCCCTCGACCCGGTGGATCTCGGTGACGTTCGCGGTGATCTCGTAGTGGGTACCGTTACCGGAGGTGGCCGTGCACTGGGCATCGCCCGCGCGGGTCTTCTCCGGATCGGCCGCCATGATCAGGCGCAAGGCCGGGAGCAGCTGTGCCGCCTGGACTTTCCAGGTGCCGGTCGCGCCGTCGTACACCCGGGTCTCCCAGGCGGACGGGGTGTCGTAGTCGTAGGTCGTCATGAGCTTCGCGTAGTCGCAGGCGGCCTGTTCGGCGGCGGCGCGGGTGGCGTCGGTGGCGACCTCGCCGGGCCCGCTCGCCGCACCGAAGGTGAACGTCAGTGCGCCGGTGGCGAATCCCACCCCGATACCGAAGGCGACCAGCAGTGCCAGCAGCGCCGCCAGCAGCAGTGCCGGACGGGGGCGACGGGAACGGACCGCGACCGGCCCGGTCTGAAGCGGGGCGAATGCGGTGGGCGCGTACGCGTTCGAGGCCGCGGCGGACTCAGCGGACGGCTGAGTCGGGGCCGGGTTCGGGACGGGGTGTCGCGGCGCGGAACCGTGCGCCCCCGTGAGCGCGCGCTGCGCCGCGTCGGCCAGTTCCCCGCAACTGCCGTAGCGCCGGTCCGGGTCCTTGGCCAGCGCATGGGCGACGACCTCGTCGAACACCGTCGGCACGGCGGGATGCCGGAGACTGGGCCGGGGCACCGGCATATTCAGATGCCCGTTGATCACCTGCGCGGTGCTCGCCCCCGGATAGGGCAGTTCCCCGGTGAGCATGTGGAACAGCGTGCAGCCCAGCGCGTACACGTCGGCGCGGTGATCCACCGGCCCGAATTCGAACTGTTCGGGAGCCGCGTACTGGAAGCTGGCGTACATCTCGCCGGTGCGGGTGAGCCCGCTGGTGTGGTCGAGGGCCTTGGCGATGCCGAAGTCGGCCAGGTACACCTGTTGATGCGGTCCCCAGGCGAGCAGGATGTTGGCGGGCTTGACATCCCGGTGCAGCACACCGGCGCGGTGCGTGTGGTCGAGGGCCTTGGCGGTCTCACCGATGATCCGGACGGCGTGATCGGGCCGCAACGGCCCCTCGCGCAGCACCGCCGCCACATCGGTGCCCTCGACGTACTGCATGGCCATCCAGAGCCGGTGCTCGTCGCGGCCGCGCGCGTAGACCGCGACGATATTCGGATGGGAGAGCCGCGCGGCGGTATCGGCCTCGCGCAGGAAGCGCTCACGCACCTCGGGATCATCGGCGACGGCCGCGCCGAGCAGTTTGAGCGCGACGGGCCGGGGCAGGTCGCGGTCCTGTGCGAGATACACCTCACCCATTCCCCCCACGCCGAGCAGCCGTTCGATCCGGTAGCCCGCGAACGTCTGTCCCCGCGCCAGCGTCCGTACCACCGTATCGCCTCCGACCACCCGCCTTACTGCCGATCACCATAACGCACCCGGGACCCGAGCAGAGGCCCCGAAGATCGACGGCAGGAGCGCCGCCGCCGGGGCGCACGCCCGGGTCGCGAGTTCCGGATTCGACGCCGCCGGAGGGCGATCCGCGCTCAGCGCACGGGGGTGAGGTCGGGGCGCTTGGGGGCCAGGCCGTCGCCCGAGGATCGGCCGGTCAGCCGCCGCTGAATCCACGGCAGCAGGAATTCGCGAGCCCAGTGCAGATCCTCCTGGCGCGCCGTCGGCCAGGGCTTGGGTTCCTCCGGCCCCCACGGTGCGCGCCAGTCGGCGGCTACCGGAACGCCGAGCACCTCGCAGGCCCGCAGCGCCAGCCGCTCGTGGCCCGCGGCGGACAGGTGCAGCCGGTCCCAGCTCCAGGCCCGGTGGTCCTGCAGTGTCCGCATACCCCACAGATCGAGGACGGGGCAGTCGAATTCGTCGGCGATGGCCCGCAGGTGCATGTTGTAGGTGGCGATCTTGCCGCGCAGATGGCGCATGACCGGCTGGAAGCCGGTGTCCATACCGGTGACGACCACGACCGTGGCGCCGGTGCCGCGCAGTCGGATCAGTGCGTCGCGGTAGATATCGGCCAACTGGTCGGCATCGCCACCCGGGCGGATCAGATCGTTGCCCCCGGCGCAGCAGGTGATGAGATCGGGTCGCAGTTCGAGCGCGCGCGGCAGCTGATCGTCCACGATCTGGCGAATGAGCTTGCCGCGCACCGCGAGATTGGCGTAGCGCACCTCGGTGTGCTCGGCGAGATGCTCCGCCAGCCGATCCGCCCAGCCGCGGTAGCGACCGTTCGGTGTCGCATCGCTGTCGGGGTACGGGTCGTCGAGCCCTTCGGTGAAACTGTCGCCCAGGGCGACGAAGGTCAACTGGTCGCTATCGAGATTCAGTTCCGGCACAGCCTGCGATCCTGCCCCGCTACCTTCGGGTTACGCGACCGTCGGTTGTCCGGCCCGATCGGATCCGTCCAGGTGATTCGGCGTATTCCCGGGCGCGGCCCGTACTTTCTCTCATAGTCCGGCCCTGCCGCATGCGGTCCGGATCACGGTGTGGCGCGGCGATCTTCCGCGTTTGCCGAACCGACCGACCACCCCCTTCGGTTGCTTCGCAATAGCCGACCTACCTGCGCGGATTGACCTACACTGACCGAGAGAGGGCGCGCGGATCGCGACCGCGATTCGTGACGGAGTGGACTGACCCGGGGGTGACGGTGTTGGTGGGGTCACTGCGGGTGCATATGACCGGATCGGAATGGTTCGCCGCCGCCCCGGGCGGCTTGAACCGGTACTTCACGGATCTGTACCGGGCGCTGAACGACCACCCGGATATCGCGGTCACCGCAACGGCTTTCGGAGACGCCCCGGCCGGTCCGGGGGCCGGGTCGTGGGGACCCACGGGCGGGTCCACCCTGCGCCGCGCTCGTACGGCCTATCTGGACCGCGCGGAACTGCTACCCGGTACGGTGCTGGACCGGCACTTCTGCCTCTACGGCCCGTCCACGCGCGGGCGCAATCCGCTGGTGGTGCACTTCCACGGGCCCTGGGCGGCGGAAAGCCGGATGGCCGGCGAGAGCGACCGGGCGGTTCGCGCCAAATACCTGGTGGAACGGCTGCGCTACCTCGGGGCGGACCGATTCGTGGTGCTGTCCCAGCACTTCCGCCGACTGCTGGTCGCCGACTATCGCGTGCCCGCGGACAAGGTCCGGGTGATCCCGCCCGGGGTGGATCTCACCCGCTTCCCGGTGCCCACCCGCGACCGGTCGACCGGCACGGTGCTGTGCGTGCGGCGACTGGAACGGCGCATGGGCATCGACGTCCTGGTACGGTGCTGGCCCGAGGTCAGCGCGGCGCACCCCGACGCTCGGCTGGTCGTCGTCGGAACCGGCACGGCCGAAGCGGAACTCCGGGAACTGGCGCGGCCGCAGGACTCGATCCACTTCACCGGCACGGTCACCGACACCGAACTGACCGATCTGTACGCACGCGCGGATCTCACCGTGGTGCCGTCCCTGGCGCTGGAGGGTTTCGGTCTCATCGCGCTGGAATCACTGGCCGCCGGACGCGCCCCGATCGTGGCAGACTGTGGCGGACTGCCGGATTCGGTGCGGGACCTCGATCCCACCCTCATCGTGCCGCCCGGCGACGGCGACGCCCTCGCCGCCCGCATCATCCGCGCCCTCTCCGGCGCACGGCCCGACCCGCCGCAGTGCCGGGCACACGCCGAAACGTTCTCCTGGTCGGCGGCCGCCCGCCGCCACCTGGACCTGTATCGGGAGCTGGTCACCGCATGACAGCGGTATTCCTCGCGCACACCGCCGCCCCCTCCGGGGCGGAGCTCGCGACACTGCGGCTGGTCTCGGCCTTGCCCGCCGGAACGGCCGCGGTGGTGTACACCGAGGACGGACCGATGCTGCACCACATGCGCGAGCGCGGCATCGAGACGCGGTCGGTCACCACCGATTTCGACTCCCGCGCCCTCACCATCGACAAGGCCGGCGTGCGAGCACTGCTCACCGGTGCGCTGGGTCTGATCCGACTCGGCTGGCGGCTCGGCGACACCATGCGGGAGCTGGGAGCCACCGTCGTGGTCGCCGGGAGTACCAAGGCGCTGCTCATGGGCGCGGTGGCGGCCCGGCGCGCCCGCGTCCCGCTCGTCTGGCATGTGCACGACCGGGTTTCGGCCGACTACTTCGGCCGCTGGCTGGCACCGGCACTGCGGATACTGGGCTGGCTGGTGGCGCGCGGGGTCATCGCCAACAGCCGGGGCACCCTCGCCTCGCTGTACACCTGGCGGCGACCGGCCGTCGTCGCCTATCCCGGTGTGGAATTCCGCCACGACCACGCCGAACCGGACCGCGAGGAGCAGCGCGACCCGGCGGAGACGGTGGTGGCCGTGGTCGGCCGCCTCGCCCCCTGGAAGGGCCAGGACGTCTTCCTGCGCGCCCTGGCCGACGTGCGCGTCCTGCCGCGCGAGGTCTTCCTGATCGGCGGCACGTTCTTCGACGAGGAGCACTACCGCATCGAATTGGAGAATCTCGCCACCGCGTTGGATCTGCCGGTCACCTTCACCGGGCACGTCGACGATCCGGAACCCTATCTGCGCTGCGCGGATGTGCTGGTGCACTGCTCGGTGCTGCCCGAACCCTTCGGGCAGGTGGTGGTGGAGGGCATGCGGGCGGGCTGCGCCGTCATCGCCAGTCGCCCCGGCGGCCCCGAGGAGATCATCGAGACCGGCCGCGACGGTCTGCTCGTAGCGGGCGGCGACCGCCATCAGCTCACCCGCGCCCTGGACACCCTGCTCGGGGATCGGGAACTGCGGGTGAAGCTCGCCGCCGCCGCCCGGCTGCGCGCCCACGATTTCGATATCGACGAATCCGCGCGCACGGTCGAGCGGTTCCTCACCACGGTCACCGCCCGCCGCCGGAAGTGGTGGCGGCGTGGATGATTCCAACGATCCGCTACCCGGCGCGGACCCACCCACACTGCCGCTGCGGCCGGTGCGCGGCCGGGCGGCCGGGCGAGCGCACGAGCCCGATCGGATCTCCGACGCCGATCGGCTCTCACTGCGCCGCTTCGGGGTTCCGCTGCGCGCGCGGTACCGCCGCTTCGACGCCGATCCCCCGCCCCCGGAATCGCCGTACGCGGAGCGGGAACAGCGCAGCATCCCCCAGTGGGCGGGCCGGGCCGATCACTATCCGATCTCCTGGTCACCGCGCCGCGCCGCGGACGGCTCCTACGAGCAGAGCGCCGAGACCTTCGCACGCGGTGCCGAAGGCCTCCCGCACGGTACCGAAAACACCGCACGCCGTGCCGAAACCGCCGATCGTTGTGCCGAAAACGCCGATCGTTGTGCCGAAAACGCCGATCGCCGTGCCGAAAACGCCGGTCCGGGTGCCGAAACCACTACGCGCGGTGCCGAAACCGCGGGGCGAACCCCCGAACACACCACGCACGGTACCGAGAACACTGCCCACAGCAGCGCGGACGCCGGGCGCGGTGCCCACGCCGCGGCCCAGCGCGACAGTGCCTCCCCGCCACGCGCAGTCGTCGGCCGCCATCGCAGACGGTCCGCGCCCAAACACGGTCTGGCCAGCGTGGTCCGCGATATCGTCCTGGTCACCTTCGGCAAGTACGGCCAGTACGCCATCACGGTCATCACCCTGCCGCTCATCGCGCGCATCCTCGGCCCGCACGGTGTCGGCATGCTCGCCATCGGCATGAGTTCGTACTTCATCGGTTCACTCGTGGTCGATCTCGGCGTCACCCAGTTCCTGGCCGCCCGCGTGCACGAGGCGGACACCAGTCCGGGCGAGGTGAACCGGCTGCGCGGCACCTATGCCGCACTGCGCGTCACCACGGTGAGCGTGATCGGCGCGGCACTGCTGGCGAGCCTGCTGGTGGGCGTGCCCCCGGCCCTGCACATGGTGCTGCTCGGACTGTTCACGGGCGGGTTCTGGTCGCTGTCGGAGGACTGGCTGCTCATCGGCCAGGGTCGCTTCGGATCCTCCACCATCTACCAGGGCGTCGGCCGGATCGGGTACCTGATCCTGTTGCTGGTGCTGCTCCCCCAGTTTCCGACCGCGTCGACGGCCATCGTCTGCCTGCTCGTCTCGTCCGTGCCCACGGTCGCGCTGACCTGGTGGGATTCGATGCGCCACTTCGGCCGTCCGGCGCGGCCGAGCGGGGTGCGCGCCGTGCTGCGCCTGGCCGCACCGGTGTTCACCTCCCGGCTGCTGGTCACCGGGTACGGACAGGGTTCGGCCGCCATCTACGGTGCGATCCTGTCCGCCGCCTCGCTGGGGCTGTACTCGGCGGGCGACCGATTGGTCCGCGCCATCCAATCCACCCTGGATCCCATCGGTTTCGCCCTGCTGCCCCGGATGGCCCGGCGCACCGACCGCGAGGACTTCTGGCGCACCTCGATCCAGGCGCTCGCCGGCTGCGTCGCCATCGCCACCGTGGCGACGGTGACCGTCTGGGTGAGCGCACCCTGGCTCATTCATCTGGTCTTCGGCCAGGAGTTCGCCGACGCGGTGCCGCTGCTGCGCTTCGAGGTGCTCATCCTGCCCGCCACCACGGTCACCTCCTATGTGACGACCGCGGTCCTGACGGTGCGCCAGGACACCACCGGTGTGCTGGTGGGAGCGATCGTCGGCACCTGCGTCGCGGTGGCTGCCATGGCGGTGGCGACCCGCACCCAGTCGGTGTGGACCCTGGTCTACGGAACCGTTTTCGCGGAAATCTCGGTCGCGGTGTGGTACATCATCCGCATGCGGTGGCTCATCGTCCGCGAACGGACGATGCGACGGGGGGCCGTCGGACCGGCCACCGTTTTGATGCGCAAGGGGGAGACCGCGTGAAGATCCTCTTCGTCGGCGACGACTGGGTGGGCAGCAACGCCCGCTCGCTGGCCGACGGCTTTCGGCAGGCGGGTCACGAGGTGGTGGTGATCGACACGACCGCGGTCACCCTGCCCGCCCGGCTGTCGCCGCCCTGGGTGTACAGCAAGGCCGCGCGACGGCGCGCGCCGTGGACCGTGGACCGGCTGCACCGCGAGATCGACGCCGCCGCCGCCGAATTCGTACCTGACGTACTGTTCGCTTTCAAGGGTGTCCACCTCGACCAGCGGCGGCTGCTGAGCACCTCGGCCGGTGTACGGGTGCACTACAGCGCCGACGATGTATCCAATCCGTACAACACCACGCCGGAATACCTGGCACACGAATCGGAATGGGATCTCATCGTCACCACGAAAGCACACAATGTGACCGAACTACGCGACCGCGGCGCGAAGAATGTGAAATTCGTTCGTAGCGCCTACGATCCGGCCTGGCACCATCCGTGCGCCCGACGCGGCGCCCGGGATTTCCTGGTCGGCTTCATCGGCGCGGTGCGCCCCGACCGCCGTGACCTGCTCGTCGATCTGGCACGCGAATACGGCCCCCGCATGCTGCTGCGCGGTCCGGGCTGGCGACGGGTGCGACCGCTGTGGCGAACCGGCGCGGTGGTGGGCGGCCCGGTCTACGGTGAGCACTTCTCCGCGGCGGTGGCCGGGGTGACCGCGAACCTGGTGCTGCTCAATTCCGACAATCGTGACACCCACACCTGCCGCACCTTCGAAATCCCCGCTGCCGGAGGGCTTTTCGTCGGTCAACGCACCGACGAACACGCCGACCTGCTCGACGACGGCACGGAGTGCTTCCTCTTCTCCGATCCGGCGGAACTGCGCGACGTGCTGGCCCGCTGCGCCCGCCGCCCGGACGAGGCCGCCAAGGTCGCCGAGGCGGGCCATCGCCGCATCGTCGGCGGACGACACCGCTATGTGGACCGGGCTCGCGAGATCATCGATGCGCTCGCCGGATAATGGCCGAAAACGGCTGCGGAAAAAGGGTAACGGCGAACGGGTCCGCACGGACATAGTGGTGATGGTGAAGGACGTTCGCTGATGGGGGCCGCACAGTCCGAGGTATTTCTCGTCGCCGGTGCGCTGGCGACGATTGTCGGCGCTGCCCTGTTCCTACCCGGTGTGGTACGGATATTTCTCATCGCGCAGGTGGCGCATTGGTCGCTGTCCTATGTCGCGCGACCGGTGGTGCTGCTGTGGACCCGGCCCATGCCGCACTACGGCGACAATGTGCCCGATCCCCGGCTGGCCGAATTCGGATACGACGACGGCATCGCGCTGGTCCTGGAGCCCGTCGTGTTCGGACTCTGGTTCTACGCCGCGCTGGTGGTCGCCTATACCGTGTGGACCCGGTACCGCAGCGGCGAAACCGCGACGGCCACACCGCCACTGATCGACAATCCGGTCTTCGTCCCCACCCTGGTGGTGCTCTACGTGCTGGGCACACTGGGCCGCCTGGCGGCGGTCGCCACCGGCACCACCGGCAAGGCCGGTGAACTGGAGAGCCCGAATCCGATCATCAACCTGATCACCATTCTCGCCACGCTCGGCGCGGTCGGGCTGCTGGTCTACTTCCGCTCCGACAACTCGCGCACCGTCCTGTTGGTACTGGGCGCACTGTGTTTCGGCGAACTGCTCTGGACGGCCACCGTGCAGTCCAAGACCCCGATCATGGGCGCGGCCCTGGCCATCGCGGTCCGCTGCGCCATGACGGGCTGGACGCGCGCCAAGGTGGTCGGCATACTCGCGCTCTCGGCGCTGGCGGTGACGGCCTTCGGCTGGTTGCAGTCGCTCAAGACCACCGCGGCGGCCAAGGCCGACGCGGAGCGCATCGACGCCAACTATCCGCCGATCGTGCGACCGTTCCTGAGCCTGCTCCGGCGTTTCGACCTGCTCGAGGCCGCCACCGACGCCTACTGGGCCGGGCCCGGATCCTGGCTCACGCCCGCGGAGGTGCTGCGGCACGCGTTCGAGAGTCTGATTCCGACGCAACTGCTGGGGCAGGAGAAGTTCCGGGCGGGTGCGGCCTGGGCCGAACAGGTGCGGGGCGCGTCGGTGGACATGTCGACGGTGTCGGTGTCGCTGGCCGAGGGCAATATCAACGAGGGCTATGTCCTCGGCGGCTACACCGGTGTGGCCGTGGGCGTTTCGTTCACCTTCATTCTCCTGCTGCTGTGGCGGCGGGCTCTCTACAGTCGGCACCTGGCCTTCGCCGTGCTGGGGCTGGCGCTCATCGAGGTACCGGTGCTGTTCGAGCGGGGCATTCTCGGCAGCATCGAGACACTCGGCAAATACCTCCAGGCGGTGGTGCTGACCTGGATGGTCTATCTGGTCGTCGGGGAATATCGCAGACGGGTGACGGAGCTGGCGGGCTACCCCGCGGCGCCACCCGGGAAAAAGAGGACAGCGCAATGGGTTTGACCGACTACCTGCATCTGTTTCGGCGGCGCTGGCCGGTCATCGTGGCCGCGGTGGTGCTGTGCGTGGTCGCGGCGGCCGGGTACGCGCGCAGCCAGCCGACCACCTATTCGGCCTCGAGTTCGGTGTACGTCTCCATGGCCACCGGCACCTCGGTCAACGATTCGTATCAGGGCGGACTCGCGGCGCAGCAGCGGGTGCGCTCCTATATCGACCTGGCCACCAGCGTCACCGTCGCACAGTACGTGAAAGATCAACTCGGCCTGCCCGATTCGGTCAACGACCTGCGCGGTCGGATCACCGCGGCGGCCCCGCCCGCCACCACCATCATCATCGTGTCGGTCACCGACGACACCGCCGACGGGGCGCGCATCCTGGCCGACGAGGTGGTCTCCCAACTCCGGGCGCTCATCTCCCGGCTGGAGTCCATCCAGGCCGACGCCGCGCCCGCGGCGCGGGCGGTGGTCATCGACAAGGCTCAGACGCCCACCCAGGCGGACGGGCCGCAGACCACCCGCATGCTGGCGCTGGGCGTGATCGCCGGACTGCTGCTGGGACTGGGCGGGGCGCTGGCCTGGGACCGCCTCGACAAGCGGCTGCGCACCTCCAACGATCTGGAAGCCATCCTGCCGGTGCCGATTCTGGGCATCATCGACGACGGACGGCCCGGTGCGGCCGGGGAGACCCGCCGCCTGCGCACCCGGCTCACCGCCGACCCCGAACGCACCAGCGTACTGTTCACCGCGCTGTCCCCGCGCTCGGAACCGGAGGTGGCGCTCGGCCTGGCCCGCAGCCTCGCCGATACCGGCGCGCGGGTGGTGCTGGTGGACGCCGACACCAGCGGCCGCGGCTCCTCCCGTCGCATTCCGGTGGGCGCGGCCCCCGGCCTGGCGGAACTGCTGCGCAACAGTTCGTCCACCGCCGAGGCGGTGGTGCTGTGGCCGGAGGTGGGGATCAGCGTGCTGCCGCTGGGCGTCGTCGATCTGCGCACCCCGGATCTGCTGGCCTCGGAGCGCTTCGCGGAGATCATGTCCAAGCTGCGCACCGAATACGACCACATCATCGTGGAGGCGGCCCCGGTCACCGCCGCCGCGGACGCCATCGCGCTGGCGCGGCGCTGCGACGCCACCGTCGGTGTGGTCGAACTCGGCCGCACCACCTCGGCCCAGGTGCGCGGGGCGCTGGCCACGTTCGGCGCGGACGATCCGCGGCTGGCGGGCGTGGTGGTGTTCTCCCGGCCGGGCGGTGGCCTGCAACGGCTGCTGCGGCGGACGCCGACCCCGGGCAAAGCGGTGAGCCGATGACGGATGATCCGGTGCGGCGGCGTCATCTGCTCGCCGCCTCGCTCGGCGCGGCGGCCTTCCTGCCGCTGACGACGGCCTGCGCGTCCGGGGACGACGATCCGGGGACCGAATTCCGGTCCCCGCACGTCACCGATCAGCCCGCCGCCCGCAATGTCCGGGATTTCGGGGCGGTGGGCGACGGGAACGCCGATGACACCGCCGCATTCGCCGCGGCGGCCGATGTCGGCGACCGACCGTTCGTGCTGTACATCCCGGCCGGGACCTACCGGGTGACCTCCTTCCCCTCGCTGCCCGACTACGCCACTGTGCTCGGCGACGGCGGCGACGCCACCACCATCGGTTACGAGGGCGACGGCACCCTCATCGTGCTGGAGCGCAAACAGCGGGTGCGGTTCTCGCGCTTGGGTTTCTACCTGTCCGGTCCCGAGGCCACGGCGGTGCGGCTGTCGGAGTGCTTCCGCTGCTCGTTCGACGGCGTGGTGCTGCGCGGCAACCATCTCTCCGACAACTACCCGCGCTACGTGGGCCAGCGCGGGGTGGTGCTGGACCGCAATACCGGCGGCACCGCCTTCGTCAACTGCGATATCAACAATTTCGGCTACGGCATCGTCACCTCGTGCATCCAGAACTACGTGACCTCCTCCAAGCTCACCAACAATCGCGTCGGCGTCCTGGGCACCGGTGACAACCACAATGCCGGACTCGCCATCACCAACGTGGAATTCGTCTCCGACTCCGATCCGCGCACCACCGACCGGCACATCTTCGTCGACGGCGCGGCCAACGACTGGTGGCTGACCAACGTGTGGTTCGAGGGGTCGGAGATCGCCCTGGCCATCGGTGTGCCGGGCGGGGGTCCGGCGCAGTTCGGCATGGTGAACTGCAAGGTGGCCGCCCGTGCGGTCTGCCTGGACCTGGTGCACTGCCGACAACCGTATCTGGCCAATGTGCAATTCGATCCGGATCTGCGCACCCCGCCGGTGGAGCTGCGCATCGACGGCGACGGCTGCCCGGAGGGCACCGCCGTCAACCTGATCTCGGGCAGCTACGAGGATGTGGATCCGCGCGCCTTCCCCGACGGCTGGCATGTGATCGGACGCGGACGGATTCACGGGGCACGCTTCTCCGGCACCATGGTCGCGCAGGCCGGGAAGCCCGACACCGACATCTTCCAGGCCCAGGACCGCGACGGCGGCATCGTCGCCGCCGTGCTGCCCAGTGGCGCGCTGCTGTCCGACCGCGCGGCGGGCGGGGTGGTGCTGCGCGACGAACAGGGCGGTTACTGGCGGCTGTCGGTGGACGCGACCGGTGCGGTCAAGACCTCGTCGCTGGGTCGACAGCGACCCAGCACGTGAACGCCGCGACCACGGGGGTGCGTCTCGGCCCCGTGTACCTGCTCGGCAGCACCCTGGTGCTGCGGCCGCCGCGTTTCGCGGATTTCGCGGCGTGGCGGCGCATCCGGTTGCGCGACCGGGATCTGATCGAACCGTTCTGGCACAGCTCCCCGCAGTCCTGGGAGCAGCGGCACAGCGCGGCCCACTGGGTGCGGGAGTGTCTGGAGGCCGCCACCCACGCCCGTGCCGGGCTCGCGGTGTCCACCGTCATCGAACTCGACGGCCGGTTCGCCGGACAGGTGGAGATCGGCGGTATCGACCGGCGGGCGCGCCACGGCGAGATGGGCATCTGGATCGACGCCAGGCAGGCGCGCCACGGTTTCGGTGGACTGGCGGCGTCGGTGCTGCTCGACTACGGCTTCGGCGTGCTCGGTCTGGAGCGCGTCGTCGCGCCGATCTCGGTGGGCAACAAGGCCGCCGCACACGGCGCCCGGCAGGTGGGCTATGTCTGCGAGGCGCGGTTGGCGGGGCTGTTCGACGTCGGCGGTGGTCGCACCGACCACGATCTGTGGGCGGTCACGGCCGACCGGATGCCCGCCGGTGGTTTCACCCGCACCTGGATCGAACACGTCGGTGCCCGCCAAGGCGACGCGTCGACGCGGGCACGTCACCGGGAGGGGGCACCGTCGCGGGCCGAGCCACCCGGTCCCGGAGCGGCGGCCGTGACGACCGGTCCCGGCGCGGTGGCCGAACCCACCGGTCCGAGCGTGGCCACCGTGCTCGCGGTCTCGGCCCGCTACCGCGCCGGGCAGCTGCGCCGGACCGTGCGCCGAATGCTGCCCGCCGCACCGATCACCGTGACGGTCCCCGGCTACGAGACGGTCGTCCTGCGCACCCCCCGGGCCGCCGACGCCCACGCGTGGCGAGCCGCCCAACCCGGTAACGAAAGCGGCTGGTATCGCGAATTCATCAGCAGCAGAACCGGTTTCCACGCATCGTCCGGCCTGCTGCTGATACTCGACGTCGGCGGCGAGTACGCCGGTGAGTGTCGGCTCTTCGATGTCGACCTGTTCGGACGCAACGCTCGGCTGCGGCTCCGGGCAGATCCCGCCCACGCCGACGACGGTGTCCGCGCGGCGGCCATCCGAGCGCTGGTGGAGTTCGCCTTCACCCGCCTCGGCCTGTACCGGGTGTCCACCGAGATCCCTGTCGCGGACACCGAATCCGCCGCGGTCGCCGCGAACGCGGGACTGCTCGAGGAGGGCACCATGCGCGCTTTCACCGGACCCACCGGGGTCCGTGCCGACCACACTCTGTGGGCCAGCACCCAGAGGAGCCGGGGATGATGCGAAACTTCCAGCTCAGCAATGCGATCCAGCACCGCCTGCACGATCTCGTCCCGGGCGGGGCGCACACCTACGCGCGCGGCGCGGATCAGTACCCCGAGTTCATGACCCCGGTCCTGGTGCGCGGCAGCGGCTGCCGCGTCTGGGACTGCGACGGCAACGAATTCGTCGAGTACGGCATGGGTCTGCGTTCGGTCACCCTCGGACACGGCTACCGCCCGGTGGTCGACGCCGTCACCCGCACCATCGCCGAGGGCGTCAACTTCTCCCGCCCGACCGAGCTGGAACTCCTTGCCGCCCAAGACTTCCTGGACCTGGTGCCGGGCGCGGACATGGTGAAGTTCGCCAAGAACGGTTCCGACGCCACCACCGCCGCGGTCCGCCTGGCGCGCGCGGCCACCGGGCGGGAGACGATCGCCATCAGCGACAGTCCCTTCTTCTCCGTGGACGACTGGTTCATCGGCACCACACCCATGAACGCCGGTATCCCGGAAACGGATACGGTGCGCTTCCGCTACAACGACCTACCGTCGCTCGCGGCGGCGCTGGAGGCCCATCCGGTCGCCTGCGTATTCCTGGAAGCGGCCACCGCCCTGCACTCCCCCGCACCCGGATTCCTGGAAGGCGTTCGCGCCCTGTGCGATCGACACGGCGCGCTGCTGGTCTTCGACGAGATGATCACCGGCTTCCGCTGGTCCGCCAGCGGCGCGCAAGGCGTCTACGGCGTCACCCCCGACCTGTCGTGCTGGGGCAAGGCCATGGGCAATGGCTTCCCCATCTCCGCCCTGGCCGGGAAACGCGAATACATGGAACTCGGCGGCCTGCGCACCGACGCCGAACGCGTCTTCCTGCTGTCCACCACGCACGGCCCGGAAACCGGCTCCCTCGCCGCCTTCCGCGCGGTGGTCCGCGCCTACGCCACCACCGACCCCATCGCCCGCATGGAGGCGGCGGGCCGCCGTCTCGCCGACGGCGTCAACGCCATCGCCGCCGAACTCGGTATCGCCGACCACCTCCAGGTGACCGGTCGGCCGTCCTGCCTGGTGTTCCTCACCAAGGACCCCGACGGCAACCCGTCCCAGCCCTACCGCACCCTGTTCCTCCAAGAACTGCTCGACCGCGGCGTCCTGGGCCAATCGTTCGTCACCTCGGCCGCCCACACCGACGCCGATATCGACCACACCATCGAGGCGTGCCGCGAGGCCGCCACGATCTATCACAAGGCACTCGAGAACGGCAGCGTCGACGGCCTGCTGAACGGACGCCCGGTGGCACCGGCGATCCGCCGCTACGCCGAGCCCCGCCGCATCGCGACCAGGACGGAACCATGAACGCGCGCATCGCGATCGTGCACGAACGCTTCACCGAATACGGCGGCTCCGAGGCGGTGGTCGCGGAATTCATGCGAACCTGGCCCGGAGCACCGGTATTCGCGCCCATCCTGGAGACCGACTGCGTCCGCTCGGTCGCCGACGCGGCGGGCACCTCACCGGCCGCCGCGAATATCCGTGCCAGCGCCTGGCTTTCGCGGCTCTACGCCGCGACGGGACGACGTTCGCACGCCCCCCTGCTCCCCCTGGTCCCGCGCGCCCTGCGCGGCCTGCCACTGCGCGCGGACTACGACGCGGTCGTGGTGAGCCACCACGCCTTCGCCAGCTCGGCCGCACTCGCGACCTCTGCTCCCGTGATCGCGTACGTGCACAGTCCGGCCCGTTGGGCCTGGGACAGCGCATTCCGGGCCCGGGAGGCCGGCGGCTGGGCCGGACAACTCGCATTGACCGCCCTGGGCGGTCTGGCGCGACGCGCGGAATTGCGTGCCGCACCGCATATCGCACATGTCGTCGCGAATTCGTCGGCGGTCGCACAGCGGGTGCGGGAATGGTGGGATCTGCCCGCGACAGTGGTGAATCCGCCGGTACGCGTGGACAGCTTCGCACCGGACCCCACGGTGGAGCGCGAGGATTTCTTCCTTTTCGCCGGACGCCTGGTTCCCTACAAACGAGCCGATGTGGCGATTCGCGCGGCACAGCAGGCCGGGGTGCGTCTGGTGATCCTCGGTGACGGTCGGGCGCGACGACACCTGGAAAGCATCGCCGGACCCGAAACCCTGTTTCTCGGCGCCGCCGACGACGCCGTCCTGCTGGACATGTACCGCCGCTGCCGCGCTCTCCTCATGCCCGGCGTAGAGGATTTCGGCATCGTCCCCGTGGAAGCCATGGCATGCGGGGCCCCCGTCATCGCGGTCGGAACCGGCGGCGCGGTGGACACCGTACTGCCGGATATCACAGGTGTACATATCGAATTCGGCCCAGACGACGAAGTGATTCAGTCGTTCGCTCGCGTCATGAAGGATTTTCCCAGCCAGAATTTCGACGGGGAACGAATCAGAAAGCACGCATTGGACTTTTCGCCCACCGTTTTCAGAGAGCGAATGTCGGCCGTTGTCGACAACTGCTTGCAGAGCTTGACATAATATATTTCCCCTTTTGCCACAATAGAATTCGCGGTAGAATTGGTCCATGATTCCGGAGGGGGAAAGTCAGGACGGTGATACCGCCGCCGATTTGCGCGCTGCGATGGACGCCCTGCTCGCGACCGATCTCACCGGACTGTCCGACACCGCTCTCGTGGACGTCATGCGGGAGGTGGAATCGGTGCGGTGTCGGATGGCGGCACTGTCGCACCGCATGATCGCCGAAGTCGAATCCCGGCATCTGTGGGAGCGTGCCGGGGCCAAGGGGATGCGCGGCTATCTGATCGACGTGCTGCGCCTGTCGGCCGCCGAGGCCGGGGCACGGGTACGGGCCTCGATCCCGTTGCGGCCGCGCGCGTTCTGTGGAGAACCGGGTCCGGCGTTGTTGCCGACCACGGCGGCGTTGCAGGCCGAGGGCACGATCTCGCCTGAGCACGCGCGGGTGATCATGCGGGTGATGGACCGCATCCCCAACGCGGTGCCCGTCGAGACGCAGGCCGAGGCCGAACAGCAGCTCGCCCGCGCGGCGAGCCAGATGCCGCCGGAGTACGTGACCAAGGTCGGGCACGTGCTGCTGTCGTGCCTGGACCCGGACGGGGTCCTCACCAGCGACGACGACCGCGCCCGCCGCCGCGAGCTCTGGGTGGGCAAACAACGCGTGGACGGTATGAGCGAGATCAAGGGTGTCGTGGATCCGCAGTTGCGGGCGTTGTTGGATGTGGTGTTGGCGAAGTGGGCGCGTCCGGGGATGTGCAATCCCGAGGACCCCGACAGTCCCCGGATGGGGCCGGGCGCGGTCGACAAGGATCTCATGGAGGCGGCGGCGCGGCGGGATCGGCGTAGTGCCGGGCAGCGTAACCACGACGCGGTGAAAGCGTTCCTCGCCGCCGGGGGCGGTCCGGAGAACCTGGGATCACATCGGGGTGTGCCGGTGTCGGTGGTGTTGACGATGAGTCTCACCGACTTGCAGGCCGGAACCGGGTACGCCCACACCGCATCGGGGTCGGTGATGTCGGTTCGGGATGCGTTGCGGATGGCCGAGGGCAGCTACCCGTTGTTGATGCTGTTCGACGGCAAAGGACTCCCGTTGCATTTGGGGCGGGGGAAGTATCGCCTGGCGTCGTCGTGGCAGCGGTTGGCGTGTATCGCCGCCGACCGAGGCTGTACCCGCCCCGGGTGTGAGGCTCCCGCGACGATGTGCGCGGTGCATCACATGATCCCGTGGTTGCGGGGTGGTCGTACCGATATCGAGAACCTGACGTTGGTGTGCGACCGCTGCCACGCCCAGATCCCCGAGGATGCTGAGGATCCGACCGGGTGGGCCACCCTCGGACGCGGCAACAGCATCGGCGGCGGCAGCGGTGGCGGCAACCGCAGCAACGGCGGTGTCGGTAGCGGCCGGTATCCGGGTCGTGTCGCGTGGGCACCCCCGACCCGCATCGATCCGGCACGGGCACCCCGGGTGAATCTGCATCATCACCCGGAGCAGTGGCTCACCGATGCCCCGACCCGGCACGGTGCCGACCATCTCGACCGGTCCGGTCACCGTCACCGCGACCACCGAACAGCCGATCGACGAGCCACCGGCCATCACGACCGGTCGTCGACAGACCACCGCACCCACCGCCCGGACCCGACCCGAGGCGATCACTTACGCCAATAACCACACCCCGCAAAGGCCCGTCTCGAGAACGCAACCCCAGCCAGTCCGTGGGCTGGGATAGACGCGCGCGGCACCCGACCCGGCGTCAGCGAAAGCCAGGTAAGGCACCCAACGCCACCACACATAATTCTCTTCAACCCCACGCAACCAGATCCCAACCCCCGCAACCCATGTCGAATTGCCCCGAATGCTGTATTGATAGTCCCAACCCCTGATCGACAACCCCACCCCGATCAACAACCCACCCCGATCAACAACCCCATCACCGATCGACAACCCATCACCGATCGACCGCCCCACCGAGGGGCCACCCCACCCCCCGATAGACAGCCCAACCCAGAGCACCCGCGATAGCGAGCCCCCCACCATGGCCGACCCCTTCGACGAAAGCCGAGCCCTGATCACCGGCGGCGCCGGAGATATCGGCCGCGCGGTAGCCCACCGCCTGATAGCCGCCGACTGGGACGTGGTCATAGCCGACCTCGACCTCACCTCCGCCAAACAACTGGCCGAAGACCTCGGCCCCAAAGCCACCGCCGTCCACCTCGACCTGGCCAGCCCCGACAGCATCGCCCGCACCGCGTGGGCAGTGCAGGGCACCGTCTCCGCCGTCATCCACTGCGCGGGACTGGCCATCGTGGAACCCTTCCTGGTCAGCTCCGTCGACCACTGGGACGCCATGCTCCAGGTCAACCTGCGCGGCCCCATGCTGCTGACCAAACACCTCCTCCCCGGCCTGCTCGAAACCGATTCCGCGCGCGTGGTATTCGTCTCCTCCGACGGCGCACGCGCGGGAGCCGGTGGCGAAGCCGCCTACGCCGCATCCAAATCCGGTCTCTTCGGCTTCGCGAAATCACTGGCCCGCGAGGTGGCACGGCATCAGGTCACCGTGAATGTCGTCTGCCCCGGCCCGATCGAAGGCCAGATGGTGTCGCAGACCATGCGCCGGCACCGGGGCAATCTCGCCGCCATCGAGAAGGCAATCCCCATGAAGCGCCTGGGGCAACCGGAGGAGGTCGCCAACCTCATCGCCTGGTTGGCGAGCCCCGAGGCCAGTTACATCACCGGCCAGCTGATCAGCGTCAGCGGCGGCATCACCATGTCATGAAGGAGTCGCGTTCCATGCCCGCCCAATCCGTCGTCGATGCGCACCTGCACCTGTGGCAGCCCAGCCGCCACGACTGGTATCCGCAGCTGGCCGACTTCGCCGCGCACACCGGAACACCCGCGCTAACCGACGACTTCCTGCTGCCGGAGTACGACCGGGCCGCGGCCGCGACGACCGTGACCGGACTGGTGCACGTCTCCGCCACCACCGCCCGCCACGCCTACCTCGACGAGACGCGCTGGATCGACGATATGGCCGCGACGACCGCGCGGCCGATCGCCATCGTGGGCGCGGTCGACCCCACCCTCGACGGCCCGGACCTGCTGCGCCATCTCGAGCAGCAGGCCCGCAGCCCCCGCCTGCGCGGAATCCGTGTCTTCCAGGGCCTCTCCCCCAACACCCCGGCCGCCGACACCATCGCCTCCTGGTTGCAGGAGCGCGACGCCGTCTTCGATCTGGTCGCCCATCCCGGCGATATGCTCGACTGGATCGACTTCCTCGCCGGGTATCCGCGGTTGCGGGTGGTGCTGGAACATCTCGGCCTGCCCACCGGCACCGATCAGGCCGCCCGCACCGCCTGGCAGAATGCGCTGTCCCTCGCCGCCAAGGAGACCGGATGGCAGTGCAAGCTGTCCGGACTCGGCATGATCTGCCCGGATTTCCGCTGGCCGACCCTCGAATACTGGTTGGAGACGAGTATTCAGCTCTGGGGCTGGCAGCGGCTCATCTTCGGATCGAATATGCCGATAGACACAATGGCCGGATCGTTCGGGGAACTGCTGGCGGCCGTGGACCGGGCGGTGGCCGCCGATGCCACCGAGCAGGAGGCCGAACTGTTCTACGGCGGCACCGCCGCGGCGACCTACGCGCTCGGCTGAACCGCCAATTCGGAGACCAGCCGACTGCCGGTGAGGCGGTATTCACCCGCCGCCAGTTCGTACATGCTGATGTAGCCGTCGAGGTCCGCGGAGTCGGTGTCGCCGCGAATGATCCAGTAGTGCGGGACGCCGAGGCTCGCGTAGATGCGGAGTTTCTCGATGGCGTCGTGCACCTGGGAGTCCTGGCAGACGGCATCGACCACGGCGTGAATATGCGCGGCGTCGTGGCTGGTGCTGTATTTGAGCGGCAGATAGCCGGGCCGGAAGACGATGCCATCGGCGAGGAAATTGTTCCGGCCGAGGCTACCGCGCGCGAATCCGCTGTCGGCGACGTACTGGTTTCCGGCGATTTCGTAGCCGAGCCGCTTCCACAGTTCCAGCACCTGGAAGACGATGCGGTAATACCAGAACGTGACCGGCATATGCGTCAGCTCCAATCGTCCGGATCGCAGTTCCCACGCCCAGCCTCGGGGTACGACGGGCAGGGCTTCGAATTCGGCGCGGGTGCGAATCCCCGTGGACGGCAGGTCGAGCTGTGCGATCACGGCCCCTCCGGGAGACGTGCCAACAGGACTGGAACACCTTAACCTCAGTCAACCGACCAGGACGTTCACCCCGGTCGGCTCAGCGATTCTGTTTGCCAACAAGTAACCAAGTGCATCCGACGGTTACACGAAAATCCTTGTTACACATACCAACTCGATATGCCCCGAGGTGACCATTCCCACAGCGTCGCGACTTGCCGCGTCAACCGGGGTCGCCGTAAAGTTACTCACCAGTTAGGCACGAAGGTGTTCCTACCTCGGCCCGACTTTTGCTAGGGGGCCGATTCAACGTACTCACGTCCGCATCCACCGCCGCATGTCGGACGAACACCGTTGGTTTCCAACAGGTTCGAATCGATAAGGAGGGGGCGATGGTTTCCTACATCGTCACGGGCGGAACGGGTTTTCTCGGGCGACGGGTGCTCGCCGAGCTGCTGAGCCGCGACTCGGAGGCCGTGATCCACGCATTGGTGCGAGAGGCGTCGGTCGCCAAGCTGCGCGAGCTGGCCGAGAACTGGGGCGCGCCGGATCGCGTCTTCCCGCTCATCGGCGATCTCACCGCGCCGGGACTGGGCCTCCAGGACGAGGCTCCCCGCGCCGACCACATCATCCACCTGGGCGCGGTCTACGATATGACCGCCGACGAGGCCACGGCCCACGCCGCCAATGTGAACGGCACTCAGGCCGTCGTCGACCTGGCCGTCGAGCTGGACGCGGTACTGCACCACGTCTCCTCGGTCGCCGTCGCGGGCGACCACCGCGGCAAGTTCTTCGAGGACGATTTCGACCTCGGTCAGAATCTCACCTCGCCCTACCATCGCACCAAGTTCGCGGCCGAGAAGTTGGTGCGCGAATCCGGGGCGCGCTGGCGGGTGTACCGTCCGGCCATCATCGTGGGCGATTCCCGCACCGGCGAGATGGACAAGATCGACGGCCCCTACTACTTCTTCCCGGCCATCGCGAGTCTGGCCGGGCTGCCCGCCGACCTGCCGCTGCCGCTGCCCGATCTGGGCGCGACCAATATCGTCCCGGTCGACTACGTCGCGCAGGCCATGGTCCAGCTCATTCGCAAGCCGGGTCTGGCCGGGCGCACCTTCCATCTGGTCAATCCGGAGCCGCAGCCGTTCTCCGACATCTACGCCGCACTGGCCGAGGCCGCCGGCGCGCCCACCGGAATCGGCACGCTGCCGGGCAGCCACAGCGCCCTCGACGCGCTCGGCCACATTCCCGGCGTCACCGCGGTGCGGGACTTCCTGCTGGAGCGTCTCGGGATTCCGGCCGAGGTCGCCCCGCACACCTCCTTCGAATCGGAGTTCGTCTCCGATTCCACCCGCGCCCAGCTGCGCGGTCTGGAGGTGCCGTCCTTCGAGTCCTACGCCCGGACCCTGTGGGACTACTGGCGCGCCAATCTCGATCCCGATCGCGCCCGCCGCACCGAGGGCACCGCGCTCGACGGCCGCATCGTCCTGATCACCGGGGCCTCCTCGGGTATCGGCCTGGCTACCGCGCACGCGGTCGCCCGCCGCGGCGCGACCGTGCTCATGGTGGCTCGCACCACCGAGGAGCTGGAGGCCGCCGCCGCCCAGGTGCGCGCGGAAAGCGGTGCGGCACAGGCGTACACGTGCGACATCACCGACGAGAAGTCGGTGGAGCTGCTGGTGAAGCAGGTGCTCGCCGACCACGACCACGTCGACTACGTGGTGAACAACGCGGGCCGCTCCATCCGCCGCGCGGTGATGAACTCCACCGACCGCATGCACGATTTCGAGCGGACCATGGCGGTGAACTACTTCGGCGCGGTGCGGCTCATCCTGGCGTTGCTGCCCTCCATGCGGGAGCGCCGCTTCGGGCACTTCGTGAACATCTCCTCCATCGCGGTGCAGACCAAGGTGCCGCGCTTCGCCGCCTATGTGGCGTCGAAGTCGGCACTGGACAACTTCAGCGAGATCGCCGCGGTCGAGAACGCCGACGCCGGAATCACCTTCACCTCGGTGCGCATGCCGCTGGTGCGGACCGCCATGATCGCGCCCACCGATCTGTACAAGTCGATTCCGGTGCACAGCCCGGAGCAGGCGGCCGCCATCGTGGTGCGCGCGCTCGAGCACCGGCCCGCCCGCATCGACACCCCGATCGGCACCTTCGCGCAGTTCGTCGACACCGTCATGCCGTCGGTGAAGAAGGCCATTCTGCACCAGGGCTTCCGGATGTTCGGGGAGTCCAAGGCCGCCGAGGCCGGGGCCGCCGAGGCCGGGGCCGCGGAGGTGGCCAAGACCGCGCCCACCCGCAGCCCGCTGCTCGCCCTGGCGCCCGTCGTGCAGCCGCTCATGGGCCTGCCCGGTTCGGCGGCCCGCATCACCAATGTGATTCCCGGACTGCACTGGTGATGCTCGACGAGTAGGTCCCGCAACGCGATTCGGCCCCCGGTGGATGTCTCCACCGGGGGCCGATCCCGAGGGGAGCCCCTCCCCGGTCCCGTGCGGCCCCGGCTCACAGCCGACCGGCCGCGAAGTTGGCCGCCGCCACGAAGCTGTGCCCGTAGGACACGTGCGAGGCCGCGTTCATCCCGCCGCCGCAGATGGGATCGCCTCCGGTGCACCAGTTTCCGGTCCGCCAGGCGTATTCGCCCGGTACGCCCGCGCCGACCGCGCGCAGCGGGTCGCCGAACAGCAGCACCGACGAGATCCGCCGGGCGAGGTCGCCGGCCAGCTGCACCCGCCCCGGATACCAGCTCACATTGCCGGTCCCGATCGCCGCGTGGATGACCGCCGCGCCCTGGGAGTAGCCGACCAGGATGAATCGCTGCGCCGGGCACACCCCGGCCTGATGGGCCAGGTGTCCCACCAGATCCGCGGTGCCCGCGCCGAGATTGAAGGAGTGGTCGGCCGGATAGGCCACCGGATAGGCGCTCAGCGAGACGGGCAAC
This sequence comes from Nocardia sp. CC213A, assembly GCF_030766805.1. Lineage (NCBI taxonomy): Bacteria > Bacillati > Actinomycetota > Actinomycetes > Mycobacteriales > Nocardiaceae > Nocardia > Nocardia sp. CC213A. The sequence goes on from NZ_JASFXA010000014.1 coordinate 124,790, forward strand.
CGTTGCCGCAGTTGGCCGTAGAGTGGATTGCCCACCACATCGCCCAACCAGCCCGGTTCGCCCGTGCCCCGCACCACCACCACATCGATATCGGCGCACCAGTTGGCGTGCGCCCGTGGGACCTGTGGCGGGTAGAGCACGCTCACCAGCACCAGCAGTGCGGTGAACAGCCAAGCAATTCGCCAATTTCCTCCCAGCATCACCTTCCGGCCGCGCATAGTTCTCACCCTTCTCACGCCGTTGTGAGAAGCCCGGTGACTCTTGTCAGTGACAAGTGACACTCACCGGGCTATGAGCTCCAAGGTAGGGAGGGGGAGCACGGACGACAACGTAGTCCACTGTATGGATACCCAGCCGGGACCCAACCGTAGCCATCCGAATCGCGTTATCCGGCAGCTATTTTCAGGCAACGGATCGGCATCGACCGGTCGGCGACGAGCCCGCCGAACCCGGCCCGAAGTAGAACGCGTTTCCATAGTGTGTCGATATGGAAAGACTCACCGGACTCGACGCCAGCTTCCTCTACCTCGAAACCGACAGTCAGCTGCTGCACGTCTGCGCGCTGCTCATCCTCGATCCGAACGCCGACGGCGCGGGATACGACTTCGACGAGCTGAAGGCCGAACTGGGCCGTCGCCTGCATCTGGTCCCGGCCATGCGCCGCCGCCTGCACACCGTACCGCTGAATCTGGATCACCCGGTGTGGGTGCGGGATTCGGCCTTCGACCTCGATCACCACCTGCACCGCGTCGAGCTGCCCGCACCGGGCGACGACCGGGCGCTGGCCGACCTCACCGCCGAGATCGCGGGGCGGCCCATGGACCGCGGCCGTCCGCTCTGGGAGATGTGGGTGGTGGAGGGCCTGCCGGACGGCAAGATCGCGATGATCGCCAAATACCACCACGCCATCGTCGACGGCATCACCGGCACCACCATGATGATGCACCTGTGCGATCTGGAACCCGGGGTGCGCTATCCGGAGCCGGATCCGGCCGAGATCCCCGGGCCCGAGCGCGAACCCCACGATCTGCTGCTGGCCGCCGAGGCCGCGCTGCGGTTCCCGGGGAAACTCGGCATGGTCGGTCTGGTGCCCAGGACCGTGGGCATCCTGGGCGATCTGGTGCGACGGCGGCGCGAGCAGTCCTCGGGCATGCCGCTGCCGTTCACCGCGCCCCGCACCCCGTTCAACAGGGCCATCACCGCGCACCGCGCGGTGTCGTTCGTGGCCACCGACTTCGCCGATATCCGCGAGATCAAGGACGCGTTCGGGGTGAAGGTCAACGATGTGGTGCTCGCCGTGGTCGGCGGCGCATTGCGCGGATACCTCGAAACACACGGCGCGCTACCGGATTCCACCCTCATCGCCTCGGTGCCGGTGTCGGTGCACGAGACCTCGCGGCATACGGAGGGCACCAACAAGGTCTCCACCCTGTTCGCCCGCCTGCGCACCGATATCCCCGATCCGGTGGAGCGGCTGCTGCTCATCGCGCAGGACAATCGCAGCGCGAAGGAGGAGCACAATCTCATCGGCGCGGACTTCCTGCAGGACTGGGCGAAATACGCCCCGCCCAACATCTTTCAGCTGGCGGCCCGGGCCTACTCCGCACTCGAGCTCGCCGAGCACCATCCGGTCGTGCACAACCTGGTGGTGTCGAATGTGCCCGGACCCAGCTTCCCCATGTACTTCCTGGGCCTGCGCATGGACGCCCTGTACCCGTTCGGGCCGGTCTTCCACGGCGCCGGCCTCACCAGCACCGTGCTCACCTGCGACGGCACGATGGACTTCGGCTTCATCGCCTGCCGGGAACTGGTCCCCGACGTAGCGCGTCTGGCCGACCTGGTGCCCGAGGTGATCCGCGAACTGCTCAAGGCCGCCCGCGAACGACACTGAGCCGCAACGTCACTCAGCGCCGCTCGACGACCGACTCCAGCGCCTCGAGGAACACCGGGACGAAGACGTCCGCCTCGAGCACGCAGGCCGCGTGCCCGGCGGGAGCGAGGAAGATCTCCGCTCCCGGAATCATTGTCGCCATCTCCAGCTGCCGGTAGACCGGCAGCGCCCGATCCCGCGTGGTGATCACCACTGCGGTCGGCACCCGCAGCGACGGCAGCCACGGCGAGGAGTCGAAGCGCCCCAGCGTGGCGATCACCTGAGTCAGCGCCCAACCGCTGAGACTGCGCATCTGCCCCATGGCCCACCGGTCCATCCGCCCCACCGGCCAGGTCGCCTCGGGCAGCTCCGGCAGCCGGGTGGCCTTGAGATGCGCTCGCCGCCACGACAATTCCGAGACGCTGGTGGCGAAGGCCGCCATGGCCCGATGAAAGGCGCGCTCGCGCCACTTCTCCTGGAACCGGTAGGTGGTGGCGGCCAGCACCAGCCCGCCCACCCGGTCCGGATGCCGGTGCGCGACGAGTTGGGCGGTGATGCCGCCCATGGAGTAGCCCGCCATGATCGGCCGGTCCACGGCCAGGACGTCGGCCAGGGCGACGACGTCATCGGCGACCTCGTCGAGATCGAACGTCTCGGACCGGATGCCGTGCCCGTGCCAGCGCTGGTCGAACAGCACCACCCGGTACCGCTCGTTGAGCTCCTGCAGCGATGGGAACCAGTTCAGCATGGCGGTGGTGGCCGCGCCGTGCAGCAGGAAGACCGTCTCCGCGTCCGGGGTCGGGCCGGGCAGGTCCACCACGTAGGTGCGCCCGCGGCCGGGCAGCTCCACCATCGATCCCGCGGGAACCTCGGTCAACCTGGATATCCGCGAGGACAGCCGCCGGGAGCGCGGGCGCTGCGCCGCACCCCGGGACGGATCGCGCTCGGACAGTTCCATTCTGGGGTTCGTCATCGAAAACCTCCCGGCGTACCGCTCCCCGGCGGTCAAATTGGAACACGTTTCACTATGGATGATGCCATACTCCGGTGAACGAATCCCCAGTCGCAGGACCGCGTCGCCGGGACCACGGTGGTGACCAGCGTGGTCACCGGGATGGGCGACGGCGGGGCGGGCAACGGCAGCGCGGGCAATTCGTAGAGCGCGATATCGGTGTAGCGCACCCGCGCCGGTTCCAGGACGATGCCGGGCACCAGCACATCATGGCCGTAGATATCGGACACCATGGCGGTGAACGGGCCGGGGCCGAGGCCGGAGGCGGACCAGTAGTTGTCGTAACCGCGCCGCAGCGGCCGCCAGTCGCCACCGGATTCCGGCCGCAGCGCCACCTGCCGCAGCGGATTGCCGGTATTGGCGAACAGCAACCCCAGCCAGTCCGCCGAGACACCCTGCTGCACCCGGTACGACAGCGACGGCGGCGGAGTCGGATTGCGCACCTTGCTGATCCGAATCCGCGCGACCCCGGCGGCCGGGTCGGCGACCTGCGCGAAGGCGGCGGCGCTCAGGTCGTACTGATGCGGTGCGCACCCCGGACAGCGGTCCACGATCTGGGCGCGCACACTGCCGAGCGGGCCGTCGATGTCGACGTAGGTGCCACACGCGGCGGAGCTGTCGTACTCCCCCGTGGGCACCCCGATGTAGAAGCCGTCGAGCGGCAGATCCGGGAAGGAGCAGGCCACCCCCTGGCCGAAATGGTAGAAGCGCGCCTCCCGCGACTCCTCCGGCAGGCGTTCCTCCAGCGTCGGAAGCTGTTCGGGTGCAATCGGACTCGGTTGCACGATGGGCGGTACGACTTTGACGGTGGTGATCGACGTGGTGGTGGTCTGGCAGGCGGCGGGCTGGGGGCGCGCGATCCACATCGCCCCGGCGACCACCGTCAATCCCGCCAGCGCCGTCCACAGCCAGGGTCTGCTGCTCCGGACCTCTTCGTGTCCTGTGCGGTGCATGGCCGCTCCCCAACCTCCGAATCAGGTTTGCTGCAATGATGCTGAACACTTTCAGGAAAGCATCAGTGCAGCTGACGCATGACTTGAATCGGAAACTCGGAATGGCAGACTCGGCGTGTCGACGGCGTGTCCGGTGGTATCTCCCCCGCCCGACCGGTCAGGGGACCAGGACCGCCGCGCCGGCGAAGCGCCCGTGCGCCAGATCGGCCAGCGCACGGTCGGCCACATCGAGCGGATAGGGGTGCACGGAGACCTCGAGCCGGTGATCGGCGGCGAATGCCAGGAATTCGCGGGCGTCGGCGCGGGTATTGGCGGTGACCGAACGGATCTCCCGCTCCTGGAACAGGTGCCGCTGATAGTTCAGCGGCGGGATGTCGGACAGGTGGATCCCGGCGATGGAGAGCACGCCGCCCCGGTCCAACGCCGCCATGGCCGGGAGTACGAGATCACCCACCGGAGCGAAAAGAATTGCCGCGTCCAACTTTTCCGGCGGCGGGTCGGCCGCGCCCTGCGCCGAGGCGGCACCGAGTTCCAGGGCCAGTTCCCGCGCCGCCGAATCCCGGGTCATCACATGGATTTCCGCGCCTCGCGCCAAGGCGACCTGGGCGGCGAGATGGGCGCTGCCGCCGAAACCGTAGATCCCCAGCCGACCGCCCGGGGGCAGCGCGGCGCGTTCGAGGGCACGGTAACCGATGATGCCCGCGCACAGCAGCGGCGCGAGCCCCCCGTCGCTGTAACCCTTCGGCAGCGGATGGGCGAAATCCGCGGGCACCGTAGTGTATTCGGCATAGCCGCCGTCGGCGTCCCAGCCGGTGTAGCGTGAGTTCGGGCAGAGGTTCTCCGCGCCGCGCAGGCAGTGCCGGCAGCGACCGCAGGTATGGCGCAGCCAGGCGATGCCGATCCGCTCCCCGACCGCGAATTCCCCTGCCCCGCCGCCGGTTCCGACCACCTCCCCCACCACTTCATGGCCGGGGACGACCCGGGGGCGGTGCACCGGCAGATCACCCTCGGTCACGTGCAGATCGGTCCGGCACACGCCGCAGGCCAGCACCCGCACCAGCAGCTCCCCCGGCCCCGGTGCGGGTACGGCGTCCCGCTCCCACCGCAGCGGTCGACCGTCGATCGGACCGGGCCGCTCGACCCGCCACGCCGCCATGTACCCCGTGCCGCCCATACCGCACCGCCTTCCGCCGCCGTACGCCGACTCCGCCCGTATGCCGAGCTTAGTGCGCGTACCGGCGGCGACGCCCGCACCGGTTCACCGCGCCCGCAGCGGGTAGCTCCCCCATGTCCCCCGGTAGCCGACGACCACGAACCCGCGACCGCCACGGTCGCGGAGTCCTATCCCTACCAATGATGAGGAGAACCCTGTGACTCGCTTCGGATACACCCTCATGACTGAGCAGAGCGGACCGCGCGAACTGGTGCGCTACGCGGTGGCGGCGGAGGAGGTCGGATTCGATTTCGCCGTCATGAGCGACCACTACTTCCCCTGGCTGGCCGAGCAGGGGCACGCGCCGAACGCCTGGACCGTGCTGGGCGCGGTGGCGCAGGCGACGCGGCGGATACCACTCATGACCTATGTGACCTGCCCGACCATCCGATACCACCCGGTACTGGTGGCGCAGCAGGCGGCGACGCTGCAGATTCTGGCGGAGGGCCGCTTCACGCTCGGGTTGGGCAGCGGTGAGAATCTGAACGAGCACGTGGTGGGTCAGGGGTGGCCCGCGCTGGCGGAGCGGCACGACCGGCTGCGGGAGGCGATGCAGATCATTCGGGAACTGCACACCGGCCGCACGGTCGAACAGCAGGGCCGCTGGTACCAGGTGGATTCGGCCAAGATCTGGGACCTGCCGGAGCAGCCGGTCCCGATCGCCGTGGCGGTGTCGGGATCGCGCTCGGTGGACCGCTTCGCGCCGTTGGCCGACGAGATGGTGACCACCAGCCCGGACGCCGATCTGGTCGAGCACTGGCATCGCACCCGGGAGCGGGTGCTCGGCGAGGCGGTGCCCGCGCGGGTGACGGGTCAGCTACCGATCAGCTGGGATACCGACCGGGATGCCGCCGTGCGCCGGGCGCACGAGCAGTTCCGCTGGTCGCTGGGCGGCTGGCCGGTGAACAGCAATCTGCCGACGCCGGAAGCGTTCAGCGCCGCCACCGGGAGCGTGCGGCCCGAGGATGTGGCCGGGCAGATTCCGTGCGGACCCGACCTGGACGCCATCGTGGCGGCGGTGCGGCCCTATCAGGAGGCCGGATTCACCGATATCGCCCTGGTGCAGATCGGTGACGAACGCCAGGAGGAGTTCCTCGCCAAGACGGCGGGTCCGCTACTGGAGGCGCTGCGCGCGGCGGATTCGCCGTGAGCCGCGGCACGCGCAGGTCACGGCTCACGGCCCCGCGGTCTCGGCTCCCAGCCCCGCGGTCTCGGCTCCCAGCCCCGCGGTCTCGGCTCCCAGGCCCGCGGTCTCGGCTCCCAGCCCCGCGGTCTCGGCCTCCGGCCGCCCGGCGTCCCGCCCCGTGGTCTCGGCCTCCAGCCCCGCGGTCTGGGCTTCCGGCCCTGCGGTCTGGGCTTCCGGCCCCGCGGTCTCGGTTGCCAGCCCGGCCGCCTCGGCTCCCAATGCCGTGGCGAGGAAGTCGGTGAGCTGGGTGCGTACCCGGTCGCGGGTCAGGCCGTGCCGTTCCCCCTGCACCGCGGTCAGCAGCGCCGACATGAGCACCGACACCAGCACCTCACCGCCGACGCGGGTGTCCAGTCGGTCGTCCAGATAGCCGTGGGCGATGCCGTATTCCATCTCCCGCACTGCGGTGTCGCCGTCGGTCTGGGCATTGCGCATGATCCGGTCGAGCACCCGGTCGTCGATCGAACTCGCTTCCAGCAGTAGGAAGTTCACCAGCCCGGGTTCGCTCGCCACCAGGTCGTAGCAGCGGTCGACGATGCGGCCGTAGCGGGCACGGAATTCGTCGAGGGTGGCGGGCGTCGGCTCGTCACCCATCAGGCGCTCCCGGATCACCGCGAAGCAGTGGTCGATGACCGCGTCCAGGATGTCGCGCTTGTTGGCGAAGTAGTTGTAGAAGGTGCCGTGGCTGACGCCCGCCAGACTCGCGACATCGTCCACGCCGATGGCGCGGTAACCCCGGCTGGTGACCAGCGCGTAGGCCGCGTTCACCAGTTCGGCGCGGCGGCGGGCGGAGTGGGCGACGGGGTCGGGCCGGTCCGCGCTCATCCGTCGACCGCCCGGACCCGCAGCGCCTTCTCCACCATGATCAGCACCATATCCGTGCTCTGCTTGCGCACGCGCGGCGTTCCGGTGCCGAGGAGTTCGCGTACCACATCCGGCAGAATGAGCATGACGATGGTGTGCGAGAGCACGTCGGCGTCGATATCGGGACGCAGCCAGCCCCCGTCCATGCCGCGCTGGAGTTCCCCGGCCACCCAGGCCGCCACCATCGCCTCCAATCCCAGCAGCCGCCGCGCCAGTTCGGGATCGACGGCACTGGCTTCGACCAGCAGCAGCCGCAGCAGTTCCGGCTCCCGCTCGATGAGGTCGTGCAGCCGGTCCGCGCCCGCACGCACGCCGTCGATGAGTTCGACGGCGCTGCCCGCCACCCCGATGAAGGTCTGCGGCTGCCACGCCTCCATGAGCTTGTCGACGCCGAAATCGAGGACGTGGTCCAGGATCTCGCGTTTGCTGTGGAAGTAGCGGTACACCGTGCCCTGGGCGATCCCGGCCTGCGCGGCGATCGCGGACACGGTGGTCGCCTCGTATCCCCGGGCGGAGAACACCGCGTAGGCGGCTTCGACTATCTGCCGACGCCGCCGCAGTGGGAGTCCCGACTGCGGCGGTCGGCCGCGGCGCGGAACTATTTCGCGGTCCCGTCCTTGACCACGGTGTCCTTGGGTCCGTAGTCGACGACCTGCCAGGTGCCGTCGTACTCGGCCACGGTCACGGTGAGCAGGTTCGGTTTGGTCACCGGCTCGGGCTGCTGCACGTTCTGGGTGCGCTGGGTGGCGAAGACCGTGACCACGAACTGATCGTTGCCGGTGGCCTCCACCGAGGTGCCGAGTACGTTCCCGGTGGCGACCACCTGCGCCTCGGTCATGATGGTGGCGAGCGTGTCGTGCACGTCGTCGTAGCGCTGGGTCAGGCCCGCCGAGGCATCGCGGCGCACCGCGTCGAAGAAGGCGGGCAGCTCCCGGTAGTCGTAGGTGAGCGAGCGCAGGGTGTAGTCGCGGGCCACCTCGGCCGCCCGGGCGCGATCGGCCTGATCGTCGCGCAGGGCGTTCAGGTCCCCGGCGGCGTGCTGCCAGCTCACCCCGAAGGCGACGGCCAGCACGCCGAGTACGGCGGCGGCCACCCCGATCAGGTAGTGCGGGCGGCGGATGCCGTTGGCGGGCAGTGCGGTCGGCGGCTCCGACCGGGTTTCGGCCCGTCGCGCCGCGGCGCCGGTCTTCTCCAGTCGCACCGTCGGTTCGGGGGTCTTGTCGATATCACTCACGGTGTGTCCTCTGCTCTCGGTGTCGAGCGGTCAACGGGGACCGACGGTCACATGGGCGGCGCCGTCGCCCGGAAAGACGGTCGCCAGCAGGTCGATGATCGAACCGGCGTCCACGCGTACGGGTTTGATGGTGCTGGTCGCCGGTTTCAGAACCGTGGCGATATGGCCCAGATCCGGGCCCAGCAGGGCGATGTAGTCGTCGATGCGCTGCACCAGCGGCCCGATCGGGTCGGTGAACACGTGCTCGCCGACGTAGGAGAAGTCCTGGAAGGAACGAATGATGTGCAGCAGTTCGGGCAGCGCCGCCGTCACATCGCCGGCGGTGGCGCTGAGCGTGGGTGCGCGACCGTCGAAGTTGTCGCCCAGGGTCTGCACATTGGCGTAGAGCCGGGCGATGGCGTCGCGTTTGTCGCGCAGCATGCCCGCGGTGAGGGTGAGCGCCCGAGTCAGATTCGCCACGTCGGCGTCGCGGCCCTCGAATCCGGCGGCGACGGTGGTGGCCAGTCGCTCCAGCTTCAGCGGGTCGATCTGCGCGGTCAGCGCGTCCAACTTGGCCAGGGCGTCGCCGACGGTGGTGGCGATGCGCACCTGCCGGGCGGGCACGATGCTGCCGTCGCGCAGATAGGGGGCCGCGGTGCCGGTGGGCCGGAAGTCGAGGAACTGCTCTCCCGCCGCCGACAGGTTCGAGACACGCACCTCGCTGTCTACCGGAATCCGGTAGCGCGCATCGAATTCCAGCCGCACCGCCAGCCCCACGGAGGTGGCCTCGATGGAGCGGACGCGCCCGATGGGCATCCCGCGCAGCGTCACCTCGGAGGTCTTCATGAGACCGCCGGAGGTGTCCACCAGCACGGTGATGGCGTGCGAGTCGCGGCGCGGGTCCAGGTTCAGCACGCCGACGGCCATATAGCTGCCGCACACCAGCGTGAGCACCAGCAGCAGCACCAGCGACATCGGTCCGGAGAGTGAGAGTTTCACGGCACCATCCCCATCGAACGCAGCACCGTGACCAGCTCGTCGGCGTCGGCCTGGGCATCCACCCCGCGGAGGTGGACATCCGGTGCGTGCAGAAACGGAATCAGCTTGTCCCGCAACAGCGTGTGGAACGCCTCGAGGTTCGCGGGCACGGTGATGTCGGCGTAGGCGACGGTCAGCGCCGTCGGGGCCAGAATCGACACGATGCTGCGGAAGTCGCCCGCGAGCGGCAGCAGCAGCTCTCCCGCCTCGTCGGCCAGCACGCCCGCACCCGCGATCAGGCGCACCACATTGAACAGCACATCCGCCAGACCCGCGGCCCGATCGGGACCCAGGGTGAGGATCTGGTCCACCGCGGCCCTCCCGGACTCCAGCTTCCCGGTGATCTGCTGCGCCGCGGCCAGAATGCGGTCCAGTTCCGGGGTGTGCGAGGACAGATCGGTCAGCGCCGCCCGGCCGGCCCGGGTGATGCGGTCGATCTCGGCCGGATCGGTCGGGAAGGCGGCGTTCACGTCGGCGACCAGCTGTTGCATATCCGACCAGCGTCCGCCGGTCACGATATTGGACAGCGCCCGCAGGATGTCCTCCACATTGGTGGCGGGCACGGTCTGCCCCACCGGGATGACATCGCCGTCCTGGAGGAAGGCGACTTCACTGTCCCGCGGCGGTTCCAGGGCGATGTGGATATCGCCGAGGATGGTGCTCTGCCGCAGTTCCGCGGTGGTGGTCTTGGGCAGTCGCGCATCGGTTTTCAGCTCCACGGTGGCCACGGCGGTGGTGCCGACCAGGTCGATGCGGTCGAGCATGCCGATCTCCACGCCGTCGGCGATGACCTTGGCACGATCGGGCAGGTTGAGCACCGAACCGAATTCGATACGCACCGTGTAGGTGTCACCGCTCGGATAGGTGCCCGGAATGGGGATGTCGGTGGCGCGCACGCCACAGCCGCTCAGGGTGAGCACCAGGCCCGCCGCCAGTGCGGGCAGCAGCCTCCGGCGCAGCGTTCGACGGGTCATCGCGCACCCGCCTGCGGTAGTCGCGCCGCCAGCGGCGGCAGTTTCGACAGCAGGTCGCCGATATCGCCCTGGCTGTTGATCAGCTGTTTCACCTGTGGCAGGTACTGATCCAGCAGGGCGTACACCTGCTCGTCGTATTTGCCGACATTGCGGGCGATCACCGGCAGGAACTCCACCGCGAGGTCCACCGCCCCGGCGAACTCGGCGGAGAACTCGCCGAGGAGCTGAATGCCCTGGCGCAGATTGTCCAGCAGCAATGCCATATCGGGCCAGTTGCTCACGAACATGGTGGTGAGGGTGTCGAGGTTCTCCACCAGTCGCCGGAACACCACATCGCGCTGGCCGGGATCGCCGACCACCTGCGACAGCTCCCGCAGCAGCAGGTTCCACTGCTGGCCGGTATCGGCCAACGCGCTGTCGGCGGCGGTGAGGGTCTGGTCGATGAGGGTGTCCTCCGGTGAGCCGCCGCCGGTGAGGTCCCCGGCGATGCGGCCCATGGCGTCGAGGGCCTCGCTGATGCCCACCGGAGTCTTGGTGCGCTCCAGTGGGATACAGGATGCGGTGTCGAACTCCGGCCCGCCGGTGTGCGGCTTGGTCAGTTCCACGTGCCGGTCGGTCACGATGGAGCTGGACATGGTGACCGCCTGGATATCGGCGGGCAACCGCACGTCCCCGTCCACGGTCATGGTGACGCGCATGTGGTCACCGCGCGATTCGATGGTGGACACCGTGCCGACCTCGACGCCGAGCATGGTCACGCTGTTGCCCTCGTACAGGCCCACGGTGTCGGTGAAGTCGGCGCAGACCCGCCGTGTCGAATCGGCGCGCACCGAGTTCACCCATGTCACCCCGGCCACGCCGGTCGCCACCGCCACGGCGGCGGCCCCGGCCACGAGTGCTGTTCTACCCCAGTTCATTCAGCACGCCTTGCCTTCGTAGGGAACGCACACCCGCACACCGTTCTCCGGCCGGTCGACAGCGACCTGGACGCCCAGCATGGCCGAGAGTTTGTCGACGACCTCCCGGATGCCGGCGACCACGGTGTCGATGCGGCTCGGATCGGCCATCACCTTGGAGAAGATCTGCTCGATCTCGGTGATGGGCGGTTCCAGCGTGTCGCCGTAGGCCATGAGCGGCCGGTGCAGGATGAGAAAGAGTCGCTTGATCAGACCGAAGACCCGTACGATCTGCTCTTTTCGATCGCCGAGCTGGTCGGCCACCGTGCCCAGCTGCTGCACGAAACCCGCCAGCATGGCCTTGTCGGCGGCGATGGCGGCGATGTACTCGTCCGATACCTGGAGGGCGGTGTCGAGCTGGCGGGACCGGTCGGCGAGTATGTCGGTCAGCTCGGCCGCATTGCCGATCACACCGCGCAGCGCGTCCGGCTGGCTGGTCAGCGCGGTGTTCAGCTCGGCCATGGTGGCGCGCAGAGTCTGCGCGTCGATCTTGCCCATGACGGGCGTCGCGTGGTCGAGGATATCGCTGAGTTCGAACGGGACGGTGGTGCGCTCCGGCGGAATGTGCTTGTCCCCCAATGCTTTCTCGCCGGTCGGCGTGAGCGAGAGGTAGTGCCCGCCGATGGGGGTCAGCATCTTCACCTCGACGCTGGCCAGCTCGCCCACGTGCACCGCGCGGTCCACCCCGAACCGCACCTCGACGTGGTCGCCGACCAACTCCACCGACCGCACCTCACCGACATTGATCCCGGCGACGCGCACCTCGTCCCCGGGGCGCGCGCCACCGGACACCCGGAAGTCGGCGGTGTAGGTCCGCTCGCCGATCGGTATCACATACAGCGCGCCCGCGATCAGCAGCAGTACCGCGCACACCACGACTCCCGCCGCGCCCCAGCGCAATTGACTCGGCTGATCGCCGCGCCCGGTCACCAGTTCGCGGAGCGCACCCGCGACCATGTCCACATAGCGTTTCACTCGCACACCACCAGGTTCTGACTGCCGAGCACCACACCGCCGATATCGGGCACCACCGCTTCCCCGCTGGAACAGGTGATGCGGGGGCGGTAACCCTCGCCGGGCACCGCGTTGTTCAGCCCGGACACCAGGCCCGGAGTGAGCGCCAGCAGTTGGGTGAGTATCTCGGTCTGCGGTACCAGCCGACGGAGCAGTCCGTCGATCGGCCCGTAGGCCACGTCGTAGGCGTCCCGGCCCTCCTCCAGGATCGGAATGAGCGGGGTCAGCACGCGGTCCCCCTTCTCGATGGCGGCGATGACGCCCTGCATCCGATCGGTGAACTGCCGCAGGATCTCCGAGAGCTGGTCGACCAGCGCCCCCACCGCATCGGATTTGCCGCCGATCTCCTGCGACACCACCCCGAGGTTCTGGATGAGCAGCACGATCACCGCCTCGCTGTCGCGGGCGTGCGCGGTGATCCGGTCCAGATCGGCGAGTACCGGGCCGATACCGGAGCCGTCGCCCTGGATCACCCGCAGCAGATTGGTGCCGAACTGGTTGAGCTGCTCGGGCTCCAGGGTGTCGAACAGCGGTTTGAAACCGTTGAACAGCTTGGACACATCGAAGCTGGGAATGGTGCGTTCCACCGGAATCACACCGCCCGCGGGCAGTTTCACGGCGCTCGGACGCTCGGTGAGCAGTTCCACGTACCGCTGGCCGATGAGGTTCTGATAGCGCACGGCGGCCTGGGTGGTGTCGTAGACGGGCCGGGTGCGGTCGACGGTGAAACGTACCCGGGCCCGATCCCGGTCGAGGTCCACCGATTCCACCTTCCCGACCGCGACGCCGGACATGCGCACCGAGTCACCCTCGTACAGGCCCGAGACATCGGTGAACACCGCCTGGTAGACGACCTTGTCGCCGGGGACGGGGGTGCGCAGCGCGGTCACGATGAATCCCGTGCAGGCGGCGACGATCACTCCGAAGACCGCGAGTTTCGCGGCAGCCGAACCGATTCCGTTCATCGCGCACCCCCTGCCAGCGAATCGGCCAGGTACGGCATGGTCTCCACGATCAGCTCCAACTGCATCTGCACCTTTCCGTCCACCACCGGGAACGCACCGTCCACCGCGGCGAGCAGGGCGGGAATCCGGTGATAGGCGGGGGCGACGGTGCCCAGCGACACGCTGATCGGCACGGCCAGGTCCAGTACCGCCCCGAGAATCCGTTCCAGATCGGGGTTGTTGCGGTCGAGCAGTTCCGCGATGCCGACGAGCACCTGGGTGTACGCACCGTCGGTGGCCTGGTTGGTGCGTTCGCGGTTGGTCTCGTCGCCGAAATAGGCGCTCTGCTCCAGGATCTGGAGGACGGCCCGACCCACCGGCGGGGTGAGGTCGGCGAACGCCTCGGTCATGTCCGCGCCGATGGCGAGGTAGTGGGCCAGCGGCGCGCGCTGACCGTCGGCCATCATGCGCGCGGTCTCGAAGAACGAGCTCAGCGTGGGGCCGATGGCGTCGGCATTGTCCAGCAGCAGATCGAAAAGCCTGCGCACGCTGTCGGAGTCGAGTACCGCGGTGAGCCGGGCGGCGCGGCGGAAGACCCCCGCGACCGTGGCGTTGGCGGCATTCTCCCCGATGGACAGGGTCGCGCCCTCACGCAACGGGTCGCCGTCGCCGGTGGTCACCAATTCGATGGCGCTGGACCCGAACACGTTCGACGAGGTGAAGCGGGCGGTCACATCGTCGGTGAGCGCCCGCGCCTGAGCGCGATCGAGTTCCACCTCGATGCGCTGCTTCCCGTAGCCGACCGTCTCCACCGTGCGCACGGTGCCGATGGCCAGCCCGCGGAACTTCACCTCCGCCCCGGGGGCCAGCCCCTCGCCGAGGGTGGCCGCGTCGATGGTGAGTTCGAATCGGTCGGCGAAACCGCCCTTGGCGTAGGTGGTGACGACCGTGGCCGCCACCGCGATGACGACCGCCACCACGAGTCCGCGCAGGCGCAGCGCCCAGCGTCCGGCGCTGCGGCCGGAATGGTCTACGAATACCGGCATGACTACCCCGAAATCCTGATGCCGACATCCAGGCCCCAGAACGCGATCGTCATGATCATGTCCAGGATCACCACGCCGACCAGGCTGGCGCGGATGGCGCGGCCGGAGGCCCGGCCCACCCCCTCCGGGCCGCCGCTGGCGTAGAAGCCCTGATAGCCGTGGATGAGAATGATGACCACTACGAAAACCGTTGCCTTGACCAGTGATGCGAGCACGTCACCGGGTTGCAGGAAGGCGTCGAAGTAGTGGTAGTAGGTGCCCGAGCTCTGCCCGTGCAGCACATTCACCACCGTCGCGCAGGACAGATACGACAGGATGAGGGTGAGCAGGTGCAGCGGCACGATGGTGACGACCCCGGCGATCACACGGGTGGTCACCACGAAGGACATGGGCCGGATGCCGATGGCCTCCAGCGCGTCGATCTCCTCGGAGATGCGCATGGCCCCGATCTCGGCCGTCATCCGGCAGCCCGCCTGGGCGGCGAACCCGATCGCCACCACCATGGGCACCATCTCCCGGGTATTGGCGTAGGCGGAGACGAATCCGGTGAGCGGACCCATGCCGACCATGTTCAGCGCGGTGAAGCCCTCCACCCCGATGGAACCGCCGACCGCGATGCCGAGGAAGACCAGCACCGCCACGGTGCCGCCGCCGACGATGATCGCCCCGGAGCCCCAGGTGATATCGGAGAGGATGAGCAAGGTCTGCCGCCGGTACACCCGCAGCGTGTGCGGGATGGCGGTCAACACCTGATAGACGAAAGTCGCCTGGTGTCCGAGGGATTCGAACAGCGAATTCGGTCCGTCGACGGATTTGCGGGCCGCGCGGCCGACCGCGCCGAGCGGTTGGTAGCGAGCTGGTGCCTGGGTCATCTCACCCCACCTGCTGCGGTAGGAACATCGACACCAGTTGGGTGATCACCAGATTCACGCCGAAGGCGGCGATCACGCCGATCACCACGGCGGCGTTCACGGCATTGGCGACGCCCTTGGGTCCGTGGGTGGCCTCGAGTCCGCGCTGACAGGACACGATGAGCACGATGATGCCGAAGATGACCGCCTTCACGATGGCCACCGCCAGATCGCTCATCTTGGCGAAGGCCGCGAAGGCGGACAGGTAGCTGCCGGGAGTGACGCCCTGGAAGCCGACCGCGATGACATAGCCGGTGAAGACGCCCATGAAGATGATGAGCATGCACAGCAGCGGCGTGAGCGTGATCATGGCCGCCAGCCGCGGCGCGACCAGTCGGCGCACCGGGTCGATTCCCATGGTGCGCAGGGCATCCACCTCATCGCGAATGGTGCGCGCCCCCAGATCCGAGGCGATGGCCGATCCGGCCGCGCCGCCGAGCAACAGCGCGGTCACCATGGGCGCACCCTGCCGGATCACCCCCAGGCCGCCCGCCGCGCCCGATACCGAGGTCGCGCCCACCTGCTGGGTGAGGCTGCCGACCTGCACCGCGACGATGACGCCGAACGGAATCGCCACCAGCACAGCGGGAATCGCCGTCACGCTGACGATGAACCAGCCCTGCTGTACGGTATCTCGCCACGGATGCCGCAGCCGGACGATATCGATGAACAGCCACCGGAAGGCCGCCACCGCCAGTTGCAGTGTCCGACCGAATGTCCGCAGCCCCGAGAGTACGAATTCGAGCACCTCCCGAACCAACGGTTCCGGTGCACGAAAAGCCCTGTCGACCAATGTTTACCACCCCACAGCCCCACTGCTTGGTCGATATCGCTCGGCCCCACAGCCGATGGCGTGACCCTATAACAGTTTGGTGACTGACGTGTCAGTCGTCACGAAGTTTGGCGGAATACATCACTGCCAGTTTTCGTGACGGCCACCACAGTAACCGCGCGGCTACCGACCGGGAGGTTCGACGCGGTCGAGACGTATGGTCGATCGATGGAGCCGAGTTTCCTCAGCCGCGTGGTCCTGCCCGGATTCCTGCGCGTCACCCGCCGCAACCGCCCCTTCCGCACCGCCGAGGGCGCTCGCCGCCACATTCGCGAACGCACCCTGCGGCCCCGGCCGTACGGTCCGCCGCGCCGGTTGCGGTCGGACGTGGTGGTGACCGTGGACCGCGATCCCGGCTGGCCGGTCTACACGCTGACGCCGCGATCGGGTGCCGCGCGCGGTTGCGTGGTGTATGCCCACGGCGGCGGCTGGGTGAACGAGATCGCGTCCCAGCACTGGGCGCTGGCCGCCGATATCGCGGCGCGCGCCGGAACCGCCGTCGTGCTGCCCATCTATCCGCTCATCCCCTACGGCACCGCCGGGCAGGTCGTCCCCGCCATCGCGAAACTGGTGCGGGACAAGGGCTCCGAGTACGGCGAGGTATGCCTGGCCGGGGATTCCGCGGGCGGCCAGATCGCCCTGTCCACCGCCCTGCTGCTGCGCGACGAGCACGACGTGGTGCTGCCGCGCACGGTATTGATCTCCCCCGCCCTGGAGCTGTCACTGAGCAATCCGGAGATCGACGCGGTGCTGCCGCGCGATCCGTGGCTGGGCCGCCACGGCTCGCGCGTGCTCACCGAGCTCTGGCGCGGCGATCTGCCCTTCACCGACCCCCGCGTCAGCCCGCTGGCGGGCGAGATGTCCGGCCTCGGCCCGCTCACCGTCTTCTGCGGCACCCACGACATCCTGGTGCCCGATACCCGACTGCTGGTGGCGAAGGCCCGTGCGGCCGGTGTCGAGGTCGACTACCACGAACAGCCCGGCCTGGTGCACGTCTACCCACTCACCCCGACCCCGGAGGGCCGGGCGGCGCGCGGGGTGATCGTCGATCGACTGCGAGCGGCGCTGACGCCGAAGCCGATCCGGCAAGCCGAATCCTGAGCGTGCCCCTTCCGCACCCACGCGGCGAGTATCCCCCGAGATGTCGTGAATCAGCGCCTGTTGATCCGGTACCTGCCGCGGAGAATCCGAGCACCGTCACCACGACGCACCCGCGCTGGTGACACACCCGCGCTGGCGAGTTCCGCACGCAGGCGAGTTCCGCACGCGATGCGCGGAACTCGCCAGCGCCCTCAGGGCGACGTACCCGTTCCAGATTCCAGCTCGGCCGCGAGTCGGGCTCGGGCCGAGCGGAATTCGGCGGCGCGGCCGATGGCGGCCACGCCCACCGGCCGGTCGGCGCACGTGGCCTGGATCAGGACGCTCGGGGGGTCGAAGCTGCCGTCGACGACGATCTCCTCGGCCCGGTCGAACCGGCCCGCGAATTGCAGGTTCACGCCGTACTGCGTCGACCAGCCCCAGGCCGCCTCGCGGGGCGGCGGATCGACGCCCAGCATGGCCTTCGCGGCCGCGGCCCCCTGCGACTGGGCGCTGTTCCAGTGCTCCTCGCGGCGGTGCGTGCCGAGCGCCGGGTCGAAGCGGGCGGCGGCGTCACCGGCGGCGAAGATGCCGGGCACGGAGGTGCGGTGGCGGTCGTCCACCAGGATGCCGTCGGCGACGGCCAGCCCGGCGGCTTCGGCCAGGCCGGTGTCCGGGGTCGCGCCGATGGCGATCAGGGCGGTGGGGGCCGACCAGGTGCGGCCGTCGGCGGCGGTGGCGAGCACCCCGGTGTCGGTGTCGTCGAGGCGGTCGAGCAGGACGTCGGTGTGGATCCGGACGCCGTGATCGGCGTGCAGCCGCCGGTAGTACTCGCCGACGGCGGCGGGGACCACCCGATCCAGGGGCGTGGGCCCGGCGTGCAGCACCGTGACGCGCACACCCAGCCCGGCGAGCGTGGCGGCCACCTCGCAGCCGATCAGTCCGGCACCGACGATCAGCAGCGAACCGCCGTCGAAAGCGGCCGCGCGCAAGGGGTTCACATCGGCCACACCGCGCAGCGTGTGCACAGTGCGCGCGGCACCGGGCAGGCGGCGGGGCCGCGCGCCGGTGGCCAGCAGCAGCCGGTCATAGCCGAGCATGGTGCCGTCGGACAGGCGCACCTTGGCGGCGTCCGGTTCGATGGCCTCGACGCTGGTGTCGGTGCGCAGGTCGATGTCGAGGGCGGCCCAGGTGTCCGCCGACTCCAGCAGCGTGCGGGGTTCGGCGGCGGTCGCGGCGAGTATCTCCTTGGAGACCATCGGCCGCCGGTACGGCAATCCGGACTCGGCCCCGACGAGCACGACCTCGCCCGAATAACCCTCGCGGCGCAGGGTTTTGGCCGCCGTCGCCCCGGCCACGCCCGCACCGGCGATCACGATGCGTCCGCTCATGCGCGGCTGACCTCGACCATCTCGAAATCGGCCTTGGCCGCCCCGCAGTCCGGGCAGGACCAGTCCTCGGGAATGTCGTCCCAGCGGGTGCCGGGTTCGATGCCGTCCTCGGGCCAGCCCAGCGCCTCGTCGTATTCGAAACCGCACTGGATGCAGCGGAAGAGCTTGTAGTCGTTATTCATGGGCGGGTCCTGTTGGGGTGGAGAGGGATTCGAAGTCGATCTTTTCGCGCACCCCGCAGTCCGGGCAGCACCAGTCGTCGGGCACCGCCGACCACGGGGTACCGGCCGGAAAACCCTCGCGGGGCGCGCCGGCGGCCTCGTCGTAGACGTACTCGCACACGGGACAGCGGTAGGCGGGCATCAGCTCGCTCCGTACCGCGCCAGCACGCGCTCGCGCTTGCCGGGCTGGATGTTCGCGCGGGTGATGTCACCGCCGTAGTGCGCGAGCACCCGATGGTCCATGACCCTGCGCCACAGCGGCGGGAAGTAGGCCAGGCCGATCATGCTCGCGTAACCGCTGGGCAGATTGGGCGCGCCGTCCATACTGCGCAGAATCTGGTAGCGCCGAGTCGGATTGGCATGATGGTCGCTGTGCCGCTGCAGGTGGTACAGGAAGATATTGGTGACGATGTGGTCGGAGTTCCAGCTGTGCTCCGGCGTGCAGCGCTCGTAGCGGCCGGAGGTGGTCCGCTGCCGCAGCAGCCCGTAGTGCTCGAGGTAGTTCACCGTCTCCAACAGTGAGAAACCGTAGACGGCCTGGATCACCAGGAACGGCAGCACCATCGGGCCGAAGACGGCGGCCAGCGCGCCCCACAGCACCACCGACATCAGCCAGGCGTTGAGCACGTCGTTGCGAATCGTCCACGGCGACTTGCCCAACCGGTGCAGCCGCGCCTTCTCCAGCTCCCACGACGACTTCAGGCTGCCCCACACGCTGCGCGGCAGGAACGCCCAGAACGATTCGGCGAAGCGGGCGCTGGCCGGATCCTCGGGAGTCGCCACCCGCACGTGGTGGCCGCGGTTGTGCTCGATGTAGAAGTGGCCGTAGCACGTCTGCGCCAGCGTGATCTTGGACAGCCAGCGCTCGAGTTCGTCCTTCTTGTGGCCGAGTTCGTGCGCGGTGTTGATGCCGACACCACCCATCACGCCGATGCTCAGCGCCAGCCCGATCTTGGAGATCAGACCCAGCCCGCCGTCGATCCCCAGCCACGACAGGTTGTCGGCCGTCCACAGGTAGGCCGCGAACACCAGGCTCAGCAGCTGGAACGGAATGTAGGCGTAGACGCAGTAGCGGTAGTACCGGTCGGCCTCCAGCCGCGCCATCACCTCCTCGGGCGGGTTCTGCCCGTCGGGGCCGAAGAACCGGTCCAGCAGCGGCAGCAGCACGTAGACCAGCACCGGGCCGATCCACCACCACAGCGGGGATACGGCCTGCCAGCCCAGTTGATTGAACGCCCACACGAAGCCGGTGGCCAGGAAGATGGCGGTCGGCGCGACCAGGCCGAACAGCCAGAGGTAGCGCTTGCGATCGCGCCACTGCGGGGTCGCGTCCAGGGACTCGGGGTGTCGAGATGTCGTCATTGTCGATCTCCTATTTACACTTCATGACGAAGTGTATTCATTACATACACATCACATACATCTGTCAATGATCGAACGCTCGACCTGCTCATGTACGATCAGGCCCGTGGCTGAAGCGGCGAACTTCCAGACCGAAATGCGCCAACTCCTGCGCGAGCGCGTGCTCGACACCGCGCGCCGCCTGGTCGTCACCGAGGGCTGGGGCGCGGTGAACATGTCGCGGGTGGCCAAGGAGGTCGGCGTCAGCCGCCCGGTCCTCTACAAGGAGATCGGCACCAAACAGGATCTGGCCGATGTGGTCATCCGCCAGGAGGTCGACACCTTCCTCGTCGGCATCGCGGACTGCCTGGCGGCCCATCCGGACGATCCGGTCGCGGGAGCCACCGCCGCCGTGGACTACACGCTGCGCACCGGAGCCGACAACACCCTGCTCAAGGCCGTGCTGTCCGGACGATCGGGCGCGGACACCACCCTGCTGCCGACGCTGATGACCGAAACCGAACCCGTCCTCGGCCGCGCGGTCGCGGCGGTGGCGCTGACCCTGCGCACCCGGTACGGCCTCCCCGATCTGTCCGACACCGAACTGGCCGACCGCACCGAAACCCTGGTGCGCCTCGCCCTCAGCCACCTGTTCCAGCCCACCGGCCCCACCGAGCGCGCGGTCGAACAGATCCGTCCGGTCATCGCGCATCTCTTCGCCTAGAAGCGGCGGTTGTAACTCCGGATACGCCAGGGGTTAGTATTCGATCACGCCGACCCTGGATTTCCGTGGCTTCGTGCCGGAATCACGTGGGTCCCAGCACGGTTCGGGCAGGCACGTGCGCTGCCCGAACCCGTTTCACCGGCTCGACTCTCGTATCGCGAAGTTCCACCACGGATTGCCGACGATTTGAAACAGGGCCCTACGATGACGAATTCGACTCTCGCGACGGCGGCGGATCCCGACGGCGCGGCGGCGGCACCGCTGTCGCACCGCCGGATCCTCACGATCCTGTCCGGACTGCTGCTCGCGGTCTTCCTGGCCGCCCTCGACCAGAACATTGTCAGTGTCGCGATCGTGAAGATCGCCAATAGTCTGCACGGTTTCGAGGAACAGGCGTGGGCGACCACGGCGTACCTCATCACCGCGACCATCGCGACGCCGCTCTACGGCAAGCTCGCCGATATCTACGGCCGTAAACCCTGCTATCTCATCGCCATCGGGGTGTTCGTCATCGGTTCGGCGGCCTGCGCCTTCGCCACCTCCATGTACCAGCTCGCGGGATTCCGGGCCGTGCAGGGCATCGGCGCGGGCGGTCTGATGTCCTTGGCGCTCACCATAATCGGCGATATCGTGCCCGCCCGGGAACGGGTGCGCTACCAGGGCTACTTCATGATGGTGTTCGGCATCGCCACCGTGGTCGGGCCGGTGCTGGGCGGATTCTTCTCCGACTACGAACGACTCATCGGCCTGGACGGTTGGCGGTGGGTCTTCCTGGTGAACGTGCCCATCGGGGCGCTGGCACTGCTGGTGGTGGCCAAATGGCTGAACGTGCCCTTCGTCCGGCAGCGCCAGCGCATCGACTGGCCGGGCGGGCTCGCGCTCACCGCCGCCGTGGTGCCGCTGCTCATCGTGGCCGAGCAGGGCCGGGACTGGGGCTGGGATTCGCGGCGGGCGCTGCTCTGCTACGGCATCGCGGCGGTGGGCGCGCTGGCCTTCCTGCTCGTCGAGGCGCTCATGCGCGAAGCGGCGCTGATCCCGCTGCGGCTGTTCCGCAGCGGCACCTTCGGCATCGCCATCCTGGCCGGATTCATCGTGGGCATCGCCATGTTCGGCGGCATCACCATGGTGCCGCTGTATCTGCAAGTGGTGCGCGGCTATTCGCCCACCACGGCGGGCCTGCTCATGCTGCCGCTGGTGCTGGGCATCATGGTCGGCGCGCAGGGGGCCGGACTCGTCACCAAGTACACCGGGCGCTACAAGATGCTGCCCGTGCTGGGCACCTTCGTCATGGCCGTCGGCGCGGGACTGTTCGCCCGCGTGGAATTCGACAGCCCGATGTGGCAGATCATGGTCTACACCACCGTGATCGGCTTCGGACTCGGCGGCTGCATGCAGACCCTGATCATCGCGGCGCAGAACGCCTGTCCCCCGGCGGATATGGGCGTCTCCACGGCGGCGGCGACCTTCTTCCGCCAGATGGGCGGCACCCTCGGCGTCGCGGTATTCCTCACCATCCTGTTCAATCTGCTGCCCGAGCGGATCGTGCGCGCCTTCGGCGGGCAGCTGCCGCCCGGACTCGACGGCGCGGGCCTGGAACGCATTCAGAGCGACACCACCGCCATGGCGGCGCTGCCCGCGCAGCTGCGCGAGCCCATTCTCATCGGCTTCACCGAATCGGTGCAGGGCGTGTTCTGGGTGGCGACGGGGGTG
Source organism: Nocardia sp. CC213A (assembly GCF_030766805.1). Lineage (NCBI taxonomy): Bacteria > Bacillati > Actinomycetota > Actinomycetes > Mycobacteriales > Nocardiaceae > Nocardia > Nocardia sp. CC213A. Next base: position 147,280 of record NZ_JASFXA010000014.1, read on the forward strand.
TCGCTGCTGGCCTGCCTGGTGCTGATGTTCATGAAAGAGATTCCGCTGCTGGAGGATCGGCCCGCGCCAGCGGTCGCGACGCCCGCCGCCGGGACCGTCCTCGACGCCGACGAGCTGCCGCTCACCGGCCGCGTTCGCGACCGCGACGACAAGCCGGTACCCGAGACCGTGCTCACCCTCATCGACCAGCACGGGCATCAGGTGTCGCGCAGCACCGGGAACGCGCACGGCGAGTACACCATCGGCGCACCCGAGCCCGGCGCGTACGTGCTCATCGTGGCCGCGGGCGGCCATCAGCCCAGTGCCGTGAGCGTCACCGTCGGCCATCGCCCGCAGCGCCTGGACCTGACGCTGCCGGGCGCGGGCGAACTCACCGGCGTGGTGCGCTCGGCGCTGCGCGGCGATCCCCTGGCCGGGGCCACCATCACCCTCACCGATCCGCGCGGCGATGTGGTCGGCACGGCCGTCACCGCCCCCGACGGGGGCTATGTGTGCCACGGCGTGGTGTCGGGCACCTACACCCTGGTCGCGGTCGCCGACCACATGCGCCCGCGCGCGACCACGCTCACCGTGCCCGACAGCGGACTCCTGCGCCACGACGTGGAACTGGCCCCCATGGCGGTGCTCACCGGATTCGCCTGGGCCGACGAGGGCCGCCCGGTACCCGACGCCCAGATCACCGTCCTGGACGCGGCGGGCGACGTCACCGCCACCACCCGCACCGACACGACCGGCCACTACACCGTGCCCGACCTCCCGTCCGGTGAGTACACGGTGGTAGCGCGCGGCTACCCGCCCATGACCGGTCGCGTCGCGGTGGACAGCGGCGAGGTCACCCACGACGTCCGACTCGGATACTTCAGCGACGACGTACCCAGCCCGGCCTGACCGACGGCGCTACACGCGCACCGGTCGTGGCCGGGCCTCCTGTGCGGCCGCCCCGCCACCGACCTGCTCGCCGCGCTCCCGGTCGCGCGTTGCAGGCTGACAGCGGGTTGCCGCGACAGCACGGGTTGTCCGGACCACGCGGGCAGAGTGCGAATTCGCCTGGGCGAGCGCCTATCCGATTCTCCGGCCGCGTCGAGTGCGACGGGCCGACTCCCGCCGCTGCGCCTGTCGCCCCGGCGGGCCGGTCGGTGCCGGCGTCCGGGCCTGGCGGTCCGGGCCGTGCCGGGCTGGGCCGGATCAGGCCAAGTCCGACCGGGACACGGCGATCCGATCAACCCCGCAGTAGGCGCCACAGCGACCGCCGTTTCGGCGGCGCGCTCACATCCATCGGAATATCTTGTGGTGCAGCCGGTCTCATCGCGTCGCGGTGTACGAACGCGGGTCGCAGCCGCGGATCGGGCGGGTCGTAGTAGCGGTGGAAGGTCGGGGTCAGGCTGGCGGACAGGGGTGGGTTGATCCAGCTCCAGTCGGCGGGGCAGGCGCGGCCGGCGGCGTTCTCGCGGTCGACGTGGTCGACGAACTGCCGGGCCACGGTGTGGTGGTCCACCAGGTGCACGCGGGATCGCTTGTAGCTGTGCAGGATCGCGCGGCTCAACTCCACCAGGGCTCGGTCCCGCCAGAGCGTGCGGTCGCTGCTGCGATCCAGGTCCATGCGGTCGGCGATCTCGGGCAGGGTGTCGTAGCGGTCGCTGTCGCCGAGATCGCGGCCGATCTCCGAGGACACGTACCAGCCGTTGAACGGCGCGCACACATAGTCGACGCCGCCGATCTCCAGATCCATGTTCGAGACGGCCGGAACCGCGTACCAGCGCAGCCCGAGTTCGGCGAACCAGGCGTACTCGGGATGGTGCAACGGCACCTCGAGCACCAGGTCGCGCGGCAGGTCGAAGCGGTGCACCGCGTCGTCGGGGGTGTGGATCAGCAAGGGCAGCAGGTCGAATCGCCCACCGGCCCCGCGCCAACCGAGTTCCTCGGCGAACGCCGTCAACTCCACGGTGGCGGGGTCGCCCACGATCTCGCCGCCGACCCGGTATCCGGCGTAGCGCACCAGTTGCGGATTGAGAATGCGGAAACCGCGCCCGCTCGGCCGCGCGGGCGGCCCGATGGTGATCACCGAGCGCACCGCCCCGCCGTTGGTGGCCCGCCGCAGATGTGCGAAACATGCCTCGGCGATCTCGGCGGGCGTGCTCGCGGTGCGCGCGTCCAGCACCTCCAGCGCCCGCCAGTGCTTGCGGCCCACGCACCGATCGTGATTGCGCCAGGCCAGTTTCGCGCCGATGCTCAATTCCTCCGGGGTGTGCCGGTACACCCCGGTGCGCCGTAGTCCGGCCACAGCGTCCGCGCACCGTGAACCGGGCAGATGCGCCAGTTCGGGTTGGCCGAAGAATCGCTCGCAATCCCGCATACGCTCCTCGGTCGAGGGGCGGCGGCCCGATGGGGTCACCGCCGCGTCGCCGCGCTGTACGCCCGCGACCGCAGAGAGAATCGTCATGAAGTTGTCGCCTCCGTGGATACCGTCGCTGATCGCCCGAGAGCCCCGCGTGCATCCCCTTGCCCGCTGACCAATATCGCACGATCACGGGCCGGATTTGCTCGGAATCAGCGAGGAGGTCCGATTCGGCGGCGAATCAGTCGGTCGGCATCCCGGTACCGGCCTCGGCGGCCTTGGCGGCAACCTCATCCGGGAAGATGTTCCGGAACAGGTAGAGATCCTTGCCGAGCTTCCAGCCCGGCGCCAGGGCTACCGCATAGCGTTCGAAGTAGCCGAGCTGTTTGCCCATGAGAATGAGCTGCTGCGGACCGGAAGCCCCACGGCGCTTGCCGAATTCGAGCAGCCGCGCCGACACCACGCCCAGGTCGAGCTTGTCCAGGCTGCCCGACAGCACCGGGCCGAGCGCGACCGCCAGCTGACGGCCGATGGTGGCGTCGTCACCGCTGTCGTCGGAGACCAGGTCGAGGGCGCGCAGCGCGCGGGCCACCGGACGGAAGTCGTTGTCGATGGCGGAGGCGTAGAACAGCGCGCGCACGAAGTCGCGCCACTCGTTCTCCATCCGCCCGACGATGCCGAAGTCCAGCATGGCCACCCGGCCGTCGTCGAGCAGCCACAGATTGCCCGCGTGCACGTCGCCGTGGAACAGGCCGTGCACGGCCACGCTCTCCATCCACGCCTTCACCAGGCGGCGGATGAGCAGTTCCGGTTCGGGGTGGGCGGCGCGGATATCGTCGAAGCGGTCCAGCGGCAGCCCGCGCATCCGTTCCATGCACAGCACCCGGGGGGCGCAGTAGTCCCAGTACACCTCGGGAACGGCGACATTGGCGTTGTCGCCGAAGGCCGCCAGGTTGGCGCGGGCGCGGGTCTGGTTGTCGGCCTCGATGAGGAAGTTCAGCTCCGCCACGGTGGCCTCGTAGAGATCGCGCACCATGCCCGAGGCATTGGCCACCCGGGCGTTCTCCGACCGCTTCTCCATGGCCTGAGCCAAGCGCAGCGCGGCGCGCAGGTCCACGATCATGCGGCGGGCGATATCGGGGCGCTGCACCTTCACCACGGCCGGGCGGCCGTCGGCCAGCACACAGCCGTGCACCTGGGCCATGGAGGCCGCCGACAGCGGCTCGTCGTCGAACTCCAGGAACAGTTCCGATATCGGCTTGCCCAGCTCGGCGGCGATGATGGCCTTGGCCTGGGCGGCCGGGAAGGGCTTCATATCGTCGAGGCAGCGCAGGCAGGCGTCGGCGAATTCGCGCGGGAAGGTACCGGGCGAGGAGGCGATGAGCTGGCCGAGCTTAACGAACAGCGGGCCGAGGTGTTCGAAACCGTCCACCATGCCGTCGGCCACGGCGCGCTTGCGCGCGGCGGGCCGCAGCCCGTGCCGGACCACTCGCTTGAGAATCGAGCCGCTGAGCACGGTGCCGATGGTGACGGTGCGCTTGACCTCGGAGAACCGGAAGGTATCCAGGTTCGGGCGGATCACCTCGTACGGGTGCGCCGCCGCCTCGCCGACCACGTGATCACCTACCACTACCGCACTCACCGTCGTAGCCGCCCCTTGCTCTCGTTCCGATCCGGCGCTCGCCGCCGCTACTCGTGTTCCGCACCGAAGTGTACGACCGGATGGCCCCTGCCGACCGGTCGGCAGGCCGCAACAGCACGCGATCACTGGTTCGGCACGGGTGCGGCACTGTACCGTGGGCGGTCGGTAGCCGCGATCCGGCACGCCGACAGCGACCGGTTCAGGTCGCTGACCTGATGGTGGAAGGGCAAGACCGAGGTATGACGGGCACACAGGAGAAGCTCGCGGAACTGCGCAAGCTCCTGGAGATCGCCGAGGAACCGGCCGGTGAGGCCGCGATCGAAAAGCGTAGGAAGAAAGGCATTCCCAGCGCCCGAGAACGGGTGGGCATGCTCCTGGACCCCGGGACCTTCGTGGAACTGGGCGCGCTGGTTCGGCAGCCCGGCGTCGCGAACGCCACCTACGGTGACGGCGTGGTGACCGGCCGCGGCTATATCGACGGCCGCCCGGTGGTGGTGATCTCCCACGATCAGACCGTGTACGGCGGCTCGGTGAGCGAGATGTTCGGCCGCAAGGTGCGCGCCGCCATGGACTTCGCCTACAACAACGCCTGCCCGGTGGTCTGCATCAACGACTCCGGCGGCGCCCGCATCCAGGACGGCGTGGCCTCGCTGGCCTGGTACGCCATCATGTGCCGGTTGCAGGAGGATCTGTCCGGGTACGTGCCCATGGTGGCCGTCATGCTCGGCAAATGCGCCGCCGGATCGGTGTACGGGCCGATCAATATGGACGTCCTGGTGGCCACCGAGGATTCGTACATGTTCGTCACGGGCCCGGAGGTCATCAAGGCCGTGACCGGCTCGTCGGTCACTGCCGAGGAGCTGGGCGGCGCGCGGGCCCTGGAGCAGAACGGCACCGTGCACCACGTCGCCAAGACCGAGGCCGACGCCTTCGCCTGGGTGCGCGACTACCTGGGCTACCTGCCGACCAGCTGCCTGGAGCAGCCGCCGATCGTGAATCCGGGCCTGGAGCCCGAGCTCACCGACACCGACCGCGAACTGGACCGGATCATCCCGGATTCCGACAAGGTCGGCTACGACATGCACGACATCCTGCTGCGCATCTTCGACGACGGCGAATTCCACGAGATCAGCGCCAAGACCTCGGCCAATCTCATCACCGGTTTCGCCCGCGTGGACGGCCGGCCGGTCGGTGTGATCGCCAACCAGCCGCTGGTACTGGGCGGCGCGCTGGACGCGGCCTGCTCGGACAAGGCGGCGCATTTCATCCGCCTGTGCGACGCCTTCGGACTGCCGCTGGTGTACGTGGTCGACACCCCGGGCGTGCTGCCCGGCGTGGACGAGGAGCGCAATCACGTCATCAAGCGCGGCGGCCGCATGTTCCGCGCCCTCATCGAGGCCACCGTGCCGATCGTGACCGTGGTGACCCGCAAGGCGTACGGCGGCGGCTACGCGGTGATGGGCTGCAAGCAGCTGGGCGCGGATATCAGCCTGGCCTGGCCGACCGCGCGGCTGGCGGTCATGGGCGCGGAGTCCATGGTGTCCATCGTCGGCCGCCGCCAGCTGGCCGCCGCCCCGGAGGACCAGCGCGAGACGATCAAGCAGCAGATGATCGACTTCTACAACGCCACCGTGGCGACGCCGTGGACGGCGGCGGAGCGGGGCTACATCGACGCGGTCATCGAACCGTCGACCACGCGCCTGGAGATCCGCAAGGCGCTGCGGCTGCTGCGCGACAAGGGCGCGGTGCGCAAGCCCAACCCGCGCAAGCACAATCTGTACCCGATGTGAGTCGAGATCGTCCCGGCCGTACGCGGCCGGGACCGGTCATGGGCCGGCCGGGTTCGCGCCCACGGCGTCAACACTCGCTGACCGCGGGCATGCCGCGCAGCCGCTCGTCCAGCCACAGCACGGCCTCGGGATAGCCGGTCAGGGCGGCGACGATGTGCTCGCCGAAAACGCTGCGGTACACCACGTTCGCGCCCAGCGCGCACTGCTCGCGAACCAGATCGCGCGCGCCCCGCACCGGCACCCAGAACTCCTGCTCACCGTGGTAGACGAACAGCGGCACCGGTGATCCGCGGTCCTCCAGACGCGTGATGCGGTAGATGTCGCGGGCCAGGTCGCTGTGCAGCGGGTCGGGGATGTTCGCGGCGATATCCATGGGCAGCAGGAAGACGCCGGGGAGCGCGAAGACGTCCACGCACTGATTCTTCATGAACGAGGTCCCCACCCAGCGGGCGAGATTGTTCATGCGCGCGAGGATCTCGGGCCGCTCCCGCCCGACGGCGAAGGTCGCCCCGAGGAACACCCCGGATGCGAGATTGGCGTTCATGCTCCCGGCGAGGATCTCGTAGTCCACCGGTACGCCCCCGAGCGCCGCCCCGACCACCACCTCCGCCAGCTCCGGCGCGTACTCGCCCATGAGTTTGGCCGCGGCATTGGTGGCGATGGCGCCGCCGGAGTATCCGATCATCCCGAACCTGCTGTCGCCGAACTCATCCGACAGCCATCCCCGCACCGCGCGCATGGCGTCGAGTACCGCGTGCCCGGCCACATACGGCTCCGCGTACGCCATGCGCGGGCCCTCGTGGTCGGGAATCAGCACCGCGTACCCGCGGGCCATGGCCAACTGAGTGGTGGGCGGAATGAACTCCGACAGGTTCGTCTTGAAGCTGATCCCGTGCGTCAGTGTGTAACTCGGACTGCAATCGCGGCCGAGACCGTTGATCGGCACATTGTTCACCACGATCGGACGGTCGCCGTGCCCCGTCCACGCCGCCGCCGGAATCACCAGGGACGCCACGGCATAGGAAGGCAGCCCGCGCGAATCGGTGGTGCGGTACTTGAGCTGAAGCACCTGCCGCACCGGGAGGAACAGCAGCGGCGCGGCCGTGGCACTGACATCGCGCCAGGCGACGAGTGCGCCGGGGGCGAGGTGGTCGAGCCGCTCGGGCCAGTGGTCGATGAAATGATCGCCGATGGGGTCCGGTAGCACCGCCGCGCGCAGCGCCGCCAGCTCCGGCGGCAGTCCGCCGCCGTCCACCAGCGGAGTCGACGGGGCGGGCGGCAGCACCGGGGCGGGGATGACCCGGTCGATCCACTCGTGCGGCCCGGGCAGCTGGACACCGGGCAGCGCGGGTGTCGAGGGGCCGAACACCGGCTCGGCCGCGGCCGGATACCCGCCGTGGATCTGACCGGCGAGGACGGCGCACCCGACCACCAAGGCCGCCACGATCATTCGCGCACTACGGCTCACACCTGACCCCTACGCGTACTCGCTCGCTCGACCCTCTCGGCCCCGACGGCCGGGCACTTGCAGGCTAGCGGCGGGACCGGGCGCGACACGGCGGAGCGGACCCCTCGAAGCCACATCGAGACCAGGCCGCAGCCGGCCCGCAATGCGGCTCACCGGGCGTCCCGCCGGGGGATGATCCGGTCGCACGATTGCCCGGGGGATGCGCGGGTAACACCCCGATATGGTCAGGACAAGTCTCCGGGAACTGGTCGACCGCACCGGTCCGTTCGCCTCGGTGTACTTCGACAGCAGCCATGACAGCGAGGCGGCGGCCCGGGAGTTGACGGCGCGTTGTCGGTCGATGCGCGAAAGGCTCGACCGCGCAGGCGCTTCCGCCACCACCCTGGCAGCCCTGGACATCGCCTTCGCGGCCGGACCGCGCAGCGTCGGACGCTGCGGTCGCGCCCTCGTCGCCGACGCCGCCACCGTGCTCGTGGACGAACAGCTACCGGCACCGCCGGCGGCGCAGATCGTGCGGGTGTCCCCGCTGCCCTACCTGCTGCCACTGCTCGAACAGCGCGCGCCCCAGGTACCGCACGTACTGGTCACGATGGATCGGGTGGGCGCGTACATCCGCGGGGTGAACGGGCACGGCGACGTCACCCACACCAGTTACGGCACCGGCCGTCCGCTGCGCACGCGGCACAGAAGCCCCGGTCATCGGGTCGGACCACGGCGAGCCGCGGACGCCGCGGGCCGGGACGCCGCCGAGGTGGCTCGCCAGGTGGTCGAGATGGCCGACCACTCCGGCGCGGTGACCATCGTGCTCACCGGCGAGTGCGCCGCGCGCACGGCCCTGCGCGCCGCCATCGAGGCGCGCTCCCGTCTCACGGCCCGCACACCTGTCGCGGCGGCGGGCACCCACTCGCGCCGAATCGTCGAACTCGACGCCGCCGGCCGCACACCCGCAGGCACGGATACGGAGTGCGGCACCGCCGTCGACGAGGTACTCGCCGATTCCGCCGACCGCTGGCGGCGCGAGGTCCTGGCCCGCTACGCGACAGCCGCCGACCGGGCCGACGGTGCGGCGACCGGCGGCCTGCCCGAGACCACCGCCGCGCTGCGCGACACCGCCGTAGCGCAGCTGTTCGTGGACAGCGCGGCCCTCGACGGCCGGGAGGTGCTCACCGGCGCCGCACCGACCGAGGTGGCCACCGACGCCGCCGACCTGCGCGACGTCGCGCGACCGCGCCGCGCCGACGAGGCCGTGCCGGTGGCGGCCATCGCGGGCGACAGCGACATCGTGCCGGTGTCCGGAGAGCTGTCGCTCCCGGACGGCGTCGGCGCACTCCTGCGACAGCGATAGCACGACACTCGACACCCGAGGAGGTTCGGATGCAGAGAGGCAACACCAAGCACGGGGCCGCTCGCGACGACCAGCTCGCCCACGAGCTGGAGGACACGCTGCGCGGCAACCGTGCCGAGGACACCCGCGATCCGGAACTGCCCGCCGAGGACGATCCACGGCTGCGCGGCCGCCCGGAACGCGGCGAGCAGCAAGGCGAGCAGAGGGAGACGCCGTCATGACCGAACCGATTCCCCCGCGGCCGGAACCCGTTCCGCCCCAACCGACTCCGGACCCGGTACCGCCGACGCCCGAACCCCGGCCGTTGCCCGAACCGGAACCGCTGCCCTACCCCCCGCGACCGGAGCCGACACCCCCGCTGCCGGAGCCCGAGCCGCCCACACCGCCGTATCCGGGCAAACCGGAGCCCAAGCCGCCCTATCCGGGCAAACCGGAGCCGAAACCGCCGTATCCCGGGAAACCGGAGCCGAAACCGCCCTATCCGGGGACGCCCGATCCGAACCCTTCGGATCCCACCCGGCCGGTGGGGCCACCCGACCTCGGCTGACACCACGGCATCGGCTGACATCGCGAAATCGGCTGACATCGTGCGAGGTCGGTCGCGTACGTCCGGGCGCGGCCGACCTCGGTCCCGCGAGGCGGTGGCCCGTGATCTCGTGGCCCGTGTCAGTCCCGCAACGCCTGCTCGCGCAGCCAGGTCAGCGTCTTGGCGAGTATGCGCGAGACGTGCATCTGGGAGATGCCCAGCCGTTCGGCGATCTGGGCCTGCGTCTGGGCCTCGAAGAAACGCATGATGAGCACGCGTTGTTCGCGATCGGGCAGTTCGGCGATGAGCGGCCGCACCGCCAGGTACTCGTCCACCCGGTCGTAGCGCGGTTCCACATCGCCGAGCACCTCCATGAGCGACAGCGGCGTGTTCTCGCTGTCGTCCCCGGTGACGGCGTCCAGAGAGGAGAGCTGGTACGCGTTGCCCGCGATGAGGGCCTGGGTGACCTCCACCAGATCGACACCGAGCTTGTCGGCGATCTCGCGGGCCTTGGGCATCCGCCCCAGCCGCTGTGCGAGTTCGTCGATGGTGCCGCCGATGCTCAGCTGAATCTCCTTGGTGCGCCGCGGCACCCGCACCGCCCAGGTGTTGTCGCGGAAGTGGCGGCGCACCTCGCCCATGATGGTCGGCACCGCGAAGGACAGGAACGAGGAACCGCGCGTCACATCGAAGCGATCCACCGCCTGCACCAGTCCGACCCGCGCCACCTGCAACAGGTCGTCGAAACTCTCACCGCGCCCGGAGAATCTGCGCGCGATATGGTCGGCCAGCGGCATGCAGCGACCGATCAGCTTCTCGCGCACCACTTCTCGCTGCGGGTCGGCCGGATCGACGGCGGCCAACTCCTTGAACATCGGCTCGATATTGTCGTAGCTGTCGCCGCGGCTGCGCGACCTCGCGCCCGGCCGACGGCGTCGAACCTCACCCGACATCCGCTTCCCCCCGCAGTCGGCTGAACTCCACGGTGGTCGGATAGCCACCCGTCTTGTCGTCGAACGTGCCGCGGTGTGCCTCAATGGTTTCGGTGAGGGTCTCCAGTACGTGCCAGCCGAATCCGCCCTCGTCGAAGGTGTCGGCGTCGACGGTGACGGCACACACCCGCACCCGCATGCGCTCCCGGTCGTAGTCGAAGTCACAGCCGATCGCGCTGCCCGGCACCGCCGCGATGATCAGCGAGGTCGCCACCTCGTCCAAGGCCACCCGGATATCGGTCACCTCGTCGAGCGCGAAATCCGCGATGAGGGCGACGGTCTCCGCCAGCGCCCGCAGCATGGTGAGCTGTCCGAGATCCGCCGGTACCCGGATGCCGATCGCCGTGGTGTCCGTCGCCGCCCGAGAAATCCATTCAGTCATGCGCCTCTCCGCCTGTCCGTCGCCGAGCCATCCCGCGGCAACCCGCTGCGCCCGGCCATTACCCCATTCGTTCCGCTCCATCATCGCCGAACACTCGTCGATTCGGCGGACGGCAACCGGCGCGCGACAGTCGCGACGGGGTACCGGGGAGATGCGCGGCATATCGGGGCCGTCGGCACTGTCACGGGTCGGCCTTCCTTCCGAGGACGTGTCCGTACAGCGCGTACCCGGTCCACATCCCGCGAAACCCGGCGGTCCGGGGCTAGCCCTCCCGCACCCGCTCGTGCGCGGTCAGCAGCAGATGGTCGAAGCCGGTACGCAATTCGACCGCCGCGCCGCCCATCTCGGTGACATCCGCGACGAGGCGCTGGGCCAGGGTCCGGAGTTTGGTGTTGGTCTCCTGTGAACGCCAGGTGAGCACCCGGAACGCCTGGTCGGCATTGATGCCGTAGACCAGCATGAGCGCCCCCTTGGCCTGCTCGATGACCGCGCGGGCCCGGTACAGCTCGGGCAGCGTGTCGTCGAGCGCCTCGCGCCGGTGTTCGGCGAGGGTGTCGGTCACATCGACGTAGTAGCCCGACGATCCGACGACCGTGCCCTCGTCATCGACCATACGATCACCCACCACGATCACGTGGCGTACGGTGCCGTCCACGTCCACGACACGGTGGCGGCTGCAGAACGGTTCCCGGTTCTCGACGGCCCGGGCGATGGCGCTGGCGACCTGCGCCCGATCCTCCGGATGCTTGTGTCGCAGCAAGAGATCGGTGGTCGGTACCACGGTGCCGGGCGCGTAGCCGTACATGGCGGCGACCTCGTCCGACCACTCCCAACGCTGATCTTCGTACCAGAACCGGAACGACCCGACGCTCTGGGCCCGGCCGCTGCCGACGACCTGCTCCAGTGTCTGTTCGTCCTCGGACACCTCGCCGCTTCGCGTCACTCCACGAGTATCCGTCGCAAGGATGTGAAACGCGAGCGGATCGGTGGGACCGAGCGCGTGTCGGTCCCACTCGGATCCACTGGGCGATCATGCCTCCAGCGCGGCCTGAACCGATGGGTAGAAATGGAACAGCGGCCGCACGCCGGTCACGTCGAGCACCCGCTCGACCTCCCGCCGCGCGGCCACCACGCGGAGATCGACGCCGTCGGCGACGGCGGACTCCTTGGCCCCGGCCAGCTTCAGGGCACTGCCGATGCTCAGGAAGCGGGTCTGCCGGAAATCGACGATCACCGCCCGGGAACTGGATGTCACCGCCCGTTCCAGCGCTTCGGAGAATTCGGGGAAGACGGCGGCATCCAATTCACCTTCTACCCGCACGATCGTGCACTTGCGCTGATGACTGTCCATCGAGGGCGACAGGTGGTCGGAGTGGTCGCCGCGCGACCCGTTCGTCGCGGTGTCGGCATCGACACCGCGCTGGTGTACTGCTGTGGCAGACATGTGACTAGACCTCCCATGTCAGGGGGATATTCCAGTTCTGTGCGGAGGCCCCTCGGCAATGAGGCCGGATGACATGCGAGGTAGGGCGTTACTACGCGCCCGACACTCGGTCCTCCGCGAACGGTCCCGTACACGAACCGGGTCGGCTGTAGTCTCAACCTGGAACCAGTCTTTCACGCGACATGGAATATGTCACTGCCCAGCGGCGATCGGCACGACGGCGCACCGTTTGCTCGCGACGCCCCGCTACCGCAGGTGATTTCGTTCGCGCAGGCCAGCCGCCCGCCACGGAAAGTTGCCGCGCACGACGAATGGTCGCCCGAATTCCGGGTATCGACGCGGTATGGAACTACTCGTGATCATCGGACTGGCGGTGCTGGTGGGCGTGGTGCTGCTGCGCCGCAAACTCACCGGGCAGCCTCCTTCCGATCCGGAAGTGCCCGGCAACGACGGTCGGTGACGGGACCGGCCCACCGACGAAACGAAACGCCCGGCGAAATCTCGCCGGGCGAATCGTCGTCTTTCGTCAGTGTGAACTGCTACGGCAGTCAGCGGTCGTCTTGTCCCTGCTGATATGCCTGCTGACGCTTTTCTTCCATTGCGGCCTTGCCGCGTTCCTTCTCGGCTTCCGCTTCCTTGCGGGCCGCGTCACGCTGCGATTCGGCACGGTCCTGCTGTGCCCGGCCCTCGTCGCGCAGGTCCTCATTGCCGAAGACCGTACCCGCGGCTTCCTTGGCCTTGCCTTTGACATCTTCGACGGTGCCTTCGACACCTTCGCGGAATCCGCCCTTATCGTGCTCGGACAAGACATTCACCTCCAGAATGTCGGTATCAATCACTGACAGTCCGGCGGTACCCGGTACCACCGGTTCGAAACACCAACACGTCGAAAGTTATTGCTGCTCAGGATATTCGGCGTGATCCCCGTCATCGCGGGCATCATCGCGCCGAATCCACGGGTAGACGCCCCAGACCAGCGCGAACAGCGCGCCCGCAGCACATCCCGCGATCACTCCGGCCAGCGTGCCGACAGCCACATCGAAGATCAGCACCGCGACGCCGGTCAGCGCCACCCCCAGCAGCGCCACACCGATCAGGTCGAAGATGTGCGCTGCGCGGACCACCTCGTCGAGCCGGTGGCGGCGGAACAGCAGGCGATGCGTGGACACCGGCGCCACCAGGAAAACGGTGGCGGTGATGGATGCCGAAACCGTCACCAGATACACGATCCGCATCGGGTCGGACAATTCGAACCGCGACTGGAAGGGCAGTATCAACAGAAAGCCGGTGAGCAATTGCACACCGGTCTGGACGATTCGCGCCTCCTGCACCAGGCTGTTCCAATTCCGGTCCAACCGTTGGGCTTCGGTTTCCCCCCGTGCTTCCCAATTCCACATCTGCTCGCCGTTCACCGCTGACTACCGGACGCCTCCGGTGTTTTTCGGCCACCCGCCCGGCGACGCGCCCGCTCGTTGTATTTGCGAATGGCGTCCACGAGTTGATCCTTGGTCATCTTCGAGCGACCGGAGATCTCCAGGCGCGTGGCGATCTCCCGCAGATGCTGTTTGGACGCATTGGCGTCCACTCCCTCGGCGGTCTCCCCGCGCGGGTTCGGCCCACCGTGTTCGGCCCGCTCATCCGACGGCCCCCGGCGCTGTTTGGCCTCCCAGTGATCGCCGACCTTCTCGTAGGAGTGCTTCAGCGCGGCATAGGCGACGCGGTGCGCGCGCTGCTCGCTGCCGTACTGCTCCAACGCCGAATCGTGCGCCTCGGCGAAGATCTCCTGGGCATGCTTGTCGGAGCGACGCAGCGTACCGGGCAGCTCCGAACTCTTGGGTTCCCCACGCTTATCGGTCTTGGGCATGGTCGCGGCCTCCTCTCGTACCGTCGCCATACCCCACGCCATCCCGGCCAATCACGCGCTCACGCCGTTTGACGAGGTGGGTCACGGCAATCCGGACCGTATGACGTCGATTTGGTTGCACGATGCCCGGCCGCCGACCTTCCCACCGCTCGATCCCGGCCGCCGGATCGACACCGCGGTGGTCGGCGGCGGCATCACCGGGCTGGTGACGGCGCTGCTGCTGGCCGAGGAGGGCATCGAGGTGGCGGTCCTCGAGGCCGACCGGCTCGGTGGCGTGACCACCGGCCACACCACCGGGAAGATCAGCCTGCTGCAGGCCACCCGGGCCAGTCGCATTCGCACCGTCCACGACGATCGCGTGCTGCGCGCCTACCTGGACGCCAATCGCGAGGCCAAACAGTGGTTGCTGCGCTACTGCGCCGATCACGACATCCCGGTCCAGACCGCCCCGGCCTACACCTACGCCCAGACCGAGCGGGCGGTGCCGATCCTGCGCGCGGAACTGGAGGCCACCCGCAAAGCGGGCCTGCCCACGGAATTCGTCACCGACCTGGACGTGCCGTTCCCGCACTGCGGCGCGGTACGGCTGGACGGGCAGGCGCAGTTCGACGCGATGGACGCCATCGCCGCGCTCGCGCGCGATCTCGCAGCCCGGGGCGTGCCCGTCTTCGAGCACACCCGGGTGCGCGGGCTGCGCCGCGAGGGCGACCGCCAGATTCTGGACACCGAGCACGGCGACCTCAGCGCGCACACCGTCGTACTGGCCACCGGCACGCCGATTCTGGACCGCGGCGGCTTCTTCGCCCGGCTCGAGCCGCAGCGCTCCTACGCCGCCGCCTTCACCGTGCCGGGCGACTTCCCGACCGGCATGTACATCAGCGCGGACGCCCCCGTGCGCACCCTGCGCCCCATCCCCACCGATCGCGGCGACCTGCTGCTCGTCGGCGGCACCGGGCACGGGGTGGGCCGCACCGAGCGGGCGCGCGCCCACGCCGACGACGTGGTGCGCTGGACCCAGCGCCATTTCCCCGGGGCCGAGCCGGTCTTCCGGTGGTCGGCCCAGGACTACCATCCGATCGCCGAACTGCCCTATGTCGGACCGCTGCTGCCCTGGAACGACCGGGTGCTGGTGGCCACCGGATTCGCCAAGTGGGGCCTGACCAACGGCGTCGCGGCCGCCCGCGCGCTGGTGGGCCGCCTGACCGGCAAGCCGCCGCACTGGGCGGACACCTTCGCCAGTTGGCAGCCGCGCGAGCTCGCGGGCGCGCTGACCGCCATGAAGGCCAATGGCGCTGTCGCACTCCAGCTTTCCTTCGGCTGGCTGGGTTTCGGCATCCGCGACGCGCTGCGCCGCGACGGGCCGCCCGCCGACGGCGAGGGCCGGGTGGAGCGCAGCGGGCTCGCGCCCGTCGGGGTGTGCACCGCCTTCGGCGCCACCCACCGGGTGTCCGCGGTGTGCCCGCATCTGGGCGGCATTCTCACCTGGAACGATGCCGAGATGTCGTGGGACTGCCCGCTGCACGGGTCGCGATTCCGGCACGACGGCGCGCTGCTGGAGGGCCCCGCCACCCGCTCGCTGCGCGCCGCCGACGAGCCCCGCGACCATGATTGACCGCGCGCCCGCCGGGTAGGTCCCGAATATGGTCGTCGCCCTGCACCGCCTGCTCGACACGCTCACGCGTGTGGTGAACACCCTGTTGGAGGACGGGGTGCCGTTCGCCGTCGCGGGCGGCTGCGCGGTGTACGCGCGCGGCGGACCGGCCACCGACCACGATGTCGACATCTTCGTCAAGCCCGCCGATGCCGAACGCGCCCGAACCACCCTCACCAACGCCGGGCTGCGGCCGGTCGATCGGAGTACCGCGACACCGGACGTCCCCGTCGCACAGCGCCCGCACCTGCGCATCGCGGCCGTCGGCGACGTGCACCTGGGCGCCGACGCCGCGGGCTCGCTCGCCCCCGCGCTGCGCGAACTGCCCGCCCGCGCCGACGTCCTGCTGCTGGCCGGTGACCTCACCCGGCACGGCACCGTCGACGAGGCCCGCGTGGTGGCGGCGGAATTCGGCGACGTGGGCGTTCCGGTGGTCGCCGTGCTCGGCAACCACGACCACCACAGCGATGCCCAGGACGAGATAGCCACGCTGCTCGACGATCACGGCATCACCGTGCTGGAGGGCAGCGCCGCCACCGTCACCGTCGGGGGGCACACCATCGGGGTCGCCGGAACCAAGGGCTTCGGCGGTGGATTCGCGGGCAAGTGCGCGAGCGTCTTCGGTGAGCGGCAGATGCGCGAATGAGCCTCGCACACCGTGGAGCTCGCACAGTCCCTGCGCACCGCACTGGCCGGGCTGCGCACCGATGTCACCGTCGCGCTCACCCACTACTCCCCCGTCAGCGACACCCTGCACGGCGAACCGCGCGAGATCTACCCCTTCCTGGGCTCCTATCTGCTCGGTGAGGCCATCGACGACTGCGGTGCGGACCTGGCCGTGCACGGGCATGCGCACGCCGGCTACGAGCGCGGTACCACGCCGGGCGGCATCCGGGTGCGCAATGTGGCCGCGCCGGTGATCCGGGCGGCCTTCGCGGTGTACGACCTGCGACCGGCGTGCGACTGATCGAATTCGTTTCGCACCGGCCGAGCAGGGCATCCGACCGGTATGAGGGACGCCTCGACCGAACCCCAGGCCCTGACCGTGCTGCTGTGGAATGTGCACGGGCCCTGGACGAGAGCCTTCGTCCAGGGCGGGCACCGCTACCGCGTGATCGACTCTCCGGCCGACGATCTCGACGATGCCGACCCGGATATCGTGGTGCTGCAACGCCCCCGGGAAATAGAACTCACCGAGGAGTTGCTGGGCCGCCGGCCGGGACGCGATCTGCCCGCCCTGTACGTGGAGCACGAGACCCCGCGCGAGCACGCGGCGCTGTCCCGCCATCCCCTGGCCGATCGCACCGATGTGCCGCTCGTGCACGTCACCGATTTCAATCGGCTGATGTGGGACAACGGCCGCTGCCCGACCCATGTGGTGCCGTACGGCGTGATCGATCCCGGCTACCGCTACGTCGGGACGCTCCCCCGGGCCGCCGCCATCGTCAACGACCCGGTGCGGCGCTGGCGGATCGCGGGAGCGGATCTGCTGGCCGGACTCGGCGACGCCGCGCCCATCGACGTGTTCGGCACCGGCACCGAGCGGCTGCATCACCTGCTCGGCCGCGCCGAGGACACGGTCACCGGCCGCGGTGACCTGGAACAGTCCCGGCTGCACGACGAGCTGGCGCTGCGGCGGGTGTTCGCGCACACCCCGCGCTGGACCTCGCTCGGAATGTCGGTCATCGAGGCCATGTACCTGGGCATGCCGATCGTCGCCGTCGGCACCACCGAGGCGTCGGCCGGGGTACCCGCCGAGGCCGGGGTGGTGTCCACCGACCCCGACATCCTCGCCGAGGCGGTGCGGCAGTTCGTGCACGAGCCGCTGTTCGCCGAACTGACCGGCAAGGCCGCCCGGCACTGGGCGCAGGCCAACTTCGCACTGCCGGACTTCCTCCGGCGCTGGGACCGGCTGCTGCGGGAACAGACGTCGTAGTCGTCACACCCGGTGATTGGCCGGGGCCGCCCCGGGTATCCGCGCGGTATCACCCCGTCCGACAGCACAGGAGGCCAGACATCATGCCTGCCGGAAACGAGTCGCCCGACATCCACGGTCAGCCGTCCGGCCCCGTCGCGGGCTCCGGCATTCCGGAGCAGCGGGGCCGGGGCGACTACGACCCCGATATCACCCGTACCACCCGACACCACGCCGGTGAATCGGTCCAGAACTCGCGCAACTGGCCGGGTCTGATCCTCATCGCGATCGGCCTCGTCGCCCTCGCGGGGACGCTGACCGCCGCCGCGTACAGCTTCCCCGGCTGGGCCATCGCCGCCGGTGTGATCGCGGTGCTGTGCCTGGGCTTCGGCATCGGCGCGGTGACCGCCGAACACCGTCGGGTCAAGTCGCGCGAAGGGCTACGCCTGTCCGATCAGCAGGGGCATTGACAGCAGCGAGCACCGGACACCAGAAAGCACCGGACACCAGAAAGCACCGGGCAGCAGAGAGCACCGACAGGAGACGCCATGGAGATGCCTGCCGCCGCCGGAGCCCGGCGGCACGGCGGTCGCGCCGCGGCGGTGCTCGCCGGGGCGGCGCTGCTGCTGACGGCCTGCTCCGATTCCACCGAGACCACCGTGCCCGGCAACTCCGCGCCCGCGCGCAGCCTGGTGATCAGCTCACCGGGCGTGCTCGCGGTCTCCGACGCGGCCGCCGACCAGCTGTGCGACATGATGCGCGGCGATATTCCCGGCTGGCGTGACCAGTGCCCGGATCTGGGCAAGGTGGCGTTCAACGGGACGGTGCACAACTGGGCACTGCGAAACAGCGGCGTGAACGCCGCCGTCGTCGACAATCGCGGCGTCGTCGACCAGATCACCACCGCGCGCTGTCCGGACGTCCGAGCGGACGCGCTGCGGGTCCTCTAGATCGAGAGCCTGGCCGAAGGATTGGCGGGATTCTGATGTACACACACCGTATCGCGGGCGCGGGCGCCGCTGCCGCCGTCGCCGCCGCACTGATCACCGCGGGCTGCGGGACAGCCGAGGAGGTCGTGAACAAGGGCGGTGACACGCCGTGCAGCGAATTCGTCGCGCAGGACGGTGAAAAGCAGCGGGTGACCGTCCGCAAATTCCTGGAACAAGAACAGAGTTCCACCACCGAACCGAGCGCCGACACCGTCGACGCGGCCATAGTCAGCATCAAGCTGATGTGTCAGGCCCAGGCCAATCCCGAAACCCCCATCAAGGAGGCTGATCTCACCGGAATTTTCGTCCCGAAGTAACTCCGATGATGATCTCTCGCAAACCTTTGGCATACTGAAATCCCTGCTCCCCCTGCATATTCGAGGTTGCAGATGTACTTGCATCTGTGCGGAGCAGGGTCATAGACTCATGCCTGTAAGGCAAACAGGGGACTACCAGACAGCCGTGCGGTGAATGGTCGGCGATTCTTCGCCGACGATTAGCCGGCGGCCTGGCGTCAGGGGCGTTCGCATGAATCAGCCAATCAACCTCAGCCGACTCGGGTTCGCCGACGACAGTCGGCACGAACAGCACTATTCCCGCGAGACGGCAACGGCATTCGTGATCGATAAGGTCGAATCCACCGGAGCGGCCACTCGGTACGATTTCGATATCGAGCGAATCGTCACCACCGCACACGCGATGGTGAACGATTGGGATCTACACCTGATGCAGCCGGAAGCATTCTGGCGCATCGCCTCGAGCTTCATCCGGCAGTAGATTCCGGCTCATATGCCGCAGGGTTCGACCCGCTCCGGGTCAGGCCCGAACACGCCGGAGGGGCCGCCACCTGGGTGGCGACCCCTCCGGCGTGAGCCTTGTTTGCCGTGAGCTGTGTCCGCGTGGGCCTTCTTGCGAGCCCTGTCCGTGATGTCGGGACCAGCGATGTCGGGACCATCCCGCACGTGATCTCGGGACCAGCCCACGCGCGAACTCCGGGACCGCCGCTCGGCCCCGGAGTTCCGCTGTCTCACAGGCTTTCCGCGCTCACAGCCGCTCAGCGATCTCCAGCAGCTTCGCCCGCGACCGTTCCGGCGCCTCGGCCTGCACGCTCAGCTGGTCCATGACCTGCCGGTACAGCTCCAGATCCTGACGACGATCCAGATAGAGAGCGCTGGTCAACTGCTCCAGATAGACGATGTCCGGGAGTTCGGGCTCGGCGAAGCGCAGCATGGTGAACGAGCTGCCCGCCGCGGCGTGGCCGCCGGCGGTGTAGGGCAGCACCTGAATGGTGATATTGGGCAGCTTCGACATCTCCACCAGATGCTCGATCTGCTCGGCCAGCACCTTCTCGCCACCCACGGGACGATGCAGCACCGCCTCGTCCAGCACCGCCCAGAAGCTCGGTGCGCCCGGTGCGGTCAGCAGCTCCTGCCGACGGCGACGCAGCGAGACCCGACGCTCGGCATCGGCGTCGTGTCCGAGCGCCACCACCGAGCGGGCGTAGTCCGGGGTCTGCAACAACCCCGGCACCAACTGGCCCTCGTAGGTACGAATGCTCTTGGCCGCGTGCTCGAGTCCGAGATAGGTCTCGAACCAGGGCGGCAGCAGATCTCCGAAGCGATGCCACCAGCCGGGCTGGTTCGCCTTGCGCACCAGATCCAGGAATGCCTCGCGTTCGCCGGGATCGTCGACACCGTAGAGCGTCAACAGATCCCGGACGTCGCGTTCCTTGAATCCGGTCCGCCCGAGTTCCAGGCGGCTGATCTTCGCGTGCGAGCCGCGGATGTGTTCACCAGCGGCTTCGCGCGTGATGTTGTTCGCCTCGCGCAACTTGCGCAGCTGACCCCCGACGGCGATGCGCAGGGCAGTCGGGCCACGCTCGGCGACAGTGGAATCCACCCGACCGTGTACAGCCGATTCTGCGATCATTGGGTCTCACTCCGATGCTCGGGTTATGCCGGCAGTGGACCACAACCCATCGTCGCGAACCACCGCGCCGATTGCCAATGCTACCTTTCAGCGCGCCAAATCGTCGAACTCTCCGCTCTTCGCGCCGCGCAGGAACGCATCGATCTCGGGGCGGGTGTACACCAGCACCGAGCCCAGCGGGTCACGCGAGTTCCGCATGGCCACCAGACCGTTGGACAGTTCCGCCACCTCCACGCAGTTTCCGCTCGGATTGCTGAAAGTGCTCTTGCGCCAAGCGAGTTCCGAGGGATCGATCCGGGTTGCCGATGTGCGTGTCATTTCCGACTCCTTGTCAAGTACCGCCCGCAGACGGTGTGCCCAGTACTTGCAAACGTTCGATCAGATGTTCTTACAGTTGCAACCGCAACCAGAACGATAGCACGCAGATTGCTCGCAAACGATCCCCTTCGGGTTCCTGATCCTTTGCAACACAACAGCTTTGATCTTGATGAAGCTCACACACTGCGAAGTTGCAAACTGAAACAGACGTTAACGACTGGTCGGTACGTTTAATCCCCGGGGCGAATCCCCCGTCCAGCAAGTCCGGATTTGCCGAATCTTGTACTGTCACTGGGCAGATCAGCATCCGTTCGCATGCGCACTCTCGTCGAGGAGAACCTCATGTCCGACACCGATCCCGCGATCCGAACCGACATCCCCCACTCCGCACGGATCTGGAACTACTGGATGGGCGGCAAGGACAATTACGACATCGACCGGGTCGTGGGCGACGCCAGCCTCGAGATCGACCCTGATATCTCCGCCATGGCCGTGCAGTCGCGGCAGTTCCTCATCCGCGCCGTGCGCTTCCTCGCCGGGGAGGTGGGCCTGCGGCAATTCCTCGATATCGGCACCGGCCTGCCCACCATGCAGAACACCCATGAGGTCGCGCAGGGCATCGCCCCCGAGGCCAAGGTGGTCTACGTCGACAACGACCCGCTGGTGCTCGCGCACGCGCGGGCCCTGCTGACCACCACCACCGAGGAGGGGGTCACCACCTATATCGACGCCGATTTCCACGAACCGGAGAACATTCTGATCTCTGCCCGCCAGGTGCTGAATTTCAGCCAACCGGTCGGTGTCATGTTTATGGGGGTACTCGGCCACGCCCGCAGTTACGAGGATATGCGCCACATCGTGCGCACCGTGCTCGAGGCCGTGCCGTCCGGCAGTTATCTGGTGTTCTGGGACGGCACCGTCGACAACCCGAATTACGTGAAGCTCTGCGAGGAGTACACCAAGTCGGGCGGCGTTCCCTACGACCCCCGCACCCAGGAGCAGCTGGCGGCGGTCTTCGAGGGCCTGGAGTTGGTCGAACCCGGCTTCGTTCCCATCACCCGCTGGCGGGTCGACCCGGCACAGGTGGGTTCGATCCAGGACGTGTCCGCGTACGGGGGCGTGGCGCGTAAACCCTGACGCCACAACAACACCGAACCGGACGAAAGCCGCGCAACACCGGGCTCGATCGTGCAGATGTACTTGCATCTGCACGATCCGCCACTTTAAACTCGTGATGACGAACAGGCCGGAATGCACCGGGCGGTACAGGAAGCGCCGAGCCAGCGTCGCCATCCGATATCTCAGCGGCCAGAGGCGTCCCCATGACTCAGATGCTTCAGCATTCCGGTACACCTCGCTCCATCGGGTCCGGAAAAGCTCACTTCACCGATATCAGCGGTGACTGCTCGGTGGAGCCGCGCGCTCTCACCTACCGCCAGGCACGGGCCGTGCTGCGCGCCCACGACCAGCACTTCGCCTGCCGACAGTATCTGGCCGCGGTGGCCTTTCTCTCCGCGGACTGCGACGACGACTGACCGCGGGCGCCACATGGTCGGTGGGATTCCCTTGCGTACCAGCGCATGCGACGGGTACCCCGGAAGTGGGACCGAACGCCACTGGAACGAGCGCCGAGATGATACTGACTGTCGCACAGGACCTGATCACCGCCGACCTGTACGCACAGGTCTTCAATCCCACGCCGGAGACGCCACCGGTCGCGGACAAGCTGCTCAAGCTGGTCCGCTACTTCACCTGGTTCGTACTCCTGGCCGGCACCCTCGCGATTATCTACGCGGGCGGTAAGTTCGCCTGGGAGAAATGGCAGGGCGGGCCGCTCGAATCACCCAAGCGGGTGGCGGCCGCGCTCGTGGGCGGCATTGTCGCCACCAGCGCGGGCACCATCATGAACGCCGCCATCGGGCAGTAATCGCGAACGACTCACCGGATTTCCGACATTTCCGGCAGTCGGGAATTCTCGTCCCAGACAATGAGACCGAGCGTTATGCGGTGGCGGCGTGCCGCACCGGCCCCCCGGTCGCCGCGGCGGTGTCCACACCGACGAGTTCGACGAACTTCGCCACCACCTTCTGGTGGTACATCCCGAACAGGTCCTCGAACAACGCCAACTGCGCCTCGCTGGGGCCGCCGTCGGAATCCCACACCGCCACCAGCGCCCGCCAGACCAGCACGTGCAGGTCCGGTGAGGCCGCGAAGTACGCCTGCACCGCCTCCGGCACCTCCAGCACCATATCGCCGATGGAGTTCAGCACGGCGCGCTGCATGGTGTGTCCGAGGGCGGTCTGCAACCGGCGCAGCAATGCGAGTTCGATGGTGAGCATCCGCCGGGGGTCCGGATCCTTGCTGCGCGCAATGGATTCCAGCTCGTCGATATCGGCCTTGAGCACGGCGGGATCGATGCGCCGCTCCCCCTCGGTGTAGTCGAGCAGGGTGTCGAGGACGATGGCCCGCTCCTCGTCGACAATGCTGCCGAACATCTCCAGCGCGACCTCCGGCATGGGCATGGACAGCCGGAACAGGCGACGGTACACCTCCACCCCGCCCTCGGTGCGCACATCCCGGATCGTGAATCCCTTGCCGCGGTGCGCATCGACGAAACCGTAGGATTCCAGGCGTCCCAGAATCAGCTGTGCCGTCGCACGATTCATCTTGAACTCGTCCGCGACCTGTCGAACGGACGGCATCAGCTCGCCGGGGGCGTACTGCCCGAACGCGACGCGCCGCGCGAGCTCATCCGCGACGTCCGCGACGACCGTCCGCTCTCCCATCTTGGCACCTTCCATACCCGTATTACGTCCCAGACAGCTTAAGTGTTAACCGGGCAAACCGCACATGCGTGCGGAATCGCGGGATTTGCCGGGAATCGCCTCGTAGTGCGGCGAGCGCACGGCATGGCAGGCGGCGCGCCGACGCGCCCGGAGTTCGCTCACGCGTCGTCCGCGAGCGCCCCCGCCCACCGGCGCGACCACGCCCACAGCGGCTCCAGCGCGGTCGCGAGTTCCCTTCCGGCAGGGGTCAACTCGTAGCTCCGATCGGTTTGCTTGACCACCGCGCCCGCACTCTGCAACCGCTGCAATCGCACCGAGAGCATGCTCGACGAGCAGTTGCCCATCCGGCGGCGCAACTCCAGAAATCCGAGCGGTCCGGGCTCGAGTTCCCACACCACCCGCAGCACCCACCGCTGCCCCACCAGATCCATCACCGCGAGCAGGGGCAGATCCGCGGTATTCGCGCGGCTGGCGGCGGGAGGTTCGCTTGCACTTCTCATTTAGAACCAGGATAGTGGTTCTGAATCAGAAGCACTGGTGCGGGGCCGGGACGATCGAACGGAGTGATGTGTGAGCCGAATTGTGTTGATCACCGGGGCATCCCGGGGCATCGGCGCCGACACGGCGCGGGTGCTCGCGGCGCGCGGCGACCATGTGGTGCTCAACTACCGGGAGAAGCGGCGGCGGGCCGAGGCGGTCGCGGCCGAGATCGTGGCGGCGGGTGGCAGCGCGTCGGTGGCGGGGGCCGACATCACCGATGCCGAGGCGGCGACGGGGCTGATCGACGCGGTGGTCGCGGAATTCGGGCGGCTGGATGTACTGGTGCTCAATGCCTCCGGCGGATTGGAGCGCGGCGCGGCGGCCGACTACGCCATGGCCGTCAATCGCGACGCCCAGTTGCGGCTGACCCGGCGGGCACTGGCGCACCTGGGGCCGGGTGGCCGCGTCGTCTTCGTCACCAGTCATCAGGCGCACTTCTCCGAGACCCGCCCGGTGCCCGGCGGATACGAGCCCATCGCGCGCAGCAAGCTGGCCGGGGAGCGGGCGCTGCGTGAGCTGTGCGGTGAATTCGCCGGGCGGGGAATCGGTTTCGTGGTGGTGTCCGGGGACATGATCGACGGCACCATGATCGTGCGGCTGCTCGAGCGCCGCGACCCGGACGCGGTCTCCGACCGCCGCGATCACGGTGCGCTGCCGACCGTGGCCGAATTCGCCACCGCCGTCGCCGACGCCACCGCGGTGGCGGCCGAACCCGGACACACCGTCTACGTGGGTGGCGCGGACTTCCTGAACCCGGCGCGCACCTCCTGACCGGCTGCGGACGGCACGATTCCGGCACGGACTGCCTGGTCAGCACTGAGAGCTCGGGTCAGCCCGCTCGGGTCAGCAGAGGCGCGCATTTCCGGTGGTGAGTCGCGCGGAGGCGTGACAGCATGAGCGGATGCCGCACTGGCTCGATGTGCTTCCCGAGTTCCTGCTCGCCTGCCTCGTGCTGGCCGCGCTGCCCGGCCCCGCCACCGCGCTGTTCCTGCAACGTTCGGTTCGGGACGGGCGGCGGGCGGGGCTGGCGGCGGTGGCGGGCAATGAGATCGGCGTATTCGGGTGGACGTTGGCGGGCGGGGCGGGACTGTCCGCACTGCTGGTGGCCAATCGGGTACTCAACCACGCGGTGCATATCGTCGGGGCGGCGGTGCTCATCTGGCTCGGGGTGCAGGCGTGGCGCAGCGCGCGCCGGCCGGAGCTGTCGCGGGCCACCCTCGCACCGCGCGGACGCACACCGGGCGCGGCCTTCCGCGCCTCGCTGCTGTCCATCGCCGCCAACCCCAAGGCCGCCGTCTTCGGGCTGACCATCCTGCCGCAATTCCTGCCCTCCAGCGGCCCGGTGCTGCCGACGGTGCTGGTGCTCGCGATCATCCAATTGGTCGTCGACACCGCCTGGTGTGTGGGCGTGGTGCTGGCGGCGGAGCGGGCCGGCGCCTGGTTGCGCGATACCCGCGTCCGGCAGCGGGTCGAGCGGTGCCTGGCGGCGGTCCTGGTGACGCTCGGCTTCGGCCTCGCCGCCGATGCGCGCTGACGCGAGTGAACCGGTCGGTACCGATTCCGTGTGTATCCGGGCCGCGGGCGGGAACTCCCCGCACATGGTGAACGACGTCGAGAAGCGGTGGTCGGACCCGAAGATGTTCCGGCATGCGGCCTGGTACGTCGGCGGAGTGGTCGTACTCACCGCCCTCGCGGTCGCCGTGCTCGAGCTGGCGACCGACCCCTCGCGGGCGGTGATCGCGTTCGTACCGGGAGCGGTGCTGCTGGTGGGCGGCATCGTCGCCTTCGTACTCGCGTTCCGCGCCTGGCGGCGGCGCGGAGCGTGGCCGATCTGGCACGGGGCGGGCTGGTTCCTGTTCGTGCTCATGGTCGTCTACCTGGCCATCGCGAGCGGCACCGCCTAGCCGCGACCCGCAACATCGCCTGGCCGCAACACGCAGCACCACCAGGCGCAACGCACAACATCACCGCCGCGACGCGCAGCGCTACTCAGCAGCGACGCACGACATCGCCTGACCGCGACACTCAGCACCACCCAGCCGCAACACGCAGCCTTACCCAGGCGCAACGCACAACATCACCGCCGCGACACGCAACACCACCCAGCAGCGACGCGCGACATCACCTGACCGCGACGCTCAGCGCACCGGGCAGCGCACCGCCCCGTCGGCCGTGCCGTCGTGCTGGTCGTACGGGGTGCCGCGAATCCCGGCCCGCGCGGCGAGCACCCGCGCGACCCGGGTGTTCACATCCCACATGGGGTCGACGCGGTGCGAGCGGCGCAGCATCCGCCGCCGGGCTCCCGGCAGCCGGTCGTCGAGGGCACGCCAGCGCACCGCGGCGGTGGCGGCGACCCCGGTCAACTCCCGCCACGGGTGGATCGGCACCGAGCGCAGCGGGGTGTCCGCGAGCAGCGCCCGCACCAGGCCCGGGCTGCTGTAGTACGCGAGCAGGCCCACCAGCGGCGCGGTGGCCAGCGCCCGCGCCCGGTCGCCGACACCGCCGCCCTCGAACCGTCGGGTGGCCGCACCCGCCATGGTGGCGGTCCACTCCGGCGCGGTGCCCGCGGTCGCCACCATGAAGTCCGCCATCTCCATCCCTTCGCGCGCCGAGCGCGGAATCAGCTCCTCGGCGACCCCGAACACATACGCGATATAGGCCCAGTAATGCATGACCGCGTCGAGTTCCCTCGTCCCGCACCGCCGCCCGTGCACATGGTCGAAGCAGATGGGTGAGATGCCGAAGGTGACCGCCGCCCCCATGGTGGTGGCGTTGGAGATGGGGTTGCCGTGCAGCGCGAAATGCTCGTCCCCCCAGCGGCGGCGCAGCCCGGCGCGCACCTGGGCGTGCATGAGCCGCACCCGCACGGTGTCGGCGAAGACCGGCGACCAGCGGTCGAGCGCACCGGGCAGGGTGACGCTGCGGAACCAGTTCGCGGTCTCCAGATTGCGTCGATACGGGTCGTTGACGAAGCGTCCGGTGGCACCGGTGGCGGAGGCCACCTCCGCGCCGACGAAGGTGCCCATGAAGTCCTGCACCCCCATGGCCAGCTTCCCGGCCAGCGAGACATTGATCCAGCGGCGGCGACCGTACTCCCACAGGTCGGGATCGAACCAGTCCGGCGGATCGTCCAGGTGCGCGAAGAGATCCACCAATTCCGGCGGCGGATCGTCCAGGCTGTCGATACCGTGCGCGAGGGCCTGGTCGAGCAGCTCACGGCAGCGGGTGTTCCCGATCCGGGCGAAGGCACGCACCACCGCGTCCATGGGCTCGTCACCCTGCCACAGGTGGTCGGCCATGAGCCGGGTGCGCGGGGTGTCGACGGGGTCCGGCCGGACGTCGATCCACGGCCCGAGCATGGCGCGCCGCGGCCGATACCACAGCTCCGACGGCACCGCCCGGGGCGGCGGCGGACGCAGCGGCATGCCGGGCCGATAGTAGTAGTCGTAGGGATGCGGGCGGATATCGGTGGATGAGCGCATGTTTCAGTACCCCGTGAGCTGCCGGAAACGGATGGCCGCGGTGCTGCCGCGGTCGGCGTGGACCGGGCAGTAGTGTTTGGCCTCGCCGCGGTGTTCCGGTGCGGGCCACAGGATCTCGGGCGCTTCGGGCGGTGCCAGCCAGTCGGGCCGCTTACCCGCGACACGGCGGCGCCCGGCGCGAATGCGCGGGAAGAAGTACTTCATCTCGTCCGGGGTCACCCGGTTCATGGCCGAGAGGGCGGCGCACAACCGATCGAAGAGGAACTGGTCGCGGGCCGTCCAGGTGAATCCCATGGTGCGCCGGATGGGCGGATCGCACAGGCCGATGGTGACGAACTGGTAGAACCGCGCACCCGCGGGGCGGATCAGGCGCTCCCACAACGGTTTCGGAATCCGCCGCAGCACCGGGAACGGTGGTACGGGCGCGGTGTCGGCGAGGTGGTAGACCTCCCAGGCCGCCCGGGTGGCCTCCAGCCCGGTGCTGACCATCTCCTCCCAATAGCGCTGGAACTCCGGCCAGCTGCGCGGCACCACCCGCATGCTCATGCCGTACATCTCGTACCACTGATAGTGCTCGCGCCACAGCTGTTCGCGCTGGTCGGGGGTCAGCCCGCCCATGAACAGCTCGGCGGCGCGCAGGGTCTGTACGAAGAACACGGCGTGTGCCCAGTAGAAGGTGCCGGGATCGAGAGCGTGATAGCGCCGCCCCTGCCCGTCCACGCCCTTGATGTCGCGGTGGTAGCCGACGATCTCGCGGGCGGTGCCGCGGGCGCGCGGCCCGTCGAACACCACCCCGACGATGGGATAGGCCGAGCGCAGCACCCGCTGATAGAACTCGTCGGCGATCTCGGAGTGGAATTCCACTCCGGCGCCCAGGCCGGGATGCATGTTCTGCACCATGCCGAGGAACAGTCCGGAGGGCGCGAAGTACAGGGAGCCGAAGATCTTCCAGGTCAGCGAGTCCGGGCCGAGCGGTTCAGGCTCGGGACGCGGCTCGTGCTCCACCACATCGTGTAACACCATGCCCTACGCTGACACGAATAAACGCTCGCATTCAATTCGCGTCCAGCAGATGAGGCACAACCGTCATGCCACCGAGACGACAGCGACCCGCCACCCCCGCGCCACCGCGCAAGACACCCCGCCAGGAGCGCTCACGGGCCATGGTGCGCCGGATCGTGGACGCCGGGGAGGCGGTGCTCGTCGAACACGGCTACGACGGGGCGTCCACCAATCGGATCGCGGCGACGGCGGGGATCAGCCCCGGTTCGCTGTACCAGTACTTTCCCGACAAGGACGCCATTGTCTCGGCGGTGATCGAGCGCTATACCACCGCGGTGGCCGACCGGGTGCGCGCCCATGTCGTCAGCCAGTTGGCGGCACCGCCGGAGGTGGCGGTGCCGGAGGCGATCACCGTGCTGCTCGACGCCCTCGGCGATCATCCGGAACTGCTGCGGGCGGTGGTCGAGCAGACGCCGCGACTGACCACCGGCACCGCCGTGGTCGCCTTCGAACAGCAGATCGGCGAACTGGCGCGGGTGGCGCTCACCCTGCGGCGCGACCACGTGCCCGGCGATGTCGATTTCGACGCCGCCGCCTGGTTGCTGGTGCGCGCCGTGGAGCATCTCACCGTGCGCTATGTGCTCGACCGGCCGCCGATTCCCCGCGCCACCTTCCTCACCGAGATCACCCGCCTGGTGTTGAACTACTTCCGGCCGCGAGCAGAACGCGAGCGGTGATCAGGCCGCGCGGCGAGACCCGTGCGGTGGACCGGCCGCGCTACGGCCACTGGTTCGGTGAACCGACCACACCGCGACCACCGGTTCGGTGAACCGACCGCGCCCACGACCACCCTGCGGTGGACCGGCCACGCGGGCGACAGCCCCTCCGGTCACGCCACCGGCGCGGCGGCGGGCAGGGCGAGCAGCAGGTCGACGGCGCGGGCGGCGCTCTGGGCCGCGCTCTCCATGGTGGCGCTCCAGTCGGTGCGGGTCCAGTCCCCCGCCAGCACCAGAGAGGGCACCGAGGTGCGCTGGTCGGGTCGCAGGCCGTCGGTGCCGACCACCTGGGAGAAGGTCGCGCGCGGCATGGGCACCACCTGGGCGTGGCGCACTTCGGCGTTGCGCGCGGACGGATAGTAGCGGCGCAGCAGCGCCAGCTGCTCGGCCACCACCTCGTCGTGCGGTTTGTGGATCTGGTCGTACGCGCCGCTGGTGGTCAGGCAGTAGAGCCAGCCGTGCACGGTATCGCGCCCGTGCATGCGCTGGCGGTCGAACACCTCGTCGATGACGCCCGTGCCGCCGATGAGCGCCTCGAACTCCCCCTCGGTACCCAGCGGCCGATCCAGGTACAGATTGGTGCTGACAATCGGCGTGTACCCCAATTTGTCGGCGGCGGAATAGATTTCGTCGTGCTCGGGCAGTTCGTCCAACAGTCCGGCGATACCGGAGTTCGGCACCGCGCACACCACCGCGTCGGCGGGCACCTCGCCGCCGTCGGCCAGCAGCACGCCGGTGACCGCGCCGTCGCGAATGCCGATGCGCCGCACCACCGCCCGATACCGCACGTCCACACCGTATTTCGCGAACACCCGCCGCGCCCCGGTGACGAAGAGGGTGTCCAGATCGGTGGTGGGGTATCCGATGGTGACCGCCCGCCGCTGCCGCACGCCCAGCCGGATGCCGGTGGCCAGGACATCGGCGAACACCTTCGCCGACTCCTGCGCGACCGGTTCGGCGGCGATGCCGAGCGCCAGCCAGTCCCACAGCGCCTCCCGGGCGGTGGCGGGCATGCCGACCCGCTCGAACCACTGTGCGGTGGACAGGTCGGCGAGATCGGCGGGCTGGTTGAGGCATTCCCAGCCCAGCCGCGCGGTGGCGATTCCGGCGCGGATCCGGTCGGCCGGACCGGCATCCGGATGCGCGCCCAGGAAGGTGCGGATCGCACCCAAGCCCTTGGTGCGCATCACCGTCGCCCGGCCGCCGGGCCAGCGCAGCACCCCGCGGTGCGGGAACGCGACGTACTCCCGGGTGCCGACGCTGCTCAGATATCGGAACAGGTGCTCATATCCGCTGGCGATGACATGCTGCCCGTTGTCGGGTATGTCTCGCACCGGTGCGGCCTGGAGGGCGTGCGTGCGACCGCCCAGCCGTCCGCGCCGTTCCAGCAGCGTGACCCGCTTGCCCGCCTCCGCCAACCAGACCGCGGCGGCGAGCCCGGCGAGCCCGCCCCCGATCACCACATAGCGCCGCGGATCGTCCATGAGAGCTCCCGAACCAGAACCTGTTCCTACTCGGCTTCCGTTCGGGGACGTTACTCCGGACAAACCAAGCACCGCACGGTAATTCGCTCACCCGGGCGAGATCCCCGCCGGACGGCGCGCGGTGCTCACAGCGAGCGGGAGATGATCTCCTTCATGATCTCGCTGGTGCCGCCGTAGATGCGGTTGACGCGAGAACCGGTGTACATATTGGCGATCGGGTATTCCATCATGTAGCCGTAGCCGCCGAACAATTGCAGGCACTTGTCGACCACCTTGTCGGCGGTCTCGGCGGCGAAGAGCTTTGCCATGGAGGCCGTGGCCGGGTCGTTCTTGCCGTCGATGTACTGCGCGATGGCGTGGTCGACCATCGTCTTGATGGCCAGCGCCTCGGTCTTGGCCTCGGCGAGGGTGAAGGCGTTGTGCTGGAACTTGCCGATGGGGCGGCCGAACGCCTCCCGCTCGCGCGAGTACCGCAGCGCCTCCAGCACCGCGGCCTCGGCCAGCGCCGAGCAGATACTGGCGATGATGAGGCGTTCGCGGGCGAGCTGCTCCATGAGCTGGTAGAAACCCAGACCCTCCTGCGCGCCGAGCAGATTCGCCACCGGCACCCGCATATCGGAGAAGAACAGTTCGCGGGTGTCCTGAGCGTGCTGGCCCATCTTCTCCAGCACCCGGCCGCGCTCGAAACCGGGCAGATCCTTCGTCTCGGCGACGATGAGCGAGACACCTGCCGCACCCTGGCTCGGATCGGTCTTGGCCACGATCACCAGCAGATCGCAGTGGGTGCCGTTGGAGATGAAGGTCTTCGAGCCATTGACCACGTAGTGGTCCCCCTCGCGCACGGCGGTGGTGCGCACCGCCTGGAGGTCCGATCCGGTGCCCGGCTCGGTCATGGCGATGGCCAGCACCAGGTCACCGCTGATGATGCCGGGCAGCCACTTCGCGCGCTGCTCCGCGTTGCCGTACGTGTGGATGTAGTGCGACACGATCGGCGAGTGCACCGAGAAGCCGAACCCGTTGTCGTGTGCGTAGACCAGTTCCTCCTGCACGACCGCCTGGAGGCCGAAATCGCCGCCCGCACCGCCGAATTCCTCGGGCAGGTCGAGGCCGAGCAGACCCGCGTCCCCGGCCTTGTTCCAGAATTCGCGGTCCACCTGGTGTTCGCGGCTCCAGCGCTCGCGGTTGGGCACGATCTCCTTGCGGAAGAACTCCGCCGCGTGCTTGCGCAGTTCGCGATGCTGATCGGTTTCCCAGGTGGGGCGGTAGTCGGGGAAGAGTTCGGACATCGTTGTTCTCTCTACTTTCCGGTGGGCGGGACGTGCCTGCCGGGACAATACGTTTGTACTGCCCACATGTCCATCGTATCGGTCGCTATTACGCGACGTAGACTGCTCGGACTATCCGACGAACCGAGGGCAGATGCTGAATCCACGGGCCACCGCCGACGACCTCACCGCCAAGGCGCGCATCCGCAATGCCGCCATGGACCTGTTCGCCCAGTACGGCGAATCCCGGGTCTCCCTGCGCGCGGTCGCCGCCGAGGCCGGTGTCACCCTCGGGCTGGTGCAGCATCACTTCAAGACCAAGGCCGGGCTCATCGAGGCCGTGGACCAGCTGATCGTCGACTACTTCGCCGCCGCCGTCTCCTCGATCCCGCCCACCGGCACCACCGCCCAGGTCGCCACCGCCCGCGACGAGGCGGTCCGGCGAATGCTGCACGACAATCCCGCCGTGGTGAACTACGTGCGCCGCGCCGTCCTGGAACCCTCCGAAACCCAGCTGCGCCTGCTCGAATCGCTCGTCGCCCTGACCCGCCGCGAGATCACGGGCCTACGCGAGGCGGGCCTGGCCTCCACCACCCGCCGCGAACCCACCCAGATCGTCGAGGTCATGGTCCGCCAACTCGGCGAACTCCTGCTCGCCCCCATGATCGACGCCGTCTGGGAGCGCGTCGCGGGCCCCGCCGACACCGACCGCCCCCGCCTGACCATCACCGTCCGGGATTGACCGGAGTCGCGCTGTGCGACAACGGATGCCGAGTCACGACCAGAAGACGACCGCCGGCGGCTCCCAGGCGCCGTCGAGAATGGCCGGATCGGGCCGGTAGGCGCGCGGGTACAGCGTGACCTCGTCGTCGGGCGCGGACAACCGATCGGCGAACAGCTTCGGATCGGTTGGCGCGGCTCCGCCGACCGTGTAGGTCGGCGACCCGTCCCGGCCGTATTCGAGATCCTGATTCTTGGTGCCGAAGTCACTGTCGGATGCGCGAGCGCCGCGGTGTCGGACATGGGCGACTCCTGTCGATCGGTTCGGTGGCGGCGGTGTCCGGCGCGCCGGTCGTCGCGCACGCCGCTCGCCCCGGGCGGGTCGGTGCGCGGAGACCGCACGGACGCTACGCGGGCAGGGTGACGGCCCACCTCACCCGGATCGGATGATGTGCGGGCGCGGGCGGGGCGGCGACCATTGCGGCTGGTACGCATCAGCCTTCGGAAGGAGTCGACATGACCTCCCCGTCTCAGGAGCATCCGGTTCGGCAGGGGGTCGCCACGGTGACCTCGATCGGCGCGGGCGTTCTGTTGTTGACCGTCGGTACGGTGTCGCTGTTGCAGGGCATCGCGGCGGTGATCGACGACGAGATCTTCGTCGCGGGCGTCGAGTAAATCTATCGGATCGACACCACCTCGTGGGGGTGGATACACATCGTGCTGGGCGCGGTGCTCATGGTGTGCTCGGTGGGGCTCATGATGGGCACGGCGTGGGGGCGCGGGGCGGCCATCGGATTCGCGGCGCTGTCGATCGTGGCGAACTTTCTGTGGCTGCCGTACTACCCGTGGTGGTCGGCGCTGATCATCGCCCTGGACGTGGTGGTCATCTGGGCCGTGGCGACGTGGAAGCCGAGGTGAGCGACATCGTGGGCAGCGAGCCGAATTTCGTGAATCTCCTGGATTTCTCCGATGAGTCCGACTTCGACAATGCGCGACGCGGGTTGGTGGCCGAACTCGACCCACCGACCGTCACCGCCGCCGACGGGCGGGTGGTGTGGGATATCGGGTCCTACGGCTTCCTCGCCGAAGACTGCCCGCCCACGCGAATCCGAGTTTGTGGCGGCAGGGTCAGCTGTGCGATATCCAGGGGCTGTTCGAGGTGACGGCGGCGAGTACGCGGCACAGGGAGATCTCCGCTTCGCGGCCACCCTGCTCAATGCTAATCACCGACGCGGCTGCCGACGGTGTGCACGATCACCACCCGCGGGTTCCACGGCACCAGCCGATCGACCCGCCGTTGGAGTTCGCTCACCGGCGGCAGTTCGTCGGGGGCCAGCACCTGGATCGTCGCGGTGTCGCTCTGTAGGGACACCGCCGTGACCTGCGCGCCGTCCACGCCGGTGAGCCAGGCTCGCGCCGCGTTCGCGATACGGTCGGCCCACAGCGACGACAGCGAATTCACCACCATGGGCACGGCCACCAGGATCAGCGCGGCGGCGAGCACCGCGTAGGCGCGGCCGCGGCGGG
Source organism: Nocardia sp. CC213A (assembly GCF_030766805.1). NCBI lineage: Bacteria > Bacillati > Actinomycetota > Actinomycetes > Mycobacteriales > Nocardiaceae > Nocardia > Nocardia sp. CC213A. The sequence goes on from NZ_JASFXA010000014.1 coordinate 181,452, forward strand.
TGGCCCCCACTCCGGCCTCGTGCGCGTATCCGGTCGCGACCAGCACCACGGTGGCGGTCACGATCATGGCCACCATATTGGAGGCGAACAGCACGAACGCGCCCAGCGCCAGACCCGGTGCGCGCGAACCGAGGCAGACCCCGACCACCCCGAGCGGCGGCACCAGCGAGATGGCGATCGCCACGCCCGGCAGCACATCGCCGACATCGCGCCGGATCATGGCGATCACGCCGACCAGGCCGGTGGCCAGGGCCGCGGTGAGATCCATGAGCTTGGGCGAAGTACGGCCCACCACTTGGGAATTGGCCAGCACATTGGTCGGATTGGGCAGCACCTGGGCGACCACGAAACCGATGGCGACCACCAGCAGCACCCCGGCGATCACCAGCAGCAGACTGCGGGCGACGAGCGCTCCCCGCCCGGTGGCGATGCCCAGCGCGACACCGAGGATCGGCAGCGACAGCGGCGCGACGATCATCGCGCCGATCACCGTGGCGGTGGAGTCGCCGACCACGCCCGACACCGCGATCACGCTCGACAACGTCAGCATGATCCAGAAGGCGGAGCGTTTGGGTCCGGTGTCACCGCTGCTCAGGTCGAGCCGGTCCACCAGCTCGTCCAGCGTCCGCCGTCGACTCTCCGGCGCCAGCACAGCCATGATCGCTCCTCAATCCGGTAGTTGCCGCATCTCCAGCAGCGTGAGTCCGAGATTGTCGATGCGGGCGAGGATTCCGCGCATCGCCGTGGGATCGGTGACCGCGCCGAACAGGGTCGTCGTGCCGTGCCGCCGCGGCGCGGCGGACAGGTCGGGGAAGGCGGCCAGCGCGCGCTCGGACAGTTCGCCGTCGAGCACGAACTGGTACCGGATCGGCATTGTCGGGGGCCTCCTCTCCGTGCCCGTCGCCGTCGACGCCCATCGTGACGGCGGACCGCCCACGCGTTTCGAGTCTGCGCTCGCCGCCGCCGGAGACACCTCATCCGCCGGGGGTGAACCGGGCGCGCCGATTCAGAGCAGGCCGCTGCGCCGGGCCTGGCTCAACACCGCGACCCGGGAATTGCTGCCGAGCTTGGCGTAGATGCCGCGCAGATGCGTCTTCACGGTATTGATCGAGACACCGAGATCGTCCGCAATCTGCTGGGTGGTCCGACCCGAGGGCAGCTGCCGCAGCACCTTCAGTTCGGTGCCGGTCAGACCCGGATGCGCGGCATGCCGGTGCACCAGGGGATGTCGGCGCAGGGTGGTGGCGTAGGCGTCCAGATGTCCGAAGCTGCCGTCGAATCGGTCGAGCAGGCCGAGTGCGCCGGGCACATCCAGGAAGGGACGGAGGACGCGTTCGGCGGCGGCGTGCCGCAGGGCATGTTCCAGCCCGTCGCGAGCCTTGCCGACGCTGCCCAGTTCGTCGTGCGCGACGGCGTACAGCAGCCACGCGGTGACCCGGTGCACCGGATGCACCGGCGTCGCCGCGTCGCACAGCGGATCGACCAGTTCGAGTACCGCGCGGGAGCGGTGCGCGGTGGCGGCCAGCGCCGCGCGGGCGATCCGGAGCTCCGGCCCCTCGCCCAGTACCGACCGCGCCTGTTCGACCACGAGCTGCGCCTCGTACGGCTCCCGCACCTGGAGCAGCGCCCACACCACGAAGGGCACCAGCCCGGCGCTGGTGGCCGGAACCGGATGGGCGTCGAGCACCCGCACCAGTCCGGTGCGCAGCAGTTCGGCGGCGGCGCTCTTGTCCTCGGCGGCGGCGAAGGACACCAGCGTGCCGATCAGATGGGCGTGCCAGCCGCCGTTCGCGCCCACCGACCCGTCCACCAGGCTGTGTTCGGCGAGCGTGCGCGTCACGTAGTCGATATCGAGGGCGTCGCCCTGCACGTAGGCTCCCAACGCGGCCAGCGCCGTCGCCTGCGCGGCCTCCGGAGCCGCCAGCAGATGGTGTTCGCGCGCCACGTCCAGCGCGTGCTCGGCGCGGCGGCGCATGGTGGTGAGCGCGCCCGCGAGACCGGCCGATACCGCGAGTCGGGTCAGCGCCCGCACCCGCAGCTGCGGATAGGCGTTCACCTCGGCGGCGGCCAGGCCCCGGCGCAGCCGCTCCTCCCCCTCCACCGGATCGCCGAGTACGAGCAGCGCGGTACCGGTTTCGATGGCGGCGTAGCAATCCAGATCGGGATATCCGGTGCCGGGCGGCAACTCCGCCCAGCCGTCCTCGACCGAGATTCCGGCCGCGACCGCCAGCTCCGCGGTGACGGCGGCGGTCAGCGCGGTGCGCATATCGGCGGTGGCGAAGGATTCACGGGCGGCGCGGCGAGCCCGGCAGGCGTCGAAATGCGCACGCGCACCGGGGATGTCGCCCTGCACCAAGGCGTCGACCACGCGGAGCAGCAGCAGGTACGGATCCTCCGACAGGGCCGGATCGGCCGCCGCCAAGGCGTCGAACAGCGCCGCGCCCTGCCCGGAGATGGTCAGACCGAGCGCATGCTCACCCAGGAAGGCCAACAGCGGCCAGCGCGGCAGGCCGAGCACATGCGGCAGCGCCGCCGCCGGTTCGCCGATCGACTGCAAATGCAGCGAGGTGCGCAGCCGCAGCTCCTCGGCGAGCTGCGGGCCGAGACGGTTGAGTTCGGCCAGGAAGTAGGCGCGCAGCAGCGGGTGGTAGGTGAACCACTCCCGGTCCTTGCGGACCACGGAGGTGAGCGGATAGTTCAACCGCTCCAGCTCGTGCAGCCAGTGTCCGGCCCCGCCGCCGATCAGATCGTCGGCCAGCTGTTCGGTGAACTCGGCCGGGACGCTGGTGTGGGTGAGGAACAGCCGCAGGCCGGGCGAGAGGGTGTCGATGAGCTCCCCGGCGAGCAGATCGGAGATCGAGGCCGGGAGCCGGGCGAGTGCGGTGAGCGCGGCCGCGGCGTCCTCGGTGCGGGTGGACAGGAAGATGGCGGCCATCCGCACCAGCGCGGCCCAGCCGCGGGTGAGTTCCATCAGCAGCGCGATGTCGTCGTCCGCGAGTTCGCAGCCCTGGTCGCGGCACACCCGCGCCACCTCGCCCGGCGCGAAGGCGAGCCGGTCGGCCCCCCATCGCCGCAACCGCGAACTCAGTTCGAGCAGATGCCAGCGGATGGGCGGTTCGTAGCGGCCGGAGACGACGACCGTGACGGTCGGCGGCACGGACAGCAGGAAGTGCTCGAGTCCGGCCAGGATGAGCGGATCGGTGATCAGGTGGGCGTCGTCGATGACCAGCAGGGTCGGCCGGGGGTCACCGGCCAGCGCGTCCGCGAGTTGTGCGGCGTCGGCGAGTGGTGTGGTCAGCGGATCGGGCCCGGACGCGGCGACGCCGAGGCGGGCGCGCAGGCGCTGCCACAGCTGTCCGGCGGGGGCGTGCTCCTCCACGCGCAGCCACACCACTCGGTCGCGGCCGCGGTCTTCCGCCCACTGCACCAGCAGTACGGTTTTGCCGCTGCCCACGGGTGAGCACAGCAGCAGCACGACCCCCTCGGGCGTCTCGGCCAGGGCGGTCAATTCCGCGAGCAACCCGCCGCGGGGTATGGGCGTGAACGCCAGATGGGGAATTCCCGCCTCGGCGGATATCGAATTGCCGTCCGATCCAGCAAAGTCGAGGCCGTGCGCAGCAGTCATCGCGCCTCCCGAAGCGTACCGACAGCCTGTGGGTCACCGTGCTCTGCTCGCGGAGTTTAGTGGACGGATCTCCTCGATTCGGGAACCGAGATGATCTTGTTGCGTCTTTCACCATCCTTCATCCGAATGAGGTGATGCCCGCCCGGGGAGCTCGACATAGCGTGGCGGCAGTCGTCCTGCCGAGACGACGTCCGTCCTAGCCAACCGAGGTGCGAAATGTCGTTCTGGGAAGTGCTCTGGCTGATTATCGTGAGCTTCGCGTTCATCGCCTATCTGCTGCTGCTGTTCTACATCATCGGCGATCTTTTCCGTGACAAGGAAACCTCCGGTTGGGTGAAGGCGGTCTGGATCGTCTTCCTCATCTTCCTGCCGCTGATCACCTCGCTCGTCTATCTGATCGCGCGCGGCGGCGGAATGCAGGAACGGTCGGCCGCCAAGGCGAAGCAATGGCAGACGGCCGAGCAGGACTACATCAGGAAAACCGCCGGAACCAATCCGGCCGCCCAGATCGCCGACGCCAAACAACTGCTGGCCGACGGCACCATCACCCAACAGGAATTCGAGCAGTTGAAGGCGAAAGCGCTGTCCTGAACGATTATTCGTCCAGCCACAGCGAGCCCTGTTCCGCCAGTGGAGCCGCGTGCGGCTGCGACGCACGATAGACCAGCAGCAGCACACCCAGCCCGATCTTGCCCCAGGCCGATGCGGTGAACGACGCGCAGCAGGCCGCCGAAGATCCGGCGCACGCCGGGCCGCCGACCGCCGACGCGCAGCCCGTGCCGATGCCGACGTCGCGGCCGCCACGGCCCGTCCACTCGGCTGGCCGTCACCCGTCCGGTGCGGTCGCGGTCTCGGGGAGCATCACCTCGGCGGCGGTCTTGTCCGAACGCAAGCCCTTCCAACTGGGCATGCGGAGGCGGTCGGTGAATTCGCGGTACTCGACGTCGCCGACGAGGACGGGGCGCACCCAGTGCCAGCGTCCGGACAGTGGTGGCGCGGTGGTGAAAGGGCTTGTGGGCACGGCGATGTCGTCGAGGGCGGCGCGCAGCACGCGGCGCACCGGCTGGGTGAAGCCGGTGCCGACATTGCCGATGTAGACCAGCGTGCCGGTGTGGTCGTGGGCGCCGAGGACCAGGGAGCCGAAGGTGTGCTGGTGACCACCGCTGCCCGGGGTCCAGCCGCAGACGATCACCTCGGTGCCGCGGCGCAGCGGTGTCTTGACCCAGGTCGGTGAGCGACGGCCCGGCAGGTACGGGGAGTCGACGCGTTTGGAGACGATGCCCTCCAACCGGTGTTCGCGCGCGACCGCGAGCAGCGCGCCCGCCCCGACCCCGAGCCAGTGCGGCGGCGCGGAAAGCGGTGCGGTGAGCGGCAATTCGGCCAGCAGTCGACGGCGCTCCAGATAGGGCAGCGTGGTGACGTCGCGGGCGTCGACGGCCAGGATGTCGAAGGCGAACAGCTGGACCGGCACCTGAGCCACCAGGTGTTCGCCCGGCCGGGCCACATGCATGCGCCGTTGCAGGCGGCCGAAGGAGGGTGCGCCGTCGGCATCGGCGGCGATCACCTCGGCGTCGAGTATCAGTGCCCGGTCCGCCGCCAGGGTCCGCAACGCGGCCACGAGTTCCGGATACGACCCGCCGACATCCCGGCCGTTGCGGCTGTACAGCCGGCACTCCCCCGCCGCGCACACCGCCATGATGCGGGCGCCGTCCCACTTCATCTCCACCGCCCAGCCCTCCGCATCCGGCGGCGGCCCCGCCACCGCCAGCATGGGCGTGGGAATCTGCCGGAAAGGCGCGGTCACCGGGTGCCGCTACCCGAGCGGGCAATCGGGCAAAGGAGACATGTCCGGAAGTTTGCCTCAAAGTTGCCAATGGACCAGTACGGCTCGCCGAGAGATCCGCCGCCCTGATCACGCGGTCCACTGCCGCGCACCCGTGCGCGCGGGAAACGCCGCGGGAACGCACCGAGCCGAACCGAACGCCGCCACGTTCCGCACCACACCGTTGCGCACCACACAGCCTCGCGTGTCAAGGAACACGCGCGGCGTGTCGCGAAAACCGCCGCTCATACCCCGTTTGAGTGGCGGCGTAGCGGGAATAGCCGCCATATGTTGACCATCATCGGGCTCATCGCCCTCCTCGGCGCCGTGGCCGTGGGCGTTGCCGGTGTCCGGGAGAACAGCGGCGAAAACAACACGCTCTCCAACGGTTTCACGGTTTTCGGCCAGAACTACGACCTGTCCTCCGGGGCGGTGTTCGGTTACGGCATGCTTGTCGGCGCCGTCGGCGCCTGCGGGCTCATCCTGCTCTTGACGGCGGTGTGGACGGCCTCGCGGCGTGGTAGCGCCGCCCGGCGTGAACTCCGCAAGTCGAAGCGCGAAATCGCGGCGGCCCGTAAGGAATCCGCCGCGCCACCGGGCGAGACCAGCAACGCTCCCGCCGCACGCTCCGCCCCGGATTCCACCCCCACCTGGTCGTTCAACCGGTTCCTGCACCGCCCGACGACCGGCAAGTCGGCCTCGCCCGCATCGAAATAGGACCCGATCATGATCATTCTCGGCCTCATCCTTATCGTCGCCGGATATTTGCTCAGCATCCCGATCCTCACCACCCTCGGCATCATCCTCGCCGTCGTCGGTGTGGTGCTCGCACTGCTCGGCTCCGCCGGTCGCACCATCGGCGGCCGCAGGCATTACTACTAGGCGCGCCGTGCGCGAGGCCGCCGTCCGCACCCGCGGGCGGCGGCCTTCGCCCTATCGGCGGCATACGGACATGGCACTCGCACATTGCACTCGGACATGGCACTCGGACATGGCTTCGGACGTCGCATTCGGACTCCGCCGCCTCCGGGCACCGCGCCGAGCGGCCGGACTACCGTGGCGCTCATGGCGACGACTGTGTTGATTCCCGACGACGACGGGCTGCGAGCGGTATCGACGCTCGACGGGGTGCGGGCGGTGCGGTACGAGCCCGGCGGCCCGGTACCCCCGGGCGGGGCGGACGCGGAGATCCTGGTGCCCGGCTTCCTCGCCGGATCGGCCGCCGCCGCCATGGCCTGGGAACTGCCGAAACTGCGCCTGATCCAACTGCTCACCGCCGGCGCCGAGGCATGGGTCGGTCGGATTCCGGAGGGTGTGCTGCTCTCCACCGCGCGCGGCGCGCACGGGGCCAGCACCGCCGAGTGGGCGCTCACCGGACTGCTCAGCGTCTACCGGGAATTCACCGAATTCGCGGTGGCGCAGCGCGAGCACCGATGGACCCAGCACCGAACCGACACCCTGCACGGCAAGCGCGTCCTGATCGTCGGGGCGGGCGACCTGGCGACCGAGATGCGCCGCAAACTCGCCCCGTTCGACGCCCCGGTGACCGTGGTGGGCACCCGCGCCCGCGCCGGTGTGCACGGGGTGGACGAACTGCCCGACCTGCTCCCCCGCGCCGACGCGGTGATCCTCACCGTCCCCGTCACCAGCCGCACCGTCGGCATGGTGGACGCGGACTTCCTGGCCCGTATGCCCGACGGCGCGATCCTGGTCAATGCCGCGCGCGGACCGGTGGTGCGCACCGACGCGCTGCTCGCCGAACTGACCTCGGGACGGCTGCGCGCCGTCCTGGACGTCACCGACCCGGAGCCGCTGCCCGCCGACCATCCGCTCTGGGACGCGCCCGGCCTGCTGCTCACCCCGCACGTGGGCGGCAGCAGCCGCGGCAATGTCGAGCGCGCTTACGCGGTGGCGGTGGGCGAGATCCGGCGGTATCTGACCGGTGAACCGCTGCGCAATCTGGTCGACGGCGAATACTGAGTCGCCTCGCCGTTCGGCGGGCGCGATCGGCGGGTGCGATCGGCGGGTGAGCGACGTTCAGCGCGCAATCCCGTGCGGCGGACCGGCCCGACGGTGCGGCCGAAGTCCGGCAGACTCCGAACTCGCCCTCACCTCAGAGCGTGTCGCGTCCGATCGAATGGTTCATGGTGCGCCACTCCTGATCCCAGCGCGCATTGCGGCGCGCGGTGAGCGCGGTATGTGTTACCCACACCAGTGCGGCGGCGGCACACCAGGTTTCGACCAGAATCGCCAGACCGGTGCCCACGCCCTCGGCGGCGGCCGATCCCGGCTTGGCCGGTGGAGCCGTGGGCGTGCCGTCCGCGCCGAGCCAGACCTCGGCCTCGGCCCCGACGACCGCGGGTGTGGAGAGGTTGACATCGGCCTCACCGGTGCGGCCGTCGGCGTCCCAGCGCACGGTGGCCGGGAAGCGTTCCACCCGCACCCCGCCGCGCGCACCGGTCACATCGTCGGGCATACCCACGACGGTGGCGGTGACCCGGGTCTTGCCGGCGTCCTCGGCGGCGATGCGCGCCGCCGCCCCGGTGTAGGCCGTGGTGCCGATGGCTCCCGCGAGGGGCACCGCCACCAGTGCCGCGAGCACCGCGACGAGCCAGATCAGTGCCTCCCACCGATCCGATGCGCGCATGAGCGGATTCGGGTTCCACGGTTGCACCCGCCACAGGCGCACCGGCACATTCGCCGACACCTGGACCACCTTCTTCCACGGCGTCGCTGACACCGATTACATCGGAGCCCATACCCGTTGTGATACTCCCGCAAACCCGTTATGTCCAGTGACCACTACCTTTGCCGTGTCGGCACACCGAACCTTTGCCGTGTCGGCACGCCGAATCCCCGGATCTCGGCGGCGCCGTCAGCGTGGTAGGGCTGCCAAGACTCCGGACCGGACCCGTTCGGTGATCCGGTGGCGACGAAGGCGGCCAGCGCACCGCCGAATGCCGTGGCCAATTCCCGGTCGCCCGCGCCGATTTCGCCCAGCATGGGAGCGTTGCGGAAGGCGTCGAAGGTGCCGAACAGGAACGGCAGCTCCGCGCAGTGGCAGGCCCCGATACCGTCGGGATCGACGACGGGGCCACGTTCGAACCGATACACATGGGCCGGATTGCCCTGGGCGGCAAGCATATCGGCGATTTCTCGGGCCCCGGCGGCGAAGTAGTGCTCGCCCAGTGCGAGCGACACCGCCTGCGCCGGGGTCGCCCCCGGGTAGTCGGCGTCCGCGCGTTCCCGCGTGACCCCGAACGCCGCCGCCTTCTCCCAGCTCAGCAATTGGATCGCCGGATTGAAGGCGAAGAACGCCCCCATCTCCGCGGCGGTCCAGCCCAGCAGCACCTGCTTCCCGCGCAGTGCGCCCGCGGCGACGGCCTGCTCGAACGGTCGCGGCGTTCCCGGCCCACCCAACACCGGCCACATGGGCGGTTCCATCGATCCGGGCCGTCCGGTCTCGGCCATGAGCCGGGCGTAGGCGGCCAGCAGCCGACCCACCGGCAGTTCGCGCAATCGATCGGCTACCTGCCCGTCCGCGGCGATGCCGAGAATCCGCAGATAGGACTCGGTCATATCGCGCGCCGCCAGCGCGTCCATCGGCGGCATCCGCCACGGGCCGGACTGCGCGATCACCCGTCGCACCAGCGCGCCGGTCGCCGGATCGGTGGCCAGGGCCAGTGCCGAGAACGCGCCCGCCGACTGCCCGCCCACGGTGATGCGCTCCGGATCACCGCCGAAGGCCGCGATATTGTCGGCCACCCAGCGCAGCGCCGCCGCCTGATCCAGCGCGCCGAGGTTCGCGGCCCCGATCTCGGGCAGATACAGGTAGCCGAGCGGCCCCAGCCGGTAGTTGGCGGTGACGACGACGATATCGCCGAGCGCCGCCAGGCGGGCGCCGTCGTACCAGTCCCAGCCGCCGCTGCCGCTGGTGAATCCGCCGCCGTGGAACCACAGCAGAACCGGGCGCGCCGCGGCGGGATCCACGTCGCCCGGCGTCCACACCGACAGGTTCAGGCAACCGTCCTCGTCCCAGTCCGGAACTCGGGTTCCCAGCACCGATTCCAGCCGCGACGGCCACTGCGGGGCGGCGGGGCCGGGACGAACGCCGGCCCGCTCCCCGGTCCAGCCCGGATGCGGTCGCGGCGGTGTGAATCGCGCCTCACCCACCGGTGACGCGGCGAAGGGAATACCGCGAAACACGCTGCCGCCGTGATCGTTCGGCGCGCCCAGCACCTTCCCCGTCGCGGTCTCGATCACCGGATCCACTGTGTCGCTGCTCATTCGCGCAGTCTGGCGCGTATCCGCGGCGCGGTCCAGCGCGACTCCCGATCACAGGTCGGTGAAATACCCGCGAGACGGCGGCGCACGGCGTAAATTCCACGCCGAGCGTCAGAGGAGATCGAGTATGTCCCAACCGCGGATACGCACGGATATCCCGCATTCGGCCCGGATCTGGAACTTCTGGATGGGTGGACGCGACTACTACGAGGTCGACCGGATCGCGGGCGAGGCGGGCATCGATGCCTACCCCGGCATCCGCACCATGGCCGTCGAATCGCGGCGCTTCCTCATCCGCACGGTGCGTTATCTGACCGCCGAGGCCGGGATCCGCCAATTCCTCGATGTCGGAACCGGTTTGCCCACCATGCAGAACACCCACGAGGTGGCCCAGGGCATCGCGCCCGAGGCCAAGGTCGTCTACGTCGACAACGACCCCATGGTGCTCGCGCACGCCCGCGCCCTGCTCACCAGCACCACCGACGAGGGCGTCACCACCTACATCGACGCGGACTTCAACCACCCCGAGGACATCGTCACCGCCGCGCGGCAGGTCCTGAACTTCACCAAGCCGATCGCGGTCATGTTCCACGGTGTTCTCGGCCACGCCCCCACCTACCGGGACGTGCGGCGCATCGTGGACACCTTCATGGCCGCCGTACCCTCCGGCAGCTACCTGGTGCTCAACGACGGCACCACCGACGATCCGGCCTACGTCCGGCTGTGCGAGAACTACGCCCAGACCGGCGGCGCTCCCTACCATCCCCGCACCCCGGCCGAGATCGAGGGCGTCTTCGCGGGACTGGAGCTGGTGCCGCCGGGCATCGTCCCCATCGACCGGTGGCGGACCGACGAGCCACCCGAGGGCGAGAGCACCTCGGTGCGCGGCGGCATCGGGCGCAAGCCGTGATGCGCGGGTAAGGTGCGGCGGTGCAGATCGCCGAATTCGTCGAACGCGGGAACTCGATCGTCGACCGCCTCACCGGTACGCAGACGCCGCCGCCGTGGTGGCTGGTGCTGGGCACCGCGATCGCGGCCCTGCTGATCGTCCTCTACCGCCCCACCTGGCGGCTGACCCGCAATGTGGTCACCATCGCGCACGAGGGCGGCCACGCGTTCGTCGCCCTGCTCACCGGACGACGGCTCAACAGCATCCGGCTCCATTCGGACACCTCGGGCCTCACGGTGTCCAGCGGCAAACCGTACGGCCTCGGGATGGTGCTCACCACCATGGCCGGATATCCTGCCCCGGCGCTGCTCGGCCTGGGCTACGCGGCGCTGCTCGGCGCACACCGGATCACGCTCATGCTCTGGGCCACCATCGCCCTGCTGGCGGCGGTACTGCTCAAGGTGCGCAATGGTTTCGGGCTGCTGTCGGTCGTCGTCACGGGCGGGGCGGTATTCGCGGTCTCCTGGTTCGGCACCGACGACCTCCAGGCCGGGTTCGCCTACTTCGCCGCGTGGTTCCTGCTGCTGGCGGCGGCGCGTCCGGTGGTGGAGCTCCAGCGCAACCGCGCGCACGAGCCCAATTCCGACGCCGACCAGCTGGCCCGGCTCACCCGGATCCCGGGCATCGTGTGGGTGCTGTTCTTCGGGGCGGTGGCGCTGGCGGCACTGGTGATCGGCGGGCGGCTGCTGCTCGAGGATGTCACCGGCGTCTGCGTTCCCCTCGTCACCGACAGCACCTGCCCGGCCCCGGCCGCACCCGGTCCCGGCCGATGAGAAACATGTCGCTGCAATAGTTCTCGAGTACGAGGGCTACCATTCGCAGAGCACGGCCCGGGTGATCATGAACACGGAGCATCCGGCAGCGGATCCGCCCGCCCGCGGCGTGGTCCGAGTTCGTTGGTTCGCAGGAGGGTTTCGAATGGACAGACCGGCGTGGGCCCCGGAGGGCGTGGACATGACCCAGGCCAGCCCGGCACGCATGTACGACGCGCTGCTGGGCGGCTCGCACAACTTCGAGGTCGACCGGCAGGCCGCCGAGATGGGCAAGAAGCTGGTCCCGGACCTACCCCGGCTGGCACTCGGCAACCGGGCGTTCCTGCGGCGTGCGGTGCGGTACCTGATGGACGCGGGGGTGCGGCAGTTCTTCGACGTCGGCTCCGGCATTCCGACCGCGGGCAATGTGCACGAGATCGCCCAGGAGATCGACCCCGCCGCGCGGGTGCTGTACGCGGATATCGACCCGGTGGCGGTGGCGCACGCCAAGGCCATTCTGAGCGGTAACGAGCGCGCCGGGGCCATCGAGGCCGACCTGCGCAAGCCCGCCGACCTGCTCGAGCGTGCCCGCGCGACCGGACTCGTCGACTTCTCCCAGCCCGTCGGCATCCTGCTGGTCGCGGTGCTGCACCTGGTGGGCGACGAGGACCGGCCAGCGGAGCTGGTGTCGGAGCTGCGGGCGGCGGTGCCGGGCGGCAGCTACGTGGCGATTTCGCACCTGACCTCGGCGCAGCGTCCCGAGGACGCCGCCAAGCTGGGCGCCAATGCCGTGAACGAGAATAAGATCGGTATTCACTTCCGGTCCCGCGAGGCGATCACCACCATGTTCGACGGCTGGGAACTGATCGAACCCGGCGTCGTCGAGCTGCCGCTGTGGCGGCCGGAATCCGAACGCGACCAGCACGAGGCACCGGGGCGCTCACTGGGTCTGGCGGGCGTGGGTCGGAAGCCCTGATTCGACGGACTCGACAGGGGGTTGCGGTGGGAGCGCGAGATGTGGCCGTGCGATGGGCCGAACTTCTCGACGGCGCGGTCGCGCCGACGCTCACCCGCGCCCAGGTCGAGGTGCTGCTCGGGCAGTACACCGATGGTCTGCTGGCGGCGATCCGGGGGACGGGCGATCCGGCGGTCGCGGGTGCGGCCGCCGCCGCCCTGGTGGCCGCCAACTACCGCGACGCCCGCGCCGTCCACCACTCGGTGCTGCTGATCTGCGGGGAGATGTTCGACGCCGAATACCCCGATCCCACGGCCGCCGACTACCATCCGGGCCGAGCGCGGGCCGCCGCGGTGGCGGCCGACTTCGCGGCCGCGTTCACCGACCGACTACGCCAGGCCGCGCTGGCCGAACAGGAGACCACCCTCGCCGCGGCGCTCACCGCGGCCCGGGAGGCGGAGGCGCGGCGACAGCTGTCGGAGGCGCGGTTCGAGGCCATCTTCACCGCCGCCTCGGTCGGTATCGGCACCATCGACATCAGCACCGGGCAGGTATTGGACGTGAACGCCGCCATGGCCGAAACCCTCGGTGTGCCCGCGGCGGCGATGCCGGGCCGTTCGGTGGCCGACATTCTCGGACCACAGAATATCGGCGACGCCTTCGAGCAGTTCCAACGGCTGCTCACCGGCGAAACCGACCGGTTCCGCACCGAGACCACGCACGCGCGCCCCGACGGCAGCTGCAAGACCATCGACCTGTCCATGTCGGTGGTACGCGACGGCGACGGGCGGCCGCGCTTCCTGGTGGGTGTCACCGTCGACATCACCGAACGCAAACAGCTCTCCGACCGGCTGTGGCACGACGCCCACCACGATCCGCTCACCGGCCTGCCCAACCGGTTGCTGTTCTTCGACCGGCTCGGCGCGGCCGAGCCGCCGGTCGGCGTCTGCTATCTGGATCTGGACGGCTTCAAGGAGATCAACGACGAGTACGGCCACGCCACCGGCGACCGGGTGCTGCGGGAGGTGGCGACCCGACTGCTCACCACCGTCTCCGCGGTGGGGGGAATGGCCGCGCGCATCGGCGGCGACGAGTTCATCGTGCTGGTCGAGCGGTGCGATGCCGACGAGCTGGCGAAGCTGGCCGAGGAGATGCTCGCGGCCCTGGGCGCGCCGTTCGCGGTGGACGGACATCCGGTCACGCTGGGCGCGAGTATCGGCACCGCCGTCGCCGAGAGTGCGCCGACGGCGGTGGACGATCTCATGCACACGGTGGATACGGCCATGTACCGCAACAAGTTCGAGCGCGGGGCGCGGGACTCGTACGGTCCGCGTGGTCGTTAGCGCCGGATCAGGCGACCACGTGCGCGTGCGAGAACACCAGTCGCACGAACTCGTCCAGCAGCGGGGCGAAGTCGTCGCGGTGCCCGGCCGCCGAGAGCTGCTGATAGCCGACCAGCATGGCCATGCCGAGCGAGGTGAGATGCGCCGCGGCGGCCCGATCCCCCACCACCCCGGCGATCGCCTTGCCGAGAATCCGGCGCCGGGCGTCGTCCACCCGGCGCAGCACCGTGCCGACCGAGGCGTCGTTCGCGCCCCACGCGCGGATGGCCGCCTCGGCCCGGTGGTGCAGCCCGAGCGTCAGTTCGCGCAGTTTGTCCACATCGGATTCGGGTGTGCCGCTGCCGAACTCCAACTCGCGCAACCGTCTGGCCTGCTGCCCCTCCCAGTAGGCCAGCAGGGCGTCCACGAATCCCTGCCAACTGCCGAAGTGGTGGTAGAAGGACCCGCTCGTGACACCCAGCGCCCGGCACAGCACCCCGATATTGAGCCCGGCGAAACCGGCCTGTGCCAAAACGTCGAGGCCCTGGTCGAAGTACTGTTCTTTACTCACCAGACGCGCCATGCGATTACCGTAGCCCAATCCCGTCCCTGGGGAATTCCGTGTCGGACAATTTCTCATATCACGAAGGGAATGAGGGCTTTTCGCTCCACCGGGTAGTCGGCGAACCTCTCCCGGTACCAGCGATGCGTGGCGAAGGCGCGCGGCACCAGATTGCCCACGGTGATCAGCAGGATCACCACACCGGGCAGCGCCCAGGTCAGGATGGCGAATCCGGTCCAGGCGATCAGCTCGCCGAGATAGGTGGGGCTGGTGACGAATCGGAAGCCGCCGCCGTAGGGGATCTTGTATTCCGTTGCGCCCGGATCGTTCTTGTCGCGAAGATTGCGAACAATCCTCTCGGAGTGGACCAGTAGCGCGAAGCCGCACAGGTAGACCACCAGGCCGATCAGGAAGCGCGGGTCGGTGAGCCAGTCGGTGTCGTACCGGTCCAGGTAGTCGTGGCTGAACAGGGTGCCGTTGAGGTAGCCGTGCAGGGCGGTGACGAACATGCCCATGGCCAGCACCGAGATGTTGAAACTGCCGCGTTTGCCCGGCACCTGACGGATGGACAGCGGGAAGAACCAGCCGCGATTGCCGTAGTGCAGCACCCAGATGGCGGCCAGCACCAGCGCGGCGGGTTCGAATCGGTTCGGCCCGGCCAGGAAGCAGACCGCGAAAACCACGGTCGCCGGAATCTCCATGAGCCACCAGCCGAGTTTCGGATTCAGGTTGAGACCCAGCTTCGCCGTCGCGAATCGA
Source organism: Nocardia sp. CC213A (assembly GCF_030766805.1). NCBI lineage: Bacteria > Bacillati > Actinomycetota > Actinomycetes > Mycobacteriales > Nocardiaceae > Nocardia > Nocardia sp. CC213A. The sequence continues at coordinate 196,482 of NZ_JASFXA010000014.1, forward strand.
CCGTACGGACTTTGTCCGAAAAGCCCGCCGATCAGCACGAAGGCCGCGAATGCGAAGCTGATGGCGAGCACGGTGTCGTAGGTGGCATTCCCGGTGTACCAGTTCATCGAGATCCTTCATCGAGCGAAAACTAGAACACGTTCTACCATGCTGCGCTCCACTGTGCACCGGCAACCCTTGCCGGGCAAGGCGATTGCCGCCCCCGGTAACTTAACCGCCGGGAATCGGGAGGAGAGGGAGATGGGTGAGGACAGGTGGGACGGACTGTTGCGCAGCATGCCGCACTTTCTCGAAGAGGAGGACCTCGAATCCGGCCTGGACTGGAATCCGCGCTTCCTGCAACTGCGTGATGAAAATACCGGGCGGTGCGTTCATTTCGCGCAGCAGGGCTGTGCCATCGAAGTCCTGCTGCCCGTCCCGGATGACGCCGCCGCCGCCGAACACCTGCTGACCGTGCTGCGCGACCAGCCGGACGGACTCTGGGAGCCCTGCCCGCTGCCCCTGGAATCGGATGCGACACAGCCCAATCCGGAGCTGCGCGCGGTGGAGCGGGTATGGCGGCGACCGGAGCTGGCGCGCGCCTGGCACACCGGCTGGCGGCGCGGCGAGGCGGTCGAGGCGCGGCGGCGGGTGGCGGCCTCGGTGGTGGCGGTCCTGGACGCGGGCCTGGCCATGGCACCGCGCCGACTACGGTGCGCCACCTGGAGCCTGGACGCCCCCGGCACCGATTCCTACGGCCTGCCCGCCGAACGCCCCACCGCTCGCGCCGCCGCCCCGGTGTGTGACGACTGGTCCGATTTCACCGTCCGGCTGACCTGGGCGCTGACCACGCTGCCCTGGGACAGCGTCCTCAGCCTCAGCACCCCGCACCCCGGGCCGGATCCGTGCTTCGTGCAGTTCCTGCACGGCCGCCGGCTGCACAACGAGGCCAGTGGCTGGGACGTGGCCGGACTCGGCGCGGGCGAATTCGACCGCCGCATGACCGCCCTCGGCTGGACCTTCGCCCCGCAGAGCGGCGCACTCATCTGGGAGGGACCCGAGGCCCACACCGGCTACCATCCCCGCCTGGCGGGCATCCCGCAGCGCACCGTCGCCACCTTCCGCACGGTCTTCACCGTCCGCCATCCCCAGGACCTGGTCTTCCGCGCCTTCCGCAACGGCAGCCGCGACGATCCCGACCTGCGCTACCTGGACCGCGAACTCGGCGTACCCCGCGACGTCCGCTAGCCCGGCGCGCGCCCGCCGTCAGCGCGCCCGCTCAACCAGGCGGGAGAGGTTGGCCGCCAACCGCTCCCGCACCTCGCCATCCGCCACCACACCGTCCGGCCCCACCGCGTCCCGCGCCACCGTCACGCGGGCGCACGCCGCGTCGACGATCTCGGCGCCCACGTACCCGAGCGCCGTGCGCAGGCTCGCCACCGCGCCGTCGCCGCGCCCATCGGGCGCCACGTTGATCCAGGCGACCGGCTTCTCGTTCAACTCCCCGCTGCCGACCACCCATTCGAGCAGATTCTTCAGCGACCCCGGCAGCAGCCCCGCGTACTCCGGCGTACAGAACAGCACCGCGTCCACGGCTGCCAGACGCCGCCGTAACTCCGACACCGCCTCGGGCGCGGGCGCATCCCCGGGCACGAACTGCGGCAGGTCGACCAAGCCCGAGTACAGCTCGGTCGAGACGTCCTCGGGTGCGATCGCCTGAACGGTCCGCAGCGCGGCGGTATTGGTGGAGCCGTCGCGCGTACTGCCCGATATCAACAATATGGTCGGTGTCGAATTCACCTCCCTGCCAACGCGGCACGCGACCGATCTATTCGCCGCGCGGACCCGACGCGGCGCGCCGGGCAGTGGCGATGATGGCGTCCTTGCGCAACAGCGCGACCGTGCGGCCGATCTCACGCACCGGGCGCGGCAGCACTCGGTGCACGGTTCGCACCAGCACCGCCCAGGCACGGAGCAGCGCCTCGTCGCGCGCCGTCCATTCCAGGCCGAAGAGCTCACGTGCGCGCGGCGGCAGGACGCCGGTGTTCACCCAGGTCGCGAACGGTCCGACAACGCCCCACATGATCGGCCGCCACAGCAGGGCGGGCATACCCGCCGGCGCCGGTGGGCGGCGCAGGGTGGTGAGCACGTCGTCCACGCTCGGGTGGTGTTCCAATCGCTCGGTCAGCATGCGGTCGAAGAACCGGTCGAAGTCCGGCACGCCGGCCGGAGCGTCGCGGTCGCGCAGGCCCGCGAGCAGGCTCGCCTGCCGCCAGCCCGCGTACAGTTCGGCTTTCTCGCTGCGGGACAGTCCTTTTCCGAAGCGTTCGGCCACCACCGTACTGGCCCAGTAGGCGGTGCCGAGCACCCAGAAGTACGCCTCCGGTTCCCAGGCGTGATAGCGGCGGCCCGCGTGGTCCACGCCGGTGATGCCCTTGTGCATGGCGCGGATGTCGCGCCCGTAGGCGGCGGTGTCGTCGCCGTAGAAGGCCAGGGCGATGGTCGGCCAGTACGAGCGATCGAAGCGGCCCAGCGGGTCGGTGGTGTAGACCGAGTGCTGTGCCACGCCGGAACCGATGACCGGGTGGGCGACCTGGAGCAGCAGGGCGCTCGGGGCCAGCATGATCAGTCGCCAGTCGGCGGCGTAGCGGGCAGTCGGCGAGTCCGGCGCGACTCCCCGGCGCGCGGGTTCGGGGTCGTCGGTCGCGTAGATTTCCGACACGGGGCTGGCCATGGCAACGCCTCCACATTGAGGAATCATTTGTGTCTAGAAAGGTAGGTTTCGGGAAACAAATGTGTCAACATTCGGCGGCAGTGACGCGGACCACCATGTCGGAGCCGCGTCGATGAAGGCGACCCGGCGCTACGGCGGGATCGCGGCCGACGAGCGGATGCGCGGGCGGCGCGAGCAGCTGGTCGACGCCGCCATCGAGGTGATGGCACGCGAGGGAGCGGGCGCGCTGACCGTGCGGCGGGTGGCCGCGGCGGCGGGCCTGTCGACCCGGTTCGTCTACGAGAGCTTCGCCGATCTGGACGAACTCACCGCGGCGGCATTCGACGCCGCCGCGCGCGAGCTGGCGCAGACGGTGCACGCCGCGGTGCGTGACACCCCGCCCGACCGGCACGCCCGCATCACCGCGGTGGTGGAGGCCATCACCGACTTCTTCCTCGGCCAGCCCGCCAAGGGCAAATTCCTGTCCACCAAGGCATACGGCCATCCCGGCAGCGCCCGGCGCAGACTGGAGCGGTCGGAGGACTATGTGACCGCCTTCGCGACCATCCTGGCCGGACTCGTCGCGGGCACGCGGGCCGAGGACCGGGCGGTGGTACTCGCCGCACGCTTCCTGGTGGCGGCCTTCGGCGAGACCATGACCGCCCTGGCCTACGGCGAAACCCCTTACGCCCGAGACGAATTCGTCCACGACAATGTGGAGCTGATGCTGGGCGCGCTCGACGGGCTGGACCGGATCGCCGCGCGGGGTCAGTCCTCGACCAGCACCAGCTCGTAATCGCGGAAGTGCGCGGCCAACTCCAGTCCGGCGTGCTCGAGGGCCGCGCGCACGGTGGCGTCGTCGAACTCGAAGACGCGCAGCATGGCGACGGTCGGGAAGCGATCCTGGATCTCGGCCAGCAGCGCCACCACGAGACCGGCCAGGCGGTCGGAGTCGACATCGGCGTAGGAGATCTGTTCGCCGGTGTTGATGTAGGCGATGTCGTCGATGATGGTGGCGGTGATGGTGGCGATCGGATCGGTCGCCCCCTCACCCAGCAACGCCACGATGAACAGATTGCCGGGCGGCTCGGTGGACTCGGCCTCGGCGTGCAGAATCCACTGGTCGGCGGCGATGGCCCCGGCCCCCTCCGGCGGTTCCCAGCTGCCCAGCTCGGCGGTCCACAGCCGGGCCACCTCACCGATGACATCGGCCTCCAGCAGTGCGGCGGCCTGCCCCTCCGGACCGGTGTCGGACCCCTCCCAGCGCAGCACGCGGTAGCCCGCGCCCTGGGCGTGTCCGGCGGCGGAGGCGATGAGGGTGGCGAAGACTTCGGTCTCGTCCGGCGTGGCGGGCGTGTCGTCGGTGTGTCCGAGGCGGATGGAGCGTACGAGCCGATCGGCGTCGATGACCTGGACCCAGGCGTCGCGGGGTCCGGCGGCGCGCAGCTCCGCCCAGCCGAGCAGGCGGCCGTCCGAGCGGGCGGCAATGGTGCCGAGCAGGTCGGATGGCTGGTCGAGGGCGACGTCCTCCAGTTGGAACAGTCCCGCCGCTCCCGCTAGTTCATTCGCCAGGCGCAGGCCGGTACCTGGGTGCCGGTCCCACTCGAGTGCCATATCCATAGCCGCACAGTAGACCGACCAGTAGCTGTTGAGTAGCTACCGCGCGGTCGGTATTGCATTTCGAGACCGGTGTGATCAGGCCGAACGCAGCGCCTGGGTGGGGCAACTGTCCACCGCCAACAGGGCCACCTCCCGCTCGGAATCCGGCACCTCGGCACACCGCACGGCCACCCGCTCGTCATCGCCCACCCGGAACAGCTCGGGCGCGACGGCTTCGCACATGCCGTGCCCCGCACAGCGGGTGAGATCGGCCTCGATCCTCATGCGCCGAGCCGTTCCAGCCGCATGGGCAGCCCGTCGGCGGGCAACGGCCCGGTACCCGCGATGAGCGGCACCCGATACCCCGGCGGCACACTCCAGCGGTACGCCAGCAGCATGCGGTGCAGCACCGCTTTCACCGTCATCCCGCCGAAGTAGAGGCCGATACACTTGTGCGCCCCGCCACCGAACGGCGCCCAGGCGAAGCGGTGCGCGGCGTCCTCACGATGGTCGGCGTCGAAGCGCTCCGGCTCGAAGGCGTCCGGATCACGCCAGAACTCCCGCTGCCGCATCATGGTGTACGGCCCGGTCATGACGAGCGTGCCCGCAGGGACGAAGTGGCCCGCGATATCGGTGTCGGCAATGGTCTCACGGGCCTGCTGGGCCACCGGTGCGTACATCCGCAGCGCCTCCTTGAAGGCCAGGTCCAGACTCGGCAGCCGGGCCAGGTCGCCGTAGTCCAGATCTGCCTTGCCCAGGGCGCGCGACTCCGCCCGCAGCCGCTCCTGCCAGTCGGGGTGCCGGGCCAGCTCGTAGGCCAGCATGGCGATGGAGATGGCGCTGGTGTCGTGCGCGGCCATCATCACGAAGATCATGTGCGCGATCACGTCGGCATCGGTGAGCCGGTGCTCGGGCATGGTCGCCACCCGGGCGAGCACACTGAACAGGTCGGCGGCCTCCCCCGCGCGCCGCCGCGGTAGCTCGCGCCGGAAGTACTCCTCGAGCATGCGCCGACCGCGCAGGCCACGATGCCACACCCCGCCGGGGACATCGGCCCGGATCATGGCGGTGCCGCCGTGCACGGCGTCCTCGAACGCCCGCGACAGCCGGTTGCTCTCCGGGCCCAGTTCCGCGCCCGCGAAGACGGCGGTCGCCTGCTCCAGCAACAGCCGTTTCACCGCGTCGTAGAGCCGGAAGTCCGGTCCCGGCCGCCAGTCCGCGATGCCCCGAGCCAGCAGTGGCGAGGTGAGTTCGAGGTAGCCGTCCAGGCGCGGCCGCGTGAAGACCTGCTGCAGGATGCGGCGATGGTAGAGGTGATCGTCGAAATCGCGCAGCAGCAGGCCGCCGCGGAAGAACGGGCCGATCAGAAACTCCCAGCCGCGCTGCGCCGAGAACACCCGATCCCGGTCCAGCATGACCTGCTCCAGCGCCTCCGGGCTGCCGACACCGACGATCGGACGCCCGAAGCCACCAGCCCAGTTCACCGGCCCGTAGTCCCGTAATCGCCTGCGGGAGAAGTCGATCGGGTCGGCGAGCGAGCTGAGCATATAGCCGATCCACGGTGGCCCGAAATCACCCATGACCGGTTTCAGGCCGCTGCCCGGCGGGGGTGTCGCCAGCGGGCGGGGCGGTGACGGGTAACGCTCCGCCACCCCGCCGACCGCGCGCTGTAACCGCTGATTGAGCCGGGCCCGCAGCTGGCGGGCATGGCCGACCGGATCCCGGAAGTCCCGGGGCACAAGGAGATTCATCATCGGTCTCCCTTCGAGATGAATCTCACAGTACCGGAAACGATGGTTTCCGTAAACAGTCGTTTCCCGATAAGTGTGCCAAGCTGGTCGGTGTGAGGCGGGAATTCGGCGGGACCTATCGCGGAGCGACCACCGACGAACGGCGCGAGCAGCGCCGTCGCCGCCTACTGGACGCCGCGCTCGACATCATCGGCACCCAGGGGCTGTCCGCCCTCACCGTGCGCGGGGTCTGCGAGCAGGCCCGGGTCGGGCCGCGGTTCTTCTACGAATCCTTTCCGGACCTGGACGCGCTCGCCGGCGACCTGCTCGACGAGATCCAAGGCGCGGCACTCGATTCCGCGCGCGCCGCCATCGCCGAGACCGAGGGCGACCAGGCGGACAAGATCAGGGCCGGGGTGGCGGCGCTCATCGTGGCGCTCACCGACGATCCGCGCCGCGCCAATATCGCGCTGGCGCAGGCGCACGGCACCGAGGGCCTCATGCGACGGCGCTTCGAGGGGATGCGGCGGGTCGCGGCGGTGATCATGCAGGAGGCCCGGCTGCTACTCGACATTCCCGAGGGCGAGGACAACGCGCTCACCGCCCTGGCCCAGCTGATCACCGGCGGCGCGGCCGAACTCATGCTGGTGTGGCTGGACGGCGGGCTGAAGGTGGAGCGGCCCGTCATGATCGACGTGGTCGCCGACTATGTGGTGGATATGGTGGACCGGCTGCCCGCCTTGGCCGAGAAGCTGGAATCCTGAACGGTTTTCAGCAGCGCACCCCGGTGACCGCGAAGCGCTCCACATCGGTGACATGGCCTCCGGTCGCGACCGCCACCGTGAGCGTGCTCGGACACGAGGCATCGACGGGGACCGTCGCCGACCACGGCATATCCGTACCGCCGGCGGGAATCCGGCCGACCGTGCCCACCGGCTGCTCGCGGCCGAGCTGGCGGACCTGGATGTCGAGGCTCTCGTCCACGCCGGAGATGCGGCCGCCCACCGTGATCGGCGAACCGACCTGCGAGCCGTACGGCGGGGTGGTGAGGGTGAGGGTGCGGTCCTCGGTGCCGACCACCTCCCACGGCGCGTCCGGACCGCTGCCGAAGCGCACCAGGTGCAGCACGGCGGCGGGCAAGCCGACGTGGCCGGGATCGTCGGGGCGGGCGTAGCCGACGGTGATCCACGCTTCGTCCTCGCGGTACTGGGTGTTCACCACCCGGTCGACACTGCCGTAGCCCAGGTACTGCTGGGTGAACGTGAGGGCGACGGCGGGGGCGTCGAGATGCCACGGCTGATGGCCGCCCGCGCGGTAGGCGCGCTGCCAGTCGGCGGCGTCGGCGGCGGTGGCGAAGGGCCACAGCGGCTGATAGGCGAAATGATCCGGGTCGGACGGAGTGGTCGGGGCGGCCGGGCCGGACGCGGAAACTCCGGGCTGCGACGTTCCCGACCCGGCATCTCCGGAGCCGGGTGCGGTGGTCGGCGCGACGGACACGGTTCCCGGGGTGGGCCGCGCCGACGTCGCGCCGTCACCGGAATCGATTCCGTCTCGACTCACCGCGAACAGCACCGCCGCCGCCGCGAGAACGACCGCCACCCCGGCGATCGCCAGCGCCAACCCCGCACGGCTCCCGCCGGAATTGTTCGTGCTCATGATTCAGCATGCGCCCGATTCGCCGGAAGCGCTCATCATTCCGCCCGGCGCACCGCCGATCGGAACACACGCGCCGGGTCGAAGGCCACAGGTCGCGGGCGCGGGTCGCCAGCCACGGGACGCAGGCCACCGGCCACAGGTGCAGGACGCAGGCACAGGCGCAGGACGTAGGCCACCGGCGCAGGCGCAGGACGCCGGCGCAGGCGTAGACGTAGGACGCCGGCGCAGGCGTAGACGTAGGACGCCGGGGCCGCGCGTGGCCGGGGCAGGTCGCGTACCGGCACGCACGTCGGAGCGCCGGGGCTGGGAGTGCTGGGCTCGGCGGAGCGGCGCGTGGCCGGGATACGCTGCGCGCGTGACTCCACTGCTGCACCGATCGCATCCGGAACTCTCGCAGACGCTGCCGCATCTGACGCTCGGTACCCGGCCGACACCGGTGCGGAGGCTGACGGCGTTGGGGGCCGGGGCGGACCTGTGGGTGAAGGACGACAGCGCGTTCGGGGACGGCGGGTGGGGCGGGAACAAGGTGCGCAAACTCGAATGGCTGTTGCCGGATGCGCTGCGGCGGGGTCGGCGCACCATCGTGACCGTGGGCGGACTGGGCACCAACTGGGGGTTGGCGACCGCGCTCTACGGGCGCGAGCACGGCCTGAAAACCGTACTGGCACTGGTGGATCAGCCGGTGGACGACCATGTGCGGCGACAGTTGGAGCGGCTGCGCGCCTCCGGGGCGGAGCTGCGGTTCACCCATACCAGGGCGCGGACCGTACTGGCCGCGCCCCTGCTCCTCGCGCGGCACTTCTCGGGCATGCGCCCGCCGTATCCGCTCCCGGCGGGCGGTTCCTCCCCAGTGGGCGCGCTCGGCTATGTGGAGGCGGCGCTGGAACTGGCCGAGCAGGTGCGGTCCGGGGAGCTGCCCGAGCCGACCCATCTCGTCACCCCGGTGGGGTCGGGCGGGACGGTGGCCGGGCTGGCCCTGGGCCTGCGGCTGGCGGGGCTGTCCACCCGCGTGCTCGGCGTGGTCGTGAACGATACCCTGCGCCTGGACCACCGATCGCTCACCCGCCTCGCCCACCGCACCGCGCGCCTGCTCCGCCGCCGCGGTGCGCGCCTACCCGAAACCCGCACGCCCACCGACAATCTGGAGATCGTCACGGACTGGCTCGGCACTGGCTACGGCCACCCCACCGCCGAGGGCGAGGCGGCCCGACGGCTTGCCGCCGACCTCGAACACCTCGAACTGGAACCCGTCTACACCGCCAAGGCCCTGGCGGCCCTATTGGAACTCGACGCCCGCGGCCACTTCGACGCCGGACCGGTCGTCTACCTCAACACCAACGGTCCACGGTAAGTGTTTCCGGCCGACACGCAGGCCCGCGCGGCGGTAGCCCGGAACCGGCCCGGCGAGCAAGCGCGTCTCCTCGCCCACCGCGCGGCGGTCGGCACCTCGCGCGGAAGCGGCGACCGCACCGCGGCTTCGCGTGCACCGACCGGGTGTGCTGCCGATGACACGCGCGTGTCATGACCATCGCACCGGTCACGGCCTCACCCGGACCGGCCGCATCCGGTCGCACCGCGAACACGCACCACCATCCGCACGGGAAGGCGGGTGCTCGCCGACGGGCGGGCTCGTACCCTGGGTGCATGTCGGATGAGGCGGTGGTTCCGGGGCTCGGTGCGCTGGTCGAGATGCTGGCCGGGCGGCGGGTGGCGGTGCTGACCGGGGCGGGGATCTCCACCGACAGCGGGATCCCGGACTACCGCAGTCCGGACGCGCCGCCCCGCAATCCCATGACCTATCAGCAGTTCGTCGGCGACCCGGTCTTCCGGCAGCGCTATTGGGCCCGCAATCACGTCGGCTGGCGGCGCATGGACGCCGCGCGGCCCAATGCCGGGCATCGCGCGCTGGCGCGGCTGGAACGCGCGGGCGTGGTCACCGGGCTGATCACCCAGAACGTGGACCTGCTGCACACCAAAGCGGGCAGCCGCGCCGTCATCGATCTGCACGGCACCTACCTGCGCGTGCGCTGCCTCAGCTGCCAGGGCCTCATCTCCCGCCTGACCCTGGCCGACCGGCTGGAGGCGGCCAATCCGGGCTTCGCCGACACCATCACCCTCGACGGCCTCGAGGTGGCCCCCGACGCCGACGCCGTACTCGACGACACCTCCGCCTTCCACATGGTGGACTGTCACCGCTGCGGCGGCATGCTCAAACCCGATATCGTCTACTTCGGCGAATCGGTTCCCAAAGACCGTGTGGCAGCGGCATTCTCGATGGTCGACGCCGCCGACGCCCTCCTCGTCACCGGTTCCTCCCTCACCGTCATGTCCGGGCTGCGCTTCGTCCGCCACGCCGCCAGAACCCACCGCCCCGTGGTGATCGTCAACCGCGGCCCCACCCGAGGCGACGAGCTGGCGACACTGCGCATCGACGCCGGATGCGCCCCGACCCTCACCGCACTGGCGGACGCGCTCGGCACCGCCCCCGTTCCGGCATAGCGCGGTTCACGGATTCCGCTGCGCTCGGCGCGGATTCTCGGCGTACTCATCGAAATCGGGATGCCACCGCCGAGACCACGGGCCGCTCCCCGGATCGCCAACGGCCTGCCGCGCCGGGTGCGCGATCACGCCGAGGGCAACGCCGACGGCCCCGATCGCCCGCGAGACCACCCATGCCGCGCACTGTCTACGACGTGGACGTGCTCGGCCTGAACCGCCTCGACCGTGCCGCACTCGGCGCACTGGTCCGCAACGTCAACGGCGGACCGGTCGGGGTCTCCACGCTGGCCCGCAGACGCGGAACACCGACTCGGCAAGCGCGGCGGCACGTCCGGGAAGGCTAGCGCGGATGGCACGGGCACCGGGCGGGCATCCGGTGCCGCGCACTCGGAACGCCGCTCAGGTATCCCGAGCGCTCGCCCCGACCTCCGGGTCGTCGAGGAAGTTCGCGACCGGGTCCAGGGTGAGCAGGCCGGTGCCCGCGCCCGCGAGTTCGCCCGCGGCGGGCGCCAATCGGTCGCGCAGTGTCGCCAGCAGGGTGTGTTCACCGAGGTCGCGGGCGGCGCGGGCGAGCAGGCACAGGCGCAGTTCCAGCAGCAGGTCCGGTGGGGGTGCGGGGGCGGCATGCAGTGCGCTGCGGGCGGCGTCTTCGCGGTGCTCACCGAGCAGGAGCAGGGGGCGCACCCAGGGCTCGTGCGGGCCGAAGTCCTGTCCGGGATCGGTGTCGAGCGGCAGGTCGTGGCGGAGGCGCACGCTCAGCAGGGCCAGGGGGAGCAGACCGTGCCGGAGGCCGGGCATGGCCGCGCCGGGGTGGGCGGCGGCGGTGGCGCGGTAGGCGGCCTCCGCGTCGGCGGGTGGCAGGGTCAGTGCGTCGCGCAGCGTGGCATACCAGCGGGTGAAGAAGCCGACCAGCCGCAACCCATACTTCTCGCCCAGCGCGTCGGCCGCGGCCGCATGCGCGTCGGCGGCGGCGAAATCCGCGGTGGCGCTGAGTGATTGCACGGCAATGAGGTGGCCGAGCACCTCGAAGCTCACCAGTTCGTGCGCCTGCGACACGGTGATGAGTTCGTCGGCGATGCGGGCGCGTTCGGGGGCGAGTCCGGCACGGTGGAAGCTCTGCATGAAGCGGCCGTTGAGCGCGAATGCCAGCAGGGCCGGGTCGTCGAGCCGACGCGCGATCCGCTCGGCCTCGGCGGCCGCCGCCCGCCCGCGTGCGCTGTCGGCGGCGCGCAGCTCGAGTGCGATGGTGGTGAGCAGACGGGCACGCAGCGCGGCGATGTCCTCGGACCTACGCGCCGACTCCACCGCCACGTCCCCGATCCCACCGACCGACCCGACAGCCGCGCCCCCGATCCCACCGACCGACCCGACAGCCGCGCCCCCGATCCCACCGGCCGACGCGGCCGCCACGCCGTCCATCGCACTCTCCGACCCGACCGCCGGATCTGGCCCGCTCTCGGACACCACCTCCGCGCCCCCGGTCCCACCGACCGACCCCACCGCCGGATCCCCTACCCCGCTCTCGGACACCACCTCCGCGTCCCCGGGCGAACCCCCGGCGCGAGGCGCCGAGTTGTCGGAACGATCGACCGAGGCGCCCGCACCGCTGTCCGGGAGCCGAGGCAGGATGCGTTCCGCGATCGTCACCACCTGGCGGGCCAGTTCCGGATCGTCGGTGTCGGTCCAGAGGGCGGGGACGTCGAAGGCGGTGATGACGCGCGCGGTGAGTTCCGGATCGTCGAAGCGGTCGGCGGCCCGGAGGGCTTGCGCGCGTTGCCGTCTCGATTCCGCGAGATCTCCGGTGAGCGCGGTGGCGCGCCCGAGCCCCAGGGTGGCTTCGAGGCTGACGCGCGTATCGCCGTCCCGGTCGCAGGCGGTGGCGGCCGCGGCGAACCAGCGCGCCGCCTCGTGCGGTGCGAAGGCCAGTTCGGCGGCACGGGCGGCGGCGAGGGCGTAGCGGGCGGTGCGTGCCCCGCCGACCCGGCCGCCCGCGCGCACGAAATGGTCGGCGAGTTCGGCGGGTTCGCTCGTACCGCGCCGTTCGAGGTACTCCCCTGCTTCGGCGTGCCATGCGGCGCGGCGCGGCGCGCCGATCTCGTCGTACAGCACGTCGCGCACCACCGCGTGCGCGAACGACACCCCGCCGTCGGGTGTCTCGACCAGAAAACCGTCCCGCAGTCCGGCGTCCAGCGCATCCAGTACCGCCGCGTCATCGCCGACCAGCGCCGTCACGGCCTGCTGGTCGACCGACACCCCCAGCACCGCGGCCCGCCGCAGCACTGTCCGCTCCGCCTCCGGCAGCCGAGACAGCCGCTGCCGCACCACATCCCGCACCCCCGCCGGTATCTCCCGCAGCGCGACCTCCCCCGCGTCCGCGGCCAACCGGGCCAGCTCCCGGGTGAAGAACGGATTTCCGTTGCCGCGCCGGTGAATCCGCCGCGCCAGCCACCCGTCGACGGCCTCCCCCGCCACCGCGCGCACCAGCGCACCGGTCTCGGACTCGCTCAGCCCACCCAGCGGAATCCGCTCCGGCTCAACCCGCGCCCACCGTGCCAATCCATCCCGCAGCGCGTCCCCCACCTCGATATCGCGGTACCCACCCATCACCAGTACCGGCCCCCCGGCCCGCTCGGTCACCAGGGCGGACACCAGCTCCAGCGTCTCCTCCCCCGCCTGGTGCAGATCGTCGAAGACCAGCACCACCGGCGCCCGCCGCGCGACCGCGCGCACGAGCTCGAGCGTCCGCTCCCGCACGGCGAATCGCGCCACCGCCGGATCGGCAGCGACCACCCCACCCACCACGTCCGCATCGCCCACCACGTCCGCATCGTCCGCCATGTCCGCCGCGTCCGCCTCGCCGACCACGTCCGCCTCGCCCGCCGCATCGGCCGTGCTGGCCACGTCCGCCCTGCCGACCGCGTCCGCCCTGCCGACCGCGTCCGCCCT
>NZ_JASFXA010000015.1:0-200953 GCF_030766805.1 Nocardia sp. CC213A
CGTCCCGCCACCCCCCGCGGAACCGGCACCCCCGGCCCCGGAGCCCGCCCCACCCGTGGACGTACCACCCCCACCCGCCCCGGTGGAAGGCGAGGCACCTCCACCGCCGCCCCCGGCGTAATCCACCCGCCCCCGGCGTAATCCACTCGCACCCGGCGTAATCCACTCGCACCCGCCCGTGCGCTCCGCTGTCGCGGCGTGCACGGGCGCACCGCGTAGGTGCCCGCGCCCGGTTCCACCGTCGCCTTCGAGCGAATGCCCTGCGCTGATGCGGCTTCGGTCGCGACCGCGGCCCGGATGGTTTCCTCGGTGTGTGCGGTGGCCACGGGTGTGACGGCAGCTGTCGACGGTCACGCCGTGGTACGGCTCGGCCACGGGCTACCGGCTATCTCCCCCCGATCCGTGCGAAATCCCCTGGACCCGGGTGGGCAGAGCCGTGCCGTTCGGCGATGCGGCCGTGTACCGCGCGCCCGGAGCCCGCTCTCCCGCGACGTCCTGGGATGAGCACGACCCGCTGCTGTCGCGGTCGGCGCTCGGCAACACGGCGGCGTGGTGCGCCCGCCCGCTCGTCGAACCGGCTGAATACCGAGCCGGGCTGTGTGTGGGGCCGGTAGCCGCCCGGCGTCGGTGCCCGGGGTGTCGGCCTGTCCCGGGCCGGACTCGCGGTGCCGAGTGTTGGCACCACGGGCTCGGCCCGCGTTCACGCGCTGTGGGCCGGGGCCTGCCGGGCCTGGAGCTGCCAGGGGTCGTGGGCGTTGAGGAGGGTGACCTCGTGCGGGTGGGTGCGGAGGAGTTCGCGGAGGCGGGCCTGGGTGCCCAGGCGGAGGTCGCGGTCGAATTCGGTGGACTGCTGGAGCAGGTCGAGCAGCGGGTGGGGCTGGGGTGGGAGGTCCAGTTCGCGGTGGTAGAAGAAGGCGTCGCCGCAGTGCAGGAGCCAGTGGTCGTCGTGGCGGACCGCGACGCCCGTATGGCCGGGGGTGTGGCCGCCGAGGGGGACCAGGCGGAAGTCGGGGCTCAGTCCCTGCACCGGGGTCGAGGTGAAGCCGAACCATTCGTCGCCGGGTTCGGGGGTGTAACTCACCCATGTCGGGCCGTGTGCCCAGTGCGCTGGGCGGTAGCGGCTCGCGGCGGATTCGGCCAGGGCCGTGGCCAATTCGGCGGCGTGGACATGCACTCGCGCGTGCGGGAAGTCCGGCAGGCCGCCGGAGTGGTCGACGTCGAGGTGGGTGAGGATGATGTGGCCGACATCGCCGGGGGAGTAGCCGAGCCGCTCGATCTGGCGGATGGCGGTTTCCTGCTCGTCGAGCGCCGGACGGGCGAAGTCGACCCAGTCCGGATCGAGGGTGCCCGCCGGATTCCGCACATTCTCCAGCCCGAGTCCGGTTTCGATGAGCACCAGATCGTCGGCGGTCTCCACCAGCAGGCAGTGGTTGACCGTGGGTGCGGGGGCCACGTCGTAGGTCGCTTCGATCTCGGCCATGGAGCCGCAGTTGAGGTGATGGATCTTCATGGGCGCTAGTCTGTGACTTGAAGCGCGCTTCAAGTCAAGGAGTGATATGTCCGAGGCCCTGTTGGATATCGCCGATGTCGCCGCTCGATCCGGGATGGCGGCCTCCGCCCTGCGCTACTACGAACAGCAGGGGCTCATCGTCTCGGCGGGCCGCAACGGCCTGCGCCGCACCTATGAACCGGAGGTGGTGCCCCGACTGGCGCTCATCGCCTGCGCCCGCCGTGCCGGCTTCACCATCGCCGAGATTCAGCACTTCCTGCGCGCCACCCCCGACGACACCGCCCTGCGTGCGCAATTGGCCCGGAAGGCACGGGAGGTCGACGAGGACATCGCCCGGCTCACCCGCATGCGCGACGGTCTGCGGCACGCGGCCGTCTGTACGCACTCCCGGCTCGTCGACTGCCCGGAATTCACGCGCACCTTCGCGCCGCCGGGCGCGAAATCACCCGGCGGCGACCACTGTTCGAACGATTAGGCCAGCTCGCGCCGCATGGCGATGCGGGGCCAGCGGTCCAGGCCGACCTCGGCCTCGTGGGCGCGAATCTCCCGCAGTTCCGGAGTGAGTTCCGCATCGGGTATCCGGCGGAAGCCGAGCCGCTCGTAATACGGTGCGTTCCAGGGCACTTCGAGAAATGTGGTGAGACTCAGCGCGGGCAGTCCTCGTGCCCGGGCGAAGTCGGCCAATTGTTCGATCATGGTGCGCCCGATGCCGTGGTGGGCGAAATCGGGGAGGACCGAGACCTGGCAGATGTGTTCGGTGTCGTCCACCTGCCTGCTGACGAGGTACGCGACGGGCATACCGTCGTCGTCCACGGTGACCCAGGCCCGGCCCGCGCGCAGGTGCGCGTCGAGGGTCTCGATGCTGGGCGGGTCGTCATCGGCGATCTCGAGCATGCCGAGGGTGCGGAAGGGCTCTCCGGCGGCGATCTCGATCTTCTGGAGTGTTGGCAGGTCCTCCGTCGTCGCGACGCGAATACGCATGAGACGACGGTAGCGCGGCCGGGGGTCCGATCGCTGCAGGGTTCATCGTCGGATCTGCACTATTTGTCGGTGGTGTCGCTCGACCTGTTGGCAGCCTCGAGCACCGCCTCGAGCAGGCCGGGCAGCGCCGCGCCGATCTCGACGGTGCGCAGGCGGACGAATGTCTGCCCATCCACGGATTCGCGATCGGTGAGCCCGGCCTCGCGCAGGATCTTGAAGTGGTGCGCGGCGGTCGACTTGCTGATCGAGTCGTAGAGCGCGCTGCAGCGCAGCGGTTCGCCCGCGGTGCCGAGCCGGCGCACCATCTCCAGACGAATCGGGTCCTGGAGCGCGCCGAGCACCGTGGACAGCGGCGCCACCGCGGGCTTCACATCGGTGTCGGACATGAGCTACCTCACTCGGAGACTGGTTTGACGATCATCGAACCAGGAGTATGGTCAGGTTCGATCACAATCAAACTTACCTGATGGAGAGTTCGATGTCAGCGGATGTTGCGGTTCGGGCCGAACCAGGCAGACAGACCTGGGCGTACGCGCTCGTACTCGCCGCCAGCGGCGTGGCACTGGGAGTGTCCGGGGTGCCGGCCCCGCTCTACGGCATCTACCAGCAGGAGTGGCATTTCACGCCGCTCACCACCACCTTCGTCTTCGCCGCCTACGCCGTGGCGGCCCTGGGCGCGGTGCTGGTATCGGGCCGGATCTCCGACGCCGTGGGCCGAAAGCCGGTGCTGCTGGGAGCCTTCGGCATCATGATCGCCGGACTGGTGGTGTTCCTGCTGGCCGACAATGTGGCCATGCTGCTGCTGGCGCGGGCGCTGCACGGCGCGGCGGTCGGCTCGACGGTGGTGGCGGGCGCGGCGGCGCTGCTGGACCTGCGGCCCGAACACGGTGCGCGCTCCGGGCAGCTGACCGGTGTGGCCTTCAACGTCGGCATGGCCGTCGCCATTCTGGGTTCGGCGCTGTTGGCGCAGTACGCGCCGTATCCGCTGCGCACGCCCTACGTGGTGATCACCGTGGTCTGCCTGCTGGTCGGCGTCGGCGTGCTGGCGCTGCGCGAACCGCACACGGCCCGGGTGGCCGGTCCCATTCGCATCGCCAAACCGGCGGTGCCGCAGGAGATTCGCGGCGACTTCTGGTTCTCGGCGCTGGGCGTGATGGCGGCCTGGTCGGTGCTGGGCGTGCTGCTGTCGCTGTATCCGTCGCTGGCGGCGGCCAAGACCGGGGTGCACAATCTCGTGTTCGGCGGCGCGGTGGTGGCGGCCACGGCCACCGCCGGTGCGCTGGCGCAGTTCTTCGCCACCGCCATTCCGGCCCGTCGCGCGGCCATCGCCGGGGATATCGGCATGGCGGCGGCGCTGCTGCTCACCCTGCCCGCGCTCGCCACCCACAACGGGGTGTGGGTGCTGGCCTCGGGGGTGCTGCTGGGTGCGACCTTCGGACTCGGCTTCGGCGGTTCGCTGCGTCACCTCTCCGATGTGGTGCCGCAGCACAAGCGCGGCGAGACCATGTCGGCCTACTACCTGCTGGCCTACTCGGCCATGGCGCTGCCGACGGTGCTGGCGGGCTGGGCGGCGACCACCTGGGGGCTGAATACGGTCTTCCCCTGGTTCGTCGGTGCGGTGGCGGTGGCGTGCCTGGTGGCGGCGGGCCTGGGCATGCGACGACGGACGGCTTGAGACGGCGATCGGGTTCCGCGCGGCAGGCGGTTCGAGGCGACCGGGCGGCGTGGAGAGCCCGCCCGGCGGTGGGAACCGTCGGGCGGACTTCGCTTTTCGGACATAGTGCCTGGTCGCGAACCATCCGGTCGGCTTCGAATCTCATGGAGCGGAACGGGAATCGGGGCTCCCTGTGCGCTCGCGCGCCGCGGTCGTTACCATCTCGCTATGCGGCGGCGTTGGGGGTGGTTCGGGTCCAAGACCGAGCGACGGACCCGAACGGCGCTCTCGCCGTCGGTGTTCCTGGCGGTCTCGAGCGGCGTGGCGGTGGCGGCTCTCACCTGGTGGGTGCTGTGGTTACTGTTCGGCGCGACCGATGCGCGCCCGGATCGGCTCGATCTCGCCGAGATCGCGCTCTGGGTGACCGCCGGGGTCGGCGTCGCGGTGGCGCTGGTGCTCGCCGCCAGACGGCAGCGCGATCACGACCGTGGCCGCTTCTCGGAGCTGTTCGGCGCGGCGGCCCTGCAACTGGGCGCCGCGGACGTCGCCGTGCGGCTCGCCGGCGTGTACGCCATGGCCGGGGTGGCCGACGAATTCCCCGAACGCCCCCGACGCCAGCAGTGCATCGACGTGCTGTGCGCCTACCTGCGGCTGCCGTACGCGGCCAAGGAGGGCGTCAACCACCTCGTCTCCCGCACCGAGCGGCTGGAGGAGGACGGCGCGGGGGTGGAGCGGGTCTACCACTACCGGCAGAACGACCGGCAGGTGCGCGACACCATCGTGCGCGTCATCGCCGAACACCTGCGCGACACCGCCGAGAGTTCGTGGTCGGCATGCGATTTCGACTTCACCGAGGCGGTACTGGAGAACGCCGACTTCCAGAACGCGGTCTTCGCGGGCGACAGCACCCGCTTCACCAACACCGATTTCGTCGCCTCCCGCGTCACCAGCTTCGAGGGCGCGCGCTTCATCGGACGGCGGGTCAGCTTCCAGGGCGCGGCCTTCCGCGGCCGCGGCGTGACCTTCCAGCACGCGCGATTCCACCCGCCGGAGGCGGATCGCGCCGATCCCGACAGCACGGCGGTGAGCTTCGCCGAGGCCAGCTTCTCCTGTCCGACCAGCTTCGAATCCGCCGAATTCTCCGGTGCGCGCACCACGTTCGACCGCGCCACCTTCGCCAACCAGCGCACCAGCTTCGGTGAGGTGAACTTCGGCTCCGCGCTCACCTCCTTCGGCCGCGTCGTCTTCGACGGTGACCGCATCTCCTTCGACAGCGCCGAATTCTCCGGGGCCAAGGTCGCGTTCACCGGTGCCCGCTTCTACGCCGAGGGCACCAGCTTCGACGGCACCCAGCTCGGCGCGCGGCAGCGCTGGCGCTCCGGCGGCACCCAGGAGATCGACTTCGCCGACGCCGAATACCACGGTGCGGTGTCCTTCGCCGACGCCGTCTTCGAGGCGCGCTCGGTGTCCTTCACCGGCGGCGACTTCTTCGGCGACATCTCCTTCCGCCGCGCCGCCCTGCACGCCCGCGAGGTGTCCTTCGAGCGGCCCAAGGCGTGGGTGGGGACGCAGTTCGACTGGGACGACGACCCCGGTGCGAAACCGGAGAACGTGAAGCCCGAGCACTGGCCGCCGCGCCCGGTGAGCTCGCAGCTGGAACCGCTGATCTAACGCGCGGGGAAGCGGACGATCCGATCGTCGCCGTCCCGCACGTCGCCGCGGCCGTCGGTATTCGACGTGGTCAGCCAGAGCGCACCGTCGGGTGCCACCGCCACCGTGCGCAGCCGCCCGAGCCGATCGGCCAGGCGCGCGGTCGGGGTGCCGAGCGCGCCGTCGCGCAGCGGCACCGTCCACAGCCGCTCGCCGCGCAGCGCGGCCACGTAGAGCGTGTCCCCGGCGATGGCGACACCCGAGGGCGACGCCTCCGAGGTGTCCCAGGTGACCAGCGGATCGACGAATCGGTCACCGCCGCCGACCCCCTCCACCTCCGGCCAGCCGTAATTGCGGCCCGGTTCGATCAGGTTGATCTCGTCGGCCCGGTTGCGGCCGAATTCGGCGGCGAACAGGCGGCCCGCGGAATCCCACGCCAGCCCCTGCACATTGCGGTGGCCCAGGCTGTAGACGGGGGAGCCCGGCGTGGGATTGCCGGGTGCGGGGTCGCCATCGGGTGTGAGGCGCAGGATCTTTCCGTTCGGACTGCTCGGATCCTGCGACAGCGCCGGGCGACTCGCGTCGCCGGTACCGACGTAGAGCATGCCGTCCGGACCGAAGGCGATCCGGCCACCGTCGTGGATGGACGCCGCCGCGATGCCGGAGAAGATCACTGTCGGTGGTTCGCCGAGCCGGAAGCGCACGATGCGGTTCTCGTCGGCGGCGGTGAAATAGGCGTACACGTAACGGTCTTCGGCATAGTTCGGGGAGACGGCGAGGCCGAGCAGCCCGCCCTCCCCGGCCGCCGCCACCTCCGGCACCGCGTACACCGGCTCCGCCGCCGTGCCCGGCACCACCCGCAGTATCCGACCGGTATCGCGTTCGGCGACCAGCGCGCTCCCGTCGGGGAGGAAGGCCAGCCCCCAGGGCGCGTCCAGCCCGTGCACCAGATCCTGTCCCGCGTCCAGATCCGGCACTCCCGAGGAACTGCTGGGCGCGAGCGACGTGGCGACGACCCGCGAATCACCGGAGCGGTCCGCACCGTCCCCGCAGGCCGTGACCGCGCCCAGCGCGAGGAGACCCGCCGCGATCACGCGCAGTGGCACCGAAGTCCCTGTCCGCCAACGTGACCGGCCGCAGCCCCAGCGCTGTTCGCCGTAGCTCCGCTGCTGTTCGTTGGAGTTGCGGTGTTGTTCGCTGGAGCTGTGGTGCTGTTCGTTGGAGTTGCGGTGTTGTTCGCTGGAGCTGTGGTGTTGCTTGCTGGAGTTGCGGTGTTGTTCGCTGGAGCTGTGGTGTTGTTCGCTGGAGCTGTGGTGTTGTTCGCTGGAGCTGTGGTGTTGTTCGCTGGAGCTGTGGTGCTGTCCGCTGGAGCTGTGGTGCTGTCCGCCGTAGCCCCGGCACCGGTCGCCGGAGCGGGGTGCCGCAGTCGCGGACACGGTGCCGAACGGGGGGATTCCGCGCATACCCTCCATCCTGCGCCGTCCAGTTCGTTTTGGGCGGAGATCGAGCTGTCGCCGCCCCGAGCCACCGGTCAGCATCGTGCGTCCGTGCACCGGACCGCGCGGTGAACACTCCCGGGAGATACCGCCGTCCTCGCTCCGGGCATGGCAGAATGACCTCGCGATCTGTGCCGATCACGCCCGACCCGTTCGCGCCGAAGGAGCATGACCGATGCCTCGCTCAGTGCAGTCCACCGCATCGGCGGTCGGCGCACCTGTTCCGGCGGTCGTGGTCGGTCCGCTCACCGCACCGGCCGGGAGCGCCCTCGCGTGACGGGCTCTCGCCTGGCGATGATCGCGGGCGGCACGGTGCTGGCACTGGTCACCCTGCTGCTGGTGATCGTCCTGCCCGCCAGCGACGACGCCTGCGCCCCCGGTATGCCCGCCATTGCCACCACGACACGCGCTGCGACGGAACCGAATTGCCCGGCCACCGGTGCACCGGCCGAGGTCGGCCTGCAGGAGGGGGCGCTGCGCGCGCTGCGCTGCGTGGTGGCCCGGTTCGGCATGATGGATATGCGCGGACGCGTGGACGACAGCGCCTATCCCGATCATGCGAGCGGACGCGCGGTGGAATTCATCGTGGGCTCCGATGGCATCGGTCAGGCCAAGGGGGACGCCATCGTCGCCTTCCTCCAGGAGAACGCCGCGAATTTCGGTGTGGAGTACGTGATCTGGAAACAGCGCAGCTGGACCCCCGACACGGCGGCGGGCGTGCGCTGGACGCCGCTCGCGGATCGCGGCAGCGACGAACTCAACCATATGGACCGGGTGCAGGTCACCGTGAAGGAACAGGCGACCACTCCGGCCCTCGGCGACCCGACCGTTTCGCTGGCGGCCATGCCCGGTCCGGTCAACGAGGCGGGCGGGCTGCGCCCCAATGGCTCTCGCAGCTTCCCGCTCGCGGCGAACTCCTACACCGTGTCCGATGTCTTCGGTTCGCGCGGCGGCGGCCACCACGGCGTCGACCTGGCCGCCCCCTCCGGCACTCCCATCTTCGCCGCGGCCGACGGCCGCGTGGTGGCCGCGGGACCGGCCTCCGGTTTCGGCGGCTGGGTGGTGATCGACCACCTCGACGCGAAGGGGAACCGCTACTCCACCGTCTACGGACATATGTACCTGCCGCAGATCTATGTGAAGGTGGGCGATGTCGTGCGCGCCGGACAGCACATCGCCGACGTCGGCAATGCCGGTGAATCCACCGGACCGCACCTGCATTTCGAACTCGTCCCCGGCGGCCGCATGACCGGTGGGCGGGCGGTGGACCCGATGCCGTGGCTGTCGGGCGGTGCCATGCCGTCGCTCGAGGATCTGGTCTCGGTGTTCTGCGACAACGGTTTCGGCAGCCCGGGCGGCAATCTCGCCAGCGGCAAGGTGCCGCCGGAGCTCGAGATCTGGTACCGGCGCGCCGGGTCGCTGTGCCCGCAGATCAGCGCCTCGCTGCTGGCCGCGCAGGGCCAGGCCGAATCCGGCTTCCGGCGCGGCGCCGTATCTCCGGCGGGCGCACAGGGTTTGGCGCAGTTCATGCCCGGCACCGCGGTCTCGGCCGCACCGGACGGCCAGCCCTACGTCATCGACGCCGACGGCAACGGCGTGGCCAGTGTGTGGGACGACGGCGACGCCATCATCGGTCAGGGCCGCTACATGTGCGCGCTCGCGGACAAGGTGCAGGGCTGGATCGACCAGGGCACGGTGGCCGGTGACGTCACGGCGCTGACGCTGGCCGCCTACAACGCCGGTGAGGGAGCCGTGCTGGCCTCGGGCGGCATGCCCAACCAGTACGCCGCGCACTACACCGAGACCCGCCCCTACGTGGCGCGAATCCTGGCCGCGGAGGCCGGATTCCGCAGTATGGGCAGTGCCGGACGCTTCGTCCCCGATCCGGACGCGGATCTGGGTCCGCAGATCGTGGAGGCCGCGCACGACTGGGTCGGCACCCCCTACGTCTTCGGCGGCGGTGGCCCGCAGGGGCCGTCCGCCGGTGGGTTCGACGAAGCGGGCTTCACCGCCGCGGCCGTTTCGGCGGCCAGCGGCGGCAGCATCACCCTGCCGACCACGGTGGAACAGCAGTGGGAGGTGGGCACGGAGGTGCCCGCGAGCAGGGTCGCACCCGGTGACCTGGTCTTCAGTGATTTCCGCGCCCGCGGACCGGTGCTGGTCGGCATCTACACCGGCGGCGGTTCCATGGTGTACGCGCAGCCCGACGGCACCGTGCGGGAAGCGCCGGTGCCCGGCGATATGCGGGCGCGCCGCATCGGATGACCGGTCAGCGGCGGCGAGCCACCGTGATCACATCGGGAATCAGGAAGTCCGGCAGCGGCGGCCGGTGCACCTTGCGCTGATCGGTCACCTCGAAACCGGCTCGCTCCAGCAGCTTTCGCGTCTCCTGCGGCGAGGGCGCGTGCGCCGGGAACTTCGGGCTGCGGGTGAGCCGCTGTAGGGGTCGGCTGGCCGGGGCGGACGGATGCACGGTGGCGATGGCCACCAGACCGCCGGGCGCGAGCACCCGGTGGAATTCGCGCAGCGCCGCCGGATGGTCGAAGAAATGGAAGGCACTGGTGGTGACCACCGCGTCGAGTTCGCCGTCGGCCAGCGGCAACCGCTCGGCCGGGCCGCGTACCCAGCGCACCGCGGTGGAACGCCGCCCGGCCCGGGCGAGCATGCCCGCCGAGGCGTCCACCCCGTACACCACCTCGGGGTGCAGTTCGCGCTCGATGCGATCGGTGAGAATGCCGGTGCCGCAGCCGATATCGGCGATCCGGCGGGAACCGGCGGCGCGCAGTTCGGCCACCACCTGATCCTGCGGCGGCCGGTACACGAGGCGTTGCAGCGTCGCACTGTCGTAGGCGCGGGCGACCTGCCCGAAGAAATCGGTCACCACATGGTTGAGCGCCCGGCTGGACGTCTGGACTCTGCTCATGGTCGCCTCCTGGTGTCTGGGACAATAGAAGCAGGCTTCGGGTCGTTCCGGAAGGGGGAAAATTGGGTACCGTCTGGCCCATGAGGATTCGTGGTGCAGTACTGGAGCGGATCGGCGCGGAGCCGCCCTACGAGCGGTCCCAGCCGATAACCGTGAGCGAACTCGACCTGGCCGAGCCCGGAGCGGGCGAATTGCTGGTCCGGATCGAGGCCGCCGGACTGTGCCATTCGGACCTGTCGGTGGTGGACGGCAACCGGGTGCGGCCGGTGCCCATGCTGCTCGGCCACGAGGCGGCCGGGCGGATCGAGGCGGTGGGGCCGGGGGAGAGCGCGCTGCGCGTCGGCCAGCGGGTGGTCATGACCTTCCTGCCGCGCTGCGGGGAGTGCGCCGGATGCGCCACCGAGGGGCGCACCCCGTGTCTGCCGGGCAGCCTCGCCAACAATGCGGGCGAACTGCTCGCGGGTGGGCGGCGACTGCTGCGCGACGGCGGCGAGGTGCACCACCATCTCGGAGTGTCCGGCTTCGCCACCCATGCCGTGGTCGACAGCCGTTCGGTGGTGCCGGTCGACGACGACGTGCCCGCCGACGTGGCGGCCGTGCTGGGCTGCGCCGTGCTGACCGGCGGTGGGGCGCTGCTGAATTCGGCCAAGCCGGGACCGGCCGACCGCATCATGGTGGTCGGGCTCGGCGGGGTCGGCATGGCGGCCGTACTGGTGGCCGCCGCGCTGCGGGAGGGCACCGGACGCGATGTGATCGCCGTCGACACCGTGCCCGAGAAGTTGAAGCTCGCCACGGAATTCGGCGCGACGGCCGCTTACACCCCGGCCGAGGTCGCCGCCGAGGGCATCCAGGCCGAGATCGTCATCGAAGCGGCGGGCAATGTCCGCGCCTTCGAAACCGCCGTCGCCGCAACGGCTCCCGGCGGCACCACGGTGACCGTCGGCCTGCCCGCCCCGGACGCGACCGCCACCATCTCCCCGCTCGGACTGGTCGCCCAGGGCCGCTCCATCGTCGGCAGCTACCTCGGCTCCGCCGTGCCGTCCCGAGACATCCCCGAGTACGTGCGCATGTGGCGAGAGGGCAGCCTCCCGGTGGAACGCCTCATCTCCGCCCGCATCCGCCTCGAGGACGTGAATCAGGGCATGGACGAACTGGCCTCCGGCCACGCCTTGCGCCAGATCATCGTCTTCGACTGACGTCTGGACGCCGAATGCTGATCATTCGGATCGGCTATGGACCGAAGTGACTAGTTTGACTAGCCTGGATGTGGGAGGTGGTCAGATGGTGGACGAGGCTCGACGAACCCGCATGGACGTCGCGTGGCCGCTGGCGGAGGCCAAAGCCAAGCTGTCCGAATTGATCGACAAGGTCGAACGGGAGGGACCGCAGGTGATCAGCAGGCGCGGACGTGAGGTGGCCGTCGTGGTGCCGGTGGACGAGTGGCGTCGGAAGAGTGCGCGCACCGGTAGCCTGGCTCAGTTCTTCGCCGAATCGCCGCTACGCGACTCCGGGGTGGTGATCGAGCGCGAGCGCAGTGATTCCCACCACCGGGACGTCCGGCTGTGAATTTTCTCCTCGACACCAACGCGGTATCGGAATGGGTGAAGCCCCAACCGAATCGAGGGCTGGCCGACTGGCTCGACTCGATCGACGAGGACCGCACATTCCTCAGCGTCGTGACGCTCGGTGAATTGCGTAGGGGCGTCGACAGACTGCCGGACGGCAGACGGCGGGAGCGGCTGTCCGCATGGTTGACGGAGGAGGTGCCGGATCGTTTCGCGGGTCGGCTGCTACCGATCGACGAGGTCGTCGCGCTGGCGTGGGGACGATTGCGGGCCCGGGTGGACGTGCTGGGCCGCTGCGTCGACCCGGTCGACGGACTCATCGCCGCGACCGCCGAATCTCACGGGCTCACGATTGTGACCCGCAATGTGCGGGACTTCGAAGTGACCGGCGTGCCGATCGTCGATCCGTGGACCCGATCGGCGCGCGGGCTGCACGGTGCCGTACTCGGTGACGTGGAGGGGGACGCATCCCACCGGGGGTCCGGCGGTGCTCGGTGGGCGCAGTAGGCTCACTGGCGACTGCCGAACGACGGGTGAGGAGAACAGGTGACCACGAACCGGATCCGGGTGGGTGTGCTCGGGGCGCAGGGCAAGGTCGGGCAGGCGATCTGCGCGGCGGTCGAGGCGGCCGATGATCTGGAACTGGTCGCGCGGGTGGACAAGGGGGACGCACTGGACGCGTTCGCCGAGTCCGGGACGCAGGTCGTGGTCGACTTCACCCACCCCGACGTGGTGATGCCGAATCTGCGGTGGCTGGTCGAGCACGGGATCCACGCCGTGGTCGGCACCACCGGCTTCGATGCCGCGCGGCTCGACGAGGTGCGCGGGTGGCTGGCGCAGAACCCGGAGGTGGGCGTGCTCATCGCGCCGAACTTCGCCATCGGCGCGGTGCTGTCCATGCGGTTCGCCGAGCAGGCGGCGCGGTTCTTCGACTCCGTCGAGGTCATCGAACTGCACCACCCCAACAAGGCCGACGCGCCGTCGGGCACCGCCTACCGCACGGCCGGGCTGATCGCCGCCGCACGCGAGAAGGCCGGGGTCGGACGCAGCCCCGACGCCACCACCACCGAACTCGAGGGCGCGCGCGGCGCGGATGTGGACGGGGTGCGGGTGCACTCGGTCCGCCTCGCCGGACTGGTCGCCCATCAGGAGGTACTGTTCGGCACCCAGGGCGAGACTCTCACCATCCGCCACGACTCCATCGACCGCACCTCCTTCGCACCGGGCGTACTGCTGGGCGTCCGCAAGACCCCACACCGCCCCGGCCTGACCGTGGGCATCGACCCGCTGCTGGACCTGTGAGCCGGCTCGCCATGACAGCGTGCCGCGCGTACGGCGGCGGCAAGCGGCGCGGTGTGGCCGTGCTGGAGTTTGTGAGTGGACCGGTGGCACAGCGCGCTTCCCGCATGGTGGGCGGTGGCAAGCGGCGCGGTGTGGCCGTGCGGGGATTTGTGAGTGGGCCGGTGGCACAGCGTGCCTCCCGCATGGTGGGCGGCGGCAAGCGGCGCGGTGTGGCCGTGCGGGGATTTGTGAGTGGGCCGGTGGCACAGCGTGCCTCCCGCATGGTGGGCGGCGGCAAGCGGCGCGGTGTGGCCGTGCTGGAGTTTGCGAGTGCGCCGATGACACGGCGTGCTTCGCGGATGGCGGTGCCGGCTGGCAGGGAGGCGCGGTCGTGAGCGATACCGGCGGCAACCGGTCGCTGCGGACCATCGCGCTGATCGTCTTCCTGGTGGTCGCGCTGGGGTTCTACTTCCTGCTGCTCGGGCGGATCGCGCTCAGCCTGCTCGGATCCGGCGACCTGGCGGCCATCGGCATCGGCGTCGGCGTGCTGATTCTGCCGATCGTCGGCGTCTGGATCGTCTACAGCTCGGTCCGGGCCGCCCTCGACCATCAGCGCCTGGCCCGCCGCATGGCCGAGGACGGCCGGGAACTGGACGTCTCCGACCTGCCGCGGCGACCCTCCGGCCGCATTCAGCGCGACGCCGCCGACCAGCTCTTCGCCCAGGTGAAAGCCGAATGGGAGGCTGACCCGGACAACTGGCGCACGTGCTACCGGGTGGCCCGCGCCTACGACTACGCGGGCGACCGCTCCCGCGCCCGCGAAATCATGCGCCGCGCAGTGGAGCTGGAGAAACTGGAGCGCCAGGGCGGCTGAGCACCCTGGGCGAATGCCCCGAGCGCTGTCGCCGGGCGGGCGCACTCCTGTCCGCACCGCTGCGCTTGGGCAGTCTGCGCCAGGGGCGCAGGGTGGGCAAGCGCAGCACCCTCCGCCCCAGCGCGACTCCCCGGTCCTGAACCCCCGATCCTTAGGGCCGCCGGTCTTCGACTCCCAGCGGCCCCGCGATCCCGGGGTTCCGGTCCTGCGGATCGAGCCCCTGGCCGCCGAGTCCGACTATCGAGCCACCACCGGTTCACGAGTACACCGGAGTTCCGCGCTCAGCGGGCCGGATGCACCGTGCGCCAGTGCTCGGCGATATCGATCCGCCGCGCCAACCACACCTTCTCGTGCGACTGCACGTAGTCCAAGAACCGCTCCAGCGCCGCCGCCCGCGCGGGCCGCCCCGCGAGTCGGCAGTGCAGTCCGACGGACAGCATCTTCGGTGCCCCCGCCATCCCCTCGGCGTACAGCACGTCGAACGCGTCCCGCAGATAGGCGTAGAACTCGTCCCCGTTGGCGAATCCGGCCGCCGACGAGAAGCGCATGTCATTGGCTTCCAGCGTGTACGGCAGCACCAGCTGATCGGTGTCGCCGACCCGCACCCAGTACGGCAGGTCGTCGGCGTAGGAGTCGGAGTCGTAGACGAATCCGCCGTGCTCGACGACCAGTTCCCGGGTGTGCGGCGAATCGCGTCCGGTGTACCAGCCGCGCGGCGGTTCACCGAACAGGCGGGTGATGATCTCCACCGCCTCCGCCATATGCTTGCGCTCGGTCTCGCGGTCGATCGTCTGGTAGGAGATCCAGCGCAGCCCGTGGCAGGCGATCTCGTACCCGTTGCGCTGGAACGCCGCCACTGCCTCGGGATTGCGTTCCAGCGCCCGGGCCACCCCGAAGATGGTGAGCGGGATATCGCGCCGTTCGAAGGCGCGCAGCACTCGCCACAGTCCGGCGCGGGAGCCGTACTCGTAGAGCGACTCCATGCTCAGGTGCCGGTCCGGGAACGACTGCGCCGGAACGATATCGGAGAGGAACGTCTCCGATCCCTCGTCGCCGTCCAGGACACAGTTCTCGCCGCCCTCCTCGTAGTTGAGCACGAACTGCACCGCGATATTCGCCTCGCCCGGCCATTGCGGATGCGGCGGGTTGGGGCCGTAGCCGACCATATCCCGCGGGTAGGTGTCGAATTCGGTCACGACAACTCCTCGTATTCGGCCCGCAGCCGTGCGCGGGCATCCTCGGTCAGGGTGCCCACCAGCCGCAGCCGGGCCAGGCCGCCGTCGGGGTAGGCATCCAGGCGCACCTCGGTCACCGCCGCCTCGGAGCCGATGGCGAAGCGGTGCCGGGTGTCGGGGCGCAGCACCGTGCGCGGCAGCAGCTCGACCTCGCCGCCGTCGGCGCGAATTCCGGTGAGGGAGGCCGCGCCCGGGCTGTTGAACAGGAAGTAGGAGGTGTCGATCTCGGCCATGGTGAGCACACCCTCCCCGGCCAGCCGTACTCGCACCCAGTCGTTGTCGCGGTTACGGCGGCGCGCGGTCTCCCAGCCGTCACCCATGACCCGCGCCCGGCCGGGCATCAGAATGTTCTGCGGATGTGAGTAGAAGCGGTTGGAGCAGTCGGCCACCAGCCCGCCGTTCTCCAGTGCCGCCAGGTCGAACTGTCCCGAATCCAGCAGCCGCAGATCGGGTTTCGCTTCACCGTGCACGCGCAACCGGGCCACGCCGCCGTCGGGGAACATGCGCAGCCGCACATGCGTCCAACGCTTGCGCGAATCGACGGAGAACGGGTTGCGGCTGTCGCCCTCGACCTTCGCCCGCCGCACCAGGGTGGTCCAGTCGTCCCTGGCGACCAGCTCGTCGGTGGACGGATACCCTTCCACCGCAATGGCCTCGACGGACACCTCGGGCGGGTAGTTGCCCTTGAACCAGGCGGTGTCGACCACCACTCCGTGGATCACGCCGGGCACGCCGAGGCGCACGATGGCGGTATCGCAGTCGTCGCCGTCCGGATGCGCGCCCAGGTCGCCGCGGCGCCGCCGGGTCTCCCAGCCGTCGTAGACCTGTCCCTTGTGGCCGAAGGTGGCGGGGGAGTAGGTGGACTCCTCCGGACGGATGAGATTCTCCTTCTCCGCGAAGGATTCGTCATTGGCCCACACCACGGCGCCGCCGAGGGTGCGCAGGGCCAGATCCGGGAGCAGCGTGAAATCGGGGGTCGTGCCGGTCATAGGGTCGGCATCTTCCTTTCTCGCAGTTGGTGCAGGACGTCGACGGTGGCGCGGGGGACCAGCGCGGTGACCTCGGCGGGGGTGAACGCGCCGCAGTCGAGTCCGCGCAGCACCACGGTGGCCAGCGCCTGTGCGGTGGCGGGCTCGTCCACCACGGCCCCGCCCTGGCGGTCCAGGTAGCGGCCGATGCGCGGTGCGGCGACGCCGAGCGCGGTGCGGTAGAACGCGAAGGTGGCCAGCCAGCGGGTGACCAGATGTCCGGCACCCATATCCCAGCCCTGGTAGTAGCCGCGCTCCAGCGAGCGCGTGACGAGCCGGTAGTGCCGCGAGAGCGCCTCGCGCACTTCGTCGTCGGTGCCCAGCGGCAGCACCTGGGTGGAGCCGTCGCACACCCACACCCCGGTCTGTGCGGCGGCGGCCTGCATGACGGCCTTGGCGTGATCGGCCACCGGATGTTCCAGCGACTGGAACTGCGGTGCGATACCGCAGGCGGCGCTGTAGTCGTAGGTGCCGTAATGCAATCCGGTGCAGCGTCCGGCGGCGCGGTGGATCGCCCGGGCCACCGTGGCGGTGCCGTCGGCGGCGATCACCGCCTGCGGGCTCTCGATCTGGAGCTCGAACTTCAGTGCACCCGAGGGCAGTCCGTGCGCGGATTCGATGGCATCGCAGAGCAGGACGGCGGTGTCCACCTGGTCGGCGTCGCGAATCTTGGGAATGGTGAACACGAAACCCGACGGCACCCCGCCCGCCCCGTCGAGCACCCGTTCCAGGGTGCGCACGGCCCGCGCCCACTCCAGGGTGGTCAGACCCTTGATCCGAATGCCGCGCGAGTACACCTGCGGGGGCAGCTCCCGCAGGATCTCGCCGGCGCGCGACGCGTCCCGATCCTCGATCTCGTCGCCGCGGGTGCCGTAGCCGTCCTCGAAATCCAGGCGCAGATCCTGAATCGGCCGCTCCCGCAGCCGGTCCAGCACCAGTTCCACCACGTCGTGCCCGGCCAGTCCGGTCAGCAGTTCGCGATGCTTCTCACCCAGTTCGATGGCCGCCGCGCCCCAGCGGCGCGGCAGGTCGACGGTGGCGTCGGCGGCACCGATGTAGGCGGTGTGGATCGGCTGCCCGGGGCGGTCCCCCGGGTAGTGCCGCGCCAACCGCGCATCGACCGCCTCGAGTCGGGATTCGATCCCAGCCAGCACATCCGGTGGCAGGGTCACAGGCGCTTGTCCTTTCCGTCGGTTCCGAATTCGGCGAGCAGGCCGATATAGCGTTTGGGCAGCGGGGCCGCGAACTCGCCGCGGCCGGATTTGCGCAACCCCATGGTGACCAGCGACTGCACGGTCAGTGTCGCCGCGCCGACCCCGTCCACCACCGGTACGCCCACTTCCTCGGTGAGGTACTCGCACAGATCCGCCATCCCGGCGCAGCCGAGCACGATGGCATCGGACCCGTCGGCGTGCACCGCCTCCCGGCAGGCGTCGGCGATCACGGTGCGCGCCTTGGGATCCTCGAGTTCCAGCACCGGGATCTCACAGGCGTGCACGCCGAGGCAGAACCGCGCCATCCCATAGCGTTCCGCCAGATCATGGGCCCGCCCCGCGGTGCGCGCCAGCGTGGTGACCACGCTGAACCCGCGCCCGAGATGGCTGGCCGCGTGCATGGCTGCCTCGGCGATGCCGATCACCGGTCCGCGCGCCAACTCCCGCGCCGCGTCCAGCCCCGGGTCGCCGAAGCAGGCCAGCACATACCCGTCCACGCCCAGCTGCTCCCCGCGCGCGATCTCGGCCAGCACGCCGGGTACGGCCAACGCCTCGTCGTAATGCGATTCGATGGAGGCTGGACCCATGCTCGGCGTGATCCCCTCCACCACGGTGCCGGGCGCGACCACCGCGCGGGCGGCCTGCTCGATCACCGCCGTCATGGCGGCCGTCGTATTGGGGTTGATCACACGAATACGCATATCCCTCACCGAGTTTCGGGCGCGGGTAGCTTCAGTGGCCCGCGCGTGGCCAGCAGGTGGTAGCAGACGAGCCCGAGTGCGCAGCCGATGAACCAGCTGTACTGGGCGGCGGTGTACATACCCGTGATATCACCGGAGGTGAGCACCGGGAATACGGCCACCGCCGCGCCGATCGCGGTGGCCAGCACGGCGGCCGGGTTGTATCCCTTGCGGTACCAGTAGGTTCCGGTCTTCGCCATGGTGAACAGGTCGTCGACGATCACCCGCTGCTTGCGCACCAGGTAGTAGTCGGCGATGAGCACGCCGAACAGCGGGCCGATGAACGCGCCCAGGGTCTCCAGCGTGTAGTGGATGACCTCCGGGTTGTTGTACAGGTTCCACGGCGTGATGAGCACCGAACCGACGGCCGCGATCATGCCGCCCGCCCGCCAGCTGATGCGCTGCGGATCGACGTTGGAGAAGTCGAAGGCGGGGGAGATGAAGTTGGCGACGATATTGATGCCGATGGTGGCGATGCTGAAGGTGAGCGCGCCCAGCACGATCGCGAAGGTGTTGTCGATGCGGGCCACGGTCGCGACCGGGTCGGTGATGAGTTCGCCGTACACCGGCAGCGTCAACCCGGCGGTGATCACCACGAGCAGCGAGAACACCAGGAAGTTCAGCGGCAGGCCCAGCAGGTTGCCGCGCTTGACGGCGGCGAAGCTGCGGCCGTAGCGCGAGAAGTCGCCGAAGTTGAGCATCGGTCCGGAGAAGTACGACACCACCAGCGCGATCGCGCCCAGCATGACCGGCACCGCCTCCCAGCCGGACAGCGTGACCGCGCCCAGGTTCAGGTCGATGGCGCTCCACCCGGCCTTCCAGATGAGGTAACCGCACAACACGAACATGACCACGTAGACGGCCGGGCCGCAGAAGTCGATGAACTTGCGAATGGACTCCATGCCGCGCCAGAACACCGCCGCCTGCAACACCCACAGCAGCAGGAAGCTGCCCCAGCCCAGGGCGGACAGGCCCGCGAAGCCGTAATCCCCGACCACCGCGTACGGGGCAAGTCCCGGGAACAGTTTGATCAGCACCACGTCCAGGGCCGCCGAGGCCAGGAAGGTCTGGATGCCGTACCAGGCAACCGCGATCAGGCCGCGGATGATGGCCGGGATATTCGCGCCGAGCACGCCGAAGGCGCTGCGACAGATCACCGGGTAGGGCACGCCGGTGATCTGGCTGGGCTTGGCGACCAGATTGCACAGCCCGTACACGATGGTGATGCCGACGACCAGCGCCACCAGCACCTGCCAGCTGTGCAGACCGAGGGCGAACAGGCTGCCCGCGGTGACGTATCCGCCGACGCTGTGCACGTCCGACATCCAGAACGCGAAGATGTTGTAGGTGCTCCAGGTCTGGTTTTTCAGCGGGGCGAGATCCTCGTTGGTGAGTCGGGGATCGTATGCCGGCGCGGTGGTCGCCGGGGCCGCCTCGGTCCTCGGCGACACAACAGTGTCGGTCATGGTCGCACATCCGATCGTGAAGTCCCGCTCACGGGCGGGAAAAGGCATTTGCGCGACGCTATCGAGTGGGTATTGCCCGGGTGTTGCGAAAACTATATATCTTTTACGGCGTCCGAATCGGCGGCCAGCAAGCCGCTGGTCGTCGGCAGCTGATCCAGCACCCCGGTCATGCGCGCATGGTGCTGCGCGGTTGCCGCCAGCAACGCCTCGGCATCGCGGGCCAGGAAGGCGTCCAGCTGCCGTCGGTGGTCGGCGTGCAGCACCACCCGATCGGCGGTGGTCACGTGCACCATGGGCTGCACCGGCTCGGTGATGTTCCAGGCGTACTCCAACATGTGTACCAGGCGCGGCATCCCCGACGGCCGCACCAGGGCGAGGTGGAATTCCCTGGTCTCGCGGTGGTAGGCGACCGCGTTCTCGGTGAGCACCGCCCGCTCCATGCGGTCGTGCGACTCCCGCGCCGCCCGGTGGTCCGCGGCGGTGGCGCGCGGAACCGCCGCCAGCAGCGCCGTGGACTCCAGGCGTTCGCGCACCAGGTACAGCTCCCGCAACTCCGCGGCGGTCAATTGCGTGACGCGGTATCCGAGGTTCGGCTTGTGCTCGATGAGCCCCTCACCGATCAGGGTTTGCAGTGATTCCCGCACCGGAATCGCGCTGGTTCCGAACTCCCGCGCCAGCTCTCCGAGCGGCATCCCGGTGCCGGGCGGCAGGTTTCCCTCCAGGATCAGCCTGCGCAACTCGTCGAGCACCTCGTGCTGCGCGTAGCCGCGCCGCGCGTCGTGCGGCGGGGTGAGCTGCGGCAATCGCGGGAGGCGGGGGCGAGGTGGCACCCCGCAACGGTAGCCGTCACCGTGCCCGCCGCTGTGGTCGGCCGCGTACTCGCACGGCGTAGTCGCGTGCGCCCCGTTCGCGCACCCGGCCGCCCGTTCCGGCGGACGCGGGCGTCGTCGCCGGGGCCAGTGGTCGGCCGTGCTCTCGGGTCGGTAGTGCTGTCGGAGGCCGACCCGGTCCATGGTGAGCGAGTTGGTCGACGGCGCGGCGCGCGTCTACGACCTGATCGTTCAGGGTTACTCAGCGGGTCGTGGTGGCGGTGAGGTCGTCGAGCAGGATCATGACCTCGCCCTGCTGCTTGACCACGTGCACGAGTCGCACCCGCAGGCCCGTCAGGCTGGCGTCCGTCATAGGCGGCACCTCGAGTTCCACATGCTGCCACTCGCCGCTCGCGGGCACATTGGTGAACTGCGCTCGCGCCGCGCCCTGCACGGATTCCAGCCGGGCGTCCACGCGGATGGCGGCGTGCGGGGAACGCACCCACAACCGAAGGGCGGTGAGCTCACCCGCGATGGTGAACGGCCGACCGGCCCTGGCGACCAGGTCCACCTCGAAGTCGTCGGCGGCCCGGCGGATCAACAGCACCAGCGCCCGGTAGTCGCGTCCGGCGGCGCCGTCGGCGAAGGATGCCAACTCCTTGTTGGGCGCTCCCTCCGCGAAGGTGGTCAGATGCGTCCGCTCCGCGCCCGCACCGCCGAGTTCCCAGTTGCCCTTGTCTTCGAAGTCGTCCAGGAGCACCTCGACCGATGCTTCCGACATCCCCGCCGTCCCTTCGTTATTCGTGCCCGGTGGACCGCTGCGGCCCGCCGAGAACCCTAGCGGTCCACGTCGGCGCCCGCGCACTGATCGCGTCCTCGACCACGGGCGGTCACCACCCGTTCACGTCCGGGTCCGATGAATATCGGTGACGCACGCCGTCACTACGGATAATCGTTCGTCCGAACCGGGAGTTACCTGTGAACACCGAACTGATCCGGCGCTGGGTGCGCGACGAGCGCCTGTCCCTGGCGGACTTCCTCGCCGGGCTCAGCGCCGACGACTGGGACCGCGCCTCACTCGGCGATCTCCTGCTCGCCGCCACCGGCCGCCTCGAACCGCGCACGCTGTCCCCGGCATAGCCAGCGGGAGCCTGAAAGTCTCGGCGTCCGAACCGAATTCTGGCGGTTCCGTGTTGATGTCGTGCGGGTCACTCGTCATGACGAGGACAGTCAGGTGAGTTGCAGTGCCAGCGCGGCCACCGCGAGCGCCAGATAGGGCAGCGGGTAGCCGACGTCCGACCACGCGCGGGCACGCACTACGGTCGCGAGTGCCAGTACGAAGTACACCGCCAAACCGGCGGCCGCCGCTAGTGCCAGAGGCTGCGCTGCCAAGCCGATCAGCAGCCCCACTCCGCCCACGGCCTTGGCGCCCGCCAACCCCGGCAGCCAGTTGCGCGGCACGCCGTAGCGGGCCATGTTGCCTGCTACCCAGTCGGTCCGGATTATGTCGACACCGGCCGCGACGAGTGCTGCCAGGGCCGCCAGTGCGGACACGATGATGGCTGCGGTAGACATGGGACATCTCCTCGGTTCGCTGCTCTCCCCGATGAAAGGGACTCGTGCAGTAGACGAACGGGCGTGAGGAAAGGTGACCGATGTCCGATCGAGGCGAGCTGGCGAGGCAGTTCGAAGCACAGCGCCCGCACCTGTGCGCCGTCGGCTATCGCATGCTCGGCTCATGGGCCGCGGCGGAGGACGCGGTCCAGGACACGTGGTTGCGCCTGCACCGCACCGACCCCGCCGAGGTGGCGAACCTACCCGCCTGGCTGACCACGGTGATCTCGCGAATCTGCCTGGACCACTTGCGTTCCCGCGCCGCCCATCCCGACCGCCCACTCGACGACGTTTCCTCCGACCTACGGGACACCACCCACGACCCGGAACAGGCGGCGGTGCGGGCGGACTCGGTCAGCCGTGCCCTGCTGGTGGTGCTGGATCGGCTGTCGCCCGCCGAACGGGTGGCTTTCGTGCTGCACGACGTCTTCGCGGTGCCGTTCGACCAGATCGCCGCGGTCGTCGACCGCACACCGGCGGCCGCCAAACAGCTCGCCAGCCGCGCCCGTCGACGCGTCCGGGGCAACCCCGCGGTTTCCAGCGTGGATCTCGCCCGGCACCGCCGCGTGGTCGAGGCGTTCCTGGACGCCGCCCACACCGGCGATGTCGAAGCGCTGCTCGAGATCCTGGCTCCCGACGTTGTCCGCCGCGCCGACGCCGCGGCCGTCCCCACCGGCACCCCGCTCACCGCGCACGGCATCACCCGCGTCACCGAGGATATCGCCCGATTCGGCCGTCGCGCCGCGTTCGCCGAACCCGCCCTCATCGACGGAACGGTCGGCGCCGTGGTCGCTCCGCGAGGTCGCCTCACCCTGGTCCTGCGCTTCCAGGTCGAAGGGACTCACATCACCGAATACGAAGTGATCGCCGACCCCGACCGGCTGCGCGGCTTGGACATCGCCGTACTCGCCTGAGCATCCGTCGCGTTTCTCGAACATATGTTCTATCATGCGGTAGGCTGCGTCAGGTGACCACACATTCGACCGCGCTGGCGCCGAATGCTCCAGCACCAGGATGGCCGGACCTGGCCGATGTCGACCTGCTGCGCACCCTCGTCGAAACCGAACGCCGCCGGAGGCGACTGGACGCCGCCATGCGCGCCGCCGTCGCCGAGGCCGAGCGCCGTGGGCTCGCCGCGGATACCGGCTATCGGGACACCGTGGAGTTGCTGACCGATCTGTTGCGCATCAGTGCGACCGAAGCGCGTCGGCGCATCGAGTACGCGGCTCCGCAGGTTCGTTCGCGTTCCAGAAAGGTGTGGCGGGTGTTGGCGACCGCAGGCTGAGGTGGCCGCCGGGTGCGCGGAATGCCACGGCGGATTTCCGCCGGTGCCGTGTGGTGCTAGGTTGGGCCTGGGGGTGCACGGTCATCGTGACCGGGCGCTCGGAGCAAGCGGCGGTAGCCGCGGCGCGGCGGCTCTGACCATCACCCTGTCGAAGGTCCTCGCGGACACCGGCATCACGGGCGTCTCCGTCGATCCGGGTTTCGTGCAGACCGACTTCTCACCCATCAACCGCGCCCAAGCGCCACTCACCGCCGCACAGGGCGCCGAACCGGTGGTGGCGGCCGCGATGCGGACAATCGACGCCGCCTCCGGCTCGTTCGTGAGCCGTGACGGAATGGTGCCGTGGTGACAATAGGCATCGACGAAACGATCGAGACCCCGCATTTGGGGGCAGCCGAATTCGACTGCCCCACCATACGATTCAGCCATGATCCGTCAAACCCGAACACTGCGCATAACTGTCGCCACCCTCGCTGTCGCCACCGGAATCGTCACCGCGGCCGG
Source organism: Nocardia sp. CC213A (assembly GCF_030766805.1). Lineage (NCBI taxonomy): Bacteria > Bacillati > Actinomycetota > Actinomycetes > Mycobacteriales > Nocardiaceae > Nocardia > Nocardia sp. CC213A. The sequence continues at coordinate 23,830 of NZ_JASFXA010000015.1, forward strand.
TTCCGCCACCGCGGAAACCACCGGCACCGGCAGCAGTTCCATCGGCACCGGTTCCGCCGACGTGATGCAGAACCTCCTCACCTCGCTCGCCTGTGCCGTGGGCGCCATGTCCTGTCCCATCGTCATACCGAATTGATCGTGGGCGCGATGGGTGAGAACGTCCAGTCGGTGTCGCCGAGCCGGACCCTATCCTGTAGACGCGCATTTGCGTGTCGGGTCCGGCAGGAAGGAGTCGATATGGCCGACCTGGATCGTGGGCAGCTCGTCGAACTCGTCGCGCGCATAGCGAGTGCCGAAGGTAGCGATGAACAGTTGGACGAATGGCTCACTCAGCTGACGAATACGCTGGCGGACCCACGTATTTCCGACTACATCTTCTGGGACTTCTCCGACCCTCCCCTGACCCCCGAGCAGATTGTGGATAGAGCGCTGGCGTACCGGCCGATCGAGCTGGGTGGCCCCGAGCAGCCTGAGAATCGACCGCGCTGACCTGGCCGCTGACCGAATGCGCCGAGGTGGCCGAGGGGAATGCCGGGCGCTGCAGTGCCGGGAGAGGGGTGCTCTGCTACCTCGTGTAGTAGGTCGCTAGCATCGTCGCTGTGCCGGACAAGAGACGACTGACGCTGGTGGGTGCCGTGCTGTCGGCGGCGGCCGCGATGTTGCTGCTGCTCGGTTGGTTGGCCTGGGGGCGCGGGTCCGGGTATGGGGTCGACGACAATCCGGGCTATGTCCTGTTGTTCCCGGTATTCGCGGGGTTCTTCCTGTGGGGGCTGGTCCGGTTCCGGGCGATGGAGCGGGATGCGGCGCTGGCCGAAGGAAATCCCTTGTCGGGCAAAGAGATTCGAGAAATTCCTGCCGGGCTGCTGCCCGCGCGCGATGCGGCCGCGAGCGATACCGATCGCGCGATGGACGCGTACAACCGGTATCTGGCCGAACTCAATGCGCGCGAGCTGCAACACCATTTGCGGGCAGCGGGTTTGGACGTCTTCGCGGGCGACCGGAAGTAGGGCGCAGCGCTAGCCGGCGCGCCGGTCGTAGCGGGTGCGCGCGCGGTCGTGGGCGGTGCGGAGCAGTTCGCGCACCGTGGCCTCGGTGCGCGGGCCCGGGTTCACTACCGCCAGCCATGCGGCGCTGGTGTACACGGGGTGGGGTAGGACCGTATCGGCGACGCTGGCGTCGACCTCGGGGGCTTCGCGTGGGGAATGGCCGGTCGATTGCATGAAGGCGTCCTTTCCGGCGCTGATGTTCACGCGGAAGGTGTCCGGCCGGTACAGCTGTGACGCGGTGTCGTCGGGATAGTCCTTGGTCACGATGGTGGCGAAGGGCTGGGTGGTGGTCGGCACCTGCCCGTCGGGGGCGTAGTAGAAGAACGCGTCGCCCCACGCGATCTCGGGCGTGCCGTCGCCGGGCTGCGGCTTCAGGGTCAGCACGCCGCCGAGGCTTTCGATGTAGGCGATGATCTCGTCGATGCTCATGGTTACAGCGTGGCATTGAAGCGCTTGTGTAGAGTTTTCGGTGATGAGTGCAGGTGAGTGCGGTGTAAGTCGCAACTCGGCGGGTCTGCGTACCGCTGCGGTGGCACGGTTGGCCGGGTACTCCGTGCAGCAGGTGCGCAACCTCGAACGCGACGGGGTGCTGCCGCCTGCGCGGCGCACGCCCACCGGGTACCGGGTCTACGACGACACGCATGTGCGTGCCGCCCGCTCCTATCGGGCGTTGGCGGCGGGTGTGGGTCCGGTCGAGGCCAAGGTCATCATGCGGGCGGTGTACGCGGTGACGCCGTCGGAGCCCCTCGCGCTGCTGGACGCCGCGCACGCGCACCTCGATCGGGAACGCCGCGATCTCGCGTTGGCGCAGGCGGCGGTTCGCGCCATCGCCGACGAGTCCATCGACGACGTGCGTGCCACCGACGCCATGAGCATCTCGGAGTTGGCCGAGGCGCTCGGCGTGCGACCGTCGACGCTGCGGCATTGGGAGGCAATGGGTTTGGTGACTCCGGGGCGCGGCTCGACCGGTGCGGCGCGCAGCTACCGGCCCGGCGATGTCCGGGACGCGCGCATCGTGCACCAGCTGCGGCTGGCGGGCTACCGCATCGCCCCGCTCCAGTCGCTCATGCCGCAACTGCGCGGGGCGCGCCGCTGGGCCGAGGTGCTGGCCGGGCTGTCCGCCCGGGACGCGGATATCACGGCGCGCTCCCGCGCCCTGCTCACGGCGGCCGCCGAACTCGACGCACTCCTGCCGCCGATCGGTACCGCACAGGACGTTCGGTAGATATGGCCGGGCCGTGCACGGCGTGCCGCTGCAAGGAGACTCGGCGTCGGCCATGAGTGCGCTGCATCGTCGGGCCCAGGCTGCCGCCGCCGGTACCGCGAAGATCAGTAGCTCGCAAGGCCACCGGCGGGATTGCGCCGGGCGACGTTGCGGCGCAGTAGCTTGTGGGTCGTCGAGCGCGTGATGCGATGGTTCCGGCCGGTTGTGAGCGGTGCACATCCGCGTCAGCCCCTGCTGGCCTCCTGCCGACTCTCGCGGGCGAAACGACCGGGGGCCAATCCTTTCCAGGTGCGGAAGGCGGTGGAGAAGGCAGACATGCTGGAGTACCCCAGCCGCTGCGCCACCGTGTCGACGGTGAACCCCTGGGCGAGCAGTTCCTCGGCGAGCATGCCGGTGGTCTCGTGGCTCAGGGCGCGAAAGCTGGTGCCCTCGTCGGCGAGTCGGCGGCGCAGGGTGCGGACGCTGATGTTCAGGTCGGCCGCCACCTCCGTCTGGCCCGCGAGTCCGCCCCGGTAGACGAGCAGTTCGCGCACCTGCCCGCTGAGGCCGGTGCGCGCGTGCCGCTTCTGGATGGTCTCGACACAGAGCCGCTCGTACTGCGCGCGCAGCAGCGGATGGGCCTGCGGCATGGGGTGGCGCAGGTCGGCGGCGTCGAGGACGAGCGCGGTGCGGTCGGCGTCGAACCGGATCTCGGGCACGTTCAGCAGCGTGCCGACCGCCTCGTAGACGGGGGAGTAGCCGAGGATGACATCCAGCCGCTGCACGGGCACATCCCAGCTCAACAGCTCCCGCTGCACCGTGCGGATCAGCGTGAGATCGCGTTCGATCGCGAACCGCCGCACCTGCTCGGGAACGTTCGAGGCGTCCATGCTCACCAGTACCTGCGCCCCGGACGTCTCCAGCGCGTACCGCACATACGCGAACGACAGATCCGCGAAGCGCGTCCACATCTCCACCATCTCCCGCACGGTCGCGCACGCGCTCAACGCCACCCCGAGATTCCCGATCACCGGCAGATGCACCGCCATTCCGGCGATCAGCCCCAGCCCCGGCTCGTCCCCGGTCACATCCAGAATGTTGCGGATGATCCGGAACTCCTGATCGAGGTCGATCTCCACCGTCGGATCGGTGAGCTCCGCCTCCTCGATCCCCGTCCCCGCCAACGCGACCGCTCCCGCGATCTCCCGCTCCACCGCGAAATCGACCAACAGCGCCGCGCTGACCGTCGAGCGCACATACCAAGGGTCCCTGGCCATACCGAGAATCATCGCAACCCGAACCCACCCGCATCCCCCGAATCGAAGACCACGACCTGGTTGCTTCGGTTACGCTGCGGTCGCGGCTCAGGATCGAAGGAGCGCCACCGTGCACATCGTCATCACCGCCCTCCCGGCCACCGCCGCTACTCCGCACATCGAGATCGCCGTCATCGCAGCCGCGTCGGTACCCGTTGTGGGAGCGATTCTTTCGGCCCCACCCCTGCGCGGCCGCCGTCCCGCCGGTATCGGACGAAGTCACCTGCTCGCCCAACTCTTCGCCGCCCTGGGCGCACTCACCTACATCGCAGCCGTCCTGCTCGGCGTCTTCACCGACGACGCGCAGACGGAGGTCATCTTCACCGCCCTGGTCGGCGCCACCTGCGGCGTGGTCGCCCTCCTGGTCGCCCGCCGCACCGGGGTCGACCACCGGTTCCTGCTCGACGCGGCCGCGACGGCCCCGCAATCCGACCTCCCGGCCCGCTACGCCCTCATCGACACCCTGATCGCCGGTATCGCCGACCGCGGCGTCCAGGACCGAGTACGCGCCGACGCCGCCCAACGCCTGGTGGGCTCCATCACCACCGACTCCGAACCACTGGACGCCGCAGCTGCCGTCCCGGTCAGCCCCGCGAAGCCCCTCCCGACATCCGATTCCTGATCGGTTCGCCCCGTCTGCCGCATCCAGACACGAGCGCATCCACATGCCTTCCGCCTGCGATCGCGGGCGGCCTAGCCTGGAGGTATGACCGGTAGGGGCGGGTGCGAGTGTGGTGCGGCGGCACCGTGTGTCGACACCTGGTATGAGGCGCTCGCGCAGGAGCACCAGGATCCCGAGATGGCGGCGTGGCATGCGCCGTTGGTCTGCACCTTCGTGTTGCAGCACCCGTCCCGGAACCGGGAGCGGTTCGCGGATGTCCAGTTCCGGCTGTTGCAGTTCTTCCTCGATCGAGGAGTGGTGGCGACGAACCGGCTGGCGCGGCATCAGGTGGCGCGCAACAAGAGTGGCGGGCCGGGATACGACAGGACGCCGCTGGAGCCGTATCACGCACTACCGCAAAGGGTTTCGCCACCAAGCTTCGCCCTCGGTGTCGCAGACCTCAGGGATGCCGACGGCGGGTTCGTCGGCGACGGTCACGTGGCCTACGGTGAGCGCATGCGGCAGGTCGCCGATGCGACCGTCGCGGGCTACCTCGCGTCGGACGGTTGAGTCGAGGGATGGCGACGTTCGACGCGCTGATGCATCACCTTCTTGCGGAGCTCTTGGTACAGCTCCAGGCCGAGAGCACGTCGGAGGCGTTCCATGCCAGATCGACGGTTTCGGCGACAGATTGCTCGGTGCCGGCCAGGGACACGACGACCAAACCCGTCCTACGCGGGTCGCGGAACTCCTGGACCAGCCGCGACTTTCCGACCTGCCGCCGCCCTCGGATAGCGACGGCAATCCCTCGGCGGGACTCCGCGATTCGTTGCAGGCGAGTACGCAGCAGCCCCAGCTCGACACTCCACCCAACGAAACCGGACACCGTTACGCCTCGCCTGGCCGTATCTATGTAGATGATATCTACGTAGATAGCATCTACGCACTTGGTGTGCGCGCTGGCATGGCTGCTGGCACTGCGAACCGACCGGACCCTAGGCTCGACACCATGCCGCGCTTGCTGATCATCCACCACACGCCGTCCCCGTTCATGCAGGCGATGTTCGAAGCGGTGGTCTCCGGTGCGACCGATCCCGACATCGCGGGGGTGGAGGTCGTGCGCCGGGCGGCGCTGGCCGTCTCACCGACGGATGTCCTGGAAGCCGATGGCTACCTCCTCGGCACCCCGGCAAACCTTGGCTACATGAGCGGCGCACTCAAGCACGCGTTCGACGTCGTCTACTACCCCTGCCTCGATTCGACCCGAGGCCGTCCCTTCGGGTGCTACCTGCACGGCAACGAGGGCACGGAGGGGGCGGAGAAGGGCGTCACCTCGATCACGACCGGACTCGGATGGACGAAAGCCGCTGAGTACGTGGTGGTATCGGGCAAGCCGTCCAAGGATGCGCTCGAAGCGTGCTGGGAACTCGGTGCGACCGTGGCGGCGCAGCTCATGGAGTGAGCGCGACCGGAGCCCACCCCGCCTGGCGGCGGTGCTCCAGTTCGGCGTGACCAGCTCGCGCGCCGCGTCGAAGGAGAGGATGATCGCCGAGTTCGTAGCCGTGCACGGCAAACGTCCGTTCGCCAACCGCACAGCCGTTCGCGGGGGCTCGCGCGTCGTCGGGTCGAGGTCCAGTTCGCCCCCCGATTTCTGGTGGCTGACATACCTGGCGGAAATACGGTCATACTGCTCACCGGGGTACATCGGGATTGGGAAGAGGTGAAGGGTCGCCGTGGAGGCGCAGGAGTCGAGGCCACGCCGGATCGGGTTGGTCGAGGATCACGAGTCGGTGGCGATCGGGTTGGCGGCCATGTTGGCGCCGGAGCCCGATCTGGAATTGGTGATCACGGCGGGTACGGTGCCGGAGTTGCTGGCGGCGGCGCCGGAGCTGGATCTGGTGGTGCTGGATCTGCGGCTGGCGGACGGGTCCTCACCCGAGGACAATGTGCTGGCGCTGCGGGAGAGCGGTGTCGAGGTGCTGGTGTTCACCGGTGCGGACAACGCGTTCCTGGTGCGGGCCGCCGCGCGCGCGGGAGTGCTCGGCGTGGTCCGCAAGTCCGAGGATGTGCCCACCGTGGTGGCGGCCGTGCGCCGTGCCGCGCACAAGGAGCTGGTGGTCACCACCGACTGGGCCGCCGCCATCGACGGCGACCCCAAGCTCCAGGACGTGGGCCTGAGCCCGCGGCAGCAGGAGGTGCTGCAGCTCTACGCCTCCGGTGAGAAGGCGTCGCGCGTGGCCCGGCTGACCGGGCTGTCCGAGCAGACCGTCAACGACTATCTGGGCCGTATCCGGCAGAAGTACGCCGATGCCGGACGTCCCGCGCACACCAAGACCGACCTGTACAAGCGGGCCGTCGAGGACGGCTGGCTGCCCATGCCGGAACGCGACACGAACGCATGACCGCGTCCAGCGCGCTGGACTCCCCGCCCGCCGAGGCCGCCGCCATGTCGTGGACCGCTGCGCTGCGGCGATTGCGGGGAGCGCTCGATACGGCCGACGGCAGGACGACGGCCGCCTCCGACCGGATCATGCGTCGCCTCGGCATCTCCCTCGGCATCGGCGGGGTCATCATCGGCCTGTTCGAGGTGCCGGAGATTGCCGACCACGGGCGGTTCGTCCCGTTCTGGTGGACAATTACCGCGGCCCTGCTGACCTTCGGATTCTTCCCGGTCCTGGCCCTGGTGGCGACGCTGACCGGGCAGCGGCCGATCAAAATCGTCTCCGCGTGCGCCGCACTGAGTTTCCTGGTGGTGGTCGCCAGCGTGCCCGCCGTCTTCGAGCCGGACACCGTGAACGCCTCCACCATCTGGCCGTTCCGGGTGCTCGTCATCGCGGTGACGGCGGCGGTGCTGGCGTTCCCCACCCGCTGGGCGATCGTCTACATGATCGTCGCGTCGGCGGTGGCCGCCACCGCCAATGTCTATACGCTGGCCGATTTCACGGCCGCGCTGTTCATCGAGAACTTCCTGCGCGCGGCCGGGCTCGCGGCGCTGTTCGTCTGGTGCGGCACCGCCGCGCGCGGCGCGGCCGAACGGGTCGACCGCGAATCGGCCATCGCCGCGCGCCGGGCCGCCGTGGCCGCCGCCGCGCAGGCCCGCGACCGGGAGCGCGCCCGCTTCGCCGCCCTCATCCACGACGCGGTGCTGTCCACCCTGCTGGAGGCCTCGCGCGCGGGCACCGAATCGGATGTGCTGCGCCGCCAGGCCGAACGCACCCTGGAACAGCTCGAAGAGGTACGCGGCGGGGAACGCGATCCGGACCTGCTGGACGCCCGCTCGGCGGTGCTGTTCCTGCGTTCGGCCGTGCAGGAGGTGAATCCGAGCATCCGATTCGCCACCCGCACCTGGCCCGGCTACGACGACCTGCGCATGCCGGTGCCGACCGCCAGCACCCTGGCAGCCGCCCTCACCGAGGCCGTACGCAACAGCCTGCGCCACGCCTCGGTTCCGGGGCGGGAGGTGCGGCGCACGGTCACCACCACCATCAGCGCGGGCAGTATTCGCATCGTATTCACCGATGACGGAGCGGGTTTCGACCTCGCCGCGGTCTCGGCCGACCGGCTCGGCATCTCCATGAGCATCCTGGGCCGCATGCGCCAGCTCGCGGGCGGCTCGGCCTTCGTGGAATCGCAGCCGGGGGAGGGGACCACGGTGACACTGGTCTGGGGTGGCGATGGCTCACTCTGACGTTTCCGACAGCCGCTTCGGCCTCGGCGATCTGCTGGGGCTGCGCGGCGGCGCGGGCTGGTTGTTCCTGGTCATCCTGGAAGCCACCATCGCGCTGTACATGTACAAGAACTTCCACGGGGTGCCGTTCTGGTCGGCGCTGGCGGGTATGGCGCTCATGCTCGCGGCGGGTGCGCTGGTGATGGTGGTGCCCGTCGACCCGCTGCCGGTTCCGGTGGCATTGTTCGCGGCCGCCGCCGGACCCGCCTCGGCGGGGCTGACGGTCATGAGCCTGTCCCCGGGCGGGCAGTCGCATTCGGTGTGGACCGCCTACGCGAGCTCGTACGTGCTGGCGGTGCTGGTGCTGCGGGGGCGGGTGCGCATCGCCTGGGTGGGTGTGGCCGCCATCGCGGCCGTGGTCGCGGTCGCCGGGATGGGTCCGCAGTTGGAGGCCAGCGCGGTGGTCGGCTCCATCGTGCCCATCGGCACGGTCGCGGCGATCACGGTGTTCGCGGCGATCATGCGACCCATGCAGCGGTCGCTGCGGCTGTTGCGCGAGGAGGCCATGCTGCGCGCGGCCGCCGAGGCCACCATGTCGGCCGCCGACAACGAGCGCACCCGCCAGCTCACCCGGCTGGATCGGGTGGCGGGGCCGATCCTGGAGCGCATCGCCGACGGCGTGGAACTCACGGCCACCGAACGGGAGGAATGCCGCCTGTTGGAGGCTGAGCTTCGCGACGGGCTGCGGGCGCCGCAACTGGTGACCGATGAGCTGAGCTGTGCGGCGCGGGGTGCGCGATCGCGCGGGGTCGAGGTGGTGCTGCTGGACGACGGCGGTTTCACCGGTGTGCCCGAGTGGGTGCGCAAGCGGGTGATCGATGCCGCCACAAGGGAATTGGACGCCGCCAATACGGGCACGGTGACGGTGCGGGTGCTGCCGCTGGGGCGGCGGCTGCTGGCCACGGTGCTGGCGACCGGTCCGGAGCGCGACCAGCGCACCGAGATCGACACCGACGGCAAGGTCACGGTGGGCTGATCCGATCGGCTCGTCGGTGTGTCGGCCGGACGTCGCGGGCGCGACGGCGGGCCGTCACCGCCTCACTCGTCGTAGCGTCCGGAGCCGCCCTTGCGCATCTGGTCCCGCAGCGCGCCCTGCACGGCGGTCGACAGCCACGAGTTCAGCGATTGCCCGCTCTGTGCTGCGGCCTCCTCGGCGCGCGATTTGATCTGCTCGACCAGTCGCAGGGTGACCCGGCTGATATCGCCGGTGACCTCCTCGAAGGAGGGCTGTTCGGCATCGGATGCGGTCTTGCGCACATCCACGTGGGCGTCGGTGCCGTCGACGGAGACGTGCACGGTCCGATCGCCCAGCGTGGCGCTGATCTCGGTGGCCAGATCCGAGAGCGCGGCCAGCAGGGTCAGCCGGGCGGAATTCTCCGTGGCTGCGGCCAGCGCGGCGGCCGTGGCCTGCGTTTTCTCATCGCCGAGCGCGGCCGCGGCAATGAGGTCCTCGCGCAGGCGAGCGGTGTATTTGTTCAGGTCCATGACACCAGTGTGACGTCACGGATGACGCCACACAAGGAGTGAAATGATGTCAGGTACAACCCCCATTACACGAATCCGCATCCGACTGGCGGCGCTTCGGCGACAAGGGTGCGAAACCCATTCCTGCCACCGGGTAGCCTTCTGGCTATGACGAACGGTAATTCGACGCGAACCGAGCTGCACGCGTCCGGCACTGTCGGTGTCGCGATGGTGACCCCCTTTACCGCCGAGGGCAAGCTCGACGTCGATACCGGTGTCGCCCTCGCGTCCGATCTGTGCGACCGAGGCGTCGACCTGCTCGCCATCTCCGGCACCACCGGCGAATCTCCGACCACCACCGAGTCCGAGAAGTTCGACCTGCTGCGTGCCGTCGTCGACGCGGTGGGCGACCGCGCCACCGTCATCGCGGGCGCGGGCACCTACGACACCGCGCACAGCATCGAGTTGGCGCGCAACGCCCAGCGCGCGGGTGCCCACGGTTTGCTGGTCGTCACGCCGTACTACTCGCGGCCCTCCCAGGACGGGTTGGTCGCCCACTTCACCGCCGTCGCCGATGCCACCGATCTGCCGGTGACGCTGTACGACATTCCGCCGCGCTCGATCATCCCCATCGGGCCGGACGCGCTGCGGCGGCTGGCCGAGCATCCGCGCATCGTCGCGGTCAAGGACGCCAAGGGCGACCTCAACGCGGGTGCGGAGATGATCGCCGAGACCGGACTGGACTTCTACTCCGGCGACGATGTGCTGAACCTGCCCTGGCTGTCCATCGGGGCCGTCGGATTCATCAGTGTCATCGGGCATCTGGTGCCCGATCGGCTGCGCGCCATGCATACCGCCTACCAGGCCGGTGACATCGTCAAGGCGCGCGAGATCAATGCCAGCATGATTCCGCTCTATCGGGCCATGGCCCGTTTCGGAGGTGTTGCCATGACCAAGGGTGCCCTGCGCCTGCTTGGCGTCGAGGTCGGCGAGCCGCGCCTGCCGCAACTCATCCCGAACGACAGACAACTCGACGACCTGGCCGCGGACCTGCGCGCCGCGGGGGTGCTCGCATGAGCAACCCCATCGGTCGTCGCCCACGCCGTACCGCGAGTCGCGCCGCGGGAGCACCGGAACCGGTGCGGGAGCGCGACACCCAGCCAACGACCGTACCGACCAAGGAGGCCGCCGCGCCAACCAAGGAAACCGCCGCACCGGCTTCGACGTCCACGGTGACGCCGGAACCCGCTGCCGCACAACAAGAATCGAACGATCGCAGCCGAAACGAGCAGGAGGGCGGCCGATCCGGCCGCGGGCGCTCGTCCGACCGCAACCGGCGGGGCGGCCGCGGCCGCCAGTCGGGGCGGTCCGATCGCGGTGAACAGTCCGCGCCCCCGGTGCGCGATCCGCACGCCTTCGGCACTCCACCCGCCGCCCCGCGCGGCGGCCTGCGGGTGTTCGCGCTCGGCGGCATCGGCGAGATCGGCCGGAACATGACCGTTTTCGAGCATGACGGCAAGTTGCTCATCATCGACTGCGGTGTGCTGTTCCCGGAGGATCAGCAGCCCGGCGTCGACCTGATCCTGCCGGACTTCGGCCCCATCGAGGACCGCATCGACGATGTCGCCGCGGTGGTCCTCACCCACGGGCACGAGGACCACATCGGCGCGGTGCCGTTCCTGCTGCGCCTGCGCCGCGACATCCCGGTGGTGGGCGCGAAGTTCACGCTCGCGCTGGTGGCGGCCAAATGCCGCGAACATCGGTTGCAGCCCAAGCTCATCGAGGTCAGCGAGGGCGAGCACACCCAGCACGGGCCGTTCGACTGCGAGTACTTCGCGGTCAACCACTCCATTCCCGACGCGCTCGCGGTGGCGGTGCGCACGCCCGCGGGTATCGTCCTGCACACCGGCGACATCAAGCTGGACCAGCTGCCGCTGGATGGTCGCCTGACCGACCTGGCGGGCTTCTCGCGGCTCGGTGACGAGGGCGTGGACCTGTTCCTGGTGGACTCCACCAATGCCGAGGTGCCCGGATTCGTCACCCCCGAACGCGAGATCGGGCCGGTGCTCGATTCGGTGATCGGCAAGGCGCGCGGCCGGGTCATCGTCGCCTCCTTCGCATCCCACGTGCACCGCATCCAGCAGGTGGTGGACGTGGCGCAGCGCTACGACCGCCGGGTGTGCTTCGTGGGCCGGTCCATGGTCCGCAATATGCAGATCGCCCAGGATCTCGGCTACCTGGATATCCCGGACGGCCTGGTGGTCGAGCTGGACCAGGCGGCGAATCTGCCGGTGCACAAGCTGGTGCTCATCTCCACCGGATCGCAGGGCGAGCCGCTGTCGGCGCTCTCGCGCATGGCGCGCGGCGATCACCGCCAGATCAATATCCGCGCCGACGACCTGGTGGTGCTGGCGTCCTCGCTCATTCCGGGCAACGAGAACGCCGTCTTCACCGTCGTGAACGGCCTGGCGCGGCTCGGGGCCACCGTGGTGACTCAGCAGAACGCGAAAGTCCATGTCTCCGGCCATGCTTCGGCCGGTGAGCTGCTGTACCTCTACAACGCGGTGCGGCCCACCAACGCCATGCCGGTGCACGGGGAATGGCGGCACCTGCGCGCCAACGCGGCACTGGCGGTCGCCACCGGCGTGCCCGAGGAGCGAGTGGTGCTGGCGGAGAACGGCGTCGTGGTGGACCTGGTGGACGGCATCGCGAGCATCACCGGCAAGCTGCGGGTCGGCCAGGTGTACGTGGACGGTCTGTCCGTCGGCGATGTGGGCGAATCCACGCTGTCGGACCGGCTGGTGCTGGGCGAGGGTGGCTTCATCTCCATCACCGTCGCCGTCGACGAGACCACCGGAAAGGCCGTCACCACACCGGAACTCAACGGCCGCGGTTTCTCCGACGACCCGGCCGCCCTGGCCGACGCCCAGGAACTGGTGGAGGCCGAACTGCGCCGCCTGGCGGGTGAGGGCGTCACCGAGACGCATCGCATCGCGCAGAGCGTGCGCCGCGTGGTGGGCCGCTGGGTGGCCGATACCTACCGCCGCCGCCCGATGATCGTGCCGACGGTCATCGGCGTGTAGTCACGGTCGACCGCCGCGCAGCGCCCCAGCGGAATCCGCTGGGGCGCTGCGCGTTCAGTACCGGGTGCTGACTGTTTCACCGCTGCGGCGCTGCGTACCCCGACGCTCGAGCGTCGGGGCCGCGGCGGGCCGGCGGTCCGCGCAAGATGCGCCCCGGGTGGTCACACCACCCGGGGCGTCGGGACTCAGTTGTCCTGGCAGGCGGCGGAATCCAGCTTGGCGGCCTTCACGATGCTGCACGCGAAGCCGTGGTCGACCTTCCATTCGGTGCCCTCGGCGACGAAGGCGACGGTGGCGTTCTCCACCGGGGAGCCGTCGATGGTCACGTTGGCGTCGGCCTTCAGCTTGCCGTCGACCGGATCCTGCACGTTGGTGATCTCGACGGTGACGTTGTTCTGCTTGGCGGCGTCGACCAGTTTGTCGACCAGCTGCGGGTCCACGGCCGCGTCCTCGATCCAGCTGATCTTGGTCTTGGCGTCGATGGACGGATCGAATGCCTTGTTGATCTTGTCGTTCAACTCCGCCACGGTCGGCTTCGGCAGATTCGGGACCTCCGTGGTGGACGGCGCGGCGCCGGTCACCTTGTCCTCGTCCTCGGTGGAGCCCTCGAACTCGCCCGCGGGCGCGGCGGAGGTGGTGGTCGCGTCGGAACCGGTGTCGTCACCGGAGCCGCAGGCCGCCAGACCGAAGGCCGAGGCGGCCACCGCCACCGCGGCGGCGGCACGGAAAATGGTGTGCTTCAACGAAATTCTCCCTGAATCGGAATGAAGGATCAGAGCCGGTAACCGCTGGTGCAGTTCCAGTGGATGATGGTCGCGTCGGAGAGGTTGCGGTCCAGCGCCTGATTGCGCGCAGCGCTCCGGGATTCCGCCGCCCCGAAGGTGTAGTAACCCTGGCGTGAGTAGGCGACCGCACCGCAGCCGTTGGCGAAGCGTGCGACGATCTTGCAATCCATCCCCCGGCATTCGCTCAGCGCGGCGTCCTGCGCCGCCGCCCGCGAGGCGTAATCATAGGAGTAGCCGATGCTGCCCGTGGAGCTGGACAGCGCGATGGCGCCGTAGTTGTACCCCGCCGCGTTCGCCGGTGCCGCAGTGACGGCCAGCAGGGAACCCGCCGCCGCGATCACAACGGCCGCGCCGCTGACAATCTTCTTCAAGGTGTTGCCCTTCTTTGCTTATGGGTCCACGACCCGATGGACCGAGGAGTCAAGCTACCGACCCGAATTGGCCGACGCCAACCCGGAAGCAGCGGAAACGAGCGGTTGCCGCACGATTCGCGTACCGGACTGCCGTGCCGGTGATGCGGTAATGATCATGTGGAGCGCTTATCGCCGACCGGGTGTTTCCCTTAAAGGCGACCCTTCTGCTGAGCGGTTTGTCCGGTTAGGGTGCGCGTATGAGCATGGCCCAACGCGAGCGGCAACATCTGGTGCAGACCATGGCGGCCGCCGGTCCGGACGCTCCCACCCTCTGTGGCGACTGGACGGTGCGAGATCTGGCCGCCCACTTGATCGTTCGGGAGCGCCGTCCGGACGCCGCGCCCGGAATCCTACTGAAACCGCTGGCCGGATATTTGGAACGCGTGCAATCCACAGTGGCGCGGCGGCCGTTCCCGCAACTGCTCGAACAGGTGCGCACCGGCCCGCCCGTCTGGTCGCCCCTGCGGCTGGTGGACTCGGTCGCCAATCTCACCGAGATGTTCGTCCATCACGAGGACGTCCGCCGCGCCGGCACCAGCTGGGAGGCGCGGGAGATGTCACCCGACGACGAGGACCGGCTGTGGAAGGCGCTGCGTCCCGTCGCCAAGATGGCGTATCGCAAGTCGCCGGTGACCGTGGTGCTCGCGACCTCGGACGGCCGCCGCCACACCGCGCACACCGCCGGTGGCCGCACAGTGGTGCTCACCGGACCGCCGTCGGAACTGCTGCTGCACGCCTTCGGGCGCGATGAGGTGCGGCTGAGCATGTCCGGCGACCCGGACGATGTGCGGGCGGTGCTGGCCACCGATCGCGGCGTCTGATCCGCCCGATTTCCGGGCACCCGCCGACCACATCCCGGTTCGGCTGGTAATAACCACCGTGGTCGTGCAACGATCACGACGAGCGGTGGCTCACCGTGACGAGCGCCACATCCGGCGATCGGCGCGGGAGCGTAGGTATGAGGTGGTAAGTGCGATGACATGGCGACTGTCGGTACTCGGACCGGTCGAGCTGAGTCACGAGGGCGTGCCAACGGCCGCCATGCCGCCCAAACAGCAGGCCGCCCTGCTCATCCTGGCCGGAGCACGCGGGCGCACCGTCTCGGTCGAGGAACTGGTGGACGGCATCTGGGGTGAGCGACGGCCGCCGTCCGCCTTGGGCGCGCTGCGCAACTACGCCTGGGCGCTGCGCAAGCGTTTCGCCGCCGGGACACACGCGGTGCGATTGACCTCCGGCACCGGCGGCTACCGACTCGACGGGGCCGTCGAACTCGACACCGACCTGGTCGACCGCTTCCGGGTCGAGGTCGAGCAACTGCGCATCGCCGGAGATCTGGACCGCGCCGAAGCCGTGCTGGAAGCCGCGCTCGGGCAGTGGCGCGGCGATCCGCTCACCGGGGTGCCCGGTCCGTGGGCCGAGGCCGAACGGGCCCGGCTGCGCCGCCTGCACCGGGTGCTGTGCGAGGACCGGGTCGAACTCGCCGTGGCCGCACAGGACTATCCGCGCGCCATCACCGATCTGGAAGGGCTGATCACCGCCGATCCGCTCAGTGAACGGCTGCGCGGACTCATGATGACCGCGCTCTACCGCGCGGGCCGCCGCACCGAGGCACTCGAGGAGTACCAGCGCATCCGGCGCCTGCTCGTCGCCGACCAGGGCATCGAACCGGGACCGGCGCTCATCGAGCTGCATCAGCGCATCCTCACCGACGAACTGCCCGCCGTGGCCGCCGGTGCGCCCGCACCGCTGCCCGCCCCCGCCCAATTGCCGCCCGACACCGCCGATTTCACGGGTCGGCACGAGGTTGTGGACCGGCTCTGCGATGAACTGCGCGACGATCTGAGCCTGCCCATCGCGGCCGTGTCCGGAATGGGCGGGGTCGGCAAGACCACCCTCGCGCTGCATGTGGCGCATCGGATGCGCGCCCGCTTCCCGGACGGGCAGCTGTATGTGGACCTGCACGGCGCGGCCGCGCGGCCCGCCGACCCGGGGCAGGTGCTGGGCGGATTCCTGCGCGCCCTGGGCGTGCCCGATTGGGAGATGCCGGCGGGAGTGGACGAGCGGGCGGCGCTGTTCCGGTCCACGGTGAGCGGTCGGCGGCTGCTGCTGGTGCTCGACGATGCCTTCGACGGAGCCCAGATCGCACCGCTGCTGCCCGGAACGCCCGGATCAGCGGTGCTGGTGACGGCGCGGCGGCCCCTGACCGCACTGCCCGGGGCACGGCCCACCGCGCTGGGCGTGCTCGCCCGCGACGAGGCCGAGGAGCTGTTCGCGCGGATCGTCGGCGTGGACCGGGCGGCGGCCGAACCCGAGGCGTCCCGGCGGGTGGTCGAGCTGTGCGGGCTGCTGCCCCTGGCGATCCGGATCGTGGCCGCGCGCGTGGCGGCCCGGCCCACCTGGACCATTGCCTCGGAGGCGCGGAGACTGACCGAGGAACGTGCCGGGCTGCGCTGTTTCCGCGCCGGGGAACTGGCCCTGGACGCGGTGTTCCAGGCCGGATACGACCAGCTCGAACCGGCGGCGGCGCGGGCCTTCCGATTGCTGGCCGGTACCGGCCTGCCGGAGCTGCCGCTGGCCGCCGCCGCGGTGGCGCTGGGATGCGCGGTGGACGAGGCCGAGGAGTTGTGCGAGGGACTGGTCGATCGCGGCATGCTCGAATCCATCGGGCGCGGGCGCTATCGCTACCACGAACTCATGCGGATGTTCGCACTCGGCCACGGCTCTCGGTCCGATGAGACCGATGTGCTGGCGCGGTTACTCGATCACTATCTGGCGACCATGAAAACCGTGCTGCGGGTACGGCATCCGGGACTGGTGCTGCCGTCGGCGGCGACCGTGGCGGCGGGGGAGCGGCTGCGCGACCTGGACGACACCCGGCGCTTCCTCGAACTGGAGCGGCGCAATATCGCCGCGCTGTACCGGCTGGCGGCCGCCGCGACCCCGCGACACCGGGTGGTGGCCGCGGATCTGGCGATCACGGTGGCGGTGACCCTGCTGGCCGGTGACGCCACCGTCGACCTGGAACAGGCCCTGGACGGTCTGATCGCGGCGACGGCCGCCGACGGGAATCCGACCGCATGCCGCCGGGCCCGACTGGCGCTGGCGTGCGCGCTGCTCGTCGAATTCGGTGAACCGGAACGGGCGGCGGTCGAACTGCGGCAGATCCTCGACGGCCACGACCCGAGTACGGAGATCTGGGTCGGCGGCGCGGCCCACCTGCTCACCGGCGCGCTGGCCCTGGGCGAGGGTGAGATCGACGCCGCGATCGACTCCTTCCGCATGGCGCTGCGGCTGCACCGGCTCGGCCACAGTCCGGAATGCGTGCGCGTCGCCTACGCCATGCTGGCCCGCGCCTACGCCGTGGCGGGCCGCGACCGCGACGCGCTGGCCGCCGCCGCCCGAGCCGTGGTCGGCGACCAGCGCCCCGGCACTCGGCACAACATCATGTGGGCCCTCACCGAGGCGGCCTGGGTCATCTGCCGCGACGACGACCCGGACCTGGGCCAACGCCTCTTCGACGCCGCCGTCACCGCCGCCCGCCGCGCGGGCAGCCCGCGCTTCGAATCCGCCGTCCACACCCGCGCCGCCCTCGCCAACCTGGCCGCGGGCCGTCTCCGCGAGGCCGTCGACGAAGCCGACCGCGCCGAAGCCACCCGCGGCGGCCCCACCCGCCCCACCCACCCGCACAACCAACTCATCCGCTACACCGCCCTGCGCCGCCTCGGCCGCACCCTCGACGCCGCCGAGTGCTACCGCACCGCCGCCAGCCAGATCCCCGACTTCGACTCCGCCCTGGCCCGCTGGACCGCCACCACCCCCGCCGCCACCGCCCACCCCCTCCCCAGCGCCAGCTGAACCACCCGCTGCCGAAGGCGGTCCGGCGCGTTCGATGCGGCCGGTATCCCCCGGGCCTCATCGGTGCGCTCAGGGCGACCGGTGTGCCCGCGCACCCACTGGCCGCTGCGCTTGTGCAGTCTGCGCCAGGGGCGCAGGGTGGGCAAGCGCAGCACGCTCCGACCACGAGCGTTCCCCCTGCCGCACGCCGCCGAACCCGCACCATCCGACCAGCGGATCTCCTGCGCACTCGAGGACGCCCGCACCTGCACCGCCCCGCGGACCATGCGCTCTGCCGTCTCCGGCGTCGCTCGCCCGTTCCCGGCGTCGCTCGCTCGTTGACGGCGTCGCTCGCCCCGTTGGCGGGGCTGCTCGCCCGCTGACGGGGCTGCTCGCCCGCTGACGGGGCCGCTCGGCCGCGCCCGCGCTGGACCGGGCACGGTGGTCGCCACCTCCATGTCGAATTCCCGCACCGTGCTCCCGGCGTGTCGCACGCGAGTGCCCGCATCGCGTCGGCACGGTGCGGTTCACTGGTACCCAGCCGAGCCGGCACGGCGTCATCGCAGCTCGCACGACCGGCTCCGCCCATGCGGCACCCTCCGGTCCGCCCGTCGCCCGCCTCGATCTCCGGGGTGTGATGTGCGTGGGGTGGGTGTTGCGGATGGTCCGGATGATGCGCCAGCGGCTAGCCTGAGTGCATGGCAGGTAAGTCCCGCACCACCGCAACGTCCCGTTCGCGGGCGGGATCGACGCGGGGGCAGGCTCCTGCACGGTCTCGGTCCAAGGCTCCACGTTCGGCCCCCGCCACCCAGCGCCGGTCGGCGTCGGCGGGCCGGGTGCGGCGTTCCCCGGCCCGCCGCCCGGCCCGCGCCCGCTCCAACACCGCCCCGCTGGCGGTGTTCACCCGCGGGGTGAGCGGCGGCTGGAACATGCTGGCGCGCGGCCTCGGCGCCACCACCCGGGCACTCGGCCGGGCCGGTGAGATCGAACACGGCCACCGCCGCGACGGCATCGCCCTGGCCCTGGTCGCCTTCGCGTTCGTCATCGCCGCCGCGGTCTGGCTGTCGGCGGGCGGGCCTGTCGGACGTGGGGTCGACACCGCCATCCGTTGGGTCGCCGGATCCGCCTCGGCCGCACTGCCTTTCGTGGCCTCGGTGATCGCGGTGATCCTGATGCGCACCGAACCGCATCCGGAGGCCCGCCCCCGCCTGGTGCTCGGCGGCCTGCTGGTCGGCCTCCCGGTGCTCGGCCTGTGGCATCTGGCCTCCGATTCCCCGTCCGATATCGACGGCCGTTCCCGCGGTGCGGGTTTCGTGGGCTATGTGGTCGGCGGTCCGCTCAGCGACGGGCTCAGCGCCTTCCTGGCCGTCCCGCTGCTCATGCTCGCCATCCTGTTCGGTGTGCTGCTGCTGACCGGCACCACGGTGCGCGAGATTCCCGAGCGGATGCGCGAACTGTTCGGCACCGGCAGCGGCGGTGACGAATACGACCGTGAGCCCGGCGAATTCGGTCTCTACGATCCGGCCGACTACGACGCCGACGGCTTCCCGATCCACCAGAAGGCCAAGCGCCGCCGCGGCAAGTCCCCGTCGGACAACTATCCGACCGACGAATTCGGTGGCTCCGACGCGGTCACCGAGGTCATCGGCGAACCCCCGTTGCAGGACGCCAAGGACATCGCCCCGCCCGAGCCGCCGAAACCCAAGGCGCGCAAGGCTCCCAAGGTGGTCGATCAGACCCCGCCGCCGCAGCGGGCCGAGCAGTTGGAGTTCGTCACCGACCGCGAGGTCGAGGGTGACTATCAGCTGCCGCCCATGACCCTGCTCACCGACGGTGATCCGCCCAAGAAGCGCAGTGCCGCCAACGAATCCATGATCGAGGCGATCACGGAGGTGTTGGTGCAGTTCAAGATCGACGCCGCAGTGACGGGTTTCGTGCGCGGCCCGACGGTCACCCGCTACGAGGTGGAGCTGGGTCCCGGCGTCAAGGTCGAGAAGATCACCGCGCTGGCCCGCAATATCGCCTACGCGGTCGCTACCGAGAACGTGCGCCTGCTCGCGCCCATCCCCGGCAAGTCGGCAGTGGGTATCGAGGTGCCCAACTCCGACCGTGAACTGGTCCGGCTCGCGGACGTGCTGAAGGCCCCCTCCACCCGCAACGACCATCATCCGCTGGTGATCGGCCTGGGCAAGAACATCGAGGGCGAGTTCGTCTCGGCGAATCTGGCCAAGATGCCGCATCTGCTGGTGGCCGGTTCCACCGGTTCCGGTAAGTCCAGCTTCGTCAACTCGATGCTGGTGTCGCTGTTGCAGCGTGCCACCCCCGATGAGGTGCGCATGATCCTCATCGACCCGAAGATGGTGGAACTCACGCCCTACGAGGGCATTCCGCATCTGATCACGCCCATCATCACCCAGCCCAAGAAGGCCGCGGCGGCGCTGGCCTGGCTGGTGGAGGAGATGGAGCAGCGCTATCAGGACATGCAGGCCAACAAGGTCCGCCATATCGACGACTTCAACCGCAAGGTCAAGTCGGGGCAGATCACCGCGCCGCTGGGCAGCGAGCGGGTGTACCGCCCGTACCCGTACATCCTCGCCATCGTCGACGAGCTCGCCGACCTGATGATGACCGCTCCCCGCGATGTCGAGGACGCCATCGTCCGCATCACCCAGAAGGCCCGTGCCGCCGGGATTCACCTGGTGTTGGCGACCCAGCGGCCGTCGGTGGACGTGGTCACGGGTCTGATCAAGACCAATGTCCCCTCCCGGCTCGCCTTCGCCACGTCGTCGTTGACGGATTCGCGCGTCATTCTCGATCAGCCGGGCGCGGAGAAGCTCATCGGCATGGGTGACGGCCTGTTCCTGCCCATGGGCGCGAACAAGCCCACCCGTCTGCAGGGTGCGTTCATCTCCGACGAGGAGATCCACGGCGTCGTCGAATTCACCAAGGAGCAGAAGGAACCCGAGTACCAGGAGGGTGTCACCGCCGGTAAATCGGGTGAGAAGAAGGACGTCGATCCGGATATCGGCGACGACCTCGACCTGTTGTTGCAGGCCATCGAACTGGTGGTCACCAGTCAGTTCGGCTCCACGTCGATGTTGCAGCGCAAACTCCGCGTCGGTTTCGCCAAGGCGGGTCGACTCATGGACCTCATGGAGACCCGCGGGGTGGTCGGCCCCAGCGAGGGCTCCAAGGCCCGCGACGTCCTGATCAAGCCCGATGAGCTGGACGGACTGCTCTACACCATTCGTGGTGGGGGAGAGGCGGATTCGGAGCCCTCCGGCGCGGAGTGAGGGTCACACCTCGAGGTCTTCCTCGATGCCCTTGAGGCGATGGCGGGCCATGGCCAGGTTGGCCCGGTTCTTGTCCAGCGCCAGATACAGGAACAGGCCCTTGGATTTTCGGCCGGTCATGGGCCGGATGATGTGGTACTGGCCGGAGAGGGTGATGAGGATGTCCTCGATGTCCTCATTGAGCCCCAGCTGTTCGATGGTGCGCATCTTGGCCCGCACCACCTCGGTATTGCCCGCGGCGGCGACCTGCAGGTCCAGTGCCTTCGAGCTGCCGAGCATGCCGAGGGCCATACCGCTGTTGTAGTCGACCACGGCCGCGCCGACCGCGCCGTCGATGACCATCATGTCCTTGAGCGCGATATCCAGATTGGACATAGTTCATTCCTTTCCCACTGTTTTCTTGCGCTGGTCTTTGCGGTGTTGGCCCGTGGTCGGCGACAGATGGTCGGAGATGGCACGGGCCACCGGGCGCGACTCCAGGTGGAGGCGGCCGATATTCACCTCGGGACCGGCCAGCACGGTCAACGAGGTCCAGCCCGCCGCGTAGATGACGACGGACCCGTCGGTGCCGTTGACCACCACCTCGTGGAAGCCGCCACCGTGCGCGGTGGTGGCGAGGCGGTGCGACAGCGACAGATGTGCGGCGGACATGGCCGCCATGCTCGCGGGTTCGATATGCGGCGGTAGATCGTGTGCGACCAGTAGCCCGTCCGCGGACGCCACCAACGTGCCGGTCAGCCGGGGCACGCGGGCGCGCAGCGCCTTCAACTCCTCCAGTACCGCCGGATCGGGTTCGGGTCCGGTCATCGCCACCTTGGTCAGCCTTCCCATGAGATCGCCGAGCAGTCTTTTCCGCGGGGTCACGCAAGCTCCTCCAACGCCGCCCGCAGCCGAATGAGCACATCGCGGTCGACCGGCTCCCAGCGATCGGGTACGGAGATCACGGGCGTCTGTCGGACCCGGCGGCGCAACGGTGGTGTGGGGCCGCCGATCGCGGGTTCGGCCACCATCGACTCGGCCATGACGAGTGGGGCTCGAACCGGGGCGGTGGGCGGTTCGATGAGGCCGACGGCGCTGAGATCGCGGACGGCCGCGAGGCATCCGTAGGTGGTGCGGCCGAGTTCGCGGGCGATGGCGGTGACAGTGCGGCGGGCGTCCGCGGCGGCGAGCACCTCGGCCGCGCCGCTGGTGAGCACCACCCGCCGCTGCCGGATGTGCCGGGCAGGCACCACGGGTACCCGATCCACCAGATCCGGTGTCCACGGACCGGATTCGCGGTTCGCGCGCCGGGCGCACTCGTTCACCAGGATGCGGGGCGCGATCCGGCATACCGGGGCCAGCCAGTGCGGCGGTGCGGGCCGGAAGTCCACGGTGCTGGCGGATTCCAGGAGGAAGTAGGCGGCGTCGAAGACCGACAGCAGTGCCAGCGCCTCCAGTCGCGGTCGTTCCAGGATCGGCCCCGGGTCGCCGATCTCGGCCCGTCGCCATTCGTCGGCACTGACCACCCCGGCCTCCACCACGAGCCGGTCCATGCCGGTGGTCCGGCGGCAGTCGGCGAAGGCGATCGCGCCGCCCACCAGATGGAATATGCCGTCGCCCGCTCGCAGTATGCCGGTATCCTTTTCCACTTCCAGCCGACGCAATTCCGCGGCGAGATCAACGCTCATGACCACCCTCGGCCAATTCCGCCAGAATTCCCCGTAGCTGGAAGCGCGCCATGGCGAGATTGCCGGTGGTTTCGTCGATGAGAACGTGTACGAACAGCCGGCCGTCGAAGTCGCCGTCCACCAAATTAAGCAGGTGGAATCCGTGCGTGCCGAATACGACGATCTCGCTGATGTCGTCGCCGTCGCGGCCGCTGGCCAGCGCCGGACAGGCGAGCACCGATCGCACCACATCCGTTGTGGCAGCAGCGTCCTCGTGCTGATCGACCAGTTCGTGCTGTCCCGCCGCCGCTATCGCCAGCCCGCTCGCCCCGTCCACGAGCGTGGCGCAGCGCGCACCGGGAATATCCATGATCGATTGCAGACAACCGTCGATTCCGAGCACCGTGCCACCGCATTTTTCCCGTGAGACATTCGAGCGCTGGCGACGTTACACACTGTTCGCCAGCAATGTGCCGGAACCGCACGAGGATTGCTGAGATCGACGATTGTTTGCTGGCTCGCGCAAATGGATACCCGAAGGTATTGAATACCTTTCGGTTGCCGATAATGCGTATGCTCGACATTGTCTAGAGTCTTTCCGCCCTGCCCTCATGACAATTCGTGCCTACCTGGCGATCCGCCGCGCGGCCGAGGGGTGGGCGGGCCGCCTTGCGGAGATCGTAAGCATATGCCTACTGTATGTCATCGCTTACCGAATCGGTGCGGCCGACGAGAACCCGAGGTGGTCATGAACGAGACATTGGCGGATGGCGGCGTGCTCATACCGTGGAAACCCGGCCCGCGCCACGATGTTCCGGGTGCGGTCTTCGTGGCCGTGACGGATTTCCTGGCCACGTCCGAGGAGGATGTCCGGCAGGTCTACGAGATCGGCGTGGAACTGGGACGCACCTGGCCGGTGATGCAGGGTGCGGTGGGGCTGTGGCTGTGGGGCAGGCCCGCCGAACTGCGCGGCGGATCCATCTCGGTGTGGGAGTCGCGGGCCGACATGCGCCGCTTCGTGCGCTGGCCGGTGCACACCGACATCATGCGCACCTGGCGGGGCCGCGTCGGCGTCGCCTCCGAATCCTGGATCGCCGACACCTTCGACCCCGCCGCGATTCTGGATCGCGCCCGCGCCGTGGTCGACGCACCCCATCGCGCCGCCGTGTGACCCAGTTCCGCGGCGCATCGTCCGGCCGTATGTCCGGGATGGTGATGCGGGCAAAACCGTCTCACTGAATCGCGGCTGTGTGCGTCGCTGTTTGCCGAAGGATAGCCGACGGTGTGGTGTCAGGCGGTGGCGCTGCGGGTTCGCACCGCGTTGTCGCGGATCTTGCGGAGTGCTGCCGCCAGCGCGTCGCGGTCCGCGTCGGGTAGCGGCCGCGTCAGGGTGCGCTCGAGGATGTCGAGGTGGCCAGGCAGGACCTCGGCGACCTTGGTCGTGCCCGCCTCGGTCAGTCTGGCCAGGACGACGCGCCGATCCGCGGGGTCGACGCCGCGTTCGACGAACTCGCGGGCGGCCAGGCGGTCGACCAGGCGTGTCATGCCACCCGAGGTCAAGCCCGTCTGGAGGCAGAGGTCGGAGATGCGCAACCGGCGACCGGGTGATCGGCTGAGCCGGAGCAGGACGTCGAACTCGGCGACCGCGAGCCCGTGGTCGCGTTCCTGAGCTGCGACCTCGCGCATGACCTCGCCGTATGCCTCGACGAACAGGCCCATGAGGGTGATTCGGGGGTCGTCCAGCAGGTCACTCGGGTCCATGGGTGTGAAGCATATCACTTGTTCGTATTAGTCAGAATATGTACAGTCACTCTCTGACTAGTCAGGTAACTATCTGTTTGCCACTCCTTCATGTTGAGAGGATGAGAGCGATGACCAGCTATACAGTCGACAGAAGTGTCCCGTGGCCGGTGCCGATCTGGGACGCGGATTCCGTGCGCCTGAGTGCCCAGGATCTGGGTGCGGGCGCCTACGCGGTCGTTTCGGACACAGCCGACGACGAGACCACGCGCGGAATCCCGCAGGCCACCTCCGGCGGATTCGTCGTCGGCACCGAAGCGGTTCTCGTGATCGAATCCATGATGACCCCCGGGCTCGCCCGGCAGGTGCTGGACCTGGTTTCCGCGTCCACGGAGCTGCCGATCCGCTACGTCGGTGTCACCTCCGATCACGGCGATCACTTCTTCGGCAACTATCTGATGCCCGAGCAGGCACGAATCATCCAGCACGAGAACGCTTTCCAAGCAATCGAACAGACCGGAATCGAACCGCGCAAACAAGCCCAGATCGGCTGGTTCGACCTGGGCAAGGGGATCGAGGATGTGCGGTACCGTCCCGCGGATCTGCTGATTCCGTCGGGTGGGAAGCTCTCGGTGCGGCTCGGCGGCGGAAAGTTCGTCGATGTGCTCGACCTGGGGCAGGGGCAGACCCCCGGCGACCTGTGGTATCACGACCCGCAGGCACGGGTCCTCTGGGCGGGTAATGCGTTCATCAGCGAAAAGCCCGCCATCCCATGGTTGCTGGACGGCGTTGCCAAGACCCCCGCGCAGGCGCTGCGCCGGATCCTCGACTGGATTCCGGAGGGAACGCGGATCGTGCCGGGGCATGGGCGAGTCACGGACAAGGAGGGCATGCGCTTCTTCGTCGAATACACCGAGGCGCTGGTGGACCGGGTCGGCAAGGCGGTAGCCGACGGACTGAGCCTCGAGGCCACTCGCGAGGCGGTGCCGATGCGCGAATTCGACGCTGGC
This sequence comes from Nocardia sp. CC213A, assembly GCF_030766805.1. NCBI lineage: Bacteria > Bacillati > Actinomycetota > Actinomycetes > Mycobacteriales > Nocardiaceae > Nocardia > Nocardia sp. CC213A. The sequence continues at coordinate 48,992 of NZ_JASFXA010000015.1, forward strand.
TACCCACTGTTCGACTGGCTGCACTTCGACGTCAACATCCCCTGCGCGTACCACGAGGCGAAGCGGTCGGCCTGAGTCGTGTGCCCGGGAGGATTCGAACCTCCGGCCTCCTGCTTCGTAGGCAGGCGCTCTGTCCGGCTGAGCTACGGACACGTGGCCCCGCGCGGATGTCGCCGTTGACATCCACTCCGCGCTGAGCTGCGCGGGGCGAGAAGAATGGGTTCCCTCGGTGGGATTCGAACTCACACTGTCCGGATTCTGAATCCGGTGCCTCCTGCCAATTGGGCTACGAGGGAAGGGGATGCGAAAAAGGGCCGCTCCGGCGGCGTGCCCTGGAGCGACCCTCGCGGTGATCTCGGTGAGATCTAGGGAACGCTCCGGACGCCCACACGGAGGCTCGGGGGGAAGGTGAGGGCGCGCGCGATGCTACGCGGTGTCGGCTCCGTCACGGTGCCGCCTTTCCCTTGTCGTCGGAGGAACATGTCGAGAACCACGGTAGCAATGCGACTGCGCGGCGGTAAAACGATTTTCCGACCTGCCGATGCGCCGTGCCGCCGGGGTCCGTACGACCCCGTATCTTGTCGGTGGGTGGCCGTAAGCTTGCGTTCATGAGCGTTTCGGTGTATCAGCGCGCAGGTCCGGACGAAATCAGTTGCGCAGCTGGGGGTTCGGATATCAGTGTGGGTGTCGTCAGCGTTGCACGCGAGGGTCATGGGGAGTGACTCTCCGGGGGAAGGAATGAATGCCATGAACGGCAATATGATTCGCGGGGAGCGTCGCGGCCCGAAGTTCGCCAAGAGCAGCTTCAGTTACGGCGGCGGTGATTGTGTCGAGGTCGCGTACCACGACGGCCGGATCGCATTGCGTGATTCCAAGGACCGGTGCAGCCCGACATTGTGGTTCACGCGGTCCGAGTGGCGGGCGTTCACGTCGGGTGTGCGGGCCGGTGAATTCGATTTCGGCGACTGACGCCGGTCGGTGGTGCCGCAGCGAATTCGCTGCGGCACCACCACCCCCACCCCCAGATGCGGCCGACCCCTCGTGCGGCCGCTGGAAACAGGTCAATTCATTGCGATGCGGTGTATTTCGGCGCGGAGTTCGGCGAGAAACTCGCGGGCGTCGTTGTCGAATACCGCCATTCGGGTCAATGCCACCCAGTGGCGGCGGTGGGCGTCGACGAGTTCGGGTCCGCGAGTGACCAGGCTGCCCGCGATCGGCTCGGCGGAGGCGACGGCGTGGTCGGAGTTCTCGTAGATGACGAAACCGTGCGGGATCGTGGTGCTCGCCTCGATGTCCTGCGGAATCACCCCGATGGTGACGGTATCGAGGGTCTCGATGGAGATGATCCGGTCCAGCTGGGCGAGCAGCACGCGATGCGGGCCGGGCCGAAAGCGCAGGGCCGCTTCGGTGATCAGGAATTCGAAGCGCTTCGCGGGGTCGTAGAGCACCCGCTGGCGTTCCAGGCGCGCGGCGAGTGCGGCCGCCAGGGCGTCGGGCGCGTAGGGCGGATCGAAATTGGCGAACACCCGGCGGGCGTAGTCCGCGGTTTGCAGCAGACCCGGCACCAGCGAGGGCTGGAAGTTACGCACCACCTGCGCGTCCTCTTCGAATGCCCGGACGTCGTCCTGTAGATGCGTGCGGTCGGCGAGCGCGGCCGCCCAGTCGCGCACCTCGGGCGAGTGCGCCGCCTCGGTGAGGGTGCGTAGCGACTCCCGGCAATCCGGTTCCGCCCCGACCGCCTCGGCCCAGTCGAGTACCTGCGGTAGCGGGGGAACCACCTGCCCGCCCTCGATCCGCGACAGCGTCGACTGGCTGATCCCGACTCGCTTGGCCAGCTCCCGCCCGGAGATCCCGGCCAGGTCCCGCAACCGGCGTAGCTCCGCGCCCAGCTGCTGGCGCGGATGCGTTTGGCGCACAACGGCATTCGCGACAGCTGCTGCCGTCGCGGTCGCGTCCTCCGCCGGGTGATTCAGTGGAACCATGATGATTCGAATCGAATCATCTTGATTCAGCGGAGTCAAGCGCGCGCGGTCGGCGAGAGTTCGCCGCTCGCAGTCGATCCGGCGCTCGCGGCCATGGGTGGAGGTCTGATTTCGGCGGTAACGAGGTGGGGCGCCGCCGCTGGAGTGATGTGTGACACAGCTCGGACATCGGTGCTGTCGCAACGCGGTGTGCACGGCTGGATTCGACCTTTGCGCCCGGTGTCGTAGGCGGGCGGCACCGGGCGGTGGAGCTGACTCCGCATAGCCAGCAGTTCCGGCGGCCGTCGGCGATGCTCCGAGGGCGGGACCATCGACTCCACACGTGGTTGCGAACGGCCGTATCGGCATTGCGGTCGTGTGATCACGATAGACGCATGACCGCCGTCAACTCGGAGCGCGACGCCATCGTGACATGGCTGCTCGAATCCCCGGAGTGCTCGATTCGATGGCTTACACACACCCGGGTGCTCGGGACGGACCCGGCCTCGCCAGAGGTCCGAGCGGTCCGGGAGTCGATCGCGACGAGCCCGCGTGTGCGCCGTCTGCTGTCGGAGCGGCAGGGCGACGGGACTCTGCCTTTTCATCCCTATCACGCGACATGGTATGGGGCACATTGGGTTCTGGTCGCACTCGCGGAGCTCGGCTATCCCGGCGGCGACGAGTCACTGGTTCCGTTGCGAGAGCAGGCGCTGGGCTGGCTCTTGTCCGGTGAGTACGAGGAGCGCTACATGGGCCGCGTGCGGGGGCTGACCACCCTGCACGCGTCGATAGACGGGAATCTGCTCTGGGCGCTGCTGCGTCTGGGGCTCGCCGACGAGCGCATCGACCATCTTGTCGGCCGCCTGCTCGCCACCCAATGGCCCGACGGCGGCTGGAACTGTGACCGGCACGCCGGCGGTCGCGTCTCATCGTTTCACGAGAGCCTCGTTCCGCTGCGCGCACTGGCCCTGCACGCACAGCTCACCGGATACGAGGACAGCCGCGCCGCGGCGGTGCGAGCCGCCGAGTTGTTCACCAGCCGTCGCCTGTTCCGGCGTGCCAGCGATGGTTCCGTGATGGCGGAATCATTTCTGCGGCTGCACTATCCGTGTTACTACCACTACGACATCCTGTTCGCGCTCACCGTCCTCACCGAGGCCGGTCTGGCCGACGACCCGCGCTGCACGGAGGCTGTGCGGCTGCTCGAATCCAAACGGCTGCCCGACGGGGGCTTCCCCGCGGAGGCGCGCTTCTATCAGGTCCGGACCAAGGCTGTCGGTACGGGCCGATCGCTCGTCAGCTGGGGACCGACCAGCCGGAACCGATCCAATCCCTGGGTGACCTGCGCCGCGCTCTCGGTGCTGACGCCAGCCGGTCGTGAACACGCCCACGTCGTGGAGGCTACGAACGGTTTCGGGCAGGCGCCAGCGGGTAGCCGCAGGACACCGAACGGAGCCGCACTCAGCCCGCCGCGGGGCTCAGCGACACCACGCCAGGGCACCGCGCCACCCGAAGGAAGTGAACCGCTATGAGCACACCTGATCCGCGCGAGCGCGAGACACCCCCCGCGAACCGAACCCGATCTCGCCACCACTCCAGGCGCGCCGGCCGATATGCCGGATCGTCGCGCACCTGCGCGGCCATCCCCGCGCAGCGGTATCAAGCACACGCGGGTGGGCAGGATCTGGGTATCGATCGCGATCGGCGCGCTGCTGACGGTGCTCATGCTGATCTTCGTTCTCCAGAACACCGATGATGTGAACATCGCCTTTCTCGCCTGGAACTTCGACATTCCGCTGGGCGCGGCCTTGGTGCTCGCCATGATCACGGGGGTGCTGGCGATGGCGCTCGCCGGTGGGGCACGAATCTGGCAGTTGCGCCGGGTAGCGACCAAGAAGCCGGACTCCTGAACGCCCACACGGGCGCGTTACGACGGAAGCGGTCCTGCGCGGGTACGGGCGAGCCGCCCCACCTGTGGATGTGCGGGTGTCGGCCGGTGCACTCAGCCGGGCCAGGGCGTCAACCTCTGGTGGATGGCGGGTCGGAGAGGCACGATTCTCACGGGAGAGGCGCGGTCCAGCACAAGCGGGTTCCGGTGGGTTCGGCGGGGCCGGTGGTGAAGTGCCCACCGGCCTGCAGGGCGCGGTGGGCGAGGTTGCTCAACCCGCTGGGGGTGATGTTCTCGCCGATGCCGCGACCGTTGTCTTCCACGGTGATGATGAGGTCGTCGGCGACGGTGACCTCGACAATGAGGATGGTCGCGCCGGAGTGGCGCACAACATTGCTGACCGCCTCACGAACGACCGCTTCGGCGTGATCGGCGAGGGCGGGGTCGACTACCGACAGGGGTCCTGATACGCGTAGGCGCGGGGTGATGGCGGAATCCGCGGTCGGCTGGGCGAGGGCGTCGTCCAAGCGTTGCCGTAGCCGCGTGGAGGTGGTGTCGCCGCCGTGGAGATCGAAGATCGCGGTACGAATCTCGCCGATGACCTGCTGCAGGTCCTCGGCCATGTTCGTGACGCGCAGCCGGATGGCGGGGTCGCGCGCTCGCGCGGCGGTGCCCTGTGCGCCCAGACCGATGGCGAACAGACGTTGGATGACGTGATCGTGCAGGTCGCGGGCTATGCGGTCGCGGTCGGAGATTACGTCCAGCTCGCGTAGCCGCTGCTGGGTGTCGGCCATTCTCATGACCAGCGCCGCTTGGTCGGCGAAGGCGGTGGCCAGCTCGATGGTCTCGTCGGAGTAGGGACCCGGGTGAGGATCACGCACGACGATCAGCACACCGAGCACCGCCTCTGGGGTGTGCAGCGGCAGGATCAACGCCGGGCCGGTTCCGGGCAGCGCATCCCCGAGGAGGTGGGTGTGGCGGTCGTCGAGCTGAACCGAGCGATGCTGGGTGTAGGCGTCGCCGACCGCGGTCGCCGTCAGGCGCACTACCCGGTCGCGGCCTTCGGTGTCGGGTCCGGCCCAGTGCGTGACGGTGAGTTCGGTGACCTCTGGTGAAGGTACTTCTGTGTCGTCGGGAACCGCGAGCATGGCCTGGATCGAGCCGGTGAGGGCGCGGGCGTGTTCGACGACGTGGGCCAAGACCTGCCGCGAGTCGGTGCCGGCGAGGAACTCGGTGGCGATATCGCAGATCGCGGAGATCCACGACTGCCGGGCACGGGTGGAGTGATACAGCCGCGCGTTGTCGATCGCGACACCGGCGGCCGCCGCGAGTGCCTGCACGATCACCTCGTCGTCCTCGGTGAACGGCTGCCCGTCGGCCTTCTCGGTCAGATACAGATTGCCGTACACCTCGTCGCGGATACGGATCGGAACCCCCAGGAACGTGTGCATGGGCGGGTGCCCGGGTGGCAATCCGACAGCGGTCGGATGCTGGGCGAGATCATCGAGCCGGATCGGTTCGGGCTGGGCGAACAGTAGGCCCAGCACCCCGTGCCCGCGCGGCAGATCACCGATGCGAGCCCGCGCTACGTCATCGATGCCTTCGTAGACGAATCGTTCGAGCTGCGCGTCGTGCCCGCGGACCCCCAGCGCACCGTAGCCGGCACCGACCAGGAGGGTGGCCGCGTGCACGATCGTGCGCAAGGTCTCATCGAGGTCCAGCCCGGCTGTCACCGACAACATCGCATCCACCAGTCCGTCCAACCGGTCGCGGGTGTCGATCATCTGATAGATCCGGTCGCGGGTCTCGGCCGCAAGTTCCCGTAATCGCAACTGCGACAGTGTATCTCGCATCGTTTCGAAGTCGCCGGTCGGGTTGCCGACGGCGTCCGTGTGCACTTCGTTTGACGGCATGATCTGTCCTTCCGTCCCGGCCTGTCGGTCACAGCGAGGGGGCCGGTGAACCCGCCCGCTACGGCAGGCCTCCCGTGTCGAAGGCACGGACGCGCGCCCGTCGATGGTGTCTGTCCGCGGACTGTGCGGTCCGCAATCCGCGACGGCCGGCGGGCGCGGCGGCGCTCCGCACGGGCGGCACACCGAATTTGCGTTCCGACGCCGTTTCGGGTGCGTTGTCGGAGGTGGCGCTGAGCAGGCGGTCCGGGAATGCCAGTTTGTGGATGGTGCGCAGGGTCAGCAGATACTGTCGCACCAGCGGTCCGGTGGTGTAGGGCAGGTCGTACTTGTCGCACAGGGCGCGGACCCGCGCCGCGATCTCGGCGTAGCGGTTGCTGGGCAGGTCGGGGAACAGGTGGTGTTCGATCTGATGGGATAGATGCCCGCTCAGGAATGCCAGCACCGGACCGGCCTCGAAGTTCGCGGTGCCCAGCATCTGCCGCAGATACCATTCCGATGTGGTTTCGTGTTCGAGCACGGCGGGGGTGAACTTCTCCGCGCCGTCCGGGAAATGACCGCAGAAGATCACCAGGTAGGCCCACAGATTGCGGAGGGTGTTGGCGGCGGCGTTCGCTGCCAGGGTTCGCCGCCAGCGCCGACCGCTCAGCGCCGGGAAGAGTACGTAGTCCTTGCCGATCTGCCGCTCGACCTTGCGGATCAGGGCTCGTGTCTGAGTGTGCTTCTGCGATTCGGTCGCCGCGCGATCGTGGTCGGAATACAGGTCGTGCAGCGCGATTCCCCACTCGAAGGTGGCCGCCAGGAACAGGTTTTGCAGCGGTTGCAGCAGGAGTCGCACGCGCCACGGCTGGTCGCGGGTCACCCGCATCACGCCGAAGCCCAGGTCGTCGTCGGCGCCGAGCACATTGGTGAACACGTGGTGGCGGTAGTTGTGCGAGTATCGCCACTGGGAGGACACGCCCGCCATATCCCATTCCCAAGTGCTGGAATGGATTTCGGGATCGTTCATCCAATCCCACTGGCCGTGGCTCACATTGTGGCCGATCTCCATGTTCTCGATGCTCTTCGCCGTCGCCAGCGCCGTGGTTCCGAGCAGCCAGCCGAACTTTCCTCTGCCGCAGGCGATTATCAGCCGGGCCGCCACGTCGAGTACGCGCTGCGCCGCGATCGTCCGGCGGATGTACGCGGCGTCCCGCGTGCCGCGCCCGTCCTGGATGTCTGCGCGGATCGCGTCGAGTTCTCGCCCGAGCGCTTCGACGTCCTCGGGGCTCAGGTGTGCGTACGCGGCGACCTTCGTGATTGCCATTTGTCGTGTCCTCGAATCTCTTGACTCGCGCGGTGGGGCGGCGATCGATCCGGGCGACGGTGCCTGGCGTGCGACGCCGGTCAGCGCTGGAGCATCGCTCTGACCTTGTTCACGGTTCGTTGGACGGCGTGACCGGCGGGCCTGCCGCCGTGATCCGCGCGCCGGCGACCGGCGTCGTCGGTTCCGGCGAGCAGCTTGCGCAGCCGCGCTCGCGCCGCCTGTAGTCGGTACGCGGTCCTGTTGTCACTCATCGGGGTATCCCGTCTCCGGCCGATCAAATCGCGCCCGGGGCCGCCGTAGTGGTGGCCGATCAACCGATGCGAAGGCCGGTTCGAACTCCAGCGTAGGCGCGCGAACGGTGTATGTCTACAGCGTAGGCAGCCAATGTGGACAACAGGTGGACTCGCGGACGGGTCGTCGGCGTGCCACCGATGCCGCGGGGGTACTCTCGGGTTATCGGTGGCACATCGCATCCGGTCGACTCCAGACCGCTTCGTCACGCGATTCTCTAGCAGCCCGGCCGTTCCCGGTCGAGACAGGAGCGTCTCCATGACGCCGAAGCCGCCCCGTGCCGACCGACCGGTCCCGCCCGGCGACGACGTCCCGCACGGGCGCGGAGCGCCCACGCCGCGCGTGCTGCTGAAGCCCGCGGCACCGAGAACCGGTTATGTCGACGGAGTGTGGTGGCCCTATACCGACAAGCTCGCGGAGGAGTTGCCGGGCCTGCTCACCCGCCTGTCGACGCGCCTGCACCCCGTCCTCCGGGTGGGCTACCACCTCGTGGAGTGGGCGACCTCGCCGGGAGAACTGGTCGTATCCGGGCAGGCGGTCCGGCTCGACTGGCATCACGACATCGCCCATACCGTGATGGTGGCCGGGCCGGGAAATCGACGACTCGTCCTGTTGGTCGTACCACCCGACACCGACCCCGGCGACGCGTACACCGCCATGACGGCGGCGGCCGCCGCGAACAATGCCGCGCGGCCGGACGATCTGCTGCAGATCGGCATCCGGAAACGGCGAGAGCGCACACGACGGGCGGCCGCCGTGCGGCGGTGGGCCGCACGCACGACGTCGATCAACTGACCAGCGTTCCGACGGTCCGTCGCCCGGAGCGCGGCACCGCGCCGACGTAGGTCATCGCGGGAATGTCAACGCTGTATGTCTACGATTGCCCAATCGGAGATTCCGATGGGAACGGAGGACATCCCGGATGACCGAACGCCCTGCCGATCGGAAGAACTCCCGATCCGTGCGCCGGAGGTCCGGCGTCGCCGGTACCGCCGCTCGCCGCGACAGGCCGGTCACCCGCGCCGTGGTGCTGGACGCGGCGCTCGAACTCATCGACCGCGACGGCGTCGACGCGTTGTCCATGCGGCGCCTGGCGGAGGCGGTCGGACGGGACCCGATGGTGATCTATCGGCATGTGCCCAACAAGGCGGCCGTGCTCGACGGGGTCGCCGAGATCGTGTTCGCGCGGCTGACCGTCGACCCCGCCGACACCGACTGGGCCGGTCAGCTGCGGGGGATCGCACGAGACTTCCGCGGCCTCGCGCTGGCCCATCCACGAGTGGTTCCGTTGTTGGTGACCCGGCCGCTGGCCACTCCGCTGGGAATGCGCCCGCCCGCGGTGGTCCGGCCGCTCGAGGACATCCTCGAATTGCTCACCCGCGCCGGGTTTTCCGGTGCGGACGCGTTGCATGTCTACCGAGCGTTGTTCGGGTTCCTCTACGGGCATGTGCTCAACGAGTTGCAGGAGGTCGTGGAACGACCCGAGGAGACCGACGAGGTGCTGCGTCTGGGGCTGTACCGGCTGCCGATCGAGGAGTTTCCCCGGGTGCGGGGGCTCGCGTCGGCACTCGCCGCCTACGACGGCGGCGCGGAACTGGAACGCGGCCTCGACATCCTGCTCACCGGTCTCGCCGCGACCCTGCCGGGTCTCGGGCGCTGACCGCCGCCTCCCGGTCCGCGCCCGCGCCGCCTTCGGAGTCCCAGCGCTGCTGCGCGGCCGCCATATCGGTCGAGTCCACCGGGGAGATGACCCGAAGGACGAGCTTAGCGTCGATGGCCACCCCGAGAATCTCGACGGTGTGCGCGGGCGCATGCCGGTAGCCGTCGAGTCGGACCAGTCGTTGGCCGAAGCCCAGTTTTCTGGGGGCGGATTCCCACTCGTCGAGGTGATAGACGACGCGGTGAATCGGCCCCAGCCGAGGCGTGAGTGCTGCGAGCAGGTCCGGAAGCTCGGCGGTGAGGTCGCTGCTGTAGGGCCGCCAATAGGCGGCTATGGTCCCGGCGCCGGGCGGGGCTGACTCGAGTCGCGGTGAGTGTCCGGCGGATGTCGGTCGACGTGCGGTGGTTTCGGTCGGTTGTGGCGTTGGTTGTGACGTCATGGTGAACACCCTTCTCTCGCGAGTTCGTCATCGGTGGAGCTCCTGGGGTTGCCTCCCGCCGGCGAGCGGTCATGGTTCGGCGCACGGAGGCGACAGGGTGGCGGTGAGGCCGGTGAGCAGGATGTCGAGGCCGTGCTCGAGCTCCGCCGCGCCGTCGTAGGTGGTCAAGTCGGTGGCGAGGCCGCGCAACAGTGGGAATTCGTCGATCGGCAGGCGGTGCAGGCCCAGGCGCAGCAGATCGGTCGACTCCTCCGGGAGTTCCACTATCTCCTGCAGCTCGGTGAGGACGTGGCCGTAGAGGAAGCCGAACAGGGCGCGGTAGATGCGCAGAGCGTCGGCGCCGGAGAACTCCGCGTCGATGAGCAAGCGCAGGATGCGCTCCACCGGTCGCAGGGTGCCGATGGGGCGCAGCCCCAGCGGGGTGGCCAAGGGGCGGGTCACCAGTAGCGGAACCGTCTTGGGATGGGTGAGGGCGGTATGGCGGAAATCCCGTGCGATCAGTCGCAACTGATGGCGCCAGTCCGGATCCGAGGCGTCGACGGTCAAGTGCTCGAGTACGACCTCGACGACGCCGTCGAGCACCGCGGCCTTGTTCGAGGTATGCCGGTAGATCGCCATCGGATCGCGGCCCAGCGCTTCGCCCAAGCGGCGCATGGACAGCTGATCGACGCCCCGGTCGTCGATGATCTCGAGCGCTGCCGCGAGGACGGCGGCGCGGGTGAGTGGGATGTCGTGGGTGCGCGGGCCGCTTCTCGGTCCGGTGCGTTTACGGTTCATCAGTCACCTCGCGACCCGAATTCTGGGCATCAGTAGTCTGTTTCGCGGCCCGTACGGACCTCTGAAGCGAACGCGGGGTGAACGCGATGGCCCGAGCGGCCGGTCAGTAGTAGTGGCGTCGGCCGCCGACGGTGTGCCCACGGCGACCCGCGAGCAGGAGTCCGGCGCCGAGGGCGAGGATCAGCACTCCGGCGATATCGAAGACGATGTTGTCGACGATGAATCCGACCCCGAGCAGAAGTGCGCCGAGAATGATCATGAGCGGATACCTGATTTCGGGCAGGTGACGCCGGACTCGGCCGGCACCCCTCCAGTAGACACCGCCTGGGCCCCTGATGTCAACAATGTAGGTCTACGTACTAGAGCTCCATTGGTCGTCCAGAACGTAGCTCTACATCGTTGACTATTCGGTCGGCGCGGCGTTCACTGAAGTGGCAACGCCGAGATCGCCGGTGCTCACGGTGTATTCGCACCGGATGACCGCGCGGAAGTCGCGCCAAGTCTGCTGACCGGTTTCTCCGTGACGGGAACATCCGTCCCGTCGCCTTCGGCTGAATTCGAGGCAAACCGATGAACGACCAGTCGGCCCCAAACCGCACGGCATCGCGTCCACTCGGTGGGAGCGACGATGTCGATCCACCGTTCGTCCGACCCGCTGAATGGACTCCCCGCCACGAGGACCGACGAGCCGTTCGTGATGAGCTGATCGAGCGATATCAGCCGCTGGCCGAACATATCGCCGGCAGGTTCGCCGTCGGCGGCACGAACACGGACAGCCTGTTGCCTCACGCCCGGGCGGGGGTGGCGCTGGCTGTCGATCGATTCGATCCCGGCGGCGGAACATCGTTCCTGTCCGTCGCGGTGCCCACGATCATCGGCGAGGTCCGCCGGAATTCCCGGGACTATCAGGGGGCCGAGTGGATACCGCGGTGGCTCGCGCGGATCCGCCCGCCGATCGGCCCCGCCATCGATGCGCTGTGCCGTCGGCTGGGGCGGATGCCCACCGCCGGCGAGATCGCTGCCGAAGTCGGTGGAGACCGGGTCGAGGTGACCCGGGCTCTGGTCGTTCACAACGCCCGCCGCAGATGCTCCGGTTACGACTCCCGCTTCGAATGATGTCGAGCTTCAACGGAACCGCACGGTGCTATCCCAGGACTTGTCGCATCCGCTCGCCGGCGCGGTCCGGATCGGTATCGGAGGGGATGATCAACAGGGTCATCTGGGTGCCGTCGGTTGCGACAGCCTCCATGATGTCGGGCGGCTGATCGGGTTCGGGGCCGTGGGTGTGCACGTCATCGTCGCGATCGATGTCTCGTTGGGCGAGGCTGATCGTGTTCCAGGCGAAGCCGATCCGGGCGAGGGGGCCCAGTCGCGGAGTGAGGGCGCTGATGAGGTCGTGTAGTTCGGTGGTGAGGTTCGGTGTCCACGGCCACCAGGCCCCGTCGATCGGTGCCGGGTCGGCGTCGCGCTCGCGCAGGAGCAGCCGGGGGGTTCGGGTCGGGGCGGGGAAGGGCTGTCGTTCGCGCGAGGACGTAGTCGTATCGGTCATCTCGGCGTGGTTGGTAATGGGTCTTTCCCGGGGGGTGTGGTTCATGGCAAGAACTCCGAATCCAGGTCCGATCCGATCGCGCGGCCGGCCGTCGCCAGCATGGCTCGCGCGAAGGGACCGTCGGCATCAGCGGGAACGGTCTGGACAACGATCACGGTGCCGTCGACTCCGCACAGGTAGATCGTGCCGAACAGCTCGAAGGGGTAGGGGTCCAGCCGCATGGTGCGGTTGTCCAGCAGGAGCTTCCGTCCGGCTGGGGCCCAGGGACGCGGGTCGAAGACGGTGCGCCACACCGGTCCGGTCCGTGACCGGAGTGCGGTGATCAGGTGCGGGAGTTCGGTGGCGATATCACTCGACCGCGGCCACCAGACCGCGTCGATGTATCCGCTCGATGCGGATTCGGGGCGTAGACTCAACCGTTCCGGATAGGTAATGCTCGATCGTGGCGTCATCAGACGCTCCTGTCGTGGCCGGTGAACGGCCAGATTGTCGAATTCGGGGACGGCCAACCGCTGTCGGCCGACGCGCGTTGTGTCCCCGGATACTGTCGAGCCTACGCGCATTGTGGCCGCATGCCCGGCTTCCCGGAGGGGTGACAGGGCTCGTGTGGTTGCCCACGAATTGTCCGCCCACTGGCCGCCGCGACCGGTCGGATTGAAACTGGTTGCGGTTCAGTGTTTTTCCCACGGTATTCGCAAGCGGGACTAAACTGAGGCCATCCACGAACCGTTGGTCCCTTCGCCCGGTGCGCGATGGTGACCGATCCGGTGTGGTCCGCTCCAGACCCCGGCGGCTTCCAGTTTCGTCACTCGTGCGTAAGGGGTCACCCAATGGACTACGTCGGCAGGTCGGATCCCGACAGCTCGGCGATACCTGGCCGCGATTTCGGACCCGCGCCCGGTTGGGCGGTCCATGCGGTGCCGGTGAACGGCGGGTGCCGCGGTCGGGAGCCGGCGGGAGTAGTGGTGGCCGCTGATCTGGAGCTGGCCGCCACGGGTCTGTGCGACCGGCTCGCGGCACCCGAACATACCGCTGAGGGCTGGTATCTGGTCGCGGACTATCTGGCGGGCGCCGAGTTCGGGAACAACCGTGCGCAGGGTACTCGGCTGCGCTGGGCCAACCGGCTGCGCTGGGATGGGCACGATTGGACGATGGGCGAATGGGTCCCCGCCAACGGTCACTCATCATGGTGACCCGCCGCGCGGCCTCCTCGCTTGCGAACCGCCTCGGGGTCTGCCCTCGGGAACGGTGCTTCTGGCACTAGGCTGGGCCGTGAGGCAACCCGCCTGGCACCCACGACGGCCGGGTCGTCGTGAGGCGATCGCCGGTAAGACGGGAGCACAGTATGGAACGGGTACCGGAGCACGGTGTCGGTGAGTTCGCGTGAGACCCGCGGATTCGGTTGCCGCACGGTTTCTGGCCGAGTTGCGAGGTAGCGCCGACGACGGGCTCGTCGCGCGACCGTCGGGTGATCGGCTGTGCCTGGCGTGTACCCGAATCCTGCCGATTTCCGGTGCCGCGGTCACCGCGGTCACCGATTCCGGCCGGGGAGAGATCCTCGGTACCGCCGGTACCGATGCGGCCTGGCTGGCCGATGCGCAGGCGGCCACGGGGGAGGGGCCCGGCCAGGACGCCCATCGCAACGGCGCGCCGGTGCGGGTGCCTGACATGTCGGCCATACTGGGCACCGGACGCTGGCCGCTGTTGGCCCAGTGGGACGGTACCCCCACCATCGCGGCGGTGTGTTCGATTCCCTTGCGGCTGGGTGCGATTCGCCTCGGCTACCTGGATCTGCTCGGTGCCGCGACGGTTGTCGCCGAGCCCGCGGCGTATCGTGACGCGCTGAGCGTGGCCGGCATCGTCACCGCCGTGTTGCTCGCCGCGTTGACCCCACCCCAGGACGGTGTCGCAGTGGATGCCCGGTGGGAGCTGTCGACCGCCGCACGTGAGATCCACCAGGCCACCGGGATGGTCGCGGTGCAGTTGGACGCCCCGGCCGCGGTCGCCTACGCCCGTCTGGTCGGCCATGCCTTCGCCGTAGGCCGTCGCGTGGACGAGGTCGCCGCCGATGTCGTGGCACGAAACCTCCGGTTCTTCCCGGACGCCGGACCGGATTCCGACAGCGGCACCCCCGAGGGCCCGATCCCGGCGCCCGAGCATTGAGATACGGCCATGAGTTCCATAGGATTTCTCAGAGAAGAGGTGAGCCGAGGATGGCGCAGAGGGACCGAGCGCTCACAACGGTGCTCGTGCGGCTGGTCGATACCTTGGTCGCCGACTACGACCCGTTGGAGCTGACGCAACAGCTGGTCGAAACCAGCGTCGAACTCTTGGCCGCCGACGCGGCGGGCGTCATGCTCGCCGATGCCGACGGGCACCTGCAAGTATTCGCCTCCACCTCCGAGGAATTGCGACTGCTCGAACTGCTGCAGATCCAGTCCGCGGCGGGGCCTTGCCTGCAAGCGTTCCATACCGGCACACCGGTCCACGTCGGCGACATCACCGAAACCACCGGGTGGCCGGTCTTCGGACAGCGCATGCTCGCGGAAGGATTCCGGGGGGTCTGCGCATTGCCGTTGCGCTTGCGTGAGGATCGTATCGGCGCGTTGAACCTGTTCACCGCCGAACCGGGCGTCCTGGCGGAGGAAGACCTGCGGATCGGACAGGCCCTGGCCGACTTCGCCACGATCGGCATCGTGCATGCTCGTGTCCTGGCCGACTCCCTGACGGTCAACGACCAGCTCGCGCAGGCGCTCAACAGCCGCGTCATCATCGAACAGGCCAAGGGCATGCTCGCCGAGCGAGCAGGTCTCGATATGGACACCGCGTTCCACGCCCTGCGCCGTTACGCCCGCGACACGAACCGCCGCCTCGCCGACCTCGCCCACGCCGTTGTCGACCGCGGCGTCGAGTTGGATGCTGTTCTCAGCGGTCACATACCCCCGCCCTGACCGTACGCGGCTCGCAGACTGACCGGCTGCTGCCGCTCGGGCAGTCGGGAACGAACGGCCCCGGGTCAGACTCGAGGTTCGGTAATCGGCCAGGTGCTGGTGATATCGAGCATCGCCGAATTGCTGACGCGGATATGGTTCTCCAGCTCCGCGACCAAGGCGCTGAGGTCAGTGCGAGCGGCGGTCACCTGCGCGTTGGTCGAATCCGATGCCTCTAAAACGCCGCGAATCGTATCGAGGCGCAGCAGCACATCCAGCAGTCGGCGCACGACTCCGTCGCCGAGGGTGAGGAAGCGATCCGACTCGTGGAATCGGTGGGCATCCGCGAATCCGGGGGCCGGTGTGGGGCGCAGGGCCGAGGCAGGGCGTTCCGGGCCAGGCGGGGGTGTCATCGCGTGCGCATTCGATTGTCCCGGTTCGAGGCGGTCGCCGTGGGACCAGTGGGTGCGGCCCCGCTTGTGAACACCGCGGCACCGCGCATGGGTATCGGTGGCGGAACGTCTGTGTCGCAATGGTGCTCGCCTGCGCGACCGGACCGGGCGCGCCGCGCGTGCATGGGGTGAGGCAGCGTCATGGTGACGCTCCTGTCTGACCGAAAATCGGCCGCCTGCGGTGATGATGCCACCTCTATCGGAAGCATGCTGATGGTCACCGCAACCACATAGCCTACACGGACCCGCCGCCTCGGTCATCGATCGATTCGGCGGGACGGGCCGGCGGGCATCGCACCGGCCACTACTGGAACCCGATATCCGATCGATCGTGACGGTCCTGTTCCCGGGTCGGCCGGGCGGCGGCGAAATCGGCGGTCCACACCGGTTGCAGCATGTGCCAGTCGGCCGGATGCGCGGCGATGCCGGCGGCGAAGCGGTCGGCCAACGCCTGGGTGGTGTGCCGTACGCCGTGCGCGGTGTCGATCGGCGCGTCCACGTGGAAACCCCAGCCGTCCGGAGTGAACCAGCATCGCACCGGCAGCAGTGGCGCGCCGGTGTCGATCGCCAGCCGCGCGGGACCGGCGGGCATGCGCGCCGGTTCGCCGAAGAAGTCGACCGGTATGCCCGAGCCGGTCAGATCACGCTCACCGAGCAGACCGACTATTCGCCCCTGCCGCAGGCGCGCGGCGAGCTGCGCGAACGGCGGTGTCGCGCCGCCGGTGAGCGGGACGATCTCGAATCCGAGCCCCTCCCGGAACCGCACGAAGCGCTGGTACAGCGCTTCGGGACGCAGCCGCTCGGCGACGACGGTCGGCGATCCCACCCGTTGCACCAGCCAGACTCCCGCCAGATCCCAATTGCCGCTGTGCGGCAGCGCCAACACCGCGCCGCGACCGCCCGCGACGGCAGCGTGGATGTGTTCGAGCCCGGTGGCCACCGATTCGATGCGGTCGGCCAGACGCACCGGGTCCATCGACGGCAGCCGGAACGACTCGCACCAGTACCGGGCGTAGGAGCGCAGGCTCGCACGCACGAGTTCGTCGGGCACCCGCTCCGGCGTCGTGGACAACACCCGGGCCAGATTGCGCCGCAACTGCATCGGCCCGCCATCGCGGGCCGCGCGATCGGCCGCGAGTTCGAACAGGCCGAGCGCCCACCGCTGCGGCAGGGCGCGTACCAGCCGCCAGCCGGCCGCGTAGCCCAGATCCGCGGCGCGCGCTCTCGGGTTCATTCCTGAAGTCTCCCCCCACGACGCCGCCACGCACCGGAATCGAGCAAGATCCGTCCCGTGCGCGCCGACCGCATCACGGCCGCAGCGGTACCGAGGGGCGCGCTCGATCACAGCCCGAGGGGTGGTCCACGGTCAAGGTGCGCAGCCGGACGTCGATGCGCTCGGCGAACAGCACCGCTCCCCGGTCGGCGGTCCCGGGCGGCGCGCGGCGGGGTGGCGGCGGCCGGGTCGCGCTCGGCGGTCTCGCCGCCCGCGCCTCGATGCTGAGCCGCCCCGCCGAAATCGCCGGACTCATCGAGAAGGCCGCCCCGCCAGGGGTGATGTCGGGTCGCCCGCCGGAACGCGCACGAGCGCTCCGGCACGGCGTCGGGTGCCTCGGCCGGAGTCAATCGCCGAACAGCCGCTGTGCGGTCCAGTCGGGTGCTTCGTCTCGGCTGTTGCGCGCGGCGGCCAGATAGTCGGACGCGTTCCGGTATCGCCGGGTGCGCCCCTCGATGTCGAAACAGGCTCGACAGACTTGCCGGTAGGAAACAAAGCACCGCGCGGCGTCCGCACGAGCCCGAGCCGACGGTGCTGTGGCGTCGAAGGCCGCCAGGCAGTCGCGCTCGCATTCGAGGTATCGCGTCATACAGTCATTCGCCATGTCGGATACGGCGACGAGCGATTGTTCGAGCGACCGACGCTCTGTTCGATGGATGATGCACACGGCATTGTGCGCCGGGTCGATCTCGAGGTCCTTGCGTGCCATGTAGATGTCGTTGTGCACTCCGATCCACTCCGCGAGCCACAGCCGAGCCCGTGAATACTCCGGTAGCGCGCGCAGCAGTGGATCGGCGTCCACTCCGAGCGCGAGTTCCGCGAGGTCGAAGAACATCGGCATGCCGGATCCATAGCGTCGCCGCTGTCGATACTCCGCGATCGTGGGGCGGTGATCGTGCCGCCGGTCCTCGGCATCGCGGCGCAGTGACTCCAGCCATTCGTCGATGCTGTTTCGGAACTGCTCGATCCAACCCTGTGACCGCCGCGGAACGGCCCGCGTCCAGATATCGCGCAAAGCCCGCGCAGGGCGGCTGCCCGCCGGTGCCGTGGTCGTTGCCAGCTGCGCCCGCAGCTCGGCCACGGCGGACGTCGCCTGTGCGACATCACGTCCCACCGGACCGTCGTCGAATTGGTCGTCGACGATGAAGGCCCAGGCCAGATGCTGCATCAGCAGCGGCAGGACGTGGGGTCTCGCCTGCGGGTAGAACAGGCTTGCGATCCACGGGGTTTCGGTGCGCTCCAGGTGCTTGCGGCTGCTGTCGGTGGGAGTCAGATCGTACGAGTCGACCCACGCCCACACGCTGGCCGCGGTGGCGCTCATCGCGGGATTCTCGGTGCATGCGTCGAATGGCATGAACAGGCGCGGTATGGGCAAGCCGTCATTGATCGTCTCTCCGCCGTCCGCGGTCATCGCTCGGCCTTCTCGACCGGGTGGATCGGGGTCGTCTGTCGTGGACTGGGCGTCATCAGCAGATTTCGGGGTCGTAGCAGCAGGCCCGTCGCCGGTGTGACCTCGCGGTCGGTCGACAGCCGCAAGCGCCATCGACTCGCGATCGTCGCCAGCGTGAGGGTCGCTTCGGCCATGCCGAATCGGTCGCCGATGCATTTTCGAGCGCCCCCGCCGAACGGAAGGAAGTTCTCGAGCGGAGGATGCGCGACGTCTGGGTCCCATCGACCCGGATCGAAGATCTCCGGCTGCGGGAAGACATCCGCCCGGTGATGGATCAGGTAGGGGCTGTAGGCCACGGTCGTACCGACGGGAAGCGTGTACCCGCCCAGCGTGGTAGCGTCGGTGACCACTCGCATGGACAGCCAGGCCGGTGAGTAGACGCGCAGCGCCTCGGTGATCACCCGTTCGGTCAGCGGCAACCGATGTAGATCGGTGTAGTGCGCGGTCCGCTCCGGCAGCACCGCGTCGACTTCGGCATGCAGCCGATGCTCGACCTCCGGATTCCGGGCCAGCAGGTACAGCGCCCATGCCAGCGTCGTCGCGGTGGTCTCGGTGCCGGCGAGGAAGAACGCGATGATGGTGTCGGTGATCTCCTCATCGCTCATCCCGCCGCCATCGTGCTCGTCATCCCGGGCAGTCATCAGGGCGGACAGCAGGTCGCCGTGATCGTCGGGCGTGCGACGTCGCTGCGCGATGATGTCGTCTACGGTTCGGCGCAGGCGCGCGTGCGCGCGACGGTACGACAGGTTCCCCGCTGTCGGAAGGCGGTCCAGTGGCGGCGGCAGGAATGTGCGCAGGTAGAAGCCGTCGAAAAGGGTTGTGACATCGGCCAGTAGCCTGTCGAGCAGTCCGGTGGGGAGCGTGTTCGACAGCAGCGTGGCCGCCGTGACGCGCGAGGTGATCGTCATCATCTCGGTCAGCAGGTTCAGCGGCTCGTCGTCCGGCCAGGAGTCGATGACGTCGACAATGCATTCCGTCATCGTCTCCGCGTACCGCGGGAGGCGGTCGGAGCGGAACGCGGGCTGCGCCAAGCGGCGTTGCCGGCGATGTGCGTCATAGGGGCAGGAAGCCAGACTGTCTCGTAGCACTTCGCGGATCCGGTCATAGATGGGCCCGCCCTTGTCGAATGTCCGATCGTCTCGCAGCAGTTGGCGAACCGTCGCGGGATCGCATGCCAGCACGATCCGAGCGGGTCCGATGCGAATCCGGATCAGGCTTTCCGTGGTGGGAAGCGAGGTGAGGAAGCGGGTCGGATCTCGGAGCAGGGGAACCGCGTGGCCGAGCAGCGGCGCCGCTTTCGGTGCACTGGGAATGGAATTCACGGAACGCATGCGGTACCTCTCGCTCGGTTCGTCGGATCGCCCGGTGCTGCAGGACTTCTCGCCGAAACGAACGGAGGTGCGGATAGCAGACGAACGGAAAGCTGCCGAATGCGTGCTGTATGCGGTGAATAAGCTTGGACATTCGGCATAGGCGCGATACGTCCGGTAATCGAGCCCATGGGTTTGCGATGGTCGAGTCCGGATGGTTCGGATAACGGAAATCCCACTGACGCTTGTGATTTTAGTCTCAGCGACCTCTCGTCGCAAGATGCCGACGAACAGATCGGCTGTTGCCGAATGGAATTCGGACGCAGCGGCGCTAACTCGAGACAGCGTTCCGGCATTGCTGGCATGCTGGGGCCGTGTCACAGATCGCCCTGTATTACCCGTGGACGCGTTTCCGGAACGAGAACTGGCTGAAGCTGGCACTGCTGACGTGGGACCATATCGCGCGGATTCGCCCGCGATCGGCCACGGACACCGATTCGGACCCGGTGGCGAGGGTGCGCGCGGAGACCGATTTCCTGCACGACGTGGAGCCGGTTCGGGAGGATCTGCGGCGGCTCACCAATATCTTCGGCGACATCATCACCTCGGGGGAGCCGCGGGTGTGGCAGCGGTACGCGTGGCGGGCGGTGGTGGACTCGGCCGGATCGGCGGCAACGCCGCGCAAGTCGGGTGGGCCGCGCCGCGCCTACCCGGGCCTGGCGTGGGTCCATGTCGGGACCGACGGGCCGAAGGCGCATCTCGCCCTGTCCCGGCTGTTGGAGGAGGAGGGCCTGGCGGTGACGGTCGAGGAGTCGACCGGTCCGTACCTCGGGATGCATCCTCGACTCGCCGACCTCTACCTGACCGCCCTCGCCGATGTGGTGGCGGCGCGGCAGCGGGTCTCACCCGTGACCGACGATCCCCGCGCGCACGCCGCCGTCGGCACCATCGATCGGCTCTACGACCTGCTGGTCGACGACGCGGCCGAGCCGGTGCGCGAGAAAGGGATGAGCGAGGAAGCGCAGCACGCGTACATCCACTTCGCCGCGCACGCCGCCCCGCGACCCGAGCGATTGCGCGAGGTGCCGCTGCCGACGCTGCTGTCGTTTCGCGAGCGGCACGCGGGTGATCTGCGGGCGTTCCGGGACCATATCGGGTCGCTGTCGAAGGAATTGGAGAGCGTCGCGCTGGCCGAGGGGCCGGATGCGGCACAACGTCGACTCCGAGGCGTCTACCGATCGACGACGAAACCTCAGCTCGAGGACCTGTGCCGAGCGCTGAACGACTTCGGAATCGATGCCGTTCCCGGCCTGCTCGGCATCAAGGTCGACCTGCCCGCCGCCGCGATCACCGGCACGGCGCTCCCCGAAGTCACCGACTTCGCCGGTGCCGGAACGGGTTTCGCCTTCTCGGTCGTCCCGTACGTCGCGGACCGGATGCGCGCACGCCGCACCACCATCCAGGACACGCCGGTCTCCTACCTGCTGACGGCAGACCGCAAGCTGACCGGTAGATCGCTGCTCGCCGCGATGCGGCGCTGACCGGCGTTCGGTTACTCCGCGAACGCGCCCATCACCGGCAGCCATTCCACATACCGCACCTCTTCGATCAGTCCCAGCTGCGCGAACGGATCCTGTGCCAGCAGTTTCGGCATCTCCTCGGCGTCGGAGACGCGGAAGAGCAGCAGCGCGCCGGAACCGTCCGGGTACGGGCCGCTGGTCAGCACGATGCCCTGGTCGACCAGTCCGTTGAGGAAGGCGCGGTGCGCGGGGCGGTGCTCGGCGCGGGATGCGGCGGTGGCGTCGGTGTAGGTGTAGTGGACGGCGAAGATCGGCACGGGTGGAGCTTCCTGATCGGAGGGACGGTTGAGGTTTGTCGAAAGGTTCAGAGGTTCAACAGCATTCGGGTATTCCCGAGGGTGTTGGGTTTGACGTAGCTGAGGTCGAGGAACTCGGCGACGCCGGTGTCGTAGGAGCGGCACATCTCGGCGTACACCTCGGCGGTGACCGGGGTGCCGTCGATCTCGGCGAAACCGTGGCGGCCGAAGAAGTCCACCTCGAAGGTGAGCACGAACAGGCGTTTCAGTTCCAGTTCGCGCGCCACGGTGATGAGCTGGGAGACGAGCATGTGCCCGACTCCCGAGCCCTTCACGTCCGGGTGCACGGCCACGGTGCGCACCTCGCCGAGGTCCGCCCACAGCACGTGCAGGGCCCCGCAGCCGACGAGGCGGCCGTCGAGTTCGGCCACCCAGAACTCCTGCAGCGCCTCGTACAGGTTCACGAGGTTCTTCTCCAGCAGGATCCGGCCCGCGTAGATGTCGACCAGGCCCTTGATCTCGGGCACATCCGAGGCGCGGGCGCGGCGCACGACGGGGGTGCCCGCCGCCGCGCCGCCTACCGAACCGCTGTGAGGTGCCCGTGTTGTCATGGGGTGCACAGTAGTCGGCCCCCGTACCGATAGTCTGAAGGTGTGTCGCACATCCAGTCCCCCCGCTGCCCGGTCGTCGCCGGGTCCCTTGGCCGAGTCGCCGGCCGGTGGGGGCGCTGGTGACCGTGCAACGTGAGGAGGGCCGCTGGGCCGGGGCGGGTTCCCCGCATTCCGGGTTCGCGCCCGCGCCGCGACCGGAGGTCGGGGCGGTCGAACCGGCCGCCGTGCCGCTCATGAACGTGGCCAATGTGCTGACGGTGCTGCGCATCGCCATCGTGCCGCTGTTCCTGGCGGCCCTGTTCGCGGGCGGCGGCCACGACACCGGCTGGCGGTGGGCCGCGGCGGCGCTGTTCGGCATCGCCGCCATCACCGACCGCATCGATGGGCAGCTGGCCCGGAAATACGGGCTGATCACCGATTTCGGCAAGCTCGCCGATCCCATCGCGGACAAGGCGCTGATCGGCGCGGCACTGGTGGGGCTGTCCATGCTGGGCGATCTGCCGTGGTGGATCACCATCGTGATCGGCGCCCGCGAGGTCGGGATCACGCTGCTGCGCCTGGCGGTGGTCCGGCGCGGGGTGATTCCGGCCGGTCGCGGCGGCAAACTCAAGACGCTGGTGCAGTCGGTGGCCATCGCCGTGCTGCTGCTGCCGCTCTCGGACGGCTGGTTCACCGCGGGCATGCTGCTGATGTACGCGGCGGTGGCGCTGACCGTCGCCACCGGCCTCGACTATGTGGTGCAGGCCGCCCGGCTCTGGTTCGGCGCGCCGCGCCGCACGGCCTGACGGGTCCGGCCGTGACCGCCGTCCGGACGCCCTCGACCGATCCCCTGACCGCCGAGGCCCCGGCCGCCGACCTGGTGCGCGCCCTGCGCGCGGCGGGGCAGACGGTGGCGACCGCGGAATCGCTCACCGCCGGACTGCTCGCGGCGACCATCGCCGGAGTTCCGGGTGCGAGCGCCGTGCTGCGCGGGGGACTCGTCGTCTACGCCACCGACCTCAAGGCGACCCTCGCCGGTGTGAGCGCCGACACCCTCGACACCGACGGACCGGTGGCCGCCAGCACCGCCGAACAGCTGGCCGTGGGCGCGCGCATCCGGTGCGGAGCCGACTGGGGGATCGGTTTGACGGGGGTCGCCGGACCCGAACCGCAGGACGGCCACCCGGTCGGCACGGTATTCCTCGGATTGGCGGGTCCGGAGGGCACCGAGGTGATTCGGTTGAAACTGTCCGGGGACCGGTGGACGATCAGGGTGACCGCGGTTCGCGCCGCGATCACCGAACTGCTCCGCGGTGTGCGGGGTGGTTGAGGCGTTCGGGAACGCGAGGGCGCCGCTGGGCGTTGTCCAGGCAGGCTCCGGGATTCGATCCACCCGCCCGGCGACGAGTGTGAGGAGAACGAGATGACGCTGCTGCGAGAAGCCATCGGGGAAAGTCTGCGGCGCGCTCGGGTCGCCCAGAGCCGGACGTTGCGTGAGGTCTCCACCTCCGCGCGGGTCAGCCTGGGGTACCTGTCGGAGGTCGAGCGCGGCCGCAAGGAAGCGTCCAGTGAGCTGCTGGCGGCTATCTGCCAGGCGCTGGACGTGCCGCTGTCGCAGGTGCTTTTCGATGTGAGCGCGGCCATGGCCGACGCCGACCGCGAGACCGAGCGCACCGCCGCCGCACCCGCCGGGGCCGCGCCGGCGAGCGCCGCCGCGTCCGGTACGGGCGGTTCCGGTGTCACGCCGCGCGGCGGGGATGGTGCGTTCGGCCCCCGGTTCGTCATTCCGGCGCCCACATCGGACCGCCTGGTGCTGGTCGCGGCCGACTGAACACTGTGCGATGGAGCCGAAAGGGATAAATTCTCGGTAGGCTTCGTGCCGGGAGTGTTGTGCGGGGACGGTCCCCTAGGGGGCCGTCCCGGATTTCAACGGCTACCGCGCAGTGGAGGATAGGGACACAACGGGGTGCGTGACGGTCGCGCACTATGTCGCGTGGGCTCGCGCGGCACGTCAGTATGGAGGCGGGATCAATCGATGGCTAATCCGTTCGTCAAGGCCTGGAAGTACCTGATGGCCCTCTTCGACTCGAAGATCGAGGAGCACGCGGATCCGAAGGTTCAGATCCAGCAGGCTATCGAGGAAGCCCAGCGCCAGCATCAGGCCCTGTCGCAGCAGGCCGCGTCGGTCATCGGCAACCAGCGTCAGCTGGAGATGAAGCTCAACCGCCAACTCGACGAGGTGGAGAAGCTCAACGCCAATGCCCGCCAGGCGGTCATGCTCGCCGACCAGGCCACCAATGCCGGGGACACCGAGAAGGCGATCCAGTACACCAATGCCGCCGAGGCTTTCGCGGCGCAGCTGGTGACCGCCGAGCAGTCCGTCGAGGATCTGAAGGTGCTGCACGACCAGTCGCTGCAGGCCGCCGCCCAGGCCAAGAAGGCCGTGGAGCAGAACGCCATGCTGCTGCAGCAGAAGGTGGCCGAGCGCACCAAGCTGCTGTCCCAGCTGGAGCAGGCCAAGATGCAGGAGCAGGTGTCGGCGTCCCTGCAGCGGATGGACTCCACCCTGTCCGCCCCCGGCACCACCCCGAGCCTGGACGCGGTGCGCGAGAAGATCGAACGCCGCTACGCCAACGCGCTCGGCGCCGCCGAACTGGCCCAGAACTCGGTGCAGGGCCGCATGATGGAAGTGCAGCAGGCCAGCATCCAGATGGCGGGCCACAACCGCCTCGAGCAGATCCGCGCCTCCATGCGCGGCGACGCCCTGCCTTCCAGCGGTGCGTCCCCGCAGCTCAACCAGGGCCAGGCCGCCGCAAACCCGGCCCAGCCGCAGCTGGACAAGGACCGCAGCGCACAGCAGCAGTAGTAACCGAGCGCTCCGGCGGGCCCTCGCCGGGAGCGCTGCGCAGTAATCAGGCGAAAGGTTCGACCGATGGGGAGATCGCGGGCAGCGGGTGAGCCCGCGACCCCCCGCGCCCGCTTCCGCCGCAAACCGGTAGCGGAGCGCTCGACCGGATTCCGATTTCCGATCCCGGGTCTGGGGACCGCAGCCGAACGGGACGTGACGCCCCCCGTCGTCCCGCCGCCCGTCGCGAGAAGCTCTTCGCCCTCCTCATCGCGGGCTGAAGGGGGTCCCGCCGGTTCTCACGCCGCCGGGCAGACGACACCCGGGTACCCTCCCTCGGCCGCGCACCCGGCCCCACCGGAACCGCCGGATCATCGCGGCCATGCGGCTTCGCAGCCCGGAACGACCCCTGAATCCAGCAGTGCCACAACCTCTTTCGGCGCGGCTGGATACCGGGCGGACTTCGGAGTCGGGGACCGCTCCGATCCGAGTGCGACAGATGCGTCCACAGGCTCACCCGTGCGGGCGTGGAACCCCTTGCCCGGCTTCGATATCGGCGTCGTGCGCGACCAGCGGGAGGCCTCGGGTCGAGCGGGTGGCGTGTTCGGTCGGGGAGCCGATGCTCGTGGGGCGACCGGTGGCCGCGAATCGTCGGTGTTCGGGGTGCGGGGGGCTCGGGAACGGGCCGGTGAGACCGTTCGGGAAATGTTGGCTCCGGCCGGTGTGGAGCCGGAGGAGTTGGCGCAGCGGCTGCCCGAGGCGCTGCGCGGGATGGGGGAGCAGGCGTTCGCCACGGTGCGGCGCTGGGCCGATCCGCGGGAGCGGGAGTTGCGCAAGCGGCGGCGGGTGCGGCGGCGCAGCCTGCGGTTGGGCACCGCCTCCGGGGTGACGACCATCGGCACCATCGGTCTGGTGCTGATCTCCGCGCCCGCCTGGGCCGTGGTGGTGGTCGGCGGCGGTGCCGTGGCCTTGGTGACCGGGGCGGCCGTGACCACCAAGCGGTACTTGCAGATTCGCAATGACCCCCTGCCACCGGCCGCGTTCCAGCCCAGGCGGCTGCCACCGGCGCGGTCGGCCGCGCGGGCGGCGATCGCGCGACTGGTGCGGGCCGAGCGCGCCATGCACGGCCTCGGCAATCAGATCGCCCGCTCGGGGCGGCTGCCCGCCGACGACCTCACCGACACGCTGGAGACCGCCGGTTCCGGAGCGGCCGCCCTGCATGCCCTGGCCGCTGACATGGTCGCCATGGAACGTGCCGCGAGCGCCCTGTCCCCAACGAATTCTCCTGTGGCCGAGCATATTCGGATCGCCGCCGGACGCCTCGACGCCGGTGTCGCCGAATACGAGCGAATCGTGGCCGCCACCGCCCAGGTGCTCGCCGTCCCCGAGAGCGCCGCGCTCGCCGACGACCTCGGCTGGGCCATGGTGGACCTGCGCGACGCCGCCGACCGCCTGGACGGCTGGGCGCAGGCCCTCACCGACCTCGCCGACGGCCGCTACCGCGCCACACCGCCCACGGCCTGACCCACAAATCGTCGCAACTACACCCGCGCTGTTGGACCGCCGTGCGCGATCGGCTGGAGCCGCTGCTGTGAGCGTGACTGCTTCGCGCCGTTCGATCACCCGTGGCGCGATCGGCTGGAACTGCCGCCGTGAGCGTGACTGCTTCGCGCCGTTCGATCACCCGTGGTGCGGCCGGCTGGAACTGCTGCCGTGAGCGTCGCCCTGCCTATTCCCCCGCGCCGTTCGACCGGCTGTGCTGACCGGTGCTCGCGGACCGGCTGTGTCGCTCGGCGCGTTCGCGTGCCTGAGCTCGGTCCGGCCGTTGCGGCACCTCGTGCTGCCTGCTCGGCCGGGGTATCGGATGGTCGGCCGCGAGCGGTGTCTGCTGTCGATCGGGTGTGTCCGTGCGGGCGCTGCCGGGCGGGTGCACGTCCGGTCGGCCGTGGCGTGGGCTCAGGGGGAACCCTGAACTTTCCCGGATATTGGCGCTGACCTGGTGTTTTTCTCTTGTGGCCCTGCGAGTATGGAGGGTGTCGGATCGCGCGAACGCCGGTTCGGGAAGACTTCGGGAGGTACCAATGCTGTGGAAGATCATCGGCGTCGTCGCGGTGGTGTGGATCGCGCTGGCCATTATCGGCGCGCTGATCAAGGGCCTGTTTCCGATCCTCATGATCAGTCTCGTGGTGTTCGGGCTGTACCTGCTGTACAAGGCGGTGTCCGGCTCGGACAAGTCGACGATCAGCAAGATGTAGACGCACCGGCACAGCCGATCGGGCCGCCCGCGACCATTCGCGCGGGCGGCCCGATGCCGTGTCGGCGGGCCGTCGGGCGCGGCCCCGGGCCACGCACCTCCAGTCGTCGTGCGTCCGGCCCGCCATGCCCGCGCGTCCCGCCGCAATCCCGCGTGCTCGCAGGCGTGGTGCAGGTGAGGGAACAGCCCGCGCGACCGAACCGTTGACCGCGCTATGGCTATCGCGATCATCGCCACCGCCTACGGTGGCCCGGAAGTCCTGACTCCCATCGAGATCGACGTACCCGCGCCCGGACCGGGTGAGGTGACCGTCGAGGTGCGGGCGGCCGGAGTGAACCCCTTCGACTACAAGCGTTACTCCGGAGCGTTCGGCACCGACCCCGATGCCCTGCCGATGCGGCTGGGTGGCGAGGTGTCCGGTGTGGTGACCGCGGTGGGACCCGACGCCATCGGCCCGGCCGGTCCGATCCACCCCGGTGATGAGGTGCTGGCCCGGGTGGACGGCGGCTACGCCACCGCCGTCACCGCGCGGGCCGACCGCGTGGTCCCCAAACCGAAGGCGGTGAGCTGGGAGGTCGCGGCCGGAATCCAAGCCGTCGGCGGAACCGCCGTCCACACGCTGGCGGCCACCGCCGTGCGCGCGGGCGACACGGTGCTCGTGCACGGTGCCGCGGGCAGTGTCGGCGCGACCGCCGCACAGTTGGCCGTCGCGCGCGGCGCGCGGGTGATCGGCACCGCGGCCCCCTCCCGCCACGAACGCCTGCGCGGCTACGGCGTCGAACCGGTCGCGTACGGGCCGGGGCTCGCCGATCGCGTGCGGGCGCTCGCTCCCGGTGGCGTGGACGCCGCCATCGACACCGTCGGCACCGACGAGGCCGTCGACGTTTCCCTGGCGTTGGTCGCCGACCGTGCGCGCATCGCCACCATCGTGGCCTTCGCCCGGGTGGCCGAGACCGGCATCAAGGCTCTGGGTGGCGGTCCGGGCGCGGATCCGGGCACCGAGATCCGGGCCGGGGCCTGGCGGGAACTGCTCGAGCTGCTCGGTGCGGACACACTGGAACTCGTCGTCGCCGCGACCTATCCGCTCACCGAGGTCGCCGCCGCGCACGAGTTCGTCATCGCGGGCCATGCGGGCGGAAAGGTCGTGCTGCTGCCCTGATTCGGGCAATTCGCCATCGGAGGCGACCGCCGTCGCATATGTTGTTGCCCACAACATTTAGTCGGTGCGCGGTCGCCTACCCGTGACCGCCGCTCGAAAGGTCACCCGATGAGGACGAAAACCCCGCTCCCGCCCCGAAACTCCCGGCGCACCCGCCGCCGCCCGGGGTACGCGCTGTGCGCCCTGGCCGTATCCGGGCTCATGGCCCTCACCGCCTGCGGCTCCAACACCACCCGCGACGACGGCCCCACCACCGCGGCGGGCGGCGGTGGCGGCAGCGGCACCGTCGGCGTGATCCTGCCGGAGACCGCCACCTCCGCCCGCTGGGAGTCCTTCGACAAGCCCATGCTCGAACAGGCCCTGCGCGCCGAGGGTTTCGACGCCGACGTGCAGAACGCCCAGGGCGACGTGCAGAAATTCAGCGCGCTGGCCGACGGCATGATCGCCCAGGGTGTGAAGGTGCTCATCATCGCCGCCATCAACAGCGAGGTGGGCAGCACCGTCGCAGCCAAGGCGCAGCGCGCGGGCATCCCCACCATCGACTACGACCGGCTCAGCCTCGGCGGATCCTCCGACTACTACGTGTCCTTCGACAATGTGCGCGTCGGCGAACTCCAGGGCCAGGCCATGGCCGACGCCCTGCGGGACAAGCCGGGCGCGGAGGTCATCGAGATCGAGGGGGCTCCCACCGACAACAACGCGACCCTCTTCCATCAGGGACAAACGAATATCCTGAAGCCGCTCTACGAGTCGGGCGCGCTGAAGCTGGTGCACAGCCAGCCCATCGACGGCTGGGACAACCAGAAGGGCGGCACCGTCTTCGAACAGCTGCTCACCGGTAATGGTGGCACGGTCGACGGCGTGGTCGCCGCCAACGACGGACTGGCGGGCGCGGTGATCACCGTGCTCAAGAAGAACGGCCTCAACGGGCGGGTGCCGGTCACCGGCCAGGACGCCACCGTGGAGGGCCTCAAGGCCGTGCTGCGCGGCGACCAGTACATGACGGTGTTCAAGCCGATCCAGGCCGAGGCCGAGGCCGCCGCCGCACTGGCCGCCGCCCTGGCCAAGGGCGACAAGGCCGCCGCGGACGCGTTGGCCCAGGACGTGAGTCAGGATCCGAAGGGCGATCGCGACGTGAAATCGGTGCTGTTGGAACCGCAGACGATCCTGAAGGATCAGGTGAAGACAGTCATCGACACCGGCTATGTGCAGGCCGCCGATGTCTGCTCCGGTGACCTGAGCGCCACCTGCGCCGAACTCGGCATCGGCTGATCCGCCATGACCGAGCCATTGCTCGACATCACCGGGCTGAACAAGAGTTTCGGCCCGGTGCGGGTATTGCACGAGGTGGACTTCACCGTACCGGCCGGATCGGTCACCGCCCTGGTGGGCGACAATGGCGCGGGCAAGTCCACGCTGGTGAAATGTATCGCCGGTATCCACGCCGCCGACTCCGGCACGGTGCGCTTCCGCGGCGAGGAAGTCCGCATCCACGGGCCCAAAGACGCTGCCGCCCTGGGCATCGAGGTCGTCTACCAGGATCTGGCGCTGGCCGACAATCTCGATATCGTCGCGAATATGTTCCTCGGCCGCGAGCGCGGCCGACCCTGGTTCCTCGACGAGGCGAATATGGAGGAGGCGGCGCGGCGCACCCTCGCCTCCCTGGGTGTGCGCACCGTGAAATCGGTCCGCACCCCGGTCTCGGCGCTCTCCGGCGGGCAGCGGCAGACGGTGGCCATCGCCAAAGCCGTACTGTGGAACAGCAATCTGGTGCTGCTGGACGAACCCACCGCCGCGCTCGGCGTGGCCCAGACCCGCCAGGTGCTCGACCTGGTGCGCAGACTCGCCGAACAGGGGCTCGGGGTGGTGCTGATCAGTCACAATCTCGCCGACGTGTTCGAGGTGGCCGATCGCATCGCCGTGCTGTACCTGGGCCGGATGGCGGCGCAGGTGCGGGCGGCCGACGTCACCCATGCCCAGGTGGTGGAGCTGATCACCGCGGGCCGGTCCGGTGAACTCGGGCTGGCGCGACCGGAGGCGGTGGCGCTGTGAAGGTTTCCGAATCCGCCGGCTCGACGGCCGCCGACACCGCGGTCTCCGATTTCGGGATCGACACCACCGCCATGTCCACCCGGGATGCGCTGCGCGACTACCTTATTCGCGTGCGGTCCGGCGATATCGGTTCGCTGCCGGCCATCCTGGGCCTCATCGCGCTGGTGGTGCTGTTCTCGACGCTGTCGGACGTCTTCCTCTCGCTCAACAACATCGCCAATCTGCTGGCGCAGGGCGCGGGGCAGACCATCATCGCCATCGGCATCGTCTACGTGCTGCTGATCGGTGAGATCGACCTGTCCGCGGGCACCGCCTCCGGCGTGGCGGGCGCGGTCCTGGCCATGCACTACGTGGAGAACGGGAATCTGCTCGCGGGCATGGGATCGACGGTCTTCATCGTCTTCGTGGCCATGCTGGTGCTGGCCGCCGCCCTGGCGGCGTTCCTACGCATCTGGCCGGGTGTGTTCATGTCGCTGCTCGGCGTCGCCATCACCGTCATCGGCTTCGAGGCGAACCCGTGGGTGGAGATGCTGCTCGCGGTGTGCGTGGGCACCGCCATCGGCTGTATCACCGGCTTCCTCATCGCCAAGATCGGGATGCCCTCCTTCGTGGTGACGCTCGCGCTGTTCCTCGCCTGGCAGGGCGTGATCCTGCAACTCATCGGTGAGGGCGGGGTGCTGGGCATCAGCTCCTCGCACGTGCTGAACCAGGTCGCCAACGGCAATCTGTCCACGATCGGCAGCTGGGCGCTGTTCGTCGTCGCGGCCGGCGGCTACGCGGCGGTCACGCTGGGCGGACATCTGCGGCGGCGCAAGCGCGGCCTGGTGACCCAGCCGACCCCGCTGGTGGTCACGAAGGTGGTGGCGCTCACCGGATTCGCGGCCGTGGTGACCGCGCTGCTCACCGTGAACCGGTCGCCGAGCGATCTCATCGAGATCTCGGGTGTGCCGTACGTGGTGCCGATCGTGCTGGCGCTGCTGGTGGTCGGCACCTATGTGCTCAATCGCACCACCTACGGTCGCCACATCTACGCGGTGGGCGGCAACCGGGAGGCGGCGCGGCGCGCCGGTATCGACGTGACCCGGCTGCGGGCCAGTGTTTTCGTGATCAGCTCGGCGTGCGCGGCGGTCGGGGCCATCGTCTACTCGTCCAAGGTCGGCTCGGTCGACCCGCAGGCCGGCGGGCTCAATACGCTGCTGTTCGCGGTGGGCGCGGCCGTGATCGGCGGCACCTCGCTGTTCGGCGGCAAGGGCCGGGTGGCCGACGCCGTGATCGGCGGCGCGGTGCTCGCGGTGGTCGCGAACGGTCTGGGGCTGCTGCGCCAGCCCGCCGCGGTGGTCTCCATCGTGACCGGACTGGTGCTGCTGCTGGCCGCCACCGTCGACGCTCTGTCCCGCCGTCGCAGCGCCGCGTCGGGACGGTGAGCGCCGCAATGGTATTCCTGATGCCATGACCGTCGCCCGCCCGGACGAGGTGCGTCGCTTCAACCGGTCCAGTCTGCTGCGACTGCTGCACATCGGCGGACCGGCGACCCGGGCGGCCCTGGCCACCGACCTAGGACTCAACCGGTCCACCATCAAGATGCTGGTGGACGGGTTGGCCGAGGCCGGGATCGTGGAGGAGCGGGTGCCGCGCCAGACGCCCGCGGGTGCCGGGCGCGGGGCCGGGCGGCCGTCGCTGCTGGTGCTGCCGCAACCCCAGGCGGCGGTGGTGCTGGCGGTGGACGTGCAGGTCGAACGCACCGCCATCGCGCTGGTGGGGTTCGGCGGGCACATCCTCGGGCGCAACAGCTGGAATCTGCACGGGCGGCAACGCGATCCGATCGAAGTGGTCACCCATGTCGCCGAATCCGCCGCCCTGCTGGCCGGTGATCTCGGCGTGCACCCGGTGGCGGTCGGCATCTCGGTGCCCGGGGTGGTGCGCCGCACCGACGGATACGTCCATACGGCGGCCAACCTGCGGTGGTCGGAAGTGGCGCTGGGGGAGCGCATGTCGGCGGTGCTGGGGCTGCCCGTGGCGGTCGGCAACGACGCCGAATTCGGTGCTCTCGCCGAACATGTGCGCGGCGCGGGCCGGGGCACAGCCGACGCCGTGTTCGTCTCCGCCGATGTGGGCGTGGGCGGCGGTCTGATCGCACAGGGCGGCATTCTGCGCGGCGCGGCCGGATACCTCGGCGAGATCGGCCATATGACCGTGCGCCCCGATGGGCGGGCCTGCCACTGCGGCAATGTGGGCTGCTGGGAGGGCGAGGTCGGTCAGGCCGCGCTGTGCCGGGCGCTCGGCCTGCCCGAACATGGTCCGCGCGGTGGAATCGTCGCCGAATTGCGCGCCCTGGAACGGGATTCGGACCCGCTGGCGCGGCTGGGGGAGTACCCGGACTGGCTGGTGCTCGGCCTGGTGAACGTGGTGAACGTCCTCGGCCCCGAACTGGTGGTGCTCGGCGACCTGTTCACCGCCCTGCCCGATGTGGTCGTCGCGCGCGTCCGGGACCGGGTGCGTGAGCGCAGCATCGTGAGCCGGGCACTGGGCGGGGTGCGGATCGAGAAGTCCACGCTGGGAGCGGATTTGAAGCTGCTGGGGGCCGCCGAGGCGGCGTTCGAGGGGGTGTTGGGTGCGCTGTGAGACGAGATCCGGGCAGGTCGCGTCCAGCTGGGCGTGGTGCCCGAGCGTTCGGGCGCGCGGAGCCTGACCCGCGGTCGGGGCACGTGTTCCGGGTGATGGCGTGCGCGCGGGGTGGTGGGTCGTATCCGGCGTCGGTATCGGACGGACGGCCGGGTGGCGCGGGCGGGTTGTTCGGAGCGGTCGTCGCCCGGAACGCGCGAGCCCCATGCGCATGATGGGCCGCGTTGTGGTGGCTGTCGACGCCAGCACGCTGTCCGCGGTGTGAAGGTGTGGGTGCGGCCGGTGGGCCATGTCGAATGCTCGCGGATGTTTGAATACCGCCATGGAGCAGTTACCCGAGGACTGGCAGCGCGGCATCGTCATTGTCGCGCACCCCGATGACATCGAGTACGGCGCGGCAGCCGCCGTGGCGCGCTGGACACGGCAGGGCAAGGACATTCGCTATGTGCTCGTGACCAGCGGTGAGGCCGGTATCGCGGGGTTGCCGCCCGCGGAATCCGGGCCGCTGCGCGAGGCGGAGGAGATCGCCGCCGCCAAGGCCGTGGGGGTCGCGGAGGTGGAGTTTCTCGGGTATCCGGACGGGCGGGTCGAGGAGTCTCTCGCGCTGCGCCGGGACCTGGCCGCCGCTATCCGCCGCCACCGGCCGGAGATGGTGATCCTGTTCAACTTCGGTGATACCTGGGCACCCGGATACGTCAACAGCGCCGACCATCGGGCGGTGGGCCGAGCCGGTCTGGACGCCGTCTCCGACGCGGGCAACGAGTGGATCTTCCCCGAACTGGCGGAACTGCCCGTCTGGTCGCCGCGTTGGGCGGCGGTCACGGGGCCGAAAGTCACGCACGCCGTGGACGTCACCGATACCATCGGACCCGCGGTGGAATCCCTTGTCGCCCATGGCCGCTACCTCGCCGCCTTGAGTTCGGACCCGGTGCTGGAGCAGGCGCGCGCCATCGTCGACATGTCGACGGGGCCCATCGAGGGCTTCCCGGCCGCTCGCGCGACGGGGTTCGAGCTGTACTACTTCGGCGGCTGAGTCCACGGGTTCGGCCGCCGGGCTTTGCGCGTTCGGCGGTCGGGGTCACGGGTTCGGCCGCTGAGCCGAGTGCAGTCGTACCCGCGAGGGGAAGGCGGCGGGCGCGATATCGACACTGAAATATGCGTATCTGGGCATATACGCTCGCATGTCATGCGCCGAACGCCCCGCCGCAGTAGTGCGTAATGCCCCGGCACAGTGGTGCGAAGCGCCCCCGCACAATCGTGTGTGCTGAGTTCCACCCGCGGATATGGCACGCTGGGCGCGTGCGAGTAGCGGTGGTGGCCGGGCCGGATCCGGGGCATGCGTTCCCCGCGATCGCCCTGTGTCTGCGATTTCTCGAGGCGGGCGATGAGCCCGTGCTGTTCACTGGGCCGCGGTGGTTCGACGCCGCGAAACAGGTCGGTATCGGGGTACGGCGGCTCAAAGGGCTCGCGCCCCGCGCCGAGGACGACGATGCCGACGCCGGGCAGCGGATCCACGAACGCGCGGCCTTCATCTCGACCGAGATCCTGCCCGATATGAGTGCCATGCTGCCCGATCTGGTGGTCTCGGACGTGCTCACCGCGGGCGGCGGGATGGCGGCCGAGCGGATGAAGGTGCCGTGGGTGGAGCTCTCCCCGCATCCGCTCTACCTGCCATCGAAAGGGCTGCCGCCCATCGGAAGTGGGCTCGCGCCGGGGGAGGGGCTGAGCGGCCGGGCCCGCGACGCGGTGCTGCGCGGAATGACTGCGCGCGCCATCCGACAGGGCGAGGAGCAGCGCGAGCGAGCCCGGGCGGGCATCGGCCTGCCCCCCGAGGATCCCGGTCCCGCGGCGCGGCTGGTCGCGACCCTGCCCGCGTTGGAGGTGCCCCGCCCGGATTGGCCGGACAATGCGCACCTGGTCGGCCCGCTGCTGTGGGAGCCGACGGCGAATGTTCTCGACCTGCCGCCGGGTGACGACCCGCTGGTCATGGTCGCGCCGTCCACCGCGCACACGGGTGTCAGCGGCATGGTGGACACCGTGCTCGAGGCGCTCGACGGCGCCGGGGTGCGGGTGGCGATCTCCATGCTGGACACCCCGCCCGCCGAACTGCCGCCGTGGGCCACAGCGGGTTTGGGTCGACAGGACGAGTTGTTGCGGCACGCCGCGGTCGTGATCGGCGGTGGCGGCCACGGGCTGCTGGCGAAATCGCTGCTGGCCGGAGTGCCGGTGGTGACCGTCCCGGGTGGCGGCGATCAATGGGAACTGGCCAATCGTGCGGCCCGCCACGGCAGTTCGCTCCTGGTCCGCCCGCTCACCGCCGAGGCCGTCCGCACCGCGGTGCGCCGGATACTCGACGAGCCGACCTTCGCCGAGCGCGCCCGCAAGGCGTCCGCCGGCGCGAGTGTGGTCTCGGACCCCGTGCCGCTGTGCCACGAGGTGGCCGCCGCGGCGCGCACACACCGCTAGCCGAGGTGGCTCGCGGCGAGTACACCGCTAGCCGAGGTGGCTCGTGGCGAGCACACGCTGGTAGCTGAGGGACCCGCGGCGCGCACACCGGTAGCTGAGGTGGCCCGCGGCGCACGCCGGTAGCTGAGGTGGCTCGTGGCGCGCACGCCGGTAGCTGAGGTGGCTCGTGGCGCGCACGCCGGTAGCTGAGGTGGCTCGTGGCGCGCACGCCGGTAGCTGAGGTGGCTCGCGGCGCGAACACGCTCTCGGCCGGGGTGGCTTCGGTGCTTGGCGGACGCGCGCCCGGCCAGTCGCGGCGTTGTGACGAGCGGTGGCCTTCGATGGTCGTGTGCGTGATGTCGCCCGGCGCGCGGCCGAGTGGGCGCGGACCCGGGCTCGTACCGGCGTTCACGCCCTCGCGTAGGCTCGCGGCCGTGCGGTTGACGGAGTTCCAGGAGCTGTTGTACACCGAGTTCGGCACGGCGCGCGGGGATGCGCTGCTGAGCGACCACGTGCTGCCGTCCATGGGGAAGACCGGGGCGCAAGCCATCGAGGCGGGGGTCGATCCCCGCGATGTGTGGCGCGCCCTGTGCGCCGAATTCGATGTGCCCAAGGCGCGGTGGTGAACTCGGCGCGGTGGTGAACTCGGTGCGTCGGCGGCCTCGGCGCCTGTGACTGCAGCGCCTTGATCAATTCAGCGCGTCGGCCGACAAACGTGCCCGGTGATCCGAGCCGGTCGGCGAGTCAGGCGTTGCGCGCGTAGTGCCGGGCCGCCTTGGCGCGGTTGCCGCAGGTCGCCATGGAGTGCCACCGCCGGGCGCCGTTCTTCGAGGTGTCGTAGAACCAGAGCACGCAGTGCGGGTGTGCGCACTGCTTGATGCGGTCGGGCGCCGCCATCAGGGTCAGCAGGTCGTCGGCGGCCAGCCAGCCCGGTAGCCATTCGGGGTCGCGGACCTCCACCTCGTCCCGGGGGCCGTGCGCGGTGAGGGTGCGGCGGATCCGCCCGTGGTCGAGGACGCCGTTGAGCTCCTCGATATCGTCGCCGCGCGCCGCGTGCAGGATGGCCTCGCGTGCCCGCACGAGGGCGTGCAGGGTCGCGGCGTCGGCCGGGCAGCGTTCGGCGAGATCGTTGTCGGCCAGCCATTGCCGCAATCCCGCCACGTCGGAGAGCAGATCCTGCAGTCCTTCCCCGCTCATCCAGCGGGTGTTGAGCAGGTCCAGTGCGAGCGGCTCTCCGAGGTGGGGGCGTGGAACGGGCATGCCTGAGGGTAACCAGCTTCCGGTCCGGTTCGGTTGCGGCAGTGCCATTCTAACCACTCAAATCAGTTAGGGGGTTGACAGCGGTTCCCCGCTGCTTCTAGATTCTAACCATCAAAACAATACAAACTAGTTAGAGCTTCCCTGGAGGAAATCATGACCACGGTCGCCGCACCCCAGCTCGCCACCGGCCACATCGGCTTGAACGTCACCGACCTCACCCGCTCGGTGGACTTCTACCGCCGCGCCTTCGGCTTCGAGCAGCTCGGCGCGAGCACCGAGGGCGAGCAGCGCTTCGCCTTCCTCGGCGCCGACGGCAAGCTGGTGCTGACCCTGTGGCAGCAGAGCGATGGCGAGTTCTCGGCGAAGACGCCCGGCCTGCACCATCTGTCGTTCCAGGTCGACAGCCTGGAGCAGGTGCGGTCGGTGGAGTCGGTGCTCAAGGATCTGAACGTGAGCTTCGCCCACGACGGCGTCGTCGCCCATGGTGAGGGCGCCTCCTCCGGCGGCATCTTCTTCAGCGACCCCGACGGCATCCGGCTCGAGGTGTACGCGCCGAGTGGTGCCGAGGCCGCCCCCGCGCCCAGCGGCTCCGCCCCCACTTGCGGATTCTTCTGATCGACATCGCGATTCACCCGGTGCGGGCACCGAGCCCGCACCGGGGCGGACGCAAACCGGAGAACGAGATGACCACCAGCTACCACCCGGGCGAGGTGGCCGTGCAGCAGCGCATGGGCCAGTCCGATATCGCCCAGCATGTCGGACGCATGATCCGCGCCGAGATACCGCACACCGCGGCGGCCTTTCTCGCCGAACAGCCGCTGGTCGTGATCGCCGCCGCCGATGACGCGGGCCGACTGTGGGCGAGCCAGCTGATCGGCCCGGCCGGATTCGCCCGCGCCACCGACGAGCGCACCATCGTGGTGGACGCGCTGCCCACCGCCGCCGATCCGCTCGCCGAACCCCTGCGTTCCACCCGGCACATCGGCATGATCGCCCTGCAACCGCAGCGCCGCCGCCGGATGCGCGTCAACGGCGTGACCGAGCCGACCGAGCGCGGGCTGCGGATCACCACCGACCAGGTGTACTCCAACTGCCCGAAGTACATCACCCGCCGCACCATCGACGACTGGAGCGGCGCGTCCGCGGTGACCGTGCACCGATCGTCCGAGCTGACCGCCGCGCAGCAGCGGGCGATCACGGCCGCCGACACCTTCTTCATCGCCTCCGCCGATCCGGACGGCAATGCCGACGCTTCCCACCGCGGCGGCAATCCCGGCTTCCTCCAGGTGCTCTCGCCCACGCGCCTGCGGTGGCCGGACTACCGCGGCAACTCCATGTTCATGACGCTGGGCAATATCGCCGCCGACCCCCGCTGCGGACTGCTGATCCCGGACTGGCGCACCGGCTCGACACTGCAGCTGACCGGAACAGCGGAAATAATCTGGGACGACACGACATTCGCCCCCGGCTCACAGGCCACAGTGGACTTCACCGTCACCGAGGCCGTCGAGATCGCCGGTGCCAGCCCGCTGCGCTGGGGTGCGTCCGAACTGTCTCCCGTGAACCCCTGAAGCCACTCTCCGAAAGGATTCGCCATGCGACCCCCACTGCCCCCGTTCGATCTGGAATCGGCCCAGACCAAGGTCCGCGCCGCCGAGAACGCCTGGAACACCCGCGATCCGGAGACCGTCGCGCAGGCGTACACGGAGGATTCCGTGTGGCGCAATCGCGATGAGTTCATGACCGGCCGCGCCGAGATCGTCGACTTCCTGAAGCGCAAGTGGGCCAAGGAGAACGGCTACGCCCTGCGCAAGGAACTCTGGGGATTCCGGGAGAACCGCATCGCCGTCCGCTTCCAGTACGAATGGCACGACGAGGACGGCCAGTGGTACCGCAGCTACGGCAACGAGCTGTGGGAGTTCTCCCCCGAGGGGCTGATGTCGCGGCGCGAGGCCAGCATCAACGACACCCCCATCGCCGAAGCCGACCGCCGCATCTTCGGCCCCCGCGGTCCGGAGGAGGAGAACGCGCTGCTGCCGATCCGGTGACAGTCGTGAAGCCCCCGTCCGGCCTCGGACGGGGGCTGGGTCGCGCTCCGCGGCGTCTAGGGTCGGACCGAGATGGTCACGCTCGGACAGCCTGCCCGTATTGCATATTCGTGGCGGACGTCACAGTTATGTATTAACCTGAGGTGGTCGGCACCGTCTGAGTGGGGACCGCCATGACCTACAGCACCTATCTGGACCTGGAGACGCTGCTCGGTGCGCAGCATCCGGTCAGCAGGCCGCCGCAGCACGATGAAATGCTGTTCATCATTCAGCACCAGACCACGGAACTGTGGCTGAAATTGGTGCTGCACGAGATACGCGCGGCGCGTGCGGCTTTCGACGATGATGCGCCCGATATCGCGCTCAAGGGCATCGCGCGCGTGAAACACATCCAGCAGACGCTGACCGAGCAGTGGTCGGTGCTGGCGACGCTGACTCCCACCGAGTACGCGCGGTTTCGGGGAGCTCTCGGGAACTCCTCAGGGTTCCAGTCGTATCAGTACCGAGCCGTGGAATTCATTCTCGGCAACAAGAATCCCGCGATTCTGGCCGTTTTCGCCGACGAACCGCAGGCCGCCGCGGAGTTGACGGCACTGGTCTCCGAACCCACGCTCTACGACGCCTTCTGGCGGCACCTGGCGCGCACCGGACTGGAGGTGCCGCGGTCGACGCTGGAGCGGGATGTCACCGGACGCTACGAACTCGATCCCGCGCTGCTCCCCTTGGTGACATCGGTGTATCGAGCCCCGCGGCAGTATTGGTCGGTCTACGAGACCTTCGAGGAACTGGTCGACCTGGAGGAGAACTTCCAGCTGTGGCGGTTCCGGCATCTGCGGACGGTGCTGCGGACCATCGGGTCCGCGCGGGGGACCGGGGGAACCAGTGGCGCGGGTTTCCTGCGCCGCGCTCTCGAGGTCAGCTTCTTTCCGGAACTCTTCGCCGTCCGCACCGAAACGGGAGCCTCATGACCCGCAGCGACACCGATTTCACCGCTCGGGCAACGGCTCTCGACGCCGCCGATCCGCTGGCGGCGTATCCGGGCGAGTTCGTCGGCCACGACGATCCGGAGATCGTCGCCTATCTCGACGGCAACTCCCTCGGCCGCCCCACCCGCCGCACCGCCGAACGCCTGTCCGCGTTCGTGACCGAGGCGTGGGGCCGCAGACTCATTCGAGGCTGGGACGAGGAGTGGTTCGAGCTGCCGCTGACCCTCGGCGACCGGATCGGCGGCACCCTGCTGGGCACCGCGCCCGGACAGACCACCGTGGGCGACTCCACCAGCGTGCTCCTCTACAAGCTCGCGCGCGGCGCGCTGGCCATGCGGCCCGGACGCACCGAGATCGTGCTCGACCGCGACAACTTCCCCACCGACCGCTATCTGATGGAATCCATTGCCGCCGAGAGCGATATGACGCTGCGCTGGATCGACGCCGACGTCGACGGCGGTGTCACCGCCGCGGACCTGGCCGCGGTGGTCTCCGAACGCACCGCGCTGGTGGTGCTCAGCCATGTCGCCTACCGCTCCGGCTATCTGCTCGACGCGCCCGCTCTCACCGCCGTCACGCACGCCGCCGGGGCCATGCTGCTGCTCGACCTGTGTCATTCCGCCGGCGCGGTGGAGATCGAACTCGACACCTGGGGAGTCGATTTCGCGGCCGGATGCACCTACAAGTACCTCAACGGCGGGCCCGGATCTCCGGCCTTCGCCTATGTGCGCGCCGACCATCTGGCCGATTTCCGGCAGCCGATCTGGGGCTGGATGGGCCGGGAGAATCCCTTCGACATGGCACAGGGTTACGTGCCCGCGCCCGGCATCCGGCGGGTGATCAGCGCCAGTCCCGGCATCGTGGGGATGCTCCCGATCCAGGACATGCTCGACCTCATCGAGGCGGCCGGGATGCCGCGGGTGCGCGCGAAGTCGGTGGCGCTCACCGAGTTCGCGCTCGAACTCGTGCGGGAATGGCTGCTGCCCCGAGGCGTGACGGTGTCCTCGCCCATCGATCCGGCCCGGCGCGGCGGGCACGTCACCATCGACCACCCTCGGTTCCGGGAGATCACCGCGCGGCTGTGGCAGCGTGGCGTCATGCCCGATTTCCGTCGGCCGCACGGTATCCGCCTGGGCCTGAGCCCGCTGAGCACCACGTTCGGTGAGGTGCTCGCCGGAGTGACCGCCATCCGCGACGAGCTCGACGCCGATCCCGATGTCTGAACTCCACGCCGTCGGCGCCATCCTCGACGACATCGATTCCCGGCCCGGCAGTGTCACCTCGCTGGCGCGGACCGTGCTGGGCGCGTACGTGCGCGAACTCGGTGGCTGGATCGCCATCGCCGATTTCGGCGAGCTGCTCGCCGCACTCGGGGTGCCCGAGCAGAGCGCGCGCACGGCGGTCACCCGGTTGAAGGGTAAGGGCGTGCTCGATGCCGAAATACGCGGCGGCCGCAGCGGATACCGTCTCACCCCGGCCGCCGAGGCCATGTACGCCCGGGGAGACGCCCGCATCTTCGGCTTCCGGCGGATGGGCGAGGACGATCCCTGGCAGCTGATCTGTTTCGGCATTCCGGAATCGGCGCGCGCGGCGCGACATCAGCTGCGCCGCAGGCTGTCCGCCATCGGCTGCGGGACGGTCGCGCCCGGGCTGTGGATCTGCCCGCACTATCTCGCCGACGAGGCCGCGGCCATCGTCACCGCACTCGGACTCGACGAGTACGTGACCACCTTCCGCGCCACCGACATGGCCGTGCCGACGACGCCGCGTACCGCCGCGGCGCAGTGGTGGGATCTGGACGGCCTCGC
Organism: Nocardia sp. CC213A; assembly: GCF_030766805.1. Taxonomy (NCBI): domain Bacteria; kingdom Bacillati; phylum Actinomycetota; class Actinomycetes; order Mycobacteriales; family Nocardiaceae; genus Nocardia; species Nocardia sp. CC213A. The sequence goes on from NZ_JASFXA010000015.1 coordinate 90,073, forward strand.
CGGGCGGTACCGGACCTTCCTCGCGCACCACGGCAGGGGCTTCGCCGACGACACGGCCGGTGACGCGGTCGAGAAGCGTGCCGCCGACGGGGCGGCGGGTGATCGGGGTGCGGCGGCGCTGCGGTGGGGCGGTGACGACGAGCGGGCGTTCCGGATCTTCGTCCCGCTGCTGGACGAATGGCGGACCATTCCCTACCTCGATCCCGGACTGCCCGAGCGCATGCTGCCCCCGGACTGGCCGGGACCGGCCGGCGTGCGGCTGTTCGCCACCGCTCGGGACCACTGTCTGGGGCCGAGTCTGCGCTGGGTACGGTCGGTCGTCGACCCCCGGTAGCCGATCGTGCGCGGCGGGTCGCCCGACCGATCCGCGTGTCGAGGGGCGCGTCGCTTGCATCGAACACCTGTTCGTCTAAGCTCGGCGGCGGAACTTGTCGGTGCCGCCCTCTACCGTGGGCGCCAACCACAGATTGAGACTCACCCGTCGAGAAGGGGACCAGACGATGGCACCACAGGCTTTTGACCGCGACAAGGCGCTCGAACTGGCGTTGGCGCAGGTCGAGAAGAGCTTCGGCAAGGGCGCGGTCATGCGCCTGGGCGAGGAGGCCCGCCAGCCCATTGCGGTGATTCCGACGGGGTCCATCGCCCTCGACGTCGCCCTCGGTCTCGGCGGTCTGCCGCGCGGCCGCATCGTCGAGGTCTACGGTCCGGAATCCTCCGGTAAGACCACCGTCGCCCTGCACGCGGTAGCCAACGCGCAGGCCCAGGGTGGCGTGGCGGCCTTCATCGACGCCGAGCACGCGCTCGATCCGGACTACGCCCGCAAGCTGGGCGTCGACACCGACGCGCTGCTGGTCTCCCAGCCCGACACCGGTGAGCAGGCCCTGGAGATCGCCGACATGCTGGTGCGCTCCGGCGCCATCGACATCATCGTCATCGACTCGGTGGCCGCCCTGGTGCCGCGCGCCGAGATCGAGGGCGAGATGGGTGACAGCCACGTCGGTCTGCAGGCCCGCCTGATGAGCCAGGCGTTGCGCAAGATGACCTCCGCGCTCAACAACTCCGGCACCACCGCTATTTTCATCAACCAGTTGCGCGAGAAGATCGGCGTCATGTTCGGCTCACCCGAAACGACCACCGGCGGTAAGGCACTGAAGTTCTACGCCTCGGTGCGCCTGGACGTGCGCCGTATCGAGACCCTCAAGGACGGCTCCGACGCGGTCGGCAACCGCACCCGCGTGAAGGTCGTCAAGAACAAGGTCAGCCCGCCGTTCAAGCAGGCCGAGTTCGACATCCTCTACGGTGTGGGCATCTCCAAGGAGGGCTCCATCATCGATATGGGTGTCGAGCAGGGCTTCATCCGCAAGTCCGGCTCCTGGTACACCTACGAGGGCGATCAGCTCGGGCAGGGCAAGGAGAACGCCCGCAAGTTCCTGCTGGAGAACACCGACGTGCGCGACGAGATCGAGAAGAAGATCAAGGAGAAGCTCGGCATCGGCGCGGATGTGACCGTGGGCGACGAGGCCCCGGCCGACTTCTGATCCCTCGATGACCGATCGGGACACCCCCGAGCCCCGGCCCGCCTCGCCGGGGCTCGGCAACACCCGTCTGGAAGCGGTGGAACGCCTCCGCCGCCAACTCGACGCCATCGAAGCCCGCACCCGTAAGGCGGACAAGCCATCGCACCTCGCGCGCTACGGCAGCGGCGTCTACAGCGCCGAAACCTACGGCCGCCACCCGGATGAGGACGAGGCCGAGGACGGGTATCCGGAGGAATCCACCCCGCACCGCACCCCGGCGCGGCGGCAATCGGCCGCGCCCGATGCGGGGCACGATGCCGAACCCGCTGCGGAGCAGCCGTATTCGGCGACAGCGCGGCGGCGTCGCGCTCCCTCCGGCACCTTCGAGACCCCCGAGGGCTCGCATCGGCGCGGCAAGCGATATCGGCGCGCGGATATCGGTGCGGAGCCCGATTCCGCTGCCTTGGAGGAGGAGCGCGGCGGTGTCGAGGGGGAACGGGGCGGTTCGGATTTCGCTGGACCGGGCAGTGAGCCCGAGGAGTCCGAAAGGGGGCGCGGTCGGGGCCGTGGGGCGCGGCGGCGATCGGACGGTGGGGGTGAGCCGGGGGAGGGGCTGCCCGGGGGTGGGACCGAGGCACAGGCCAAGGAGGTGTGCCTGCGGCTGTTGACCGATCGGGCCCGGAGCCGGGCGGAGTTGGCGGATCGGCTGGCGGCGAAGGGTTTCTCCGCCGAGGTGGCGGGACGGGCGCTGGATCGTTTGGCCGAGGTGGGGCTGATCGACGACGCGGCGTTCGCCGAGCAGTGGGTGCACTCGCGGCATACCTTCTCCGGAAAAGGGAAGAAGGCGCTCGCGCAGGAATTGCGGCGCAAGGGGGTCGCGCCGGAGGACGCGGAATCGGCACTGGCCGGGATCAGCGCCGAGGACGAGCACGAGCGCGCCACCGAGCTGGTGCGGCGCAAATTGCGCACTGTGCCGCGAGATCTGGATCGGGAGAAGACCATTCGCCGGTTGGTCGGGATGCTGGCGCGGCGCGGATACAACCAGTCCACCGCCTTCACGGTGGTGAAAGCGGAACTGGCCGACCGGGATCTCGCCGAAACCGACTCGCACTGACGATCGCCACTGGATTCACCCCATGGGTGGCGAATTAATCGAGCGCGCGGTCGGAATGTCTCGTCTACTATCGCGGAAGACGGCTGCGGCCGGACGATAGCGGGGGTGGGAGAATGGGACCTCGTCTACCGGTAGCGAGACGCGAACCGGGATGCCGGGTGGGGGCGATGGATGGTCATCATGCCGATGACCGTCGGTATGGTTGCCAGGAAATCGACTGTGCTGTACGCGATCGAGGAGATCTGGTGCGCATATCGGCTGAGCGACGCGACCGGCCGACGGCACCGAGCGCTGCCGCGAACCGGCGGACCGGCTTGCGCCTCCCGACGATTCACCCATGCGGCACGGCCGCCACCACCACGGATACGAGGCCCTCCGGTGACCGGTGAGTCGGCCGCCGAGCCGAACCCGCCCACTCCCGATCCGGAGCCGCCCGGTCCGGCTGTGTCCGGTCCGGCTGTGTCCGGTCCGGCTGTGTCCGGTCCGGCTGTGTCCGGTCCGGCTGTGTCCGGTCCGGCTGTGTCCGGTCCGGCTGTGTCCGGTCCGGCTGTGTCCGGTCCGGAAGTGCCCGATCCGGAAGTGCCCGATCCGGAAGTGCCCGGTCCGGAAGTGTCCGGTCCGGAAGTGCCCGGCGCGGCAATGCCCGGTCCGGCAGCGCCCGGCGCGGCGGTGTCCGGTCCCGCCATGTCCGATCCGGCCGCCCAATCCACTCCGGCCCCGGGTTCTGCCGGGGCCGCACCCGATACGGCTCGGCCCGGTCACGAGGCCGCCGAGCGGGTCTCCGAGTCAACTCAGCCCGATCGCGCCGTGGTCGGGCCTGTCCCCGAGGAAACCGCGCCTGTGACCGATGCATCCGTACCCGCTGCCGAAGCACCCGTCGTTCGCGAGGCGGCGGCCGCGCCGCCGAGCGACAACGCCGCGGCAGTGGTGCCCACCGACGCCGAGCCCGACACCGCGACGGTGATCCCGAATCCCGGACACGGCGCGTCACCCGCGACGGACCGCTCCGGCGTATCGGCCGGGCCGCCGACGCGTATTCGGCGGGTGGCTTTGCCGGACCGGGACCGGCCCGCCGGACCGTGCACCGGCTGCCGCGCGGAGCACTACGACCACACCGGATCCTGCGTGGGCTGCGGAATGCCGAGCCCGCGGCAGGATCGGTTCGAGGCGGACCTCGGGACGGTATGTGTCGTCACCGACCGCGGACTGGTGCACGAGCACAACGAGGACTCGGTCGCGGTGGCCGTGCTCGACTCGACGGTGCCCGGGGAGCCCGGCGTGACCGTGATCGTGGTGTGCGACGGCGTATCCACCTCCGAAGACCCGCAGGCCGCCTCGGGCGCGGCGGCACGCGCCGGTGTCGCGGCCAACCTGGCGGCGCTCGGCGCGGGCGCGACGCTCGAGGAGGCGACCTTGGCCGGACTGTCGGCGGCCGCCAAAGCGGTGCGCGCGGTCGGAACCCCCGAGGGCCGCGCCCCGTCGTGCACCTACCTCTCGGCCGTGCTGGTCCCGGACCCGAACGGCACCCGCATCACGGTCGCCAGCGTCGGCGACAGCCGAGCCTACTGGCTCACCCCCACCGCCCCCACCGTGCCCAGCGCCCCCACCGTGCGTGCCGCTGCCGCAACACCCGCGGTGCCCACTGCTGACACTGCTCACGCCGATGATTCTGCGCCCGGCGTCCCCGCTCCGCCCGGCGTCCCCGCTGCGTCCGGTGCGGCGGGGACGCCTGGGGCGGCCGCGCTCGCCGGTTCACGTCGCCTCACCGATGACGACTCCCTCGCCCAGGACTTCATCAAGATCAGTGGTGTGGACGAGCGCACCGCCATGAGTATGCGTGGGGCGCACACTCTCACCCGCTGGCTCGGTGCCGATATCGGCACCACCCCGTGGGCGGACGACTGTGTGCGCTCCCTGTACGCCACCGGCCCGGGCGCGCTGCTGCTGTGCAGCGACGGCCTGTGGAACTACCTGCCCGAGGCCGAGGCGCTGGGGGACTGCACCTTCGGTCCGGCGGGCGCGACCGGCCCGGTCGGGCTGTCGGAGGCCCGCGCCCTGGTCGATTTCGCCATCCGCCAAGGCGGCAGCGACAACATCACCGTCGCCCTCGCCCCCGTCCCGGGCCGTGCGCAGCCGTCCCCGATGATGTGTGCGTACCCGTCCCGATGATGCGGGCGTACCCCTCCCCAACAGCGAAAACGGCGTCCCACCAAGCGTTTCGGTAGCGTGGTCGCCGCCGGATCTCTTCGTGGTGGACAGGTGGGGCGCGGCCGTGGGTCGCGGTGGTCAGGAGGATGACATGGTCGACAGCGGTACCACCGAATCGATCGAGGTAGTGGGCGAGGACTTCCACGCCGATCCGCACCGGTACTACGACCGCTGGCGTGCCCACGGTCCGGTGCACCGGGTGCGCTTTCCGGGCGGCGCCCCCTGCTGGGTGATCATCGGCCACGCCGAGGGCCGCGCGGCCCTGGCCGACCCCCGGTTGCGCAAGAACGCCGACGACCTCTACGCCCTGTTCCGCGCCAAGAATGTGCGGACCCTGTCGGATTCGAACGCCCAGGCGCTGGCCGCGCACATGCTCAACAGCGATCCGCCCGAGCACACCCGGCTGCGGAAACTGGTGAACAAGGCGTTCCTGCCGCGCCGCGTCGCCACCCTGCGCCCCCGCATCGAGGCGATCACCGCAGGTCTGCTCGACGAGATGTCCGCACACGACGAGGTCGATCTCATGCGGGTCTTCGCGAACCCGCTGCCGGTCACGGTGATCTGCGAACTGCTGGGCATACCGTTGGACGCCCGCGCCGACTTCCAGGCGTGGACCCGGGTGCTGGTCTCCTCCGGGAATCGGGTGGAGGAGCGGGAGGCCGCCACGCTGGGCATGTCGGAGTACCTGAACCAGCTCATGGCCGACAAGCGCGCCGATCCGGGTGACGACCTGTTCTCCGATCTGGTGCACGCCGCCGAGGACGGCGACCGGCTCGACGAGCGGGAACTGGTGGCCATGGCGTTCCTGCTGCTGGTCGCCGGGCACGAGACGACGGTCAACCTGATCGGCAACGGCACCTACGCCCTGCTGCGGAACCGATCCCAGTGGGAGACGCTGCGCGAACATCCGGACCGGGTGCCCGCCGCCGTGGAGGAGTTCCTGCGCTACGACGGCCCGGTCGGCTGGTCCACCATCCGCTACACCGCCGAACCCGTCCGCATTGCCGGAATCGATATTCCCGCAGGGGAATTCGTCTACATCGCCCTGGCCGCCGCCAATCGCGACCCGTCCCGTTACGACTCCGGACCGGACCTCGATATCGACGGAAACACATCCGGGCACCTGGCCTTCGGCCACGGCATCCACTTCTGCGTCGGCGCCCCGCTGGCCCGACTGGAGGCCGATATCGCCTTCCGGGCCTTGCTGCGCCGCTTCCCGCACCTGGAATTGGCCGATGCGGCATTCACGCCCGCATGGCAGACCAGCGTGCTGATGCGCGGCATGAACGAGCTTCCCGTGCGGCCCAAGGGGAGCGGGTGACGCCGCGCGATCGAGCCGTGCTCCGCAGCCGTTGACCCCCGCTGCAGCGGTGAACCCCGGCTGCAGCGGTGAACCCCGCTCCGCGGCTGCGAAGCGGGGTCCATTCGAGGTGCGGGAACGCGGTCGCCGAACCGAATTCAGTCCTTCTTGATTCAGTCCTTCTTGGTGAGGGTGATATCCATTCCGGGCGGCGCGGCGGCGGTGGCGTTGTCCGCGCCGATCGCGGGCCGCCCGCCGCGCTTGCGGGTGCGCAACCACCGCTCGACCCGGGTCGCCACCACGGTCAGAGTGTAGTTGAGGGCGATCATGATGGCCGCGATGACCAGCAGCGCCTGGAAGGTATTGCCCTGCGCCGACCCGAGCTGCTGTCCGGAGCGCACGACCTCGACGTAGCCGATGAGGTAGCCCAGCGCCGAATCCTTCAGCGCCACCACCATCTGTGATATCAGCGCGGGCAGCATGGCGGTGATCGCCTGCGGCAGCAGGATGGCGGTCATCACCTGGGACTTGCGCATGCCGAGCGCCACGGCAGCCTCGGTCTGCCCCTTGGGCAGCGATTTGATGCCGGAGCGCACGATCTCGGCGATGACGGAGCCGTTGTAGATGGTCAACGCAGTCACCACGGCGGCGAGCGCGAGCCGGTCGTTGGGGAAGACGTTGTACTCGGCGTAGACCGCGAACAGGAAGATCATCAGGATCAGCACCGGGATGGCGCGGGCGATCTCCACCACGGTGCCCGCCACGATGCGCACGCTGCGGTGATCCGACAGCCGCAGAATGCCGAACAGCATGCCGAGCACGAGTGCGAAGGCGATCGACAGTGCCGCCGCCACCAGGGTGCCCCGAATACCCGGAAGCAGGTAGGTCTCCCAGATCTGCGCGTCCAGGAAGGGCTCCCACTTGTCGGCGGCCCACTGGCCCTGAGCGTCCAGGCCGCTGTAGACCACCCAGGCCAGCGCCGCCACCGCCGCCACGACCACGGCCGTGTACAGCCAGTAGCGCATGCGCGCCTTGGGACCGGGTGCGTCGTAGAGAACGGATACGGCGCTCATCGGGCCACCTCGTATCGCTTGGCCAGCCAGCCGAACAGCAGACCGGTGGGCAGGGTCAGGACGACGAAGCCGAAGGCGAAGATGGCGCCGACGGCCAGCGGCGCGGCCTCCACCTCGATCATCTCCGACATGAGCAGGGCGGCCTCACCGACACCGATGGCGGCCGCGACCGTGGAGTTCTTGGTCAGTGCGATGAGCACGCTGCCCAGGGGTGCGATCACCGAGCGAAAAGCCTGCGGCAGCACGATGAGTCGCAGATTCTGCGAGAACGTGAAGCCGAGCGAGCGGCCCGCCTCCGACTGCCCCAGGTGCACCGTGTTGATGCCCGAGCGCAGCGACTCGCACACGAAAGCCGCCGTGTAGACCCCCAATCCGACGACCGCCCAGCGGAAGTTGTTCTCCGCGAGGTCGTTCGGCCCCTCACCGGCGAGTTTGATACCGAGCTGGAAGTAGAGGCCGAGCGAGCAGATGACGATGATCAACGTCAGCGGGGTGTTGCGGAAAATCGTCACGTACGCCGTGCCGACCCAGCGTGCCACGGGTACCGGCGCGACCCGCATGGCGGCGATGATCGTGCCGAGGACCAGCGCGAGCACCCCGGAGAAGACCGTCAGCTTGATGGTCACCCAGAACGCGTCGAGCAGCTGGTCGGAATACTCAGAGATCAAATCGAACACGGCGTGCGCATCCCTCCGATCGAAATACGTCGCGTGCCGGGCGGGTACGTCCCCGCCCGGCACGCACGGTCAACTCAGTACCGGTCCAGCTGCGGCGGCTCGGGGATCTGGATTCCGGTGGAACCGAAATTCTTCTCCAGCGCGGCCTGCCAGGCGCCGCTGGTGATCATGTCCTCGATCGCGTCGTTGATCCTCTGGCGGGATTCGGTGTCGCCCTTCTTCACACCGATGCCGTACTTCTCGACGGTGAAGGTGTCACCGACGACCTTCAGCGCGCCCGGGTTCTGCGCCGCGTACCCGCGCAGGATGATGTCGTCGGTGGTGACGGCGTCGACGGCACCGGCCTTCAGCGCCTCCACGCACAGTGAGTAGGTGTCGTACTCCTGAAGCTGAACGTCCTTGGCGTACTTGTCCTTCACGTTCTGCGCCGGGGTGGAGCCCTTGACCGAGCACAGCTTCTTGTTGCCGCTCAGCGACTCCGCGCCGGTGATGTCGGTGTTGTCCGAGCGCACCAGCAACGACTGGCCGGTAATGAAGTACGGCCCGGCGAAGTCGACCTTCTCCTTGCGCTTGTCGGTGATGGAGTAGGTGGCGGCGATGAAGTCCACCTGCCCGTTCTGGATCAGCGTCTCGCGCTGGGCCGACGGCGCTTCCTTGAAGGTGATGTTCTCCGGGGACACGCCCAACTTCTCGGCCACATAGGTGGCGACGTCGACATCGAAACCGCTGAAGGAGCCGTCTTTCTCCCGCAGTCCCAGACCCGGCTGGTCGTACTTGATGCCGATGGTGAGGTTGCCGTCGGCGGCGTTCTCCGTGGCGGTCTTGTCGCTGCCGCCGCCGCAGCCGCTGGCGACCACGGTCAGGGCGACGGCCCCGACGGCTAGCCGCAGCGCTTGGGTGATCCTCATCTGAATCCTTCTCTCTCGTGAAGTGGCGGAGTGGTTAGTGGCTGAGAATCTTGCCGAGGAAATCTTTCGCGCGTTCTGATTTGGGCGCGGTGAAGAACGTGTCCGGATCGGTGTCCTCGACGATCTGACCGTCCGCCATGAACAGCACCCGGTTGCCCGCGCGCCGCGCGAAACCCATCTCGTGGGTGACCACCACCATGGTCATGCCGTCCTTGGCCAGCTGCACCATGACCTCGAGAACCTCGGACACCATTTCGGGGTCGAGCGCGGAGGTGGGCTCGTCGAACAGCATCACCTTGGGGTCCATGGCCAGCGCGCGAGCGATGGCGACGCGCTGCTGCTGACCGCCCGACAGCTGGGCGGGATACTTGTCGGCCTGATTGGCGATGCCGACCCGTTCGAGCAGTTCCATGGCGCGGGCGCGCGCCTTCGTCCTGTCCATCCGGCGCACCTTCACCGGCGCGAGCATGACGTTCTCGAGAATGGTCTTGTGCGCGAACAGATTGAAGCTCTGGAACACCATGCCCACATCGGCGCGCAGCCGCGCCAGGGCCTTGCCCTCGTCGGGCAACCGCACCCCGTCGATGGCGATGGTGCCGGAGTCGATGGTCTCGAGCCGGTTGATGGTGCGGCACAGCGTGGACTTACCGGAGCCGGACGGACCCACCACGATGACGACCTGGCCCCTGGGCACTTCGAGGTTGATGTCCTGCAGGACGTGCAGAGCCCCGAAATGCTTGTCCACGGTCTGCATCGAGATCATCGGCGCGTCGGCGGTGACGGGTGTGGCGGCGTCGGTCATGACCAGTGACCTTAGAGGGCCGTTGCCCGAAATGCTCGCCTTTGGCCCCCGTGACGCCACAACCGCCCGGACTCGACACCCCGCCGTAACCGAGGATTGACGCCGCGGTGACGGGAGAGAGACGGGTCACGCTGATCCCATGGGGTGGAACGGCCGCGAATCGGAGCCCGTACCCTGGACGGGTGAATTCGTTGGGGCTGGTTTCCGCACGTGACTCGGTGGACGTCGATGTCGTGCGCACCTACGAGGTGCGCACCTACGGCTGCCAGATGAACGTGCACGACTCCGAGCGGCTGTCCGGTCTGCTCGAGGATGCCGGGTACGCCAAGGCCGCACCCGGTGACACCGCCGATCTCGTCGTGTTCAACACCTGCGCGGTGCGCGAGAACGCCGACAACAAGCTGTACGGCACCCTCGGCCACCTCGCGCCCATCAAGGCCGAACGTCCGGGCATGCAGATCGCCGTCGGTGGCTGCCTGGCCCAGAAGGACCGCGACACCGTCGTGCGGAAGGCCCCCTGGGTGGACGTGGTGTTCGGCACCCACAACATCGGTTCGCTGCCGGTGCTGCTGGAACGCGCCCGCCACAACAGCGAGGCGCAGGTGGAGATCATGGAGGCGCTCGAGGCGTTCCCGTCCTCGCTGCCCGCCAAGCGCGAATCCGCGTACGCGGGCTGGGTGTCGATCTCGGTGGGCTGCAACAACACCTGCACCTTCTGCATCGTGCCGTCGCTGCGCGGCAAGGAGGTGGACCGCCGTCCCGGCGACGTGCTGGCCGAGGTGCAGGCGCTGGTCGACCAGGGCGTCATGGAGGTGACGCTGCTCGGGCAGAACGTCAACTCCTACGGCGTCTCCTTCGCCGATCCGAACGAACCGCGCGATCGCGGCGCCTTCGCCAAACTGCTGCGCGCCTGCGGATCCATCGAGGGCCTGGAGCGGGTGCGCTTCACCTCCCCACATCCGGCCGAGTTCACCGACGACGTGATCGAGGCCATGGCCGAGACGCCGAACGTGTGCCCGCAGCTGCACATGCCGTTGCAGTCCGGTTCCGATCGCGTGCTCAAGGCCATGCGGCGCTCCTACCGCAAGTCCAAGTACCTGGGCATCATCGAGAAGGTGCGGGCGGCCATGCCGCACGCCGCCATCACCACCGACATCATCGTCGGCTTCCCGGGCGAGACCGAGGAGGATTTCCAGGAGACCCTGGATGTGGTGCGGCAGGCGCGGTTCACCAGCGCCTACACCTTCCAGTACTCCATCCGCCCCGGCACCCCGGCCGCCGAGATGCCCGATCAGCTGCCCAAGGACGTGGTGCAGGAACGCTATATGCGGCTCATCGAGTTGCAGGAGCGGATCTGCATGGAGGCCAATCAGGCACTGGTCGGCACCGAGGTGGAACTGCTGGTGGCCGAGAGCAGCGCGGGCAAGAAGAACGCCGCCACCGCGCGCATGAGCGGCCGCGCCCGCGACGGCCGCCTGGTGCACTTCCGGCCGCCCGCCGATCCCGCGCCCGGCACCGAGATCCGTCCCGGCGATCTGGTCACCGTCGACATCACCGGTGCGGCCCCGCACCATCTCATCGCCGACAGCGTGGTGCGCGACCATCGCCGCACCCGCGCGGGCGACGCCCACGAGCGTGGCGTCACCCCGAAGACCGCACCCATCGGCGTCGGCCTGGGACTGCCGCGCATCGGCGCACCCGGACCGCTGCCCGCCGTGTCGTCGGGCTGCGACAGCGGCTGCGGGCTGTGAGCGCGCGATGAGCGATCGGCACGGCGACGAGCCCACGACCCCCGACCCGAACGAGGAGACGATGAAGTCAGCCGAGCAGGGCAGCCAGGAGTTCGAGCAGTTCCGCGGCGATCTGGAGGCGGTGGAACGCAAGATCGCCGGTGAGATCGATCCGGGCGTGCGCGCCCTGGTGGTCGCCGGCGCGGTGTTCGTGCTGTTGCTCTCGCTGGTGCTGCCGCACGCCGGGGCCGCCCGCGGCTTCGACGTGCTGCTCTACGATGCGGTCGCCCAGGACGAGCACATCGGCCTGCCCTCCCGGATCTTCGTGTGGTTCGTGGTGGTGTTCGGCATCGGCTTCTCCCTGGCCGCCCTGACCACCCGCCGCTGGGTGCTGGCCTGGATCGCCACCGCGGGCACCGCCATCGCCAGCGTGTTCGGCGTCTTCTCCATCTGGCACCGCCAGACCCCCGGCCTGGGCAACTACGAGGGCTCGGGTCCCGGCATCGGCCTGATCCTGGCGGCCATCGCCGCGATCGTGCTCACCTTCCACTGGATTCGCGTCGTGTGGAGCCGCACCGTCGTGCATCTGGAGGCCGAGGAGCGCCGTCGTCAGGCCGCGGCCGACGCCGAACAGCAGGGCCGCCGCTGGCTCACCGGCGACGAGGGCTGAGTTCGGCCGCCTCTCCGACGACACGATCGCTGTGTTCGATCAACGGCTCAAAGCCGCTCAGGGCCTCGAGTAGCCGGCGGCGCGGTCCGCTCCGCCCGACCCCTCGTCAGCGCTGGCTGACCGCGCCCTCGGCGGCTTCCGCCCATTCCCGCCACTGCTTGGCCTGTTCCAGGGCCTTCTCCGCGTCCCGGGTCTTGCCCGCGGCCTGCGCCTTGGCGGCCTGCTCCTCGAATTGGGCGACGCGTTCGCGGAATTGGGCGGCGCGCGCCATGGCCTCCGGGTCGGTGCGCCGCCACTGGGCGTCCACCGCTTCGCGCACCTTCTTCTCGATGGCGCGCAGGCGGCCCTCGAGTTCGTGGATGCGCTCGCGCGGCACCTTGCCGATGGCGTCCCACTTCTCCTGCAGGTCGCGCAGGGCGGCGCGGGCGGCGTCGAGTCCGGACTCCGGATCGATGTGCTCGTACTGCTTCAGCAGTTCCTCCTTGGCGGCGGCGTTCTGCTCGAATTCCGCGTCGCGTTCGGAGGCGGCCGCGTTGCGGGCGGCGAAGAAGACGTCCTGGGCGGCCTTGAACCGCCGCCACAGCTGCTCGTCGGCCTCGCGCGGGGCGCGGCCCGCGGCCTTCCATTCGGTGAGCAGGTCACGGAACACCGAGGCGGTGCCCACCCAGTCGGTCGAGGAGGACAGCTCCTCGGCGCGCACGCACAGCTCTTCCTTGCGGGTCTTGGCGGCGGCCCGCTCCCGGTCCAGTTCGGCGAAGTGCGCGCCGCGGCGGCGGTTGAACGCCTCGCGCGCCTTGGAGAAGCGTCGCCACAGTGCGTCGTCGACCTTGCGGTCCACGCCGCGAATGGTCTTCCACTCCTCCAGGATCTCGCGCAGCCGGTCGCCCGCGGCCTTCCACTGGGTGGATTCGGCGGCGATCTGCTCGGCCTCGGCGGCGAGCGCCTCCTTGCGTTCGGTGTGCTCGTGCCGGGTGCGCTCCTTCTCCTCCTTGGCGTGCGCGGCCGCCTCGTCGGAGTGTTCGATAATGACCTGCAACCGTCGGGCCAGACCGTCGATATCGCCGATCACGGCGGCGGTCGGCAACGATTCGGCAAGCGCGGCGGCATCGGCTTTGATCTTGCGGGCGTCGGCTCCGGCGGCGAGCCGTTCCTCGAGCAGCACCACGTCGGTGGCGAGGTTGTCGAAGCGGCGGCCGAAGTGGGCCAGACCCTCGGCGGCGTCACCGGCCTGCCAGGAGCCCACCACCCGCTCGCCGTCGGCGGTCTTCACCCAGGCGGTGCCGTCCTCGTCCACGCGGCCCCACTGGCTGGGATCGCTGACGGTCGGCACCACCACCGCATGCGGGTGGGGGGTGTGCGCCGGGCCGGGCGCGGGTTTGACCGCATGGGGTTTGGGGGTATCAGAGCTGCGGGCACCGGGTTTGCGGGGCCGATTGCCGGCGGCCTCGGCCGCTGGTGACGGTCGTTCGGCGGCGGCCGCGCCAGGCTGGGGCGTCGTGGTCGACTCCGGGTGGGTAGCTTTGTCGTTTCCGTTGTTGTCGGTCATTGCTCCTCGTCCCTGCCGCGCGTCACGGCTGCCTGGTTACGCCCTGGTCATCCCATCTAGCTTGACCCCATTCAACCAGGCTGGGTGGCGAAATGCTGCGTTTGCGGGCCGCGTCACCGCGCGGCGGCGCGGACGGGGTGGGGCTGGTGTGGCGGGTTGGCGCTACGGTTGACGGCGTGTTCAGTGTTGCGGCCCTGGTCCCTTCGCCGCCCGTGCTCGTACCCGAATTGGGCGGTGCCGCGGGTGTGGCGGACGGTGGCGAGGTGACGGCGCTGCGGGAGGCCACGCTGGATGCGGTGCGGGAGCTGGCCCGGTCGGCGGTGCGGTGGATCGTCATCGGGGTTTCGGAAACCGACCGACAAGTAGCCTCGACGGCGGTGGGCACGTTCCGCGGATTCGGCGTCGATGTCCGGGCGGGCCTCTCGGCCGCCGCGCTGACCGCCGATACGGCCGCCGATCCGGGTTTGCCGCTGCCGGTGCTGATCGGTGGCTGGCTGCGCGCCCGGACCGCCCCGGACACCAGCGCCGAAGCCCGGCTGCTGGCCGCCGACACTCCCGGCGCGCGGGCCCTGAACGTCGGCCGCGAGCTGCGCGCCGAACTCGACGCCGACCCCGGACCCGTCGGCGTGCTGGTGGTCGGCGACGGTGCGGCAACCCTGACCACCGCCGCGCCCCGCTACCTCGATCCGCGCGCCGAAGCGTTCCAGGCCGATCTCGACCGCGCGCTCACGGCGGGGGACCGGGACGGCCTGGCCGCCCTGGACGCGTCGCTGTGCGCCGACCTGTCGGTGGCGGGCAGACCGGTGTTCCAGGCGCTCGCGGGGCTGTTCGTGGACGACGCGAGCCGCCCGCGGGTCGAGACCCGCTACCGCGCGGCGCCGTTCGGCGTCGGCTATCACGTCAGCGTCTGGCGGCCCGGGGGCGAGCGGTGATCCGCCCCGTCGCCGTCGTCGGCCCGACCGCCACCGGAAAGTCGGATCTGGCCCTGGAGCTGGCGCAGCGCCTCGGCGGCGAGATCGTGAACATCGACGCCATGCAGCTGTACCGCGGTATGGATATCGGCACCGCCAAACTGCCCGTCGCGCAGCGGCGCGGCATTCCGCACCATCAGCTCGATGTGCTCGACGTGACCGAGTACGCCACCGTCGCCGCCTACCAGACCGCCGCCCGGGCCGATGTGGAGGCGATCATGGCGCGCGGGCACGTTCCGGTGATCGTGGGCGGCTCCATGATGTACGTGCAGGCGCTACTGGACGATTGGGACTTCCCGGCGACCGATCCGGAGGTTCGCGCCAGGTGGGAGCGGGTTCTCGAGGAGGAGGGCCTCGGCGCGGTGCACGAGGCGCTGCGGGCTACCGATCCGGTGGCGGCGGCCACCATCCTGCCCACCGACGGTCGCCGCATGGTGCGCGCGCTCGAGGTGGTGGAGCTGACCGGGCAGCCGTTCGCGGCCTCCCAGCCGAAGATCGGCGAACCCCGCTGGGGCACAACCGTCATCGGTGTCGACCGGGAGACCGCCGAACTCGACGCCCGCATCGAGCTGCGCACCGCCCGCATGTTCGAGCAGGGTCTCGTCGAGGAGGTGATCGGGCTGCTCGATCGCGGTCTGCGCGAAGGGGTTACGGCGCGGCGCGCGATCGGATACGCACAAGTCCTCGCGTACCTCGACAACGAATACGACCTGAAACACGCACAGGAGCGCACCTTCATCGGTACCCGGCGCTACGTTCGACGGCAGCGCTCGTGGTTCCGGCGGGACCCCCGGGTGCGCTGGGTCGACGGCGCGGATCCGGATCTGGTCGCCACGACGTTGGCCCTCCTCGAGGAACAGGAACGAGTTCGGTAGTGACGCAGCGCGGCAGCACCCGTAACGCCTCGGTTCAGGTGTGGCAGGCATATCTGAACAATCGGACCAAACGGGCGCGCGATGGACGCTTTCTCGTACTCGGGCAGCGGGCCATCGCGCGCGCTCTCGAAACCGATTGGCCGCTCGAAACGCTGGTGTACCGGCTCGGTACGCCCGAGCCGTCGGTGTGGGCGCGGCAGGTCATCGACAGCAGCGGGGTACCGAGCGTCGGCCTGGTGCCCGAACTCATGGCCGAACTCGCCGAACCCGCGGAGTCGGTACCCGAACTGGTCGCGGTCGCGGTGTCGCGGCACACCGAACTCGAGGACTTCGCACCCGGATCGGTCGCGGACCCGCCCGTGGTGGTGGTCATCGACCGGCCGTCCTCGGCGCTGCGCCTGGGGGCGCTGCTGCGGTCCGCCGCCGCCTACGGGGCCGCCGGGGTGATCGTGACCGGTTCCGGCGCGGACCATTTCGATCCGCAGGCGGTGCGCGCCTCCGACGGGGCGCTGTTCGCGGTGCCGGTCTTCCGGGTGCCCGGCCCCGAACGGGTGCTCGCCTTCCGGGACGCCCTGGAGGCGCGCGGACTCGACCCCCGTATCGTCGGCAGCGACGATCGCGGCGGGATGGCGCTCGACGAACTCGACTTCGGCGGAGCGACCATCCTGGTGCTCGGCGACGAGCGGGACACCCTCGGCTCGGCCTGGGCGCCGGTGTGCGACGAGCTGGTGAGCATCCCGACCCACGGGACGCTCGGCGCGCCGTCCGCCGCGGCGGTGGCCCTGTACGAAATTTCCCGGCAGCGCCGGGCGTTGCGGTGAGGACTATGAGCGAGAGCGCTGGGATGATCGAGAACGCCGGGATCGAATTCAGCAAGGGACACGGCACCCAGAACGATTTCGTCGTGCTGCCCGATCCGGACGCGTGGCTGGAGCTGACCGAATCCCGCGTCGCGGCGCTGTGCGACCGGCAGCGCGGACTCGGCGCGGACGGGGTGCTGCGGGTGGCGCGTGCGGGCGCGCTCGTCGACACCGGCGTGCTGGCCGCGCTCCCCGAGGGGGTGGCCGCCGCCGACTGGTTCATGGACTACCGCAATGCCGACGGCTCCATCGCCGAGATGTGCGGCAACGGGGTCCGCGTCTTCGCCCACTACCTCGCCGCCACCGGCATGGAGAGCCGCGACGAGTTCGTGGTCGGCAGCCGCGCCGGAGCCCGGCCCGTCGTGGTCCACCACGCCGACGCCGTGCATGGCGAGGTCACTGTCGCCATGGGCCACGTGCGCCAACTCGGCACCTCCACCGCCACGCTGTCCGGCCGCAGCTTCACCGGCCTCGGCATCGACGTGGGCAACCCCCACCTGGCCTGCGTCGACCCGACGCTCACCGCCGCCGACCTGGCCGCCCTCGATCTCACCGCCGCCCCCACCTTCGACCGCACCGTCTTCCCGAACGGCGTCAACGTCGAAATCCTCACCCCGCTGCACGACGGCGCGGTGGACATGCGCGTCTACGAACGCGGCGTCGGCGAAACCCGTTCCTGCGGCACCGGAACCGTCGCCACCGCGGCCGCCGCCCTGGTCCGCGCGGGCGTCGACATCGACACCGCATCCGGCGAGGTGCGCGTCCGCGTCCCGGGCGGCGAGGTCACCGTCACCATCGACCACGGCACCGCCACCCTGCGCGGCCCCTCGGTCCTCGTGGCGACCGGTCGCCTGTCGGCCAAGTGGTGGCAGGAACTCTGAGCGCGACGCGCGTGAAATAACCGAATGCGCCTTCTTGTTCCTT
This sequence comes from Nocardia sp. CC213A, assembly GCF_030766805.1. NCBI lineage: Bacteria > Bacillati > Actinomycetota > Actinomycetes > Mycobacteriales > Nocardiaceae > Nocardia > Nocardia sp. CC213A. Next base: position 107,248 of record NZ_JASFXA010000015.1, read on the forward strand.
CGTGGGACCATGGAGGTGTATGAGCAAACAAGAAACGTACGAGTTCACTCCCGCCGAGGAGATCGCCGACGAGATCGCCGAGACCACCGGTAACGGCTGGTCCACCGATCCCACCGTCGGTGAGCTGCAGCTCGAGGATCGCAGCGCGTTGCGCCGCGTGGCCGGGCTGTCCACCGAACTCACCGATATCACCGAGGTCGAGTACCGCCAGCTGCGCCTGGAGCGCGTGGTGCTGGTCGGCGTCTGGACCGAGGGTACGGCGACGCAGGCCGAGGCCAGCATGGCCGAGTTGGCCGCGCTCGCCGAAACAGCCGGTTCCGAGGTGCTCGACGCGCTGATCCAGCGCCGCGACAAGCCGGATCCGGCCACCTACATCGGCTCCGGCAAGGCCGAGGAACTGCGCGCCGTCGTGCTCGACACCGGCGCGGACACCGTGATCTGCGACGGTGAACTGACCCCCGCCCAGCTGACCGCGCTGGAGAAGGTCGTCAAGGTCAAGGTGATCGACCGGACCGCCCTGATCCTGGACATCTTCGCCCAGCACGCCACCTCGCGGGAGGGTAAGGCGCAGGTCTCGCTGGCCCAGATGGAATACATGCTGCCGCGGCTGCGCGGCTGGGGTGAGTCCATGTCCCGGCAGGCCGGTGGTCGCGCGGGCAGCAATGGCGGCGTGGGTCTGCGCGGTCCCGGTGAGACGAAGATCGAGACCGACCGCCGCCGGATTCGCGAACGCATGGCCAAGCTGCGCCGTGAGATCCGCGAGATGAAGACCGCCCGTGACACCAAGCGTTCCAAGCGCACGTCGAGCGGTATTCCGCAGGTCGCCATTGTCGGCTACACCAATGCCGGTAAGTCGAGCCTGATGAACGCGCTCACCGGCGCCGGAATCCTGGTGCAGGACGCGCTGTTCGCCACCCTGGACCCCACCACCCGCCGTGCCGCCCTGGAGGACGGTCGCGAGGTGGTGTTCACCGATACCGTCGGTTTCGTCCGGCATCTGCCGACCCAGCTGGTCGAGGCGTTCCGCTCCACCCTGGAGGAGGTGACCGGCGCGGATCTGCTGCTGCACGTGGTGGACGGTTCCGATCCGCTGCCCGATCAGCAGATCAAGGCGGTGCGCGAGGTCGTCACCGAGGTGCTGCGCGAGTCGGATATCCCGGCCCCGCGGGAACTGCTGGTGGTCAACAAGATCGACGCACTGGATCCGATGCAGCTGACCCAGCTGCGGGCGGCCATGCCCGAGGCGGTGTTCGTCTCCGCGCGCACCGGTGCGGGCCTGACCGACCTGCGGGACCGGCTGGCCGAGATTCTCGGTGGCCTGGATGTGGAAGTCGGTGTGCTGCTGCCGTATTCGCGTGGCGATCTGCTGTCGCGGGTACACGCGGACGGCCGCATCCTCAGTGAGGAACACGAGGAATCCGGCACCCGGCTGCGGGCGCGGGTGCCGCGGGCGCTGGCCGCGGCGCTCACCGAATTCGCGCACGCCGGGTGAGCTGAGTCACGTTCGCGGTGTGACGTCCACAATCGGTGCCTTGCAGTGGTTTTCGTTACCATGACGTAATCGAATTTTCTGCAGGGAGGGAATTTCGTGTCCGACCGAGTCACGTATTTATCCGATAAGACCGATCGCCCGGCGCTCACCGACGGTGCGCCGCTGCATGTGGAGCTGTCCGACCTCGATCGCCGCCTGCTGGATGTGCTGGCGGTACCGGGTCGGGCCTGGTTCAGTCCGCGGTTCTACGGACTGGATCGGCTGCCGACCGACGGGCCGGTGCTGCTGGTCGGCAACCACACTCTCACCGGCGGCCTGGACGCGCCCATGCTGGCGCACGAGATCCTGCGCCGCACCGGACGGCTGGCGCGGGGGCTGGCCGAGAACGTGCTCATCGACGTGCCGGGGCTGCGCGATGTGCTGCACCACCTCGGGGTGGTGCGCGGCAACCGGCACAACTGCACCACGCTGCTGCGGCAGGGGGAGATCGTCGCGGTATTCCCGGGCGGGGGCCGGGAGGCCATGAGCGGCAAGCAGGAGAAGTACGTCCTGAACTGGACGGGCCGTACCGGGTTCGCGCGGATGGCCATCGAGGCGGGGGCGCCCATCGTGCCCATGGGCATGATCGGCGGTGACGACGTGTACGACGTGGTCTTCGACGGCGCGCATCCGGCCATGCGTCCGGTGCGTGGTCTGGTGGAAGCGCTTGGCCTGCGCGCCAGCCTCACCCCGCCGCTCATTCGCGGGCTCGGGCCGACCCTGCTGCCCAAGCCCGAGCGCTTCTACTTCTCCCTCGGCGATCCCATCGACACCAGTGCGTGGGCCGATGCCTCCGATCCGGTGGACGCGGCGCACGAATTGCAGGGTGTGGTGCGCAAGGCGCTCGAGGAGGAGATCCGCTTCCTGCTCGCCCAGCGTGACGCCGATCGCGGTCGCAGCCTGCTGGGCCGGGTGATGCAGGCGGTGGAGCGCCCCTGACCGAGTGGTCAGGTTTACGGTCGTTCGTCTGGTGCGATCTGCGGCTGTTCGCGATACAGCCGCAGTTCCGCCCACTTTTTCGAGGTCGGAAGTAAACGGTGATTCGACATCCGTGTACCGTATGTGACGTAGGCATCAGTGCCGCTGTGGTCACATAGGAGGTCGGCGTGGAGCGCACCCTTTTCGAACCCGAACACGAGCTGTTCCGGGAGTCCTTCCGCAAGTTTCTGGATCAGCACGTCGCCCCGAACCACGAGCGGTGGGAAGAGGCGGGCATCGTCGATCGCGCGGTGTGGCTGGAGGCGGGCAAGCAGGGCTTCCTCGGCATGGCGGTGCCGGAGGAGTTCGGCGGCGGCGGTGTGAAGGACTTCCGCTACAACGCCATCGTCACCGAGGAAACCACCAAGGGCATGTACTCGGGCCTGGGTTTCGGGCTGCACAACGACGTCATCGCGCCGTACCTGCTGGAGCTGGCCGATGATGAGCAGAAGGCGCGCTGGCTGCCCGGCTTCTGCACCGGCGAGATCATCACCGCCATCGCCATGACCGAGCCCGGCACCGGATCGGACCTGCAGGGCATCAAGACCCGCGCGGTCAAAGACGGTGACGACTGGATCCTCAACGGCTCCAAGACCTTCATCACCAACGGCATCAACTCCGACATCGTGATCGTGGTCGCCCAGACCGATCCCGAGAAGGGCGCGATGGGCTTCTCCCTGCTCGTGGTCGAGCGCGACATGCCCGGTTTCACCCGCGGCCGCAATCTTGACAAGATCGGCCTCAAGGCGCAGGACACCGCCGAACTCTCCTTCGACAATGTCCGCGTCCCCGGCAAGAACCTGCTCGGCACCGAGGGCATGGGCTTCATCCACCTGATGCAGAACCTCCCGCAGGAGCGCCTGTCCATCGCCGTCATGGCCGCCGCCGCCATGGAATCCTGCCTGGACCTGACCTGCCAGTACGTCCGCGACCGCAAGGCCTTCGGCAAACCCATCGGCGCACAGCAGAACACCCGCTTCGTCCTCGCCGAACTCGCCACCAAGACCACCGCCGTCCGCGTCTTCGTCGACCACTGCATCGCCCTGCTCAACCAGGAGAAGCTGTCCCCCGAGGACGCCGCCAAGGCCAAGTGGTGGAGCACCGAGGAACAGATCGACCTCATCACCAAGTGCCTGCAACTGCACGGTGGTTACGGCTATATGCGTGAGTATCCGATCGCCAAGGCGTACATGGACGCTCGCGTGCAGTCCATCTACGGCGGGACCACGGAGATCATGAAGGAGATCATCGGGCGGAGCTTGAAACTGGCCTGATCAGAGGCGGTTTTTCAACTCAGGAGGCGGCCGCTGTCCCGTCTGCGTCCCGTCTCAGCTTTGAAACTGCTTCGTTTCCAAGGGGGTACTCCTCGGGGGTATCCCCTTCGGGTCGGGCGAAGAGGGACTCGATCGCGGCCCGCGTGTGGGCATCCTGATCGGGCCACAGATGGGTGTAGACCTTCAATGTCGTTTCGGCATCGGCGTGACCCAATCGGACCTGGACGGTCTTAACCGAGGCGCCATTCTGGATGAGCGCCGACGCGTAGAAGTGGCGCAGATCGTGCCAGGTGAAGTGATCCGGCACCTTCGCTTGCTTGGCGACCGCGCGGAAGCGTTCCCCCATTCCATCCGCGCACCACGGATTTCCGGCCTTGGTTCTGAATACCAGGTCGTGGCGCTCTCGTTTCGCGGCGGCCAGGAAGGCGCTGAGCGCCTCGTGCGCGTCCGCGGGGAGTGGAACCGTCCGCTTGCTCGTTCGGGTCTTCAGCCGTGCAGTCGGAGGTCTCCCGCGAAAGTGGTTGGCTTGCTGCGCGACGTGGATCTCGCGGCGAAGGAAATCGACATCGCACACGCGCAATCCGGCGACTTCGCTGGGGCGTAAACCGGTTTGTGCAGAGATCAGCATCATGCATCCGGTCTGCTTGTTCGTCTTGCTGATGAGCGCCCACACTTGGTCGACGGTGAGCAACTGGGTCACGGATTTCGTTCCGTCGGGCCGGCTGCGCATTTTGACTTTCTTGCACGGGTTCACGGTCAGGATTCCGTCATCGATAGCGATATTGAGGACCGTGCGCAGAAACTGGAAATGCAGCCCTACCGAGTTCTCGCCCAACGGCTTGCCGTTCTTCCACGGGCGTCCGCGCTGAAGTTGGTCGAGCCAGTCCCGGATATCCGACGGCCGGATCGCGCCAATGGGCATGCCGCCCAGTCGTCCGAGATTCTTCGCGAAGTTCCGGCGTTGGTAGCGCGTCGTTTCGGTGTGGGCCCGCTCGACCCATTTGTCGACCTCGATGCGAAGGAGTGTCTTCGCCATATCGGGATTGACATAGGTGCCGTGACCGAGGTTCGTCTCCAGCTGATGCTTGTAGTGCTCGGCGGTGCCGGGGAAGTCGTAGCGTCCGAGCTTGGTGAACGACTCCGAGCGTTCGGTGCCGTCGGGTTCGGTCCAGCGGACGACGTAGCTCGTCGATTTTCCTCGCTTGCGCTTCTGGATGTGGGCCATGTTCCTCCTTCGATCTCGATGAGCTGAGACCCCCTCAGCCCAAAGGACTTGCGGCGACCACGGTGCCCTGCTGCTGCAGGGCAGCACAAGATGATCTGTGTTTGCCCAACATTCGCTACCGCCGGTTTCGGCGGGGTGATTGTGGGGCTGGATTTGAACCAGGCGCTCTCGTCCCGCCCCCGCATCGGACTTGCTGGTCTTCCCACTCGAGCAGGTCGGATAGGCGATAGCGCCGGAACCGGCCCATGCGGGCATATCGAGGTCCGCGTTGCGCCGCAGCCCATACGGCGAGCGTCTTCTTCGGAATCTTCAAGCGGATGGCGACTTCTTCGGTGCTCAACCACACCTGGTCGTTGTTCATATCAGGGCGTGGATGGTCTGCCGAAGGCGTAGTGTGGGTATGGGAGTAGTCAGGCATACATTCCTCCCGATTCCGGAACTTCCCGCGCGGCGACACGTGTTAGAAGGGGCCGATCGGGGCATTCCAGCGAAGAGTAAGAAGCTGGTGCGGTTGTTCGGTGCAGCTTCACAGCGCTCGTGGATCGGTGCTTTCACCACAATGCGCAACCAGCGAACGGGCTCCGGCCCTGCACGGCAGTTACCCGGTGACTTCGATAATAGGCTCTCGCCTGCCCCGTGGATCGCGATGGGGCTCAATAGATTTCAATAATCCGGATATCCCATTGCATCCCATATGGTATGTCGGCGGTCGTGTCCCTCTGTCATCGGCAGTGGTGAGGTGTGGCGGGAAGTGCTGCGGCAGCATCAGGGTGGGGGCTGTGCGGGATCGAGGGCAGGACCGTGGGCCTTCCGATGGCAAGACAACGCCGAATGAAGAGGGGCAGCGTGCCCGAGCAGGGACCTCAACACGAAAACCCGGGTCACGAGCCGGAGGCTCGTGTTCATGGCGCACTAGAATACGCGATGTGACGGTGGGCTGTGATGGTCCAGAAGGATCCGTTGTGAGCGGTTGCGGGAACGAAGCAAGAATCTTTTGGTGACCCCCTCGTTCGCTACTCCACCGTTTCCGCAAAATCAACGATCTTGTGAGCCCGACGGCGGATGCGACGTCGGGTCCAGAAGCCACTCCTGATAGGTCCGGTGGCGGATCTCGTAGGCGGTGCCATTGACGCGTAGCAGGCCGGCGTTGTTGGCCCAATCGAGAAATCGGGCTGGTCTAGCTGGAAATGTTCGATTGAGTCTGAACACCAAAGATGCAGCGAGGTGCCGGGTGGTGGTCAGACCCGCTACGAACCAGACCACGAAACCGATGAGCAATGCGCCCAGCATGCCGTCATTGATCGACGCGAAGATGCTGCTGTCGGGTCGCAGCGCTCGTACCCCGAGTCCGGCGCTGATGCCGAAAGCGAGTCCACATAGTAGGCCCGTCGCCACCGCGAACTCGATATCATCTCGAATGATTCGCCGCGCCGTTTGTCCGAGGGTGAGACGCTCGTCGACTGTCGTGCTGAGACCCACCACCAGTCCAGCTGCCAATCCGAGCGAGCCAACAGCGCTGAACACGAACAGCAACACCGGAATAAGGACGTGGAACGGCACAGGAGCCACCGCCCATGCAATGGCAACGGTAACGCTCATAATCAGCGACAGCGCCATGAACACCACCAACCCCGCCCGCACGCCGCGGCGCCATCTGGGGCACCCTGGAACCCGCCAGGCGAAGCGCTCCGACGTCCCCCGTAACCCAGGGACCTGGGGTCGTAGACCGGTAGCAGGCAGGTAGGAGCCAGCGAAATATGAACTAACGAGGGCGGCCAGAACAACGGGGATTAGCCCGAACTGACCCGCCGATTTGTTGTCGTCGGCAAGGATGATCAACCCACCGATGGCAACGGCAACCAGCGCTGCCGCGAAGACCGTATGCAGGGCAGCGCACTTCACGAGGCCGGCGAGCTTCCAGACCTGATCCAGCGTTATGCCGGATCCGCCGTGCCCGCTATTTTGCTGCTGCTGGAGATGGCGTGCGAGCGTGGTCAGCCAAGCCTGGACGCTGTCCTGCGTGTAGCCGCGTGCACGAGCAACGCTCGGCGTGGCTGATACGGCCGCCGGGATCAACGCGGCGAACAACGCACTGCGGATCGCGGCCGGTTGGTCAAGGGCCGCAAGGTCGGCAGGGTCGACGCGGCCGCCATGAGGGCTGAGTGCGGCAGCGGCCAGGGACAACGCCAACGGGTTGTCCAGCGCGGTCGCCAGGGGGCCGCCGGGATCGCGGGCGACTTGGGTGATCACAGGAGACCACTGGGACGGGTCGATGCACACGCGACCGCAGAATTGTTCGAGGTGGTCCTTGATATCGGCATCGGTGAGGGGTTGCACGCTGAAGGTGGTCGCGCTGTGTAACCCCACATGGCCTGACCGGCTTTGGATTTCGGCAATCGTATCCGCACTGCAGACGACCACGTTCGGTCGACGATCCCATGGCGGTGCGTTGAGTTGAGACAACACTGCTAGCGCCCGTTCCGGTGGTGCTCCAATGGAATCCATTTCGTCGATTCCGTCGAGAATCGGAAGGATGCGACCACTGTCGACCAGAGCGTGAGCCACCCGCGGGTGTAGGCGGTAACGGTCAGTCAGTTGACTGGCCAACCACTTCGTAAACTCTCTGTCTCGGTTCCCGTCCCATCCCGAGGCTTCGACACGAACTGGAACCGGCGATTTGAAACGCGGCCCGTCTGACTGCAGCGCGTTCCGATGCCGCAGCCACATCAGCAGCAGCCTGATCCCCACTACAGTCTTGCCCGCGCCAGGTTCGCCCACGACAACGATCCTGCGGGGAAGGGTGCCAGCGGTGATGTCCTCCTCGAGATCGGACAATGTTATGGATCCGGCGTTCGCTGCCTCACCGTGATACCCGACCTTGATTCGCAACTCCAGTGGATCACCCCGGCCGACAAGCATCTGATCCAACAGTAGCTGTTGATCGTGCTCTACGGTGTCCGCCAAATCCTCAAGCTCGTCCTGCAGTGCGGCTCTCGAGACGTCCGGCCACATGCGTTTCCGAATCACGTTGAAGATTGGCCTCGCTGCGACCACACCGGCTCTGGATACCGCTGCTTCCCCACCACCTACCATAATTACAAAGTCTGCCACCTCGCGGAGCACCAGGACGGCAAAGAGGCCGATCGGCTGGCGCGCGTCTCGGAACTGGCCCCCATCGATCGGTGCGAGCTACCCCACGACGACAGGATCTTGCCCGGACTGGGTACATACTGTGTCGAAGCTGGTCCCGAAGTAGTGGTGCTCATCGAAGACGACTCCGAAGATTTCGGTGCCGGAGATCATCGGCGTCCTGCTGAACATTCGGTGTCCGTAGTCGAGATCATAGGACTGAACGAGGATCGTCATCGTCGTGACGTCCAGCAGAGCCCGCGCAGCATCGACTTGGTCGCGATATGCGGTGATCGCGGGCATCATTCGATATCTTCCGCGGCCGCGTCGATATCCATGAAGACGTGACGGAGGCGGACGGTCGCCTGATGTGTGGACCACCCCAAGAGGTACAAGCGCCGTTCGGTCCCGTGCCCGCGGTTTCTGGTCGCGAGTTGCCGCGCTCATGCGGGGCAAGGATAGCGATGCGCTGGTGTTACCTCCGCCGAGGGGGATGTCCTGCGGGTATCGACGTACCGGCCGCGCATCCTGGCACTGGCCACTCGGCGGCTCCGGGCAGCAATCAAACAGGCTTGCGGCTCTACGCAGGGTTTGTTCGGTCCGGGCCAGTTCCGTATGCTTCCCCCATAGATTCTGGCGGGACCTCGACCCGCAGGCGTTGAATCACTTGCGCGGGAGATAAGCCCCAGTCGTCCTTGTCGGTGACGTATGCCGCGAACATTCTTGCTGTTGCGTCGGCGTAGTCGGTGGGTAATCCGGCTTCGGCGAGTGTATGCGCGAACTCGTGGGCTTCGGGGATCCACCGCCAGGCGCGTGCTGCGAGTCCGGGGAAGAACTCTCGATCTCCGAGCATCGGGTTGCCTGTTCGCTGTGCCTCCCGGGTGAGAGCGTCACCGACGCCGTAATGGTCGGCCATCCCGTTCGCGATGACTGCGAGCATCCTGGCCGGTCGGAGGAACGAGATCATCGCCATTTTGAGAGCGCTCGCCGACCAAGGGTTCTCGTTGAGTTCCTCGGTTTCCAGCTCTCCGGAGGCGAAGAGTCGGTTCACGGTCGAGCGTGCCGGGTCGGGGCCAGCTATGAAGATCTTCGCCTTCTTCGCGAAGAGGTCGTCCCGAGGTGGCGGTCCAGAGATTATTGCGTCGACGACTGCTGCACCGACTTGTGTGAGCGTGCCGGCAATGTGTTGCATTCGCTGTGGACTGACAGCGTTCGCATCGACGTAGATGCCGCGATAGCGATGTACGGCAACAGTTTCCGCTACCTCGATCGCTGCGGAGGACGGGCAGATCGAGATCACTGTCTCGGCACGCGCGAGAAGGTCCACGAGGTCGGGGGTGGGAGTTAGTCCGGCAGCAGCGGCCCGGTCGTGGGTTGCAGGGCTACGAGCGTCTGGGCACCACAGAACTTGGTGACCGGCGTCGACCAGGCGCGCACCGACCGCAGCGCCCATGTTGCCTGGGTGCAGTAGGCCGATGATCATGAGGTCGGTCCCGGACCGATGGCGCGCGGCGAGGTTGCCGCCGAGTCGATGATCAGATCGCTGAGACTGGTTGCGAGTGAGGCTGTTTGGAAGTAGGGGCGGGCGAGCTGATGGCGGAACTGCATGAGTCTCTTCCCGACGCTATCGGTGGGGCGTTGCTCGCTGACACGCAGTACTTCGTGGATCTGCTCTGCTGCCCCGTCGAGGTCCTGCTGGGCGAGGCGGGCGGTCGCGAGATCCAGTCGGGTCAGCGACATTTCACCCAGGCGTCGTTCCTCGACCGGTGCCTGTGCGTACAGCTGGAGTGCGGCTTCGGCGAGTTCCTCCGCCTGCTGGTAGCGGGTATCGCCGCCGAGCCACAGGTGGGCGCCCGCAGCGCAGTAGAGCTGCTTTGCCTGTGGGAACTCCATCATCCCGCCAGGATAGTCCCGCCCTGTCACCCGCTCGCGCGCCCATTCTGCTCGCGCCAGCGCGTCCTGTGTTCCGGCCGGGTCGTTGAGGCGGGCGCGGGCGCGGGCTTCCAGCGATGCCAGACGGACCTGAGCGGTTCCGCTCTCGGGGGTGAACTGCCATCCCTTCTCGGCCAGATCCCGCGCATCGGTGTATTTGCCGTCCCAGTACGCGATCAGCGATTGCATGCCGAGCACCCACGCTCGCAATCCATTGTGTTCAGCGAGGTTGCCGCACAGCAGCGCGGTGCGTGCTTGGGTTGCGGCGGCGTCGAGGTTGCCCAAATCGAAACAGGCGTTTGCCTGCACCGCGCACAGGGTGCCGGCGATCAGGTACAGCTCGCGTGTGCTACCGGGTGGTTGGCGTCCTTCGATGAGCCGGAACGCGCGGTTGGTGAGTGCGCGTAACTCGACGAACAGTGGGTAGATGGGTCGGTTCGGGTACTGCCGGACGATCCGCTCCAGGTCGGACTGGAATTGCTCGATGGTGTGCGGGCCGACGTTGCTTCGTCCTATCCGGTTGTGTGACCGGGGCACCGGCCGCCTGCTCCAACTCCTCGACCCGGGCGGCGAGGAACTCGGGGGACAACCATTCCGCGACGCGGTCACGGGTTTCGGCGGTGATGACCGCGAGCTTTTTGCGCAACGTGTCCTGCGACCAGGAGACCGTGCCGGTGTCGAGGCGTTCGCCGACGTGGCGGTGGGTGTGGGCGAACATAGGGATGGTCAGGCCATTGCCGCAGATCCGCACCACCAGTTCGGGTGTGAGGCGGACCGCGTGGTGGCCGGTTTCGTCGTTGCTGAACCGGAAGCCGGCGAACACCACCGGCTCGGTCCCGGGCGCGTATCCGTTGCCCTCACGGGCAGCGATCGGCCGCCAGCGGTCGAGGTCGCCTGCTACGCGGCGGCGTTCGGCCTCCAGGTCGGGGTTGGCGAACGCGCTGCGGTAGTTGGCCAGGAACCGCGGTGCCAGTGCCGACATCTGCGGGGAATACACCTTGGCATGCATGGTGGAGTCGGTCAGGTCACAGGCTCGGATCTCGGTGTCGGCGCCGGCGGCGTGGATGCCTTCGAGCACGGCGGTCAGAACGTCGAGGTTGTCGATGATCCCGTACCGGTCCGACACCAGAGCCCGCAGCACGCCGGGCTGCCCCGACTGGGGCGGGGTGAACAGGCGCAACAGAAACGACCGGTCATCGGGCTCGGGCAGTTCGGCGTCGACGGGGCCGTGCAGCCAGCCGTTGACGTTGCCGTCGTAGAGATCCAACCGGTCACGCTCACGCAAACGGCGCAGGTAACGCACCGGGATACCGAGCTTGTCCGCGATCTGCCCATCCGCCGCGCTGGTCGGGCGGTACAGGCCGTCGACGGCGGTGACGCCGCGCTCGTCGACCGCCGCGGCCACACCGAACAACTCGACCATGCCCTCGCGGGCGCGAATCGCCGACGCCGCCGCGACGACATCGACCTTGGCGGCCTGCTGCTCCTGGAGCAACGGCACCAGCTCCTGCAACGACAAATGACGGGCATAGCTGTTCACAGACATGGCAGCACTTCCTTACGTGATTGGGATTGAATGCGATGGGGTGATCAGGACTGCAAATCGAACTCGGGGCCGCGTTTACCAGCCCGCGTTTACGAGCCCGTGTGATGACGAACGGCCGCAAGTAGTGCATCGGCCGCGTCGGCGGCGGCCGGGCCAGGCGGTGGCGGTGCCGTGATCGGAGGAGTTCGCATAGGCGTCTTCCTCGATGGAAGCCAAGGACGTGGTGTACGGAATCCCTCTTGACAGAGATAGTTACGGCCGAACCGATGACTGATCCGCCGCTGTGAGCTCGGGTGTCCAGGAAACGAGGACGGTGCCCGAAGCGAGATCGGTGATCTCGATCGACTCGACCGATTCGCCCTGTTCGTGGTTGTGCGCCACGATCTGCTCCGGTGTCGGCGTGTGCTGCTCGCACGCGTGCGCGACGGTGAGGAACGGAGCCAAAGACCCACGTACGGCGATCCGGGTGACAGCGAGGATGCCCTTGCCGAAATGCTCGCCCAGCTCGCAGCACGGCGGCAGCGCCACAACAACTTTCGCGCCGACACTCAACCGGTGAACGAACTCGTGATCATGCGCGAGCCACCAGCTGCCCCGGTGGCGACGCACCGTATAGTCGAGCGGAAGCCGCGCAGTCAACGCACGGGCACCGTCTGCGGTGAGCGGACCGGAAACATTAATGCGTAGTTGACGGTGAACGCGGAATCGATCGTGTAGGCCGCGGTGCGGCGGTGGCGTCGCTGGCCGGTGGAGTCGTGGGTGAGGGCCGCGCCGGAGGAGACCCGGCGTGCCGGACCGCCGAGCTCACGGCGCGCCGCCGCGGCCAGCTGGGCCGACCAGCTGGCCTCGGATATCGGCGGGTCCTCGGTCGATCGCGAGAGCGTGACACGCAGCATCGAGCCTTCGCGGTGCACGACCACGGTGCTGCCCTGCCGGTTCTGGTATGCCGACATCGAGAGAACCTCCTTGAGGGAATGAATGGGCTAGCCGGTCTGCTGGCCGAAGATGTGCGGGTCGCGGGGCTGGCGCAGCACGGTCGGTGCGGTGAAATCGGTGAGGACGAGTTCGGTCCGAGGCGGCTGGTGGCGCCACTGGCGGGCATAATGCGCGCTATCGACACCGCAGGTCGGCTGCAACCTGATGCCGGTGGAGGCGGAGAAGCGGGTGTATTCGGCGTCGCCGGTCCCGAATCGCATGTGGGATCGACCGCTGTAGGTGAACGGCGCCGACTGCTGCGGGATCAGGAACACACCACGGTCGGCGACCTGAGCGGCCACCGCGATCGTGTGATACTCGAAACGAGGACCACGATATCCGGGCGCGTTCACCGACCGCGGCACCGGACCGTACGGTGGGTTGGCGATCGCGGTATCGAAGGCACGCAACCGCATACGCGGCACGCGCAGCAGGTCCTCGCAGATCCAGACCGCCTCGGGCAGCACCCTCAGACCGACACGCACGTACTCGGGATTTCGCTCCACGCACACGATGTCGGGCGGCGGGAGCCCCTCGAACCGGTGCGCGAACCACAGCGCGCGATGGCACGCGAATGCCAGCGCGCCGATACCCGCGCCCAAATCGATGACACGCGAACCGATCACGTACATCGTAAACGCCGACGCCAGTTCCGGCGGAGTGAAGAACGCCCTGTCCCGGCACTGACTGGTCCGCTGGGCGGATTCCTGCCAATGCGTGCGAACGAAGTCCTTTTCCTCCTCCGACAGCTCGCGGCGCAGGTCGACCAGACGGCATGCTTCCCGGTGGTCGGCCTCGGCCTGTTTGGTCAGCTTGGACATTCGATGCAAACTCCTTGAAAACGAAGGGAACTCAGAACTGGCCCCTTGTGCGAAGGTGGCCAGCGCCGTGAATGATGCGATGGGCAATGACGATCGGCTGGTGTGGGCCACGGCGACATGCCCACACCAGCCGACGACAACACGCCCGCGACCGGCCGCATCGGCAACGGGTGCCGCTGTCGCGCGGATGTGGTCGGTGGGCGCGAAACGCGGACACCGGCGGCGGGTCAGGACGGTCAAGCCGGTCCACCCGCGACTCGAGCCGGCGAGGTGACGGTTGCTGCCGCTGGTGTGCGGTCGGCCCGCGGCTTGACCGTTCGCGCCGCCGGTGTAGCGTGCGCTCGCCCCACCGACAACCCGCGCGACACGACACCGACACGCACGCAACCGATTACGCCACTCGGTGACACCGACGCGGTTGCCGCGTAGCGAGGACTACCGCGGTCGGCGCAAACGCAGTGCGCGCTCGAGATCCTCCATGGTGGGTTCGGCGCCGCCACGCAGATCACACAGCGTCCACGCCACTGCCAGCACCGCGCCGGCCTGTGCCGCGGTGAGGACACCGGTCGCCGTCAGCCGGTCCGTCTCTCGGACGGCCGCCGAGTTCACGCCGGCCGCGCCGCGCAGTGCGTCCACCGGCACCCGCGCATTGGCGTACACACCGAGCCGGGACCATCGGCGCTCGGCGGCCCGGCGTGCGCCGATCACCGCGTCCCGGCCGGGAAGCTGTGCACGCGAACCGGTTTCGGTCGCACCCGGTTGAACGCGAACCCGGACATCGACGCAGGCGTCGAGATCATCGCGGGGCCAACGGAAACACACGTGCCCTGCCGAAGCATCTGGGTGATCGTCGGCGCCCTCGCAGCGGCAGTCGTGTCCAACCAACGCCAGCTGAAACCGGGCCGGAAGGCGGGACTGCTGCCCGGCACCGCACCGAATCACGCCCTCCTGTGTCACCGTGGTCAGCGCGTGACGCAGCCGGGAATCCATGTGCGGAAACTCAACACAGGCCACAACCCCTTGATCGGCCAGCGCTGCCACGCCAGCGTGATCGGCTGTGCCGACGATCGTGCGCCACGACGCGGAATGGTGCAGTTCGAACAGGGGAGGTGTCAGCGGCAGCGGTGACACACACGCCAGCCCGGTGCGCAACCGCAGCCGCGCTAGGTCGAGCGCATGCCGACGCGACAGCAAGGGAAGTAACCCATGCAGGTAGTGCACCGGTACGAGCGTCGGCGCGCCCGGAGCGCCGGTGACCGCGAGGTGATGCCCACCGGCGGCACAGACGTGCACGGCGTCCCGGACCTCGGCGTCGGCTGGTATCGCGACCGGGCCACGTCGCCGTGGCACAGGGGTGCGCGTTGCTCCGGGCGGGCGGAAACCTCGAGAAGGATCGGCGGCCCACGAAAGTACCGCTGCTAACGTCGGCGCCGCGAACACCTCGATGCCCGGGGTGCGGGACAACCGGTCCGTGCTGTCGGTGGGGATGACGACCCGGCGCAGACCAGCCCGCTGTGCTGTCCGCACTGCCTCGGCTACATCGACGCCAGCGCTCAGCCGGCCATCGAGCCCGAGCTGCCCGAGGAAGGCGGTGTCGGCGAGAGTCAATCTTGCGATGACCCCGCAGACGGACATGATCGCCACGGCGACAGCGAGATCCGCGACACCGGCGCGGCAACGAGGCGGCAACGTCGCGGATACGATGACCCGACCGTCCGGGTACCGGTAGCCGGCATTGCCGATCGCCGCCCGTACGCGATCCATGGTTGCGGGCGTGATCCCGGTGGTGAGACCCTCCCGCTGTGCTGGTTCGAGCTGTGCAGTCACCGGCAGCATCGTCGGTGCATCTCCGCCCACCGCGATCGACCAGACCCATGCCGCTGCACCCCGCCGGTCCGACTGGGTCATCAGTCCACCACCCCGTATCCGGAGTCTCTATGTCGTGCTGCGGCGAGCGGCGACGGGCGCGGTTCGGTCAACGACCGCCGGATATCGTCGGCGCACGTCACGAGCTGGGCGTCACCGTCAGCGATGAACCGGTGACAGCCCCGAGAGGCGGCCGAGGTCACCGGTCCGGGCACCGCGAACGTCGCTCGACTCAACCGCGTCGCCCACCGCAGCGTGGACGCCGTCCCGGACCGGACTCCGGCCTCCACGGCTACTGTCGCTACCGACAAGGCTGCGATCAGCCGGTTCCGGTCGAGGAACGTGTGCCGACGCGCGGGGGAGCCCGGCGGGTACTCCGACACGACCAGCCCGGCCTGGGCGATCGCGGCCAGCAGCTGGTCGTGTGCGTACGGGTAGGGGCGGTCGAGCCCGCACGGCATCACCGCCACCGTGACCCCACCGGCGGCCAGAGCGGCTCGATGCGCGGCGGCGTCGATACCGAACGCGGCGCCCGCTATCACGGTCCAGCCCGAACCGGTGAGGTCACCGGCGATCTCGGTCGCGACGCGGTTGCCGTAGGCGGTACTGGCGCGGGCACCGATCACCGCGACCGCGCGAGCGGTGACCTCGCGCAGCGACCGATCCCCACGCACCCACAACGCCACCGGCGCGACGTCGCCGGCATTGTCCGAGCCCGACGGCAGACACGCCAGCCTCTCACGCGGCCATTCCTCATCCTCGGGCGTCACCAACCGGCCACCGAGACGTTCCACCAGCTCCAGATCCCGCGCCGCCGCATGGAAGCCGCCAACGGAGCGGTGGAGGACATCCCGATCCACCACCGGATCACCGGACTGCAATAGCATCGCCGTCCGACTGGGACCGAATTGATCGATCAGCAGGGCCAGTGGACCGCACGGACCCGACGCGGCACGCGACAACAACGCCCACGCCAGACGATCGACACTCATCGCGTGACCCCCAGCCCGGAATCGGGTACGGTGGCGCCGATGTCGACACGCAACTCGGCGGCAGCCTCGACACCGGTGTCGACGAGCCTGCGCAACCGCGCGGGCGGCAACGCCATCTGCAACGCGGTATCGAGCAACCCGGCCATCCGATGGTCGGGATCCGACGTCAGAGCCTGTTTCAGCGCGATCCCAGCCAGCGGGCCGTCGCCACGCAGAAACGCGCTGAACGCCAGCAGGGTCGCGGCCTGCGCCCGGTCGGGATCGGGCAGTGCGCGGGTGAGCACCTCCCACAGCTGCTCGGCGGCGTGCGCGTGCGCACCACCGGCAACGCCGAACATGATGTCGCGGACGGGCAGATCACGCAGCGCGACAGCGACATCGGCGATCACACTCGCTGAAACCTCCGAGCCGGGAGTCCGGGTGATGACCGACAGCACCTGGCACAACGCCATCCGGGTATAGGCGTCGGGATTGTCGATCTGGATCGCACGCGCCAGCCGTCGCTGCGCATCGGCGACCGCGGTCGGCAGATACGCCGAGACCTGTTCGCGCAGCGCCCCATCGACAGCGATCGCATCGACCAGCTCTCGTCGCGACGCCCGCAACACGCGACCATCGAGCACACTCTTCGCGGCCACCTGCGACGCTGCGGGATCCGGCACAAGACCATGGCGCTCCGGCGAATCGATATCCCACCATTCGGCACCCGCGGTGATTCGGGGCGTCGCCCACGCGCCAGCGAGAACAACATCCCCACCAGCCAGCGCACGCCGCAAACGATCGACCAGCCGCCGTTGCCCGAGAGCGGTGGCATCGCCACCTGCATCGGGTCGTGCGGCACGGTCATCGACGAGCACGGCCAGCACGAGATCAGCGTCCGAGTTCCGGCAGATACGTGGAAGGTGCTCCGGCAGTGGCGCGTACTGCTGAGCTGGGGGGATGTCGAGGCGGACAGCGACCTTGACCGCGTATCGCTGTCCCGCCTCGTGGTGCATTGCGACGACGACCAACGAGCGTTCCGGGACGAATCCCAGCATCGCGGGTACTGCGGCGATGAACTGGTCCGGATCCTTCAGTACAGCTTCGAACGACGACACGTGACGGCTCCTCACTGGAGGGACGAGCCCGATAAGCGCACTGAGACAACCAGATACGGGTGTCCGCGCCGCGCCTTCGGGGCGGTGGGCGCAACGCGTCGACACCGGCGGCGTCAGTGGGCGGTCAAGCCGAGAACCTTGCCCTCCGGCCCATCATCGAGCGGTTGGCACGCATCCTGGTCGGCACACGCGGCTTGACCGCCCACGCCGCCGGTGTAGCGTGCGCCCGCCCACCGCCCCGAAGGCCGCGCGCGACAATGCCGCTCCAACTCGGCCTGATAATGACAACAACCCACTGGCCGCTGACACCGATCTTCGCGCAGAATGGGTTGGGTCTGTCCGAGTTGCACACCGGATTTCTGCTCATCCCGGGCGGGCTGACGATGGGTTCGCTGGGACCCTTTGAATCACCCCGGTGAGTCCGGAGACTGGTCTCGCCTCGGCCCGGCAGGTCCGGGTGGTGACGTCGTCGGATGGCCGTGTGCGCCATCCAGCGATGGCTTGAATCTGCTTGGCTGTCAGCGACTTCCGTGCATCGATACCGAGTTAGACGGTTCGGACCAGCGCGGTCAACGTGTTGATCGTGCGGGTGCGTTCGGTGGTCATCTGTTCGCGGGCGATCACGAGTACGCGCATCGCGACCCGAGGCCCGTCCGCACGCGGTCGGCGGCCATCGCGAAGGGCTCCACCACCGTCATACCCGCTTCGAGCAGGCGTTCGGCCAGGCCGGCACCGTATGCGCCGATGCCTTCGACCACGACAAGAGTGGAGCGCTCACCGGCCCGACGCGTGATCCAGGTGGCGGCGCGATCCAGTCCGGTCGTGCTCGCTGGAAGCTTGCCTGGTCGACCATGGCGCCGGTCGCGGCGGTGACGCCGGCAATGCGTGATTGGCTGCGTGGGTATCCACGCCGATGACGAGCTCGTACTGCTCTGAGACGATTGGCATTGACGGTGGAAGTCCTTCCGATGGGCGACGTCGTTGGTCGGCGTCGGCCCGGAAGGAGAACTTCGAGGCAGGCCTGTAATGGGCCACGATCCTGCGGCATCGGGATCAGGCAGGCTTCTGATCAAGCCACCGAAGCAGACCGGGCTGGCGTCGCCGCCGCGACCAGCGGACAAATCCCGGGAAGTGCACTCGAAGAGGCAAAGCGATTCACGAGTCACACCGGTCGCCGCGACGACGCAGATCCTGTCAGCCAGCCCCGGGCCGGCCACCCCGAATACATACAGGCGGTTCACCGTGCCTGTCCACGACGCACCTGACATCACGCGAACAGCGGAACTCCCTATGGCACAACTTCGATGATGTCGCCCGGGTTGAGGTAGTCGAAGAAGGCGAGCGCGCCGTCGGGTGTCATGCGGATGCATCCGTGTGACTGCTCTTCGATCGGTCCGATATGGGTCGCGATATCCCCGTCGAAGAAGACCGCGTATTTCATCGGGACGTGGTGCAGGGTGCTCCAGTGGTCCTCGCGCTTGAAGTCGACGTCGAAGACGCCCACATTCGTGAGATAGCCCGGCCTGCCGTGGGAGATCGGGGTCGGGCCGTAGACAACGCGGCCGTTCTCCATGAGCCATGCCTCGTTCGTGGACAGGCGCATGCATCCGCGCGCCTGCGCCGCCGAGCACGGAGCCACTACGGGAGCAGGGGGAACGATGGCGGGCACGCCGGGAATATCCGGGCCGCCGGGCCAGAGCGGCTCGGCCTGCGCCGGTGCCGCGACCGTAAGCCCGGCCGTCGCCATGCCGGTCAGGATCGCGGCCCGGACTCCATGGCGCAGTCGATTCTCGCACCTCACGGGTTCAGCCTCCCTTTCCCTCGCCTGCGCGGGACGTGCCGACCACACAGGCGAGGGAACCGCGGAGGCGACACGAGTATCCGAACCGATCTGGGTGTTCGTGGCCATTGTCGCCCGTCGTCGAGCCGGATGCGGGAGTTCTGGCCCACGGCGGGCTGGTTTGTCAGGTGGATGACAGAACTTGTGAATCAGCTGGAGTGGAGACAAGTATCCGTGGCGGCCGCCGTAGCACGGGCCGCCGCCACGGTGTAGGGGATGAGACTCGGAGGACGGGACAGCAGCTACTTGCGGCTGGCTCGCCAGCCGAGCATCATGCCGAGCGCTCCGCCGAAGAGCAGATGCTCGACGAGGAAGGTCGGGTAGCCGACCATGCTCGCCATATCGCTGACCGGATCGCCGCCGCCGAACAGGGCGGCCGCGATGGGCAGGCCGATCCAGGCGCTGACCGCGAAGACGATCAGGCCCCAGACCATTCCGGCCACGGTCAGTACGGCCAGACTGTGCAGTTTGGCAACCCGGGCGATGACGCCGAAGAGCGCGCCGTACATGGCTCCGACCATCATGTGGATGACCGCGCCGAGGACGGCGGGGCCGAAGGAGAAGTAGAACAGTGAGCCCTCACCCGCGCGTTCCATGGAGGTCATCATGGTGTCGGGGGCGATAAAAGTGGTCGCGATGTGGTAGAGCGGGGTGAAGAAGCCGGTGCTCTGGTAGGTGGCGGCGGCGATCATGGCGTATGCCGCCATCACCATGGACGCGGCGACGCCCGCGAGCGCGCCCCAAACCGCGGCGGTGCCTACGGCCCGCCCGGTGACGGTGCTCGAGGAAAACGAGCTGCTGGAAGCCGAGGTGGCCATGACGGTAAGTCCTCTCGATGCGGTGTGTGCGGTGTCACTACCAGCCAAGTCGTCCGGCAGCGGTATCAGCGCATCGAGTGTCAGCGGCGTGACAATGTCCATGCCTGACTCGTGTCGCTCGTGCGACAGTCGCCGGAGTGCAGGTACGCATCCGGATGGATTGGTTTGTGGATATCGGGCACGACTACTCGAATCGAGAGGATCCGATGAATCGACTGGATCGGCCGTTCGCACAGCTGGTGCGGGCTGTCGGGGGCGAGGCGTTCTCCGACGACCAGTTGCGGCAGGCCGCGTGGATCGCGCGCTGTGTGGGCCGGGGCGAGGCGGCGCCCCTGGGGCCGGCGGACCTGGCCGCCCTTGCGGACCTGCTGGAGGTGCGAATATTGCCAGCCGGATCGGTGCTGTTCACGGGCGGTCGACCGGCGGATGGGGTGTGGGTGATTCGGCACGGGCAGGTCGAGTTGTCCGTGGGGTCGAGCAGGCGGCGCGCGGTCGTGGATGTGCTGCGGCCCGGTGACGTCGACGGCGATATCCCCTTGCTGTTGGATATGCCGTTGATGTACACAGCGCGTGCACTGACCGACGTGTCGTGCCTGTTCCTGTCTCAGGCCGCTTTCGAGAAGCTGCTCGCCACCCGCCCGGCCATTGCCCGTCGCTGGCTGTCGAGCATCGCTCAGCGTACCGCCGCCGCTCAGAATCGGTTGTTGAGCATTCTGGGGCGACCACTGCCCACGCAGGTCGCGCAGCTGCTGCTGGACGAGTCGGTCGATGGGAAGGTGCTGCTGGCCCAGCGCACCCTGGCGGCCATGATCGGTGTGCAGCGGCCGTCGCTCAACAAGGTTTTGAAGGACTTCGAGCGCGAGGGACTGATCGGGACCGGGTACGCGGCCATCCAGATCAAGAATCCGGATCGACTGCGTGAGCTCCAGCGACGGTCCTGATGCCGGGATCGAGATAGCTCGGACCGGAACAGAATTCGTCCTCGCCACCGCATCGAGTGGAATCGCGGCCGATGTGCGATTGTCGTATCGCTGACAATGGTGTTGATCTGGCGGTAGCGGTCGGGATGGGATCGACGGCCGGGTCCATTCCGCCTATCGGAGGTTGCTGATCGTGAAGACCGTTCGACTGCTGTTGCCGTTGTTCGCCGCCGTCCTGGTCTCGGCCGGGTGCACCGATTCGACGACGGAGGACACTGCTACTCCCGGCGTGACACGGACCGATACGACTACGACCGTCGCGGCGGGCGCCCCGGTTCCGAAGGAATTGCAGTTCACCGCGACAACGATTGACGGTGAGGAATTCTCCGGTGCGAGCCTGGCCGGGAAGAAGGCCGTGCTGTGGTTCTGGGCGCCGTGGTGCCCGACCTGCCAGCGGGAGGCACCCGGCGTCGCCGCGGCGGCCGCGGCGCATCCGGAGGTGCAATTCGTGGGCGTGGCCGCGCGCGACGAACTGCCCGCCATGCGGGACTTTGCCGAGCGGTACGACCTCGACTTCACCCAGATCGCCGATATCGACGGTTCGGTGTGGCAGCGCTTCGGCGTCACCGCGCAGCCGGCCTTCGCGTTCGTGAGCAGGTTCTCCGATATCGACATGGTTCCGGGCAGCTTGAGCGCGGACGAGCTGACCGTACAGATCAACGCGCTCGGCTGATATCGCGCATGGATACCGATGTGTTCGGATTTGCCTTGGCGGCCGGATTGGTCGCGGCGGTGAATCCGTGCGGATTCGCGCTGCTGCCAGGCTATCTCGCGCTGGTGGTGGCCGGTGAGAGCGTTGCCGAGCGCGGCCGTGTCGTCGCGCTCGTCCGGGCCTTGGTCGCGACCGCCGCCATGGCCACCGGGTTCGTGCTCGTATTCGGCGGGTTCGGGTTGGTGGTCGCCCCACTGGCGGTGTCGGTGCATCGGTATCTGCCCGTGGCGACGGTGGCGATAGGCGCGGTCCTCGTGGTCGTGGGCGTATGGCTGCTGTCCGGCCGCGAGATCACCGTGGCGCTGCCGAAGCCGAAGGGCGGTGCGCCGACCGCGCGGCTGGCCTCGATGACGGGCTACGGTATGGCGTACGCTTTGGCCTCGCTGTCGTGCACCATCGGACCGTTTCTGGCCGTCACCAGCAGTACCTTTCGTAGCGGGTCGATTCTCGGCGGGGTGGCCGCCTATCTTGCCTACGCCACCGGGATGGCGCTGTTGGTCGGCGTGCTGGCCGTCGTCGTCGCACTGGTGGGGTCGGCGGCGACGGTGTGGACCCGACGCTTGCTGCCCTACGTCGGCAAGATCAGCGGTGTGCTGCTCGTGGTGTCGGGTCTATACGTCACGTACTACGGAATCTATGAGTTGCGACTGTATTTCGGCGACGGTGACGCCGACGACCCGGTGATCGTCGCCGCGAGCCAACTCCAGCAGGAGCTCAGCCGTTGGGTCGGGGATCTCGGTTGGCGGCCGCTGCTCATCGCTCTCGCCGCACTGCTGGTAGTGGGTGGGTTCGGTCTGGGCATGCTCCGGGTTCGCCGCCGTCGCGCGGATTCCGATGTGTCGTGACATGTCCCGACGATTGCGTCAGCGTGTTGACACTTCGGGTGTGTGGGTGATCGCTACTCCGCTCTCATGGTGGAGAACATCATCCGCCATCGTGCGGATGCGCACGTGAGGAGCATTCCGCATGACCGAACTCGAGTCCACCGATCCTGTGGTCGAGGTGTACTGGCGTCCGGGTTGTCCGTACTGCCGCATGCTGCTGGGTCCACTGCGGCGCAGCGAGGTCCGGTTGCGGGAGATCAACATCTGGGAGGACGCCGAAGCCGCGGCTCGGGTGCGGTCGGTGGCGAATGGGAACGAGACCGTGCCAACGGTATTCATCGGCGATCGCGCCATGGTGAATCCGAGCGTACGGCAGGTGCTGGCCGCCGCGCGGGGTGAGGACGCACCGGTGCCGTGGCGGAATCGATGGACGTCGTAATCCCCGGAGTCGGAGTCGGACAGGTAGTGGCGCCCGGTGCCGGCGTCGTTGTTCCGCATGGTGATCATCGCCGTCGCACGGTGTCACCGACGTTCTGCCGGTGTTGGTCCCAGGAGTTCCCATACGAATGTCCACAGCGGCGGGAACTTCGCGGCGAAGCGGTGGACGAGTAGCCCGACCAGGAGTCCGAAGACCGCGTGGGCGAGGTAGACGGTGAATCGGAACTCACCGACGTCGACGGTGGAGAACACACCGCCGACGCCCAAGGACCGGGGCACCGGGCCGGTGAGGAAGCCGTAACCGGTCGCGAGACCGTACGCCATACCGAGCAGTGGCGCGATCCAGCCGCGCCGCACCGGGAAACCGCCCACAACGAGTGCGAAGACGATACCGAGGAGAGCGCCGTTCCAGTAGTGGTCGAGGTAGCCGATCATCCTCGAGGCGGTATCGGGGCCGACCATGATGCGGTCGGTGGCCTTGACGCCCATGAGGGTGGGCAGGTCGCCGGGCATGGTGTGGAAGACACGGAATCCGGTGATGCGCACGGCTTCCAGCCCCAGGGTCGCGGCGGCCCCGGCGGCCGCGCCGGCGACGATGCCGCGGGCCAGCCGCCGCCACCGCAGGACGGTGGCGGCGGCCAGCACGAGCAGCAGCACGATCGTGGCGGGAATCCCTATGTGCAGCAGCAGATCACGGAAGCTCCAGCGTTCGGTCGCCGACAATGCGAACAGGCCCGCACCGCCCACTCCGGCCGCCAGGATCGCGATACCGGTGGCGACCAGTTCACCGGCGAGGGACCACGATGTTCTGTGGTTCATGATGTTTCGTCACTTCACCGCGTTCGCGATCATGGCCGCGGCGTCGGACATCTTCTGTCCGCCCTCGGCCAAACCGGAGTCGACGGCCGTGAACATGGGTTCGGGGTCGAAGTAGCTCACGTGAGCCCCGCCGTCACTATCGGCCCAGACCAGGATGCGCAGCGGGATGACTGTGCCGATGGCGGGGGTCTGTTCGAAGAACATCTTGCCCGCGCTGGGATTGCCCACGAAGAAGGTGTGCGCGCCTTTCAGATTCAGGCCGGTGGTCTGCAGTGCCCCGGCCTGATCGAGGTCGCCGAGCACCATCATGCCGTTGTCGGATGCTGACCGCGCGAGGGCGTTGACGGCATCGTCGAAGCCGCCTTTGGCGTCAACGGTGACCAGTCGGGCAGTCTGCTGAGTCCCGTGGGCGGCCGCACTGCCTCCGGTCGCGGCGGAGACGATCATGGTGGCCGCGTCGGCCATCTTCGCTCCACCGTCGGCGAGCGTGGGATCGACCGCGGTGAACAAGGGCTTGGGATCGAAGTAGCTGACACTGGTCTTGCCGTCACCATCGGCCCAGACGAGGAATTGCAGTGGAATGACGGCGCCGATGGCGGGGGTCTGTTCGAAGAACATCTTGCCCGCGCTGGGATTGCCCACGAAGAAGGTGTGCGCGCCTTTCAGATTCAGGCCGGTGGTCTGCAGTGCCCCGGCCTGATCGAGATCGCCCAGAATCATCATCCCGTTGTCGGATACCGCCTTCTTCAGTGCCTCGACGGTGGCGTCGAAGTCCGAGCCCGCTGGCGAGGTGAGTAGCGTGACCGAGGCCGCGGCCGGTGTCTGCTGATCGGCCGATGCGGAGACCGTGGCGGTGGCCGCCGCGGTCGAGGTCGCATCGTCGGTGTCGTTGCCGCAGGCAGCGGCGGTGAGGGTCGCGGTGGCCGCCGCGGCGACCAAGGCCAGCGCACGGCGACGGTGTCCGAACAAACTGCGTGACAAGATCATCTGCCTTTCGTTCCATCAAGAAGTTGGCGTGTCGGTGACCCGACCCTGCTAGGTATGAATTCCGTGGTGGGAATGAATCGTCATCCGGGTGACAAAGGTTCGGTGAGTAGGTCTGCATTCCATATTCATCCCAACATTTTTCCGAACCCACCGGTGCTCGGCTTCGCCGCGACGGCGAAGCCGATTCTTACGCCGCGATCAAATGCGTCCTGCGGAGTTTGTCGCATCGCTGACAGTTCATCGACGGCCAGCGGCCTCTCGGCGGTTATTTCTGGTAGTTCGACACAAGACTCTTGTTCGGCACAAGGATTGATCCATAGAGACAGGGAGTGAACGTGACGATCCGAACAGTGGACGCGGTAGTGATCGGTATGGGCCCCGGCGGCGAGGATGTCGCCGCGCGGTTGGCCAAGGCTGGGTTGGCGGTGGTCGGTGTCGAAGGCCGATTGGTGGGCGGCGAATGTCCCTATTTTGCGTGTGTGCCGACCAAGATGATGATCCGGGCCGCCAACACGCTCGCGGAGGCCCGGCGGGTTGGGCAACTCGCGGGGTCGGCGACGGTGCGACCCGACTGGGGGCCGGTGGCCGCCCGCATTCGCGCCGAGGCGACCGACAACTGGGACGACACCGTCGCCGTCGAGCGATTCGAGAAGGCCGGTGGGATCTTCGTGCGGGGATGGGGGCGGATCAGCGCGCCCGGTGGGGTCACCGTCGATACCGCCGAGGGGCCATGTGTCTTCCGCGCCCGTACGGCGATCGTGCTCAATCCGGGCACTTCTCCGGCGGTTCCGCCCATTCCGGGCCTGGCCGACACTCCGTATTGGACAAATCGCGATGCTGTCGCGGTCACGGAGGTGCCCGAGTCATTGATCGTCCTCGGCGGTGGCCCGGTTGCCAGCGAGTTCTCCCAGGTCTTCGCGCGCTTCGGGGCACGAGTGAGCACACTCGTGCGCTCGCGATTGCTGCCGCGCGACGAGCCCGAGGCCGGCGAATTGCTCTCCGAAGTCTTTGCCGCGGAAGGAATCACGGTACGGGCCGGTGTGAACGTCACCGGGGTCGAGTACGACGGGCGGCGCTTCGCGGTGCACGCGGACGACGGTGAGGTCCACCATGCCCAGCGTCTACTGGTGGCGACCGGCCGACACACCGACCTGGCGGCGCTCGGCGTCGGGGTGGTCGGTGTGGCCGAGCACACGGGAACGCTTCCGGTGGACGAGCGCATGCGTGTCGCCGCCGGGGTGTGGGCGGTCGGTGATGCGACCGGACAGGGCGCGTTTACGCATATGTCCATGTACCAGGCGCGCATCGCCGCGAACGACATCCTCGGGGCGGCATCCGAAGTCGCGGACTATCGGGCCGTGCCTCGCGTGACTTTCACTGATCCGGAGGTGGGGGCCGTCGGACTGACCGCGGCACAGGCACGCGCGACCGGCGCATCGATCGCGGTGGGGTCCACGGCGATCCCGTCTTCGGCGCGCGGTTGGATTCACAAAGCGGGCAACGAGGGATTCATCAAACTGGTCGCCGACACCGAGACCAGCACGCTACTCGGCGCGACCTCGGTCGGGCCAGCCGGGGGAGAGGTATTGGGCGCGTTGGCCGTTGCCGTCCACTCGCGGGTGCCGCTCGCCGAGTTGCGCGAGATGATATTCGCCTACCCCACCTTCCATCGCGCCATCGAAGCGGCGCTGGACAATCTCGGATGACTTGCCGCCGTCATGAATACGAATGACGAACAGCCGCGGCGGTGTCCGGTGGTCACCGCCGCGCAAATGCGCCGGCTCGATCAGATGATGATCGACGAGATCGGTATCGACCTGGTGCGAATGATGGAGAACGCCGGTCGTGCGCTGGCGAAACTGGCCGTGCGCGTGTTCGATCCGGATCGGGTGGTGGTGCTGGCCGGGACCGGTGGCAATGGCGGCGGCGGTTTGGTGGCCGCCCGGCATCTAGCCAACCGCGGGCGCGAGGTGCGGGTCGTATTGTCGCGGCCCGCTACCGCGCTCACGCCGGTATCGCGGCGACAGCACGACATCGCCGCCCGGATGGGAATCCCGATCAGGGCGGTGCCCACGCCTCTGGACGCGGTCGAGCTGGTGCACTGGGCGGGCCATCCGGACTTGATCATCGACGCCCTGATCGGTTACAGGCTGCGCGGAGATCCGACGGGTTCGGCTGCGGCGCTGATCGATTGGGCCAATACGCAACCCGCTCGCACGCTGTCACTGGATATCCCGAGTGGACTCGACGCCACCAGCGGGCGTATCGGCATCCCCTGCGTGCGTGCCGCCGCCACTCTTGCCTTGGCACTGCCCAAACTCGGCATGCGCGGCGCGGAACCGGTCGGCGAGCTGTGGCTGGCCGACATCTCGGTGCCTCGAATCGTCTACCGCGGTATGGGTATCGAGGTTGGCGATCTGTTCCACCGGTCCGGCATCGTCTCCCTCGACCGTGACGGCTGCATCCGCCCGCTCTGGCGATGAGCGACCGCTCGGTCGAAGGAACGAGGTTGCCGCGCCGGGCACCGAATACGTGGCTCAGCCGGTCGTCTTCGCCCTGTTCGGCGTCCGGCTCTGCCATGGCCATCGGCCGTCGAGTTCCACTTCGAGGGAGAAACTGAGGAAGGTGCGCACCGCGACGATCATGGCCAGCACTCCGACACTGGTGTAGGTCGGTGAGATCGCGACGGTGCGGATTATGTCGGCGGCGACCAACAATTCCAGGCCGAGCAGAATCGCCCGGCCGAGTTCTTGCCGATAGCGGCGATAGACGGAGGTGAACTCGCGTTTCGCCGTGAGTGCCCCGGCGAATCGAGCGGTACCCGCCAGCGCGCCGCCCGCGATCACGATGACGCCCATGGCGTCCAGCACGGTGCTGGTGGTTTCGACGACCTCGGCGAACCGCACGGTGGAACCCCTTTCATGCCGTCACGCGACTGGTGGCACCTCAATGTTCGTGCACCGGGTGTCGCATGCTCGCAGGGACACGGCGGTGGTCGAGGTAAGGCAGGAAAGCCAGTGCGTCGGCGCGAGCGCGGTCGATGAGCTCGGCAGCGTGGCTGAAGTCGGTGGAAGGGATATCGAGTGGGCACGGCGGAGGCAGCACGATCAAGCGCACGTATTCCGGTACCCGGGCGATATCGGCGGCGACCTGGTGCTGGATGAGCATCGACAGCGCGTGAGTGGCGATGCCCAGCGGTCCGCGCGGTGGCCGGTGCAGGGCACAGGAATAGCCGGTGGCCAGCACGTAGATGGTGCGGGCGCCCCGGTCGATGGCATCGGCGATCGGGGTGTGAGCGGCGACGCCGCCATCGACCAGCAGCCGGTCACCCCAGCGCACCGGTGGGAAGACGCCGGGTATGGCGGCCGAGGCCAGCAGTGCGTCCACCGCCGGTCCGGTGTCGAGACGCTGTTCCGCCCCGGTCAGCAAGTCGGTCGCGACGACCGACAGCGGGATGGGCGCGTCCTCCAGACGCTGGAATTCGAGAGAGCGCGAGACAACTTCGCGAAGACCGTGCGGGGAGACGAACGAGTTGCGGCGGCCGGAGAATCCGAGGAATCCGGTGACCGGGTTCAGCGGAAAGACATCGGCGCGCCGCAGGGCCAGCCAGATCCGCGCTAGATCCGCCGCGGTCTCGGGCGTGGCCGGGCGGGAGGCGATAAAGGCCGCATTGAGCGCGCCGGCCGACGCGGCGGTGATGAGGTCGGGCGCGATGTCGTTCTCATAGAGTGCGGTCAGCATTCCGGCCTGGATCGCTCCGTGCGCGGCCCCGCCGGACAGGACGAAGGCCACCGTCCCCTGGCTTATGTTGTTCGTTTCCCGCCTGGTTGTCGTCATGGCTGCCCTTTCCTCGGTTACCGAGGACAACCGAAGATCGGCACGGGCGACTCCGGCTGTGTCAGCTCCCCGACAGTCCCAGCATCAGCGCTGAACCCGATGCGTTGTGCTGAGCACAGCACGACAAGAGAAGGGTGGCAACGATGAAGCAAGCCGTCTGGAACGGCACGGTGATCGCGGAGTCGGACCGCACCATCCGTGTGGAGGGCAACGACTACTTTCCGATGAAGGCGTTGCGCGGCGAATACTTCAGGGACAGCGCCATGACGACGCGGTGCCCGTGGAAGGGGACCGCGCATTACTACACCGTCGTGGTCGACGGTCGGGAGAATCCGGACGCGGCCTGGTACTACCCGCGACCAAGCGTCGCGGCCTCGAAGATCCGCGACCATGTGGCGTTCTGGCACGGCGTCGAGGTCCGCGACACCGACGCGACCAGCGGCGCGGTGACCGCCTCCGAGGGAAGCGGACAGCGTTCACCGGGATGGCGGCGGTGGTTCGGTGCACGCGGCTGAACAGACCGAGACCGCGCGCATCACTCCGGCCGACCGGCGGGCCGGGGCGATTGCCGCGCTGATCTCAGCGGTCGTGTGGATAACCGCCGCTTTATGGCACCCGACGACCACTTACCACTTGGCTCCCGCCCTCGTCGCGGCCGCGTGGCCGGTGACGTACCGGGTACGGTCGCGGGTTGCGACAACCATCGGCTCCGCGGTGACGGCGGCGGCCGGAGCGTCGGTGATCGCCGTCACCACGACCGTGCTGCTGGCTGCCCGGCACGCGTTGGACGGACCTACGGTCACCGGCTCCGACGCCGTCGTGGCGGAGACCATTCTCATGATCGGCATCGGCGCGGTGTCCGGGTTCGTCACGGCGGTGTGGCGGCGTCGGTGAATGTGGATTACGGTGTCGCCGAGGAAATTCCGGGCGCGGCGGGGATATCCAACTCGGTGTGTGCGTAGTGGTTGAAGTAGTTGGTGTACACATTGGCCATGACGTGCGCGAACAACTCGGCCAGTTCGGTGTCCGTCCACCCGGCCTCGCGTGCCGCACGCCATGTGGACTCGTCGACATCGCCGACCGCGAGGGCCGTCTCCCGCGCTACCGCCAGCAGGGCCTCGAGCTTGCGGTGGCCGTCCAGCGGCCCGCCCGCTCGGATGGCCACGGTCTCCGCTGCGGTCCATCCCGCGGCCTGGGCGGCCACGGTGTGGGCGGACTGGCAGTAGTCACAGTCGTCAGCGTTGGCTACGGCCAGTGCGATGGCCTCCCGGACGCGGGGATCGAAGCTGCCGTGGGCGGCGATGGCCTGCTGGATGCCGGTGTACGCGGACAGCACCACGGGGGCATGCGCCATCGCGCCGTGGATATTGAGGACCTTGCCGTAGCGGCGCTGCGCGGCCCGCAGCGGCCCGCGCGAGGACTCGGGTGCGTCGTCGATGGAGTGCACGGTGATACGAGGTGACATGTCGAGTGCTTTCAGTCGTTGGTGGCTATTGCCCATTTCGTTCTCCTCCAGAGGAGTCGACGTGACTTGCCATTGACTCAACCCGCACCGGGATCGAAGTCAGCGCGCGAATGTCATCGATAGGACATAGTCCGGTCCACGCCCGGTCAGCGATTTCACCCCTGTACTGAACACGATCTCGTCAGGGCTGGTACGAACACCGGATCCGTTCAGGCCATTCACCTTGGTTCGCTCGAATAGGGGAAGCTCTTCGGGCTGTCGTTCGCTTCGGGGACGGGGTCGGGCATGGGCGGTTGCGCTTCGGCCGGTCAGGGCGCGTTCGCCGGTTCCGGCTGGTCGGCTGGGATGCGGGGGCAGCACTCCAGGGCAGCCGCATTGTCGGCGGCCAGTGCGCGGGCGAGCACGATCAGGTCGGCCACTCGGGGATCGCCGACCGAATACACCAGTTTGCGACCGTCTCGGCGGGTGGTGACGTACCCGCAGTCGGTCAGACACGACAGGTGTACAGAGACGCGTGGCTGGGTGATCCCCGCATGCGCCACGCAGTCGGCGACCGTGCGCTCACCGGTGAGGATGAATTCGAGCAGCCGTAGCCGGGTGGGGTCGGACAGGGCGCGGAAGAACCGGGCCACGGTATGGGTGTGCGAACAGTCCGCCTCGTCGACCGCCGTGGTCGACTGACGGGGATCGGGGAGCATACAGCGACCTCCAGCCCTTGGAACTATCTGCTGAAGCGAATACTATTCCGGGCGTATCTATTCGGCAAGGCGAATAGATTAAGGGTTATCGTCGCGACCCGGAGCCCACAGGGAGACCAGACCATGACGCAACGCCCCGACTGCGACCTCGCGATCATCGGCTCTGGTGGTGCGGGATTCGCGGCCGCCATCGCTGCCCGCCGGACCGGCCACCGTGTGGTGATGATCGACCGCGCCACCATCGGCGGCACCTGCGTGAATATCGGCTGTATTCCGTCGAAGACGCTGTTGGCGGCAGCCGAGGCCCGCCATGTCGCGGCCACGCAGCCGTTTCCGGGCATCGGCTGCGACACCGGCCCGGTGGATATGGGCGCATTGATCGCGGGCAAGGACCGCCTCGTCGAAGAATTGCGTAACGACAAGTACATCGACCTCGCCGCCGAGTACGACTGGCTGATTCTCCGCGGTCATGCCGAATTCGTCGACGGCCCGGCGATACTCGTGACGCCGGACGAGGGTGGTGACCCGCAGCGGATCGAGGCCGCCCACTACCTCGTAGCGACCGGATCGATGCCGTGGGTCCCGCCGGTCGCCGGGCTCGCCGACGTCGGCTACCTGACCTCCACGACCGCGATGGAACTCCACCGGGTACCCGAGTCGCTACTCGTGCTCGGCGGTGGCTACGTCGCGCTCGAGCAGGCGCAGCTGTTCGCCCGCCTCGGCGCGAAGGTGACCGTCCTGGTTCGAGGCGACCGGCTCGCGCGGACCGAGGAACGGGAGATCAGCGAGGCTGTCGCGCGGGTGTTCGCCGATGAGGGTATCGCCGTGGTGACCGGCGCGCGGCTGCGAGCCACTCAGCGTGACGAGGCGGGCGCGATCACGGTGGTCGCGGAGGTCGCCGGTGTCGAACGCGCGTTCTCCGCCGAGCATCTGCTGGTCGGCACGGGACGCCGCCCGGTCACCGGCACCTTGAACCTGGGCGCGGTCGGAGTGGCGGTCGGTGACCGCGGTCAGGTCGTGGTCGATGAGTACCTGCGCAGCAGCAACCCGCGCATCTGGGCGGCCGGCGACGTGACCGGACACCCGCAATTCGTCTACGTTGCCGCCGCGCACGGCACGCTGGTGGCCGAGAACGCCCTCGACAACGCGGGCCGCACCCTCGACTACACGGCGCTGCCGCGCATCACCTTCACCACCCCGGCCGTCGCGTCGGTCGGGCTGACCGAGGCGACGGCCGAGCAGGCCGGGATCCCAACCGAGTGTCGCGTCCTGCCACTGGACTATGTTCCCCGTGCCCTGGTCAACCGCGACATCCGCGGCGTGGTCAAGATCGTCGCCGAATTGGGCACCGGCCGGATTCTCGGTGTGCACATGGTGGCCGACGGCGCCGGTGACGCGATCCAGGCCGCCGTCTACGCCGTGCGATCCGGCATGACCACCACGGAGATGGCGAATACCTGGACCCCGTATCTGACCATGGCCGAGGCCCTGAAACTCACCGCCCAGACCTTCACTCGCGATATCGCGACCCTGTCCTGCTGCGCGTCCTGAGGCGAGGAACCACCGTGAACGACCGAATCATGACCATCGGTGATCTGGCCCGCCGCACCGGCACACCCGTCGAAGCCCTGCGCCGCCACCCGATATGGGCCTGATCTACGGCCGCGGCCGCAGCACCGCCGGATACCGGCTCTTCGACGACGACGCCCTCCGGTGCGTCGAGGCTATCCATGCGCTGACCGTGCACCCCGACTCCGGAATCGCCGACCTCGAACCGCCCGATGTCGTTGTCTCCCTGCCCGGTCCCGATGAACTCGACCAGACTCGCGTCCGCGCCACCACCTGCCACCCCGGCCGCTACGTCGCCACCCTCGCGGCCGCCGCCGACTGGCGGGCCGAACACCCACCGGGCTCGTGCTCCCAGTCGCCGACGCTTACCGGCAACTCCGCCGCGTCGTGGATCACGTCCGCGCCGGCGGAGAAGCGCCACGGTGTTGCTGATCGGTCGCCGAACGCCGAGAGTGTCAGCGTGCAGACATGATCGGTACCCGGTGGTCGGCCGGTGTGGTTGGCTGCGCGTATGAGCGAGATCGAAGTCGGAAGTGTCATCACCCCGCGTGAGTTGGAAACCCTGGATACGGGGCGGATTTCGGTACCCGATGCCGATCGGCTGGTGCATCTGCAGTTCCGGAGGTATGCCGGGTGCCCGATCTGCCACCTGCATCTGCGTTCGATCGTGCGGCGGCACCAGGAGATCGAGGCCGCCGGGATACGGGAGGTCGTCGTCTTCCACTCCGATGCCGAGGCCCTGCGGCGCTACCAGAAGGACCTGCCGTTCGCGGTGATAGCCGATCCGGACCGGAAGCTGTACGTCGAGTTCGGGGTGGAGTCCGCGCCGTCGACCGTCGCGCATCCGAAGGCGTGGCTGGCGGCGGCCCGCGGTATGGTCGCGCAACGTTCGATCGGGGGGCCGCTCGGTCGTGGTGAGGATCATTTCGGTCGCCCGGCGGATTTCCTCATCACCCCGGACGGGCGAGTGCTGGCCCGTAGATACGGCACGCATGCCAACGATCAGTGGTCGGTGGACGAGATCCTCGGATTGGCAGCGGAATTCGGTACGACGGGCTGATTCATACCGCTGTCGGCGTGTCTTCGGCCCGGGTGCGTCGGGCCGACAGCCAGCCGATGCTGGCGACCAGGAACGGCACCAGGTAGTTGACGGCCACCCGGATCCAGGTGCCGGTGGTGGCGAGGCCGTCCGCGATGACGGAACCTTGGTTCACCAACGACAGCACTGTGCCGACGATTACGGCGGTCGGGAGTGCCGTGCGAACGGTGGCCCCGCGCAGGCACAGCGTGACGGCTTGGCGGGGGCTGTACCAGCAGAGCGATGGCTTGGGGTTCAAAGACGCGACCTCACACGAAGGTGCCCAGCCAGGTGGTGAGGGCGTAGAACGCGGCGTAGGTGCCGACGGCGATGGCGAACACGGCGAGAAGCCGCCACTTCAGTGTGCGGACGCCGTCGATGCTGCACTGGTCGCGACGGCGCAGCGACCACCAGACCAGCGCGATCAGCACTGCCGAACCGGCTAGCCGGAACCACCAGGCGTAGTTGTCATACAGATTGTTGGCCCAGGCGAGCGCGGTCGCGCCGCTGACGATGCCGAGTACCGCGAGCACGGTGGGGCCGACACAGCACAGGATGCCCACCAGTCCCGACGTGATGCCGATGCGCCACGCGGGCAGTCGATCGGCGGCCCGCCGCCGTACCTGGGCCGCGGGACGATCGATGGGTGCCGTCCGGTCCGTCATCGCCCGCCCATGCCCGTCAGTCGGGCGAGCAAGCCGCCTTGCTTTTTGACGGTCGGCTCGGGCGTGCCTTCAACCCGCACGCCGTTCCAGAAGGCGACGTGATTCTTGATCCTGCGGGCCAGTGGGCTCGGATGCGGGTAGTACCAGGCCGCACTCGGGTTGATCGAGTCGCCGACGGTGACGGTGTAGTAGGAGGCCAGCCCCTTCCATGGGCACAGGGTTTTGGTGGGGCTGTCGCTGAAGTGCTCCCGGCGCAGTGCTTCCGGCGGGAAGTAGTGGTTGCCCTCCACCCGCACGGTGGTGGGCGATTCGGCGATCACGGTGTCGTTCCATATCGCGCGCATCATCTGAATTCGCACCTCCTGCGATCGACTGTTCTTCCATCCAACCGTGTGCGGGCGGATCCCCGCGGGTGGTTTGTCAGGATGGTGACAGGGTTGACGCAGTGACGGGCGACGTGCGCGCCCGACAGTGCCGTGCGGTGGGGCAGTGCAACACTGTCATCAGGGGAACAGTCTCGGTGACGAGGACCCTGTCGCCGCCTTTCGATGGTCGTGACCGCTGGTGGCTGCGGAGAGCAGCAGAAACGACAGGAGTCTGCGTGGCTGTGGAGCGTACCGACCGGGACGAGGTGTTCGTGGAATACACCAAGAGCATCTGCCCGGTGTGCAAGGTGGTGGTCGACGCGCAGGTCAACATCCGTGACAACAAGGTGTTCCTGGGCAAACGCTGTCGTGAGCACGGCTGGTTCGAAGCGCTGGTCTACAGCGACGCGCGGCAGTACCTGGAACTGGCGCGGTTCAACAAGCCGGGCACGCTGCCGCTGGAGTTCCAGACCGAAATCCGTGACGGCTGCCCGTCGGACTGCGGCCTGTGCCCGGACCACAAACAACACGCCTGTCTCGGGTTGATCGAGGTGAACACCGGCTGCAACCTGGACTGCCCGATCTGCTTCGCCGACTCCGGCCACCAACCAGACGGCTACTCCATCACCAGCGAGCAATGCCAGCGCATGATCGACGCCTTCGTCGCCGCCGAGGGTGAGCCCGAGGTCGTCATGTTCTCCGGCGGCGAACCCACCATTCACAAGCGGCTGCTCGAATTCGTCGATATGGCACAGGCCAGCCCGATCCGCACCGTCACCATCAACACCAATGGCATCAGGCTCGCCTCCGACCGCGATTTCGTGGCCGCGCTCGCCGAACGCAACGGCCGCGGCGGCAAGGTCGTGAATATCTACCTCCAGTTCGACGGCTTCGACGAGCAGACGCACCGGCGCATCCGGGGCCGGGACCTGCGGGCGATCAAGCAACGCGCCCTGGACAATTGCGCCGCGGCCGGATTGACCGTCACCCTGGCCGCCGCCATCGAACGCGGGCTCAACGAGCACGAGATCGGCGCGATCGTGGAGTTCGGATTGGCGCATCCGGCGGTGCGCGCGGTCGCCTTCCAGCCGGTCACCCACGCCGGGCGGCATGTGGAATTCGATCCGCTGCAGCGGATGACGAACCCGGACGTGGTGAACGCGATCGCCGAGCAGTTGCCGCGGTGGTTCACTCCGGCCGATTTCTTCCCGGTGCCGTGCTGTTTTCCCACCTGTCGGTCGATCACCTACCTGATCACCGACGGCACGCCCGGCGAGTTCGACTACACCGTGGTCCCGATCCCGCGGTTGCTGGCGGTGGAGGACTACCTCGACTACGTGTCCAATCGTGTCGTGCCCGACTACGAGATCCGGGAAGCGCTCGAGAAGTTGTGGAGCGCTTCGGCTTTCATGGGCACCCCGACCACCGACGAGAAACTCGCCCGCGCCGCGGAGGAACTCGTCTGTGGCCCGGGCGGCTGCGGAGTAGACCTGCCGCAGGCCGCCCGGGAGCTGGCCGACCGGGCGTTCATGATCGTGGTGCAGGATTTCCTCGACCCCTACACGCTGAACGTGAAACAGTTGATGAAGTGCTGCGTGGAGGAGATCACCCCGGACGGCCGGCTGATTCCATTCTGCGCCTACAACAGTGTCGGTTACCGCGAGCAGGTCCGCGCCGCGATGACCGGTGTCGCGACACCGGATCTGGTGCCCAATGCCACCGAACTGCGGCCGCTGCTGACCCGCTCACCGCACGGGTCGATGATCGCCCGCGAACAGCGCACCCTGCCGCTGACACCGGACGGCACGAACGTCGGCACCCGCGCCGTGCCGCGTGACGAGCGGCCATGACCACCCCGCCGTATCCCTGGCTCGGACCGCTCTCGGACGCGGAGTTCAAAACCTGCTGTGTCGACGCCTATTCGCGCGATGCGGTGGCACTGCTGCTCGGCGACTCCTACCACCCAGGCGGCACGGCACTGACCCGAAAGCTCGCGGACCGGCTGGGCTTGCACTCGGCGGATAGGGTGTTGGATGTCGCCAGCGGGCCGGGCGCCACCGCCCGGCTGCTGGCCGCTACCTATGCGGTGACCGTCGATGGCATCGATCTCTCCGAAGCCGCCGTGGCCAGAGCCGAGACCGCCGCCGATGCCGCCGACCTCGGGGAACGGGTGCGTTTCCAGCGCGGGGACGCGGAAGCGATCCCCTTCCCGGCTGCGGCATTCGACGCTGTCGTGTGCGAATGCGCGTTGTGCCTGTTCCCTGACAAGGCTCGTGCCGCAACGGAATTCGCCCGAGTCCTGCGGCCCGGCGGCCGGGTGGGCGTCACCGATGTCACGGTGCGAGCACCCGGGCTGCCATCGGAGCTGACCGACCTCGTCTCCCATATCGCCTGTATCGCCGACGCCCGATCGGAAGCCGCCTACGCCGACCTGCTCACCCGAGCCGGACTGCGAATCACGGCGACCGAGAACCACGATCACGCGATCTCCACCATGCTCGACCACATCGAGGCGCGGCTGTCCCTGCTCCGCATCACCGCGCCCGCATCCCTCGCCGAACAGGGGATCAGCCGGTCCGCGATCAGTCGGTATCTGCGCGTCGCGCGCGACGCCGTCACCGACGGCCGCCTCGGCTACGCCCTGATCATCGCCGAGAAGCCGCACTGGTCGCGACAACGATCGTCGTGAACGCCAGCGGTGCGTGACCGCGTGGAGGCGGATTTCGCGATCACGCCGGTCGCCCGGTGGGCATCAGTGCGGGTTCGGGGACTCGGTCAGATCGCCGCGCGCATCCGTTCCAGTCCGTCGAGTATCAGGTCCAGCCCGAACTCGAAGTCGTCGCCGGTCGGATGGTCCAGATGATGGCGGATGTGCGCGGCGAGGTCCGGGTAGCGGTCGGTCGGGAAGGTGCGCAGGAATCCTTCGCCCATCGCCGTCATCTCGGCGGCCTCCAGCGGGAACCCCTGCGCCTGCAACGCATGTCCGACGATGTGGTTCTCGATGGCGTGGTAGGTGAGATCGAGCAGCCCGGCGGGGAATCCCGCCTCGCGCAGGCTGCGCAGCGCCCCGTCCATATAGCGCATGCGGGCCGGTCCCAAGCTGATCCGTGCGGTCCACATGGCCGCCGCCCAGCGGTGGCGCATCAACGCGGTGTGTGCGGAGACCGCTCGCGCTCGCGCGTAGTCCCGCCACGGGAGGCCGGCGTCGGGCAGCGTGATCTCCTCGGCGACCCTGTCGAGCATGCCGTCGAACAGGTCTTCCTTGTTGTCGACATGGTTGTACAGTGCCATGGCTTCCACGCCGAGCGTGCCGCCCAGGCGACGCATGGTCAGGGCATCGACGCCCTCGGTGTCGGCCAGGGCGATACCGGCGTCGAGTACGCGAGCACGGTTGAGCGGTGGGCGACGTTCGGTTCGCGCGTTGTGCGCCTTCGGCACCGGCGGGCACCTTCCCCTTGTTGACGGCTACTGGTCCACAGCGTAACTTACGGCGTACATATTTACTTTGTAAATACAGTGAGGCGGTGCGGTGTGCAGGCAATATTTCAGCGCGAATACGGCAGTCCGAGTGAGGTTCTGGAACTGCGCGAGATCGAACGGCCGACCCCGGGCGTCGGCGAGGTACTGGTGCGCGTGCGCGCTTCGTCGGTGAATCCGGCGGACTGGCTGACCCTGCGCGGCCGCCCGTACGTGGCCCGGCCCGGATTCGGCTTCGTGCGGCCGAAACATCGCGTCCCGGGCAAGGATGTCGCGGGAATCGTCGAGGCGGTAGGCCCGAATGTCACCTGCTTCCAGCGCGGTGACGCGGTGTACGGGGAACTGCCGGGCGGAGCCTACGGCGAGTTCGCGGTGGCCGCGGCGGATGCGGTGGCGATCAAACCGGCGAATCTCGATTTCGCGCCGGCGGCGGCCGTTCCGCTGGCGGGCATCACGGCGCTGCAGGGGATTCGCGATCGCGGTGCGGTGCGCGCCGGGCAGCGGGTGCTGGTCAACGGCGCGTCGGGTGGGGTCGGCACGTTCGCGATCCAGATCGCCAAATCCCTGGACGCGCATGTCACGGGCGTGTGCTCGGCACGCAATCTCGACCTGGTGCGGTCCATCGGGGCCGATGAGGTGATCGACTACACCCGCGTCGACTTCACCCGCGGTCCGCGGCGTTACCACCTCGTCTTCGATCTGATCGGCAATCACACCATGTCCGGGTACCGGCGGGTCCTGGAGCCCGACGGGGTGTACGTGTGCGCCACGGGGATGCCGGGTGGTCCGGTGTTCGGGCCGCTGCCCTACCTGCTGCGGGTCCTGCTCGCGTCCCTGCGCGTCGGTCCGGCGATGCGTGTGCTGGTGGCAAGGCCCACCGCCGCCGACCTCTCGACCCTGACCCGGCTCATCGAGGACGGCCGGGTCACACCCGTCGTAGACCGCTTTGTCCCGCTCGCGGAGGCTGCCGACGCGCTGGCCGCGCAGGGGGCCGGGCATGCGCGGGGCAAGACCGTCATCACCGTGTAGGCCGATACCCAGCGGGGGCCGGGAAGCTACCCGGCCCCCGCTCGGCGTTCACACGGCCGCGACCGGCGGTGTCACCTCTCCCGGCGGTAGAGCCGCATGGCGACGGGCGCGCATACCCCGACGAGCACGGCGCAGGTCAGCAGCACCCAACCCACCTCGGTTCCCACCGGGTCCCCGTGCATCAGACCACGCACCGCCGTCACCAGATGGGTGATCGGGTTGACGTTCACGAAGCCTTCCAGCCAACCGGGCAGGGTGGCGGGGTCGACGAAGACATTGCTGACGAAGGTCAGCGGGAACGTGACCATCATGCCGAGGAACATCATCGACTCGGGTGCGCTGATCACCAGGCCGATGCCGGTCCAGACCCACGACAGACTCCAGGCGAACAGCAGCACCAGGCCCACTCCGAGCGCCAAGCCCGGTAGGCCGGCGCCGGGCCGGAACCCCAGCAGCGTGCCGACACTCACGATGACGGTGGCGCTGATCGCGTAACGGCCGAGGTCGGCGAGCAGCGCTCCGGCCAGTGCGGCCGGCTGCCAGATCGGCAGCGACCGGAACCGGTCGAAGATCCCCTTGGTGATATCGGAATTGAGTGCCACCCCGGTCGACTGCGTCGTCATCACGATCGTCATCACGAGCAGGCCGGGCAGTACCGACTGCAGGTACACCCGGGTCGAGCCGGTGAGGGCTCCGCCGAACAGGTAGGTGAACATGACCAGCAGGATCAGCGGGAACATGGTGACATCGAATGCCTGGCTGGGAATGTGTTTGAGCCGCAGCAGCGCCCGCCAGCCGAACACCAGGACGGTGGGCAGCGCGCCCGGCGGGGTGGGACGATGCCGGCTGGACAACACCGGACGGGGCGCGTGGTCGATGCCGGTCGCGGTCGTGACGTCGGTCATGCGGGAACCTCCTCGGCAGTGGTGCCGGGGGCGGCACGGCGGCCGGTCAGGGCGAGGAAGACCTCATCGAGGCTGGGCTGGCCCACACCGAAGTTGCTGATCTCGATGTTGTTGCGCGCCAAGGCGTCCAGAGCTGCGCCGGCGCGGTCCGGTTCGGTCAATCGGGCCGACAGCATTGCCCGGTCCTCGTCGCGTTCGATGGGTGCGGTGAGTACCCCGCCGAGTACGCGCTCCGCATCGGTGCGCTTTGCCGGATCGCGCAGGCGCACCCGCAGAGCTCCGGCGCCGACCGATTCCTTGAGTTGCGCGGTCGTGCCTTCGGCGATGATCCGGCCATGGTCGATGACCGCGAGCCGGTCGGCCAATCGGTCGGCCTCCTCCAGATACTGGGTGGTCAGCAGTACCGTCGTGCCGCCATCGGTCAAGGCGCGCACCACATCCCACACATGCTCGCGGCTGCGGGGATCGAGTCCGGTGGTGGGCTCGTCGAGGACCAGCAGAGCCGGGGTCACCACAATGCTCGCGGCGATGTCCAATCGGCGGCGCATACCGCCCGAATAACTTCTGACCTGCCGATCCGCGGCGGACTCGAGGTCGAAGGCGGCGAACAGCTCTCGCGCGCGTTCCGCCGCGGGCCGGCGGCGGTAGCCGAGCAGCCGCCCGATCAGCACCAGATTCTCCATACCGGTGAGGTCGTCGTCGACCGACGCGTACTGGCCGGTGAGGCTGACCTGGGCGCGCACCCGGTCGGCCGCGGTGACGATGTCGTGGCCGAACACCCGGGCTCGCCCGGCCGTCGGACGAATCAAGGTCGCGAGCATCCGGATCGTCGTGGTCTTCCCGGCCCCGTTCGGGCCGAGGAAACCGTAGACACTGCCCGCCGGAACGGCCAGATCGACGGCGTCGACCGCGACGGTGTCACCGTAGGTCTTTCGTAGCCCCTCGGCGTGAATTGCATATGTGGACATGGGATTCCGTCCTCGAAGTGGTGCCTGGTGGAGTGAACGGCCGCGGCGAGGCCACGCTCACTCCCCGGTACTTACGTTGTAAATTTACAAAGTAAGTATCACCGCGCGGGGCCGCACCGGTCAAGCATCGGGATCCACACTTCCCGTGAGCCCCGTGGAACTGGCGGGGCTCGCCACCGACATCGTCGACGCCTGGGCGAAGTGTGCGGGGGAGTTGACAGCGGTGCCGCGTCAGGCTGCGGTCAAGGCAGGCCGGCTTGGGGAACGCCGACGACGAGGGTCAGCACATAGTCGCCCGCGGGCGCGCGGGGCCGGCCGGGATCGGGTTGGCGGTCGGGGCGCAGGCAGATGGCGGTGAGGCCGAATCCGTGGGCGCGGTAGTCGAAGACGGTGATCGCGGAACTGCCCTCCATGCGGGCCGTGTTCGGCAGTGTATGGCCGCCGAGCAGTTCCGATGTGGCGGGCGGGGCATCGGTCGTTATGGCCAGATCCTCACCGAGCGCGCTGGGTCGGCACTCGGGCCCGCTCACCGGTGTCCACCGCGTGGGGTCGCTGGGGAGTTGGATCTGGATGTGCGCGCCGGTGGGAATGGTTTGAGGCATCCAGGTGCCGTTCCACCAGTGCAGATTGTCTTGGTGTTGCTGGGTGAACAAGTAGGCATGGCCGCTGTCGAGCGGTTGGCCGGGCAGCGGTTCGTCGGCGCGGGCGATTCCGATCGTGGTCGCGGCGAGTAAGCCCGCGACCAGTACGGTCAGGGAGCGCGTCATGTCAGTTCCCCTGTCCCGGAGGGACGATGAGCACGTTGCCCATCATGCCGTTGTCCTCGTGCGGCAGGATGTGGCAGTGGTAGACGGTTTTGCCGGTGACGTCGGGCCGGAAGTAGGTGCGTAGGGTGAATTCGCCCTTGGGGGGCAGGGTGAACACGTCCCACCAGATGTAGGGGTCGGTGTCGAAGGTGGTGTCGCCCGGCGGGATTCCCCGAACGTCGATGACCTGGAACGGGTTGACGTGGATGTGGAACGGGTGGTGGAACACGTCGTCGTTGACGATCCGCCATTCCTCCACGGTCCCCGCTTCGACGACTTGGTCGATGCGGTCGTGGTCGTAGAGTTGGTCGTCGATGTAGAAGGCGACGCCCGCGCCGTCGTTGCCGCTGATGTCGCCGCGGAAGGTCAGGGTGCGGCGACGGGCCACCGGCAGGTCGGGCATGACCGGCGGGGAAACCAGCTCGGTGGGTATGCGCCCGTCGGCGGTCGGGCCGCCGACCACCAGCGTCGCGAGTTGCACGGTGGGCCGTGCGCCGCCGGGATGGCCTTGGTCGTAGGAGCGGTTGATGATGGGGTAGCGGCCGGGTTCGCCTGCCTTGACGATGAATTCGGAACGGTTGCCCGAGCTGAGGAATACCGCGGGCGCGCGCTTGGGCCGGGCGAAGGGGATGCCGTCCTGCCCGATCCGATGCATCTCGTGCTCGGCGATATGCAACCAGACGGCACGGTGCGGTGCGGCATTGAGCAGCCGCCAGCGTTGTGTCTCGCCGGGGCGCATATGGATCTCGGGCAGCAGTTGTCCGTTGAGGGTGAAGGTGGTGGTGGTCGGCACGGCCGGAATCGAACTGAACGGCACCTGCCCGCCGGTGGGTACCACGAGCGCGGTGGGGACCTCGCCGTTGTCGTCAAGCCACAGCTCGCTGACCACGATGCTGCGTTCGCGCATGGCGGCGATTTCGGGGACGGTGTCGATATCGCCCTCGACGATCAGTGGACCGGCCAGGCCCGCCCACGCCTGATGGGAGGTAGATCCGTGGAAATGTGGGTGGTACCAGTGCATTCCGGCGGGCTGGTCCGCCGGTATCCGGTAGATGTACTGGTGTTGGCCGAGCGGGTCGACACGGAGGAAGACGTCATCGGCTTGTCCGGTGGGCGGCACCTGAAGGCCGTGGGTGTGG
Source organism: Nocardia sp. CC213A (assembly GCF_030766805.1). NCBI lineage: Bacteria > Bacillati > Actinomycetota > Actinomycetes > Mycobacteriales > Nocardiaceae > Nocardia > Nocardia sp. CC213A. The sequence goes on from NZ_JASFXA010000015.1 coordinate 150,033, forward strand.
ATATTGGTGGCGATCATCATCTGCGGCAGCGTGTGCCCCTCGCCGACGCGTTCGGCCAGGTCCGGGCCGCAGACGAGGCGGTCGTGCGACCCGCCATGGCTGCCGTGCTCGGCGGCGCGGTGTGCGCACATCGGGGGCATGTTGTTGTAGGGCAGCCCCATCGGTCGCATGAGGTTGCGCAGCAGCAGCCGGACCTCGTCGCCAGGACGGAACCGCAGGATCGGACCTGGGAGTTGCCCGTTGTAGGTGTCGACGGTGATGACGCGGTCCCCGACGGGAACCCGCTGGGCGTACATGTCCAGTTGGTAGTCGAGAACACCGTCGCGGCTGCGGATCTCGGGCAGATCGCGCAGCGGTTGCCCGAACGACGATCCGGCGAGCACGCCGGTCGGGTAGGGCAGCGCCAGATGCGCTGCGGCCGCCAGCCCGGCGGATTTGAGCAATGTCCTGCGGTCCATCGGTCGGCATGTCCTTCACGGAGTCGAGCCTGCTGAGGAGTCGAACAGAGCCATTCATGCGTGCGCGAGCACGAGGCGCGCGACAGCGCCTGGATCATGTCACGTCAGGGGTCGAGCGCAGGGAACCCGAGCGGCGGACACGCTCGTCTGTCAGCGGGCTGACAAACTCCGATCTCGGCCGTCGCGGCGGGGTCGGCGCGGGGAGTCGCCGTAGCCGAAGAACTGGGCGGCGGCCTGTTGCACGGCCATGGACCACGTCGGATACGCGTGCACGGTCTGGGCGAGTCGGCCGGTGAACATGCCGGTGCGCATGGCCAGTGCCGGTTCGTGGATGAGTTCGCCCGCCCTGGCGGCGACGATGGTCGCGCCCAGAATCCGTCCACCGCCCACCATGCCGAGGATTCGTCGGGGTCCCGCGATGAGCTTGACGAATCCGATGGTCCGTTCGGCGGTGATGGCCCGGTCGAGCTCCGACATCGCCAGCACCGCCACCCGTGCGCGCTCGCCGACCTCGTGCTCGCCGAAGCCGACGGTGGCGACCTCCGGGTCGGTGAACACCACCCGGGGGATGCCGAGCGGATCGAAGACCGGACGCCGATGGCGGCGCAGCGCGGCTGCGACCGCTGTCCGCCCCATCGCCGCCGCGGCATGGGTGAACGGAGACAGGCCGGTGACGTCTCCGGCCGCGTACACAGTGGCGGTAGTGGTGGCCAGGTGTCGGTCGACGGCGACGAAACCCTGGTCGTCGGTGCGTACTCCGGCGTTGTCCAGATCGAGTCCGGCGGTCTGTGGGGTGCGGCCCGTCGCCATGAGAAGTCGCTCCACGGTGATCGACGTCCCGGTATCGGTGGACAGGATGATGCCGGTCCGGTCCTCGGTCACGGAGGTAACCTCGGTTGCGGTGTGGACGGAGACGCCGTCCTCCGTGAGGATCTTCGCGATCGACGCCGCGGCGTCCGAGTCCACGCCGGGCAGCAGCCGGGCAGCCGTCTCGATCAAATGAACGACCACGCCGAGTCGGGAAAGTGCTTGCGCCAGCTCGCATCCCACCGCTCCGCCCCCGATGATCGCCATCGATTCCGGCTGATCGGTGTGGTCGAATACCGTGTCGGTGGTCAGAAACGGCACGTCGGTGATTCCGGGGATCGACGGAACGGCCGGAACCGTACCGGTCGCGATCACGGTGCGCGCGGCGCGCAGTCGTCGACCGTCGACCTCGACGGTGTCGGCGGACCGGAACCGTGCCCGGCCGCGAATCACCTCGATCCCACGTTCCCGCAGCACCTCCGCGTTCTCGGTGGCGGCGATCCGTTCGATCGTCCGGTGCACCCGCTCCAGCGCCTGTGGGTACGACAATCCCTGGGCCGCCGACTCGATCAGCGTCTTCGACGGCACGCATCCGGTGAAGGTGCAGTCGCCGCCGAGTTCACCCTCTGACACCAGCACGACACGCACTCCAGCCCGCACCGCCGCCTCGGCGGCCGTCAGCCCGGCCGCACCACCGCCGAGCACCATCACGTCGTAGTCCATACCGCATGGCCTCCCATCGCTCTCCACATCCGAACACAGACGACAAGCGGCCCGATGGGTGAATGTCAGATATCCGACATTCCGTTCGTGATCCGATCGGCGTTGCGCGAGGATCATCGCTATCCCACCACGGAACGATGCTTACGAAATCGGAAGGATGGTCACCAGTGGAGGTTACCGTGGAGCGACTCGCGGACCTGCTGCGCGAGGCCGAAACCGAACACGGGAAATACGAGCGGATGCTGGGACACCGGGACGAAACCTGGGCGGACTGGTACGCCGAAAACCTTGTGCGGCGACTGCCCGTTCTCCGCCTCGTGACCTGATCCGACAGTCTTCTCGAGAGTGTGGAACGCGCCGATGGCGAACTCGAAGCGGTGAATTGTGGAGAACTCGGCACGACCCCGTCATACGGCACCGGGAAACGAATGGGAGCGATATCTCACCGGCTACCACAACGAGCGGCCGGGAATCACCGAACGGCTGCTCGGCGCGGCAGTCGATAAGCACGGCTTTCAACCGTACTCATGGCTTGCGGATCCGCTGCGCGACACAGCGGGACCCGTTCTGGATCTGGCCTGCGGATCGGCGCCAACGAGGACGCACCTGGCCGGCAAGCGCTGGCTGGGTGTGGACCTGTCGGCGCGGGAACTCGCCGTCGCGGCCGGTCTGGGACGCGGTCCGTTGCTCCAGGCGAGCGGTGACCGTCTGCCCATCCGCACCGAGTCCATCTCGGCGGTATGCGCTGCCATGTGCCTGCAGATGTTGACTCCGCTGGACGATGTGCTGGCCGAACTGCACAGGGTGTTGCGCCCGGGCGGACGACTCGCCGCACTCGTCCCGGCGGGTATGCGGCCGGGCCGCGCGGCGTTCCGCTGGTGGCGAATCATGCGAACACTCGGAATCCGATCCTTGCCATGGCCCAACCCGCAGGCGAATGACGGGCTCCCGGCCTTGCTGCAGGCCCACGGGTTCACCGTCGACAGCTCCGATCGACGGGACTTCCTGCGCGCGATCTCCTCCCCGGACGACGCCCAGCTGCTGATCGACGGATTGTATCTGCCCGATACCGCCCCCGATCGCATCAGCACCGCGAAGAACACCCTGGCGTCCTGGTCCGGCCCCGGCCTATCCATGGTCTTCCCCCTACACCGTGTCATTGCGCACCGGCCGGCCCGCGGCGGTCGATGACCACGGGCTCGAAGGGCTCCGAATCGGAAAGCCGGGCCACGAACGAGCTGCTCTACGGGCTTCGCTCCGGTCGATGGCAGCCCGCCGCCTTGGCTGTGTGGCGGCGCGACCATTACGGGCACCCCGATCGAGCCCGGTCTGATCCACCACTCGGATGCCGGGTCGCCAATACGCGTCGGTGAAGTTCACTGAATCCCTTGCCCTGCAGGGACTCTCGGCGTCGATTGGCTCGGTTGGTGATGCCTACGACAATGCCCTGGCGGAATCGATCATCGGCTTGTTCAAGACCGAGGTCATCAACCGGCACGGCCCGTTCAAGACACTCACCGAGGTCGACTTCGCGCGAGTCACGGGTACCAGCGTTGATCAAATCTGTCGGTGGGTGACCGTAGACTTCGGGGACGTTCCTTCCGTCACGGCGCGGGGGGAGAATTGGAGGTTGCTCAGTGAGTGTCTTCGCAGCGTTCGACGCCTACCAGGCGACGGTCGACGCCGATCCTGCGCAGGTTGCGCTGGCCCGCGAGCGCCGCGATGTTTTCGTCGGCGCGCTCGAAAACGCCAAGGGTGTAGTCGAAGTCGTTAAATCGGGCTCACTTCAGCGCAGTACACAGCTGCAGCCCATCCACGATGTTGACCTGATCGTCGTCTTCGACACCGAGGAACACTCAAGTTGGGGACAGTCGGGGGCCTCGTCGGCGCAAGCGCTCGAGCATGTTCATGATCTAGTTACCTCGTGTCTGGGAACGGGCTCGGGTTCGGTGGACCAACTGGTACGGCTTGCCCTGCACGCGAACCGTAACCGTGCGGTGAAGTGCTTTGTCGATCCACCCGAGCAGGAGAATGCTTTCACTGTCGACGTCATGCCGGTCCTGCGGCAGTCCGACGGCACGTTGTTGGTGCCGAGCACCACGGACGAACGGTGGTCGACCGCCGATCCGGAGTTCCTGATCGAGCAGGTCGCTACGCGGCAGCGTGAGTGGAGCTACTTCCGGCCGCTGGTGCGTGTGCTCAAGGACTGGCGTCTGGATGTTCGCGTCGAGGGGAAGATCAAGTCATTGGTTATGGAAGTTCTTGCGTTGGAGTGCCTTCCGCGGCAAGGGAATCGTCCCAATGCGCTGCGCTCGTTCTTCACCTCCGCTGCGGTTCGGGTGAACACTGGCGTGTCGGACCCAGCTGGCCACTGTGGGCTGATCCAGCCGGACTTGGACGTCGAGGGGCTTCGTTCGGCGCTCGAGGAGGCGGCCGACATGGCTGATCTAGCTTGCGATCTCAGTACCCGCAATGACACCGACAGCGCGCTTCGGGTGTGGCAGGAACTGTTCGGTTCCGACTTCCCTGCCCCACCGAAGAAGCCCAAGGGCGGTGTCGCTGCGGCACCGGCGCCTCTGATCAAGGACGCACCTCAGGGATGACTCCGGAGCAGCGTGCCGAGGAGTCGGCCGGGTACGACTGGTGGGTGCACGAGCCGCGCAGACTCGCAGCCGATCGCAACGAGATCCGCCGACGGTTCCCCGCCTTGGTCTGGACGTCCCGAGATTCGGGCGAGTGGGAGGGAGAACTTCCGCTCTGGCCATTCGATCGGTCGCGGCCGCCGGGGCTCGACAACTTGTTGCGGGGGCAGGGCCTTCGGGTGCTGGTGCAGTGTGGGCAGGCATATCCGGTGGTTGCGCCGAAGCTGTTTGCACTCGAGCCCGAACCCGCCCTCCATCAGCGGTTGCTGCATCGATGGCACGTCAACAGTGACGGGAGCTTGTGTCTGCTGGCCGACCCGACTCGATGGACCAACAGAATGTCTCTTGGCGATCTGCTGCAAAAGGCGGCCGGATGGCGTATCGAATATGAGTTGATGGTCGCGGGTGCTGTGGAGTCGATGACCGCCAACGGCATCGTCAGCGACGACGCGATCGATCACCTGATCTCGCAAGCGGCCACCGGATACCGGAACGACAACGATGACTGTTGACTTCCTTGTTCTGCTGTCCAGCGAAGCAGAAGCGGTTCTGACCGGCGGCGGGCAGTGGGGTCAACTGACCTGCCGTGTGTCCGATCCTGACGGTGTCGCGGCTGTGGTCGCGATTTCGAACGGCCAGGAGTCCCGGCGCCCCGTCAGTGCATGGGGTGGCACCCATTTCCTGTCAGTGGCAGACGCGCGCCCGAGCGGGTTCTGGTACCAGGTAGACCAGGAGTTGCACATCGCGTGGATCCACGCGGCGATGCGGGGAATCGGCATTCAGCTCAACGCATTTCGTGATCGGATACCGACACGTTTCCAGCATCCAGGTGAAGGTGCCTACCTCGCGATCACCTTTGCGCCGGATATCTCACCGGAACACGTAGGCGTGCCGTCGATCGTCGCCTGGCAGGTGCAGTCGGACATCGTGTTACCGGTGCGGGCCGAGATCGCCTCGGCGACTACCGGTATCGAGCTACTCCAGGGGCATTGGCCGGTGGAGGTGCTGCAACGCAAGCGAGTCGCTGTGGTGGGCGTCGGCAGCATCGGATCGGCTGCGGTTCACGCTCTGGTCCGCTGTGGTGTGGGCGTACTCGATCTCATCGATCCGGATCGGCTCCTGCCGCACAACCTGATTCGCCACACATCCTCGGCCAAGTACGTCGGGAAGCGCAAAGTCGACGCGTTGGCGCTCGAGCTGCGCGAGTCGAATCCGCACACTGCTGTGCGGCCTCTTCCCTTTGACGTGGTCGCCGAAGCTAACCGTGCCCGTCAGGTGTTGGAACGGGCGGACCTGGTTCTCTGTGCGACCGACGGAATCGAACCTCGCCGGGTCGTCAGTCACCTTGCCCGCCGCGCGCGTGTCGACGCGGTGCTTGCGTGCGTGCTCGAGGACGGCGCGTTCGGGGAGGTCATTCGCCTTCGTCCCTGGCCCACGCACGGATGCCTTACCTGCCGCCGCGAGGCTCTCCAGGAGCAGGGTGCGTTCGACCCGGAGCCGGGTCTCCACCGCCCCTATGGTGAAGCAACGACGCACCGCCCGATGACCGCCGTCGGCAGTGACCTGCAGCTTGTCGCGACGCTGCTCGAAGCCGAAGGGGAGTCCGACCAGCGTTTGCCGGGTGAAGAATTCGTTGTTGCCCTGCGTCCCTCGCCATCCTGGCCGGCACCCTACGATCTGCGGCGGTGTAGTGAAATCCGTTGGCTGTCGGCGTCGGCACCACGACCAGGCTGCCCGACGTGTGGGCACGGATGAGCGCTGACGAACGTGTCGCCACCGTGAGGCTGAGCTATGGTGCCGCGCGCACGATCAGCCGGGAGGCGCAGGCATCGATGTGGGATGGCAACGAAACCGGCGGGATCCTGCTCGGTGACTATGGCAACGATGGCAGCGTACGCATCCGGTTCGCGGGTACACCGGGCATCAACGCCGTCCGGCGGCAGGACTTCTTTCTGCGCGATCTAGAGCATACTCGCAGCTACGCTGAACACTGTTTTCACCGTTACGGTGTCGTATGGGTGGGCGAATGGCACACCCACCCCGGTCACGCTCCTGTTCCTAGCATTCGTGACCTGGCTACCTACGATGCGATGCTGACCGATCCCGATCTCAGATTCGGCGCCGAGTTCATCGCCATCATCAGCGCTCCTTCCCACCAGAATCCTGTCCGCTGGGACCTCGCGGCGTGGGCTTGCGTTGGCCTCACCTACCGTCCGCTCCCCATTGAGCGGCATGCCGCGACCGACTAGTAATCGCCGACACCGGGAGAACCATAGAAGTGACCCAACCGAATCCGCGCCAGCCACGAGTTGTCGTCGTCGGAACAGCGACACCCCAAACCAGCCGGGGCTGGCAGGCTGTTCGCGACGGGGCAGTGCTGCACACGATCGGGTTGCTGGTTGTCGGGGGATGGGGGCTGGAGGTCGCGAAGTCCTTCGCTACCAAGGAATCCGCAGGACGCGTTTGGCTGATTGCAGGTCTGGTCGCAGGGCTCGTACTGCTTGGCGTGGCGTGGTTTCTGCGGCGGCGAACCCGCCGCAACGCACGAGTCGCGATTGTGGTCACCGCACCTGATGCCCGTCGTGGTATGGCCCGTGCGTTACAACTGACGCAGCAGGCCGAGAACTTCGCGCAGGCAACGTGCAGCGTCACGCTGAAGGCTGAGGTACCAACTTCGGAGGGCGAGCGACCCACCAAGGCCGTGATCACTGAGCTCGCCGACGAGACCCTTACCGCCATGTCCCTGGCCGAAAGGCTCACCCCGGATGCCACGAGATTCAATCTGATTCCCACGATGCCGCTGCACGCTGCCTTCTGGTTCGGGATGCGCCTAGGCCACACACACGCACGCGACATCCGGGTGTACCAGGTGCACCAGGGAAACGGCGACCGAGTCTATTTCGAAGCTACCTCCCTGCGGGCTGTTCAACGCCGCCGCTCGCCGCTGACCGTTCATCCCGTCACCACCCTGCCCGAGGGGGATCCGGCAACTGCCGCCCTGGCGCTGGACCTGCAAGGACGGGGGGACGGATTTGTCGAAGCCGTCAAGGCCACGTGCCGAGACCGCGGCATCGGCACCCTGCTTGTGCTTCAGAGCTCCGGGCTGGTTCTCGACGAATCTCCCGGAAAGTTCGGCGATGTCGTGGCGCAGGTGGTCCAGGAGTGGCGTGCCGCTACCTTGCCCCCGTCGGCCAGGACCGGACGTCATACCGTATTCCTCAGCGGACCCGTCTCAATATCACTGGCGTTGGGCGCGCTGTTCGCCGCCGAAACGGGGCGTTGGCAGCCAATGACATTCGACCCTGAATCCGGTCGATATGAGGAACTCCCACAACAGTGACTGGGCAGGGTGCTTCCGAGTCTGGATCCGCAGGCAAGAACCGCGGCGGACGGAGACATGCCCAGCAATCGATGGAGGATTGCTGAATGATTGCTGAGGTGAAAACTTCGTCGGCGGTTCGTCAGTGCGACACGCCGGTGGACTCAGCGCGCGGCGGGTGCTGTCGGACAAGGTACCTCGACACCTCTACCGCCCCAGCGGTTGTTGTCGTCGCTGGTCCTATCTCCGCTCGAGGTTTGGCCGAGAAATCGGCGGCGGGTGCATTTAGCGGCATCGGTTCCTGGCTCGGAGTCTGCAACCATCCCCGCTGACCTTAGATTGATCGACTAACGCGGTGCCAGATTTCGCTCAATCTTGGCTGTGGGCCGTGATCGGACCAGGTCTCGGTGTAGCCGTCGGAGTGTTCCACCGAATCCGATTCCGCCACCGCAGCCGTATCTGCGCCTGCACGACTGATTCCGCGGATTGACAGTCAACGAGGCGTTCTTGTCGTTGGCAGAGTTGCTCGCACTCATCGATCGCGACGCTCCCGCTTTCCGATGCGAATGGTGGACCAACCCCCGCCACGCCTACGCACGCAGCTGGCTCAGCGCCGGATTCGAGGTCGCCTCTCAACTGCCGGAGAACGAACGTTGGCGCTTCGTCCGCCGAGTGGCAGGAGGGCGGGGTGGCAATGGCCTGAATTCGATCTCTGGCCAGACCCACTCCGGGGTGTCCGCCTTCGTGGCGTCGACGCGCGTCCACAGCTCGGCAAGCTCTTCCGGATCAGGGTCTCGCTCGTCCGGACGGGCGTCACTGTCGTCGGCCATGCTCTGAGTATGAGATCGCGCGTATCGCACATGGTCGTTCTGCGAAGTGCCATGGGTCGTTGAAGGTTTGCCACGGTTCGGTCAAGTTGAGAACGACCGCTTCGGTGGCTCCTGCGCAACATCGATGAGGTATGTACCGGTCTCAAGGCCGCGTTGTGACATACCCCGTATCGGTATAGGTCTCGTCCCGTCTTCATCCCGTCGCGTATGTGGAATTGTCGGGCATCAGCGGGAAGTGTTGGGACTTGTCGAGACGATATTCATGCAGGTAGAAGCCAAGAAACCGCCTCTGCTCAGGCGGCCCCGAACCCGCCCGAGATCATGAAGGAGATCATCGGGCGGAGCTTGAAGCTGGCCTGAGCGCGGGATGCGCGCTGCCGAAAGGGATTTCGCGCTGACTCAACAGTGGGTGGACGCTGCGGTGGCGCAATAGGGGGTACCGGAGTATCCGGTGCCCCATCCGATCGGTCGAGTTGCTGCGGTTCCTGCGGAGCCGGTTCGGCCCACGCGTCTCGATGCGGAAGCCGTTGGCACAGCGGGTTTCGGGTCATGTACCGATCGAGATGTTGTCGTCGCGTTCCCGACGGACGCGGTACGGACTCGCTTTGCGGGCGTCCCGGGCGGACGCCACCGGGGTTTTGATCGATCCCTCTGCCGAGCGCACCGCTCACCAGGGATCGGAGCATCCTGTGATCGAGAGTCATTGGGTACGGCTGCGTGCGATTTCGGTCGCCATCGACGAGTGGGAACCCCGCGCGGACTGGGGAGATCGCATCTGCGCGGCGCTGTGGCCTGCCTCGACGGAGTCGACGCCGTCTCGGTTCCGTTACGGCTGAATCGAGACAGCGTGGAGCTGTTCGGATCCAGTGATGCCTGGGCCGCCGAGTTGGAAGACATTCAGTTCGACGTGGGGGAGGGGCCAGGTCTGGACGCCTTTTTCCGCGGCGAACCGGTGTACTCGGATGCGGCTACGGGGTGAAGCGCTGGCCGTCGTTCGACCGCGACCGCGACCGGAATAGGTGCGGTGGCGGCGTTTCCACTGCATCTCGGCAGTGTCGGATTCGGGTCGGTGAACCGGGATCATCGCCGCCACCCGGCGGATAGACATGGCCGAGGCCATGGTCCGGCTGCGTCTACACGCTTCCGCTACCGGCCGGTCGGTGCGCACAGTGGCCGGCTGGGGTGGTGATCGGTCATTGCCTGCCTGAGTTGTGAGCCGCCGTCGAACCGACGCCCGGCCCGTGTTCGTTCGCTGGAGCCTCGTCGACCTCAGCCGCTAGGATCGTCGAAATGCGTTGGCTGCGGCGCTGATCCGCTGACGTGGGTGACGATCTCGGCGGCCAGTGCGGCTATCTTCGTATTACGGTGCTGAGAGACCGTGCGCAGGATCGTGAGCCGCAGACCGATTCGGTATCCGGCATCGACAGCCGTACCGAATCAGTGGTCGGGCAGTCCCCCGGCAGGATTGCGGCGGGTCCCGACGGTATGCGTGGCCCGTTGCCGATGCGGCTCGCGTGCTCCCCGGACCGGCCGCGGCGGTGATCCGGAGGTGGCGGTGATCCGGAGGTGGCGGCAACCGGAGTACCTGGTTGTCGTCCCACCACACGAGTCCGATCGCGGGTCGGTCAGGCAGCATTCGGGCGATGACCTCGACCACAGCGCTCAGCGACTCCTCGACATTTCCGGCCGACAAGACGAGCGTTGAGATCTCAGACAGCCCCGCTGCCAGTCCATAGTCGGGGAAATCGACTGTCCGGAATGAGCGCTTCCCTTCGAAAACGCTTGCCATTCTATCGAATTCAGGACACCGCCCCAGGGCATCGGTCCTGTGTGCCATCAGACGCTGCGCTCGAGGGCGAGGACTCGGAGGCGGGCGCGTGCGCAATCACCGCGGACCGGTACGGCGGTGGCCATGCGAGGTGCGGGGACCGTCAGCGGCGGCGTCGTCGAGCCGGCGTGGGGCCGCGCCCGTTACCCAGCCCGGTGGGATCGTGGTCGCCGATCACGGCGAGCATGGTCAACCCGGCGTCGCGGATGACCCGATCCAGATCGTCGAGGACCTCGTCTACGGCGCTACGACCGGCGAGGCTGTCGGTCGCGTCGTCACGCTCGAGCAGCGTCCGCAGTGTGTGCAGCCGCAATCCGGCGTCGAACAGGTGCCGCACCAGCCGGTCGCAGCACACCGTCACCCGCTCCTGCAAGACGGAATCGACGGGAAGCGTCGTGGCAAGGGGGACGACTGACTCGTTCGGGACGGCGGTATGCGCCGAGAAAGCAGCATCAACCATGACGGCTCCGGTCGTTGGCTGGGACCGCGAGCCGCTCTACGGGACTCGAGGAGTCATTGATTACTGTACGCCGTCCGTGCCCAGGTGACCGTCGCGATGACGAGGTTGGGCGTTGTCGCGGCGGCGCGGGGTCGACGGGTTGAAATGTAGTGGGGCGGGTTCGGTGCCGGTAACCGAGCGGATGATCTCACTCGCCAGCGCCGCGAGTTTGATATTGCGCTGCTGGGAGGCGCTGCGCAGGATCGCGAACGCGGCGGTGCGGTCGCAGCGCCGCTGCCCCATCACGATTCCCAACGCCTGGTCGATTATCGACCGCGATGCCAGCGCGGCTCGCAGTTGATCGGTCAATTCGACTTGACGCGCAGATTCCAGGGCCGTGGACAGCAGCACCCCCGTGTGCGCGCCGGTCAATGCGATCGCTCGCTGTGCCATGGCATCGAACCCGTTCGGCTTCGGCGAGTACAGGTTCAGGGCCCCGATCGCGCGCCCATCGGCGATGAGCGGTTCGGAGTGAATGGACCGCACCCCGTGCGCGAGCATCCGCGTCGCGTAGTCACCCCACCGGTTTTCGGAGACGGTATCGGGCACGGACACCGTGGCGGCGGTCTTGATGGCTTCCAGGCATGGACCCAGCCCGTTGCTGTATTGCACCTCGTCGAGTAATTCGGCGTGTGCGCCGGTGGAGGCGACGGTCATCGCCTGCCCGTCACGTTCGAGGGTGACACCGGCCAAAGGGTGACCCGGTAGCATACGCGAGGCGATATCGGCGATATCCCGCAGTGCGTCCTCGATATCGGAGGTCGACAGCAGTAGCGCGGTCAACTCCGACAATCCGACCGCCAATTCTTCGGCCGGAGACCGATCCTCGACCATCAGCGACCATTCCTCGCCGATACCGTGCGGCCTCGCGCACGCTCCACGGCCTCGCCGGGCCGATGGCCGCAGCTACCTGAAGATGGCCGGGTCGCCCCGGCATCGCAACCGATCCCCACGCTGGAACCGGTGGGAGAGCATCGAAACGCGGACGCCGTCAACCAACAGGTTTTGCCCACCTCGCACCGGGGCAGCATTACTATGAATACCACGCGCGGGTGTGGCTCGCCAGTGCTTCGTACCACCTCCTGAACCCCGGTCATGCAGGCGCACAACAGTTTCGCGATCACCACGCGCGATCACTACTGTCAACAGGTGGAGACCGAATGACCGGATCCGATATGCACACGTCGACCCCCCGCGATCCGACCCGACCGGTCCCGACGGCTGCCGTGCCGGTGCCCGTCCGGGAACTCTCGCCCGAACAGTCGCTGCGGTTGCTCGCCGACGCCGACTTCGGGCGGATCGTGTTCTCCCGCTATGCACTGCCCACGATCCGCCCGGTCAACCACGTCGTCGCCGACAATCGCATCATCATCCACGCCAACCCTGGAACCACACTTGTCGCGGATCGCCAGGTCGTCGCCTACGAGGCCGACATCATCGACTCCGTCACCCACCGCGGCTGGTGCGTCATCGTGACCGGCACCGCCGAGGAGCTCACCGACCCTGATCGGATCGCTCACTATCGTGGCCTGCTCCTCCCGTGGTTGCCCGGCTCCCACGATCGCTTGATCGCCATCGAACCCGAAATCGTCACCGGCATCCAACTCGTGCCCCCCGCCGACCGCTGACCCGGCAGCCGTCGAACTCCCGCGAGGCGGATCCGGCGACTCGGCTGCCGCAGGGTCTGCCCACATGGTGGTCAGACGCGCGACGGCAGCCCTGGCGGTCGCCGCGTTCGGTTCGCTGTTCCTCCAGATCGCGGTCGTCGCCGCAGCTCCATCCGCGGCGGTCGAGTACTCGCCGCCGGCTCTGTGGGCGGTGCCGACCGCGCCCGCGGACTCCGCGACGATCATCGGCGCGTTCAGTTTCGGCAACCGGATCCCGCGGGTGTGGATGCGACACGTGTGGTCGGCAAGCCGCTGAGCTTCCGCCGCCTGGTTCGAGCCGAGCCCTCAGCCGTGCGCAGCTGGGCGACGCCGACCTGGTGAATCAGCGATCGGTTCGAGGATCACCACGTCGTCACCCAGGTGCGGGCTCGCCCGGTCGCGAGCGGAGTTCTCTTGACCGCAGATCTGAGATGGTGAGAAACTTCTACTATAAACATCTCACAACCGGGTGTGAGCCCTCACGTCCGGCGGAGCCCGTTCTGGTGTGAAGGAGTGCTGATGTCTTCGGTCGCCGATGCCCGAAGTGCTGCGATGACCCGCGTGTGGGAACCCGCACACGAGGTGCCGCAGGAGGTCACGCTGCGAGTCAGCGGTGCGATTCCGGCGGAGTTGCGAGGCACGCTGTACCGCAACGGTCCGGCGCGGTGGGAGTCCGGCGGGTTCCGCGCCGGGCATCCCTTCGACGGCGACGGCCTGGTGTCGAAGTTCGTCATCGACGACGGTGCGGTGCGGTTCCGGTCCCGGTACGTGCGCACTCCGAAATACCTTGCCGAACAACGCGGCCGAGGTGCGCGCGTGCGCGGTCTCTACAACCAGTCATCGGGTGCGTTCGCCAATATCGGTCGCATGCCGGCCGACAGCGCCAATACCCATGCGGTGCCGCACGCGCAGCGGTTGCTTGCGCTCAGCGATGTGGGTCGGCCGTGGGAGTTGGACCTCGATGACCTCAGCACTGTCGGTCCATGTGATTTCGAGGGGAGGCTGCCGCGATTGACGCGGTTCTCCCCGCACCCCAAGATCGATCCGGTCACCGGTGAGCTGTTCAACTTCGGCTTGGATCTCGCACTGGGACACAAGGTTCCGGCCGGGTTGCGCTGCTACCGCGTCGATTCCACCGGGCGGCTGCACGATGCCGGACTGGTCGGCCTCGAGGACGTCGTCATCCAGCACGACTTCGCGATCACCGAACGCTATCTGGTGTTCGCGCTGGCCCCGATCACCGTCGACCCCGTACCGGCCGCGCTCGCCATGCTGGGCCGCGGGACCGTCGGCGACGCCGCGGACTATCGCCCCGAACGCGGGATGCGGATCGTGCTCGTGCCCCGAGACGGCGGCAAACAGCGTGTCATCGAATGCGATCCGTTCGTCTACATACATGTCGACAACGCCTACGACGACGGTGACGACGTCGTCCTCGACGTCGTGCGCTACGACTCCTTCGATTTCCTCACCACCGCGTTGAAGGACTTCCGCGATAGCCTGCCCGCCCTCGGGCGTCCGGCGCGGGTACGAATCACCAAGTCCGGCAGGGTGAATCGGGAGGACATCGGCGAGTTGGACGCACTGGAATTCCCGATGCACGACGAACGGCGCACCGGCCGCGCCCACCGCTACAGCTACTTCGCCGCCCACCACCCCGACCGCGACGGCGCGATCGTGAAATACGACCACCACACCGGCGCCGAGCGCCGCCATATCTTCACCGACGGAGAATTCGCGGGCGAGCCGGTGTTCGTGCCCCGCACGGCCAAGGCCGACGAGGACGAGGGATGGATCCTCACCGTCGCCTACAATTCCGGCGAGCACCGCAACTCCCTGATCATCCTCGACGCCACCGATATCGAAGCCCCGCCGGTGGCCGTCGCACAGCTGGACGGGCACTTCTTCCCCGGCTTCCACGGCAGCTTCACCACTCGGGTCTCCCCGGCGGCCACTGCGTGAGCGGCATCGCCCTCGGATCCGACGCCCCAATTTTCGACTGTGCGCGCCATGCGGCGGCACGAACCGGATCCCGGCCCCAGGACCTGCTCTCCAGCTGCTGGGTTCACCGATGTCGCCAATGGATCCCACCGCACTGAAGGCCGCGCACGACAGCGATCACAAGGCGTTCGGCAAACCGATCGGCGCACAGCAGAACACCCGCTTCGTCCTCGCCGAACTGGCCACCAAGACCACCGCCGTCCGTGTCTTCGTCGACCACTGCATCGCGCTGCTCAACCAGGAGAAGCTGTCCCCCGAGGACGCCGCCAAGGCCAAGTGGTGGAGCACCGAGGAACAGATCGACCTCATCACCAAGTGCCTGCAACTGCACGGTGGTTACGGCTACATGCGCGAATACCCGATCGCCAAGGCGTACATGGACGCTCGTGTGCAGTCCATCTACGGCGGGACCACGGAGATCATCGGGCGGAGCTTGAAGCTGGCCTGAGCGGAGGCGGTTTCCGACTCGAGCGGCGGCCGTGGTCGCGGCTGCGTCCACACTGCGACACTCGCTCGTTTCCATGGAGATGCCCCGGGCGGGCATCTCCATAGCGGCAGGGATCAGAGCGGGGCGGAGGACCACCAGCGGTCGTAGAGGTCTTGGCCGGTGGTGCCGCCGAAGACCATGAGCCAGCACGCTTTTCGGGCGTCATCGTCGAAGGTGGCGCTGAGGGTGCCGCTGGGCCCGCCGGGGCCATCGGCGAAATCGCCCCATACCACCTGGCCATCACCACTGGGTCGTTCCCAGGACTCTTCGCCGGTGACGACGGTGCCGACTTGTATGCGCCGCTCGGTCGTGGGGCTACGATCGGCGTTGCACTTCAGCAGTAGCCCGGCGACCGGATCTTTGTTTCCGTTGCAGGACAGCACGTGCAGACCGGTGACGGTGGCGTGCACATCGACCGGCCTGCGGTCGTCGTCGACTGCTGTACATCGGATCCCTTGATACCCGGCCGCGTCGGGGTCGGCGGGCAACAGGTCGGGGAAGGCCTGCACGAGGTACGCGAAATTCCCCCAGGTCTTGCCGGCGGGGGCCGGTGTGGGGGCTTGCGAGCTGGGAGCTGCCGCGCTCGGTGCGTCTCCCGAGCGTGCGATCCACGCGACCACTCCAGCCGTGACCAGAACAGCGACGATGATCAACAGCCCGGTCACGGCCGCGGTCCGTTTGCGCCATGGCCGTTCTCGCGCCGTCGTCACCGAATCGGGTGCCGTCGCCGCACCCCACGCGGCCTCGGCGGCCGCGGCGAGCGCACCGCATGAGGGATAGCGATGGCGGGGATCCTTGGCCATGGCGCGGGCCACCACATCGTCGATCGCGGGTGGCAGGTCGGGCGTCACCGCGCTGGGCCGCGGCGGCGGGTCGTAGAGGTGAGCTGCCAGCACCGCGCCCGTACTGGGCCGTGGAAACGGCTTCGATCCGGTCAGCAGTTCGTAGAGGGTGCAGCCGAGCGCGTACACGTCGGCGCGATGGTCGACGGTCGAGACCGTCAGCTGTTCGGGGGCCGCGTAGGCCAGGGTCGCCAGCACCGAGCCCGCCTCGGTCAGCTCGGTCGCCCCGCTCAGGGCCTTCGCGATTCCGAAGTCCGACAGCAGGACTCGATCCGGTCGACCGGGGCGCGAGTCGACGAGGATGTTCGCCGGTTTGACGTCGCGATGCAGCAGGCCGGCCCGATGAGCGGTGTCGAGACCGTTGGCGGCCTGACGGACGATGTGCAGGATCCGTTGCGGCGCGAGCCCGCCGGGCGTGCGCCGGATGAGGTCGGCCGCATCCGTACCGTCGACGAGCTGCATGGCGATCCACAGCCGGTCGTGTTCCACACCGCGATCGTGCACGGTGACGATATTCGGATGATCCAGCCGGGCGGTGAGTTCGGCCTCGCGATTGAACCGCGCGCGGAATTCGTCGCTCGCGCTGTACTCGGCGGACAGCACCTTCAGCGCGTCATGGCGTGGCAACCGGGGATGCCGCGCCACGTACACCGTTCCCATACCGCCACTGCCCAGTACCCGTTCGATCAGGTATCCGGCGAATATGGTTCCGGGTGTCGGCTCGCCCGAACTAGATCGGCGCATCTCGCCACCAATCCTGGTAGAGATCGGTGCCGGTGGTGCCCGCCGCGCCGAGAACCAACAGCTCGCAGAAGTTTCGCTCCGCATCGTCGAATTCGACCTGCAGGACGCCGTCGGCGATCGTGTCGAAATTGCCTATGCCGGTGCTCCAGACGACTCGTCCGGTTCCCGAGGAACGCTCCCAGCGTTCATCACCCAGAATGTGCACACCCTCCGCCCAGGACTGAATGTGCATAGGCGTCCGATTGCTGTTACACCGCAACGACAGGGTCCGAACGGGATTGTTGTTCCCCTGACAGTACATCTCCACGGTGCGGGTGAGCTGAGCGTTTACGTCGACCTCGTTGCGGTCGTCGTCGAAGGCGTGGCACAGCACGCCCTGATAGCCGCTCGTTATCGGCGTGGCGGGCACGAGGCCGGGGAAGGCGTTGGCGATGAAGCCGTAGTTCCCCCAGGTCGCGGGGTCTCCGGCTGCGGCGGGTGAGGACGGACCGGTGGCCGACACGGTCGACGACGTTCCAGGCGTGGACGATGGCTCCGACGAATTCTGCTTCCACACAACCACACCCGCGACCATGAGAGCCGCGACCGCGGTGAGTGCACCGACACCGGTGGCACGGGTGCGGCGGCGTCCGTGCGGCGAAGGCGTGCCCGTGGCGTGCCCGGTGCGGATATCGGGTCTCCGGCTGGTTCGGGCCGGATCGGGATCACCTGCCAGCCCGGCCGCCGCGGCCGCCGCGAAAGCGCTGCACGAGTCATAGCGGTCGCCGGGGTGTTTGGCCATCGCATGCGCTATCACGGTGTCGATTGCCTGCGGCAGTTCCGGATTCACCTCGCTCGGACGCGGCGGCGGATCCTGGATATGGGCCCGCATCACCGCGGCGGTATTGGCGCGCGGGAAGGGTTTGCGTCCGGTGAGCAACTCGAAGAAGGTGCAGCCGAGGGCGTACACATCGGCACGATGATCGACGAGACCGGCGGTGATCTGTTCGGGCGCGGCATAGGCGAGGGTCGCCAGTACCGCGCCGGTTTGCGTCAATGCCGTGGATTCGCCTGCGGCCTTGGCGATTCCGAAATCCGCCACCAGTACGCGGTCGGGTCCATCGGGTACCGGTTGCAGCAGAATATTGGCGGGCTTCACATCGCGGTGCAGCATTCCGATGCGATGCGCCTCGTCCAGCCCCTTCGCGACCTCGCCGAGGACGGTCAGCGCCGACTGCGGCGGCACACCGGTGGGATGGCGGCGAATGAGTTCGGCACCATCCAAGCCGGCGACGAATTGCATGGAGATCCAGAGACTTCCGCGCTCGACCCCGCGGTCGTGCACCGCGACGATATTCGCGTGATCGAGGCGAGCCGCCACATCGGCTTCCCGCAGGAACCGTGCCCGGAACTCCGGATCGGCTCCCAAGGCTGGTGGCAGCACCTTGAGCGCGTCCATGCGCGGCAACCGGGGATGCCGGGCCAGGTACACCGTTCCCATGCCGCCCGCGCCCAGTTGGCGCTCGATTCGGTAGCCCGCGAAAAGCGTTCCGGGAGTGAGGCTGTCGGACATCAGGGTCCACCATTGACGAGCAGGCCGTACTGCGCGGCCGCCTTCTGGCGCAGATTCGTCAGGTCACGGGTGAACACGGCGGCCACGTAGCGGCCGTACCGGACAACGCAGAGGTACCTGGTCAAAGCCAGATGGCCCGGTTGATTCTCTTCGGTGCAGTGCATGTCCTCCTCGCTGATGCCGGCGGGTCCGGCTATCGGTCGGAGATCATGCTCGGCGTCCTTGCCTCGCAACCGTTCGAAGGCCGCTCGTGCGCTCGCGGCGGTCGGATAACGGTACAGCGCACCGAGGTTGTTGACGGCGTGTGCTTCGGCCGGCACGCGGCCTTCCTGGGGGCGGCCGCTCCAGAGCTGCAGCGCTCGCGGGCCGAGGACGATACCGGTCGCGTACAGGGAGGAATCCCAGCCCGCGACCACTTGCCCGGCGAAGGTGATGACCTCCGGGTACGGCCATCGCCCCGGGGCGAGGGGCACCATGCGAGCCAGCATGCCGTCCCGATCCAGCGGCAGGGTGGTCAGCTGGTCGACCGGGGTCGGCGCGAAGTCGCGCAGCCGTTGGATCTGTGCGTCGAAGGCATTGCGCGCCAGCGTCGTGAGTGCGCCCAGATCGGTCTCGGTGTGGGCGGCCAGCACGCTGATCACGTACGCCTCGGCGGCGATCGTCGCCGCCAATGTCGGCACACCGGGTCGCCAATGAGCATGTGCCGCAGGGTGATCCGCGATCGAGACGGGCACGTTGTCGGTGCTCACCGCAGCGTCGACGGAATCGATCTGTTCTGCGGCAGCCTGCGCGGACGCGGTATCGGGAAAGCGGAAAACCATGACGGTCAGCCCTCGGAACGAGCCGGTCGTAGGGCGTTTCGGCACCGCGCGGTCGGCGCCGCCGACCGCGGCTCCGGTGATCATCCCGTGCCGTTCCAGTACCGCGCGGACCGGCTCCGCCAGCAGCGTCGCGGCGGTGGCCGGCGTGGGCATCAGGAACAGGCCGACCGGGCCCAGCAGTTCGGTCAATGCACCGTCGGCCTCGGTCGGACCGATCATCGTCTCGGCGAGGCGGACCGATTCGAGCACCCGGCCGTGGCGTTCGATGCCCGGCTGCGGCTGCTCGAGCGATTCGACGCTGTACGCGCCGGTATCGAGACTCGACGGGTCGGCATACTGCGCGACCGGTTCACCCGCGACCGTGCATGCGGTGGCGCATGTCAGTGTGGCCATCAGGATCGCTGGAGCCGTGCGTATTCGGCGGAATCGGGAGTTCATTCGCTGGTTCTTTCGGCCGGTGTTCACAGCGGCGCCTGCGGCCACCACCGGTCACGGATCGAGACGCCGTCCGATGCGCCCGTGACGGTGAGATAGCAGTGGTTCCGACTGGAATCCTCGAAGTAGACCTCGAGAATGCCCAAGTTCCGGTCCGAGAGGATCGCGGAATAGGGGTTCGCATGGTAGTAAGTCGTACCCCAGAACAGATGACCGGAGCCGGTCGAGCGGCTCCACGATTCGTCACCTTCCAGTTGATCGATGAGAGAGCGATTGGGCAGCACCGCCGATCTGTCGGCATTGCATGTCGCCTCGAGTATGTAGACCGGGTCCCGGTCGCCCTGGCACAGCAGGACTCCCACGCGCGGCTTCCGGTCCAGAGACACTATCGTGCCCACGTTTCGGAACTCGGCGGGAACGCAATTGGTCGTCTGCTGATAACCGACCGCGCCCGGTGCGGGCGGCAGGAGCGCGGGGAACGCCTGCGCGATGAAGGCGTACTCGCCCCAATTGGCGGGGTCGACGCTGGTGGTATTGGGGATGCGCGTCCCGGCGGTGGTGCTCGCGTCGTCGGAACCGAACACGGTGAATGAAACCGCCGCCACGGCGATGATCATCGCCGTGGCCGCGATCAGTGCGCGGCGGCGGATCGATCGGGCGGCCCCGCCGCCGGTCGCACCGTGCAACGCCTGCTGCGCCGCCGTCGCGAGCGCGCCGCTGGTCGCGAAGCGTTCGGCTGGATCCTTGGCCAGTGCGGTCGCGATCACCGCGTCGAGCGCGGCAGGGACCGAGGGGTTCGCGGCTGATGGCTTCGGCGGGGGATCGTTGAGGTGGGCGTACATGACCGCCGCCGGACTGTCTCGCGGGAAGGGCACGCTGCCGGTCAGCAACTGGTAGAGCGTGCACCCCAACGCGTACACATCGGTGCGGCGATCCACCGGTTCGCCATTGATCTGCTCCGGCGCCGCGTACGACACAGTCGCGGCGAATCCGCCCGAACTGTCGGGAGTGGCCGAATCATTGGCAGGCCGCGCGATTCCGAAGTCCGTGACCAGGACTCGCTCGGGCCCGTCGGTAGGCGCCGCGATCAGGATATTGGCCGGTTTCACGTCTCCATGCAGTAGTCCGGCGCGATGGACCTCATCGAGGCCGTGTGCTGCTTCGGTGAGTATCCACACCGCACGGCCGGGTTCCACGGGACCACGCCTGACGAGTTCCGCGGCGTCGATCCCGGCGACATACTGCATGGCGATCCATAGCCGCCCGTCCTGCTCACCGCGATCGCGAACCGCCACCAGATTCGGATGTTGCAGCCGGGCCGCTGTTTCGGCTTCGCGGAGGAACCGTGCCCGAAACCCCTCATCCTCGCGATACCGATCCAACAGCACCTTCAACGCGTCCTTGCGCGGCAAGCGTGGATGTTGCGCCAGGAAGACGGTCCCCATTCCGCCGCGACCCAGTGTGCGTTCGACGCGATATCCGCCATAGCTGTGCTCGTCGTCGGCGTCCAACCGCAACCCCCAGTCTCCCGAACCTCGGGGTCATAGCGTATGACGGAAACCAGGGCCTTTCGAGACGAATTCGAGGGGATTCGGTTCAGGTCGAAGTTGCCACAGTCACCCGATCGATCTACTCGATCCAACTCGGAGATCACTGATGCGCGACATTTTTCGACACCTGAGCGGACCGGCACGGCCGAACGGCCCGCTTGTGCCCCGCGACAGCTCTGATCGCAGTGGGCTACGTAATCGACTGTCGCGCCGTTGATTCCGGGATCGGCCGCGATATGGCGGCGGTGGCGCTGCTCACCGCGTCACGGCCTCGTGATCGGCTGGCTCGGCCGCCGGGTGGGTCGTCAGGCGCCAGCATGCGATCAGGAACGCGGCCTGGGCCGCGGTATTGCTGAGTTGCTCGATCCATTGCAGGGTCACCGTCTGGTCCGGGCGGGCGGCCAGGGGTCCCAGTATGAAGAATCCGAGTAGTTGGGTGCCGAAGAGGGCTGCGGCGGCGGTGTCGCCCCGCGCCCGTGCCCGGGTGATCAGATTTACGCCGACGATGGTGGCGAATACGGTGGTGCTCACCAGCATTGGCAGGGGGTCGCGCGCGAGCAGTGCGCCGATGCCGCAGCAGATTGTCAGACCCGGTACCAGCAGCATCAGCCAGCGTGGTGGCATCTCGCTGGACTCGCGTCCCAATTGTAGGCACAGCCAACCGAATCCGAGGGTGAGTAGGGGAAAGAGCAGGCTGCTCAGCCATGGCAGGTCCGGGCCATCAAGTGCGGCAACGAGTTTGGCGCTGGCCTTCGCGAATCCCGCCGTGCCGATCAGCGCCGCCGCCGCGATGACGTGGGCGCGGTGGGGGAGTGGCGGTGTGCCGGAATGCCGTCCGCGGTGGCCGAGCAGCAGTACGCCGGCGGTGGTGAGCAACACCGGTACGAAGTCCTCGACGGCCAATGACACCGGATAGTCGACCACGGTCATACTCTGTCCTTTCGGGCCGTTCTCATGCGCGGCGGGGCGGTGTTCACCGGGATGCGACCCGCACGGCGGTGTCGGTACGGGGTCCGATGTGGGTGACGTACGCGGCGGCCGCGGCGTTGCCGAGGTGTGCGTGGAACCACATGGCGGTCCACCGGGCGGCCGCCGCGATGGTGTCCGCACGGGGCGCGGACCCGCGCTGCGGGTCCGGTGCGGCTCCGGGGGGATTGTCCCGATCGGTCAGGCCGAAGTGATTCGCGCCGAGCAGTTCCACGAGTTGGGCTGCCGGAGCGCCGGTCAGGCTGGCGAAGCTGTCTCGGGCCTCGGCGAGTTCGCTGACACCGTCCTCGGTGCCGTTGATGTACAGCACCGGGATACCGTGCACGTCCACCGCGTCGACGGTCGATCCGATGGTGGTGTTGGTCCCGTGGCCCACAACGGCTTTCAGCTGTGCCGGACGCCGGTAGGACACTCCGAAGCAGAACGGTGGTTGGCAGCGGTCGGCCGCCGCGTACACGGCCGCGGCCCCACCGTAGGAGTGTCCGGCCAGCAGCAGCGTTTCGGGATCGACGACCGCGCCGACCGCCGAGGCCGGATCGGCGGCCCGCGCCCGCGCCACCACCTCGGTGACCGAATGTTCGCTCGGCAGACTGTATCCCGGTAGCGGATAGCGTTCCGGAATCACCACCACGAAGCCGTAACCGGCCAACGCCGTGGCGAATCGGGAGTAGTACTCGCCGCGCACATTGGCGCCGGGCAGCATCAGGGCGATCGGCAGCCGATGCTCGGTTCGGGACGGATACCACACGGTGGCGGTGTCGCCGCCGACTCGGGTCGGTTCCCGCGTGACGCCGTCCGCGGTCGGAGCATCGGCGCGCGCGGGCGCGGCGGTCAGCAGGAGCAGGGACAGGACGGCCGTCAGCCAGATGCGCATATCAGTCTGTTTCTTTCAGGGAAACGCTGTTTCATTTTTTGGGGAGCATACTCCGAAGCAACGCCCCACAGAAGGCGAGATCGGGGTCCGCGGGCCGCGAGCGATGGATGCGGGTGGTGCGCCGTGTGGACAGCTGTGCGTGCGCCGGGGGCTACGTATCGACCGGTGGATCGGTATCATCGGTTCCGGCAATTCCGAAGCAACTGTTCGAGCTCGCGATGACGTGAGGCGCTCGATGACCGCTAGCCGTTCCACTTTCCGGGCCTTCGGGCGAGACCGAGTCGACTATCGCGGCTTGGTCAGGGCGTTCGAATCCCATGCGGCTTTGCGGCGGTTCCAGATCCTGCTGGGTTCCGGTGGCATCGTGATGCTGGTGATCGCCCTGGCGGCAATGGTGGCGCAACACGAGCAGGCCGGGCGGGCCGGAATTCTCCAGGGCGTCCTGGAAGCGGTGGTGGCGGGGGTGTGGACCTGCCGGTGGTGGTTCCTGTCGTGGCCGCGTGAACTCGAGTCGCTGGCCTGGATCCTGTTCTTCGACGCCGACGCGATCGCCAACAGTGCGGTGGTGCACGATCCGGTGATCGGGGTGCTGGGGCTCGTGCTGCTGGTGGCGATGGGCGCGTATGTGACCGTGTTCCACAGTCCGCGGGTGCTGGCCGTGCACATCGGTTTGTCGCTGCTGGCCAGCGTCATCCTGGCGGTCCGGATGTTCGCCGCGGCGGTGGGGATCTCCCTGGTACTGGTCATGTTCGTGGTGATCGGCGTGATGTTGCCGTTCGTGCAGTTCAGCCATTGGCTGCTGCGGATGGACGCGCTCTCCGACCCGCTGACGCGGGTGTTGAATCGCCGTGGCCTGGATTGCTTTCTGCCCGCTTACCTCGATCGTGGTCACCAGCGCGACGTCTACGTCGCCACCATCGATCTGGATCGGTTCAAGGCGGTCAACGACGCCTTCGGACATCACGTCGGCGACGACGTGCTGGTGCGGACGGCCGAGTGTCTGTGCCGTGCGGCCGATCCGGAGGCCCTCATCGCCCGGACCGGGGGCGAGGAATTCGTGGTCGTCGGGTACCTGCGCGAATCCGCGATGGCCGTCGGCGAGCGGCTCCGCGCCGCCGTCGGAACAATTCCGTGTCCGCCGACCTCCATCACCGCCAGTGTCGGAGTGGCGGTCCTGGACCGTACGGACCCCGACACCCACGATGGCGCGGACGTGTACCGAAGTCTGCTGCGCCGCTCCGACTCCGCGATGTACCGCGCCAAACACATCGGCGGTAATTCCGTGGTGACCGCGGACGAACGGCGGCCGACCCGGCAGCAACCCGGCCCGGCGGCTCGCTGCCGTAAGGGTGTGCCCACCTGATGGTGAGACGCACCTTCGCCCCCCCGGGGGGGCGGTACCCGCGAATCGATACGGCGAGCACCGGGAACGCGTAGTACAGGACGCCCCAGCTGGTGATCTCGGTCAGGCACAGGACGGCCAGGACGCGGCGCAGCCCGGCGTGGGTGAGGTCGCCCGGGGCGCGGTGTCGGGTGTAGCCGTCGCCCGATCACCACGCCCCGGGGAGCCGTGCGATGTCGAGGTCATGGATCAGGACGTGGCGCTCGATCCCAGGGTGATCAACTGTGCGGCGGGGGACCCGCAGCAGCCGCCGGTCTCGGGTTCGTCGGCGACGCCCGCACCGCCGCAGACGCCCGTCTCGGGCAGGGTGAGCTCGACGCGGGCGGCCGACTCGTGGTCTCCGGCGAGTTCGGCGGCGATGCTGCGGACCTGCTCGTATCCGGTGAGGGCCAAGAAGGTCGGGGCGCGGCCGTAGCTCTTCATACCCGCCAGGTAGAACCCGGGCTCCGGGTGCGACAGTTCGGCCGCACCGTGCGGGTACACCGTGCCGCAGGAATGCACGTTCGGGTCGATGAGGGGTGCGAGTCGCACCGGAGCCTGGAGCACCGGGTCCAGTCCGAGGCGGATCTCCGACAGCCACGACAGTTCCGGTCGGAATCCTGTCAAGGTCACCACCCGGTCGACCGCGTCGATGCGGGTGCCGGACTCGGCCGTGAGTGCGATCTGCTCGCCGTCGGATTCCACTGCCGCCGTGCGGAATCCGGTGACGAGTCGGAGCAGTCCGGCGTCGACGGCGGCCTTGGCGCGCAGGCCGAGCGCCCCGCGGGCGGGCAGTTGATCGGCCGCGCCGCCGCCGAAGGTGTCCCCGACCTCGCCGCGGCGCAACACCCAGGTCAGGCGGGTGCCGGGGGCTTCCTTCGCGAGTTCCGACAGTGCCACGATCGCGGTGAGCGCCGAATGGCCGCTGCCCGCGATGACGGTGTGCGCACCGGCGTGGCGGGCGCGTTCACGGGGATCGTTCAGATCGGGCACGCGATAGGAGATCGCTTCGGCCGCAGCCGCTTCCCCGAGGGCGGGCATGCCGTCGCCGCCCAGCGGATTCGGTGCGGTCCAGGTGCCCGAGGCGTCGATGACCGCACGCGCGGTGACCCGCTCCTGCCCGCCGTCGGCGGTGCGGAGACGCACGACCAGCGGTTCGGTGTCGCGTCCCGCGTCCACCACCCGGTCGCGTCCGCGCCGCGTCACCCCGACCACCTCGACGCCGAGTCGAACCACCGTGTCGCCCAGGGCATCCACCAGCGGAACGAGGTAGTCGCGTGCCCAATCCTGTCCGGTCGGGTACGCATCCGGATCCGGCGCGGTCCAGTCGGTGGTTTCCAGCAGCCGCCGCGCCGCGGGGGCGATCAACTCGCCCCATCGGGAGAAGAGTCGCACATGATTCCACTCCGAGACCGCCGCGCCCGCGCTCCGGCCACGCTCGAACACCAGCGGGTGTAGTCCGCGTTCCCGCAGTTCGGCCGCCGCCGCCAGGCCGATCGGCCCCGCTCCCACCACGACCACTGGCAACTCGTTCATTGGGGTTCCTTTCATCGATGGCTATCGATTCAGCTCCTCGAACTCTATCGACCGCTGTCGATTAAGGCAACCATTGATGTGCATCGATATAGTGGAGGCATGACGTCGCTGGATATGCCGGTCGTGCGGACCGAATACCGCGTGGACACGCTGCCGGTCGCCGACGCGACCACCTACGCGAGCTGGTTCGCCTGCCTGGCCGATCCGACGCGGGTGCGTCTGCTGCATCACGTCGCCGGTCGACCGGCCGGGATCACGGTGGGGGAGATCGCCGAGGCCCTCGGCATCGGCCAGCCGACCGTCTCCCACCACGTCCGCAAACTCGCCGATGTGGGCTTCGTGCTGGTGCACAAGGAACGCACCAGCACCGTGGTCACCGTCAACCCCGCCTGCTGTACCGGTCTGCCGCACGCCGCCGACGCCGTCATGGGTGTGCTGCCGGCGCAACCGTGCTGCCCCCAGGACATCCCCGACGATGTCACCGTCCGCGCCATGACCGATGCCGACTGGGATGCCGTGCTCCGCATCTACGGTGAGGGGATCGCCACGCGCAACGCCACGTTCGACAC
Organism: Nocardia sp. CC213A; assembly: GCF_030766805.1. Taxonomy (NCBI): domain Bacteria; kingdom Bacillati; phylum Actinomycetota; class Actinomycetes; order Mycobacteriales; family Nocardiaceae; genus Nocardia; species Nocardia sp. CC213A. Next base: position 176,564 of record NZ_JASFXA010000015.1, read on the forward strand.
CGAGGTGCCGGAGCGCGCGGACCTCGATGCCACCTGGCTGCCCGGGCATCGCTGGGTCGCCGAGATCGACGGCGCGGTCGTGGGCTGGGCGGCGCTGGCCCCCGTCTCCCGCCGTGACTGCTACCGAGGCGTCGCCGAGACCTCGGTCTACGTGGCCGCGGGCATGCGGGGTCGCGGTGTCGGCAAGGCGCTGCTGCGCACCCAGGTGTGCACCGCCGACGAGGCGGGCCTGTGGACGCTACAGAACTCGATCTTCCCCGAGAACCGCGCGAGTATCGCCCTGCATCACGCCGCGGGCTTCCGCACCATCGGCGTGCGCGAGCGCATCGCCCGCCTCGACGGCGAATGGCGCGACACCGTCCTGCTCGAACGCCGCGGTCCGGTCGCCTGATCATCGCCGCGCCGACCGGATCACCCGCGATATCGGCCTACGGTGCCCCGGTGCCGGTTCGCACGGCCCGGTCGAGCCGATCGGTCAGCCGGGTTCGGGTCGCGGGCCAGTCTTCGGCGATGATCGAGAACAGCACGCTGTCGCGAACGGTGCCGTCGGCGCGACGGAAGTTGCGGCGCAGCACCCCCTCGTAGCGAGCGCCGAGACGCGCGATGGCCTGTTGTGAACGATGGTTGCGCACATCGGTTTTCAGCTGCACCCGCCCCACGCGCAACCGGTAGAACGCGAATTCGAGGAGCAGCAGCTTGGTTTCGGGATTGACGCTCGTCGCCCATACCGCCGGGTCGTACAGCGTGAACCCGATCTCCAGCGCCGCATCACGCGCGGACACCGCGAGATACGCGGTGATCCCCACCACCGTGTCGGCGTCCACGTCGCCGATCCGCCGCCGAGTCCGCACGGTCCACAGCTGCCAATCCGGCTGCCGGCCGGTGACTTCCAAGTGCTCGCGAAATCGCAGCGGATCCGACGGCCGCCACGGCACGTGCGCCCACACCCGGTCGTGGTCGAGCGCCGCGAACAGCGCCGCCGCGTCCGCGGTCGGGTCGAGCGGTGTCAGCCGCACCGTCGCACCGACCAACTCCGTCGTCGCGGGCACCGGCCAGATCATCTCCGGCCACGGCTCGTCGGCCGGACGGGGATCCGGAACGGGTGTGAACCGGTGCGGTTCGTCGATGCTCTCGCTCACGGCAGCACACTAGTGGGGTCGTGCCGCCGCGAGGAATCGAATTCTCGTGGGGCGGACGGTTCAGTCGTGCTCGTGGGCGATCGGGCGGTCCGGGATCGACGGCATTCGACGATGTAGGCGCCTCCGGAGCGGCCGAGGTGAACGCCGACCGGTTCGAGTCGATCGGTCGGGTAGTACGAGTCCGCCCGGATCGCGGGTGCCTTCCGCTCCGCCAGCGGCAGCCAGGTGCGCCAGCTCTCGCCGTCGTATTCCGAACTCGGCACGGTGAGCAGATGCTCCATGCGCTGCCCGCAGGATGCGCAGTCGGGCCACACCGGATCGGTGGACCAGCCCGGATACCCGCGGAGCGTGATGCCCGGGGCGGTGGACAGGTGGTACTCACTCCCAGCCGGTGTCCGCTGTCGGGCCGGTCGAGCACCGCGTCCGGCACGCTGGCGCGGAAGGATTCCCACACACCCGAGCTGAAGCAGCGTCCGAAGGATTGCCCGTCGGCAGCTGTAATCCGGCCCGTCCGTGGCGGTGTCGTACACTCGGCGTCGTGAGTCTCCGATCCGGTTCGCGTCGACGGGTGGCATCGACGTGCCGTCCCGCGCTGGTCGGAGTCGTGGTGGCGGCTGTTCTCGGCCTGGTTGTCAGCCTGGTCGCGGCATGTGCGTCCGCTGATCGGTCGCCGACTGCCCAGCGGGTGCCGGAGGTGGCGGCGGTGTCCGCCGGAGCGGCGGCGGAGGCGACCGGAGTGGTGGCCGTCGCGGTGAACGCGGACAAGGCGCCGGGTTGCCGGAAGATGCCTGAACAGCCCCCGACGCCGGTGCGGGACGCCGCGTCGCATCGGGAGGACATCCGGATACCGCTCGCGATCCGGGACACGCCGGACCCTGCCGTGGCCGGACGCTCACCTTCGGTGCGGCCGGTGCCGATCGAGACGACGGGTCCGCCGATATCACCACTGGATCTGACTACCGTCCTGCGGATTTAGACGACCCCCGGACAGCACCGACTCGCCGTGGGCGGGTGGGCTGTATTCGGCATGTCCTCGAGTCGTAGGTCGCGCGTCCACGCCGGACGCGCGTAGTCAGGAGTCTCCTATGTCCAATCGTTCCCAGCGCCGTGCCCGGAACACCTCGGCCGCACGGCCATCCGCTCGACCGGCCATTGCCAAGATCGGGGCGGGTCTCGCGGTGTTCGCCGCGGTCGCCTTGCTCGTGATCGCGATCTCGCAGATCGCCCACAAGCGCACCGAGGAATCCGCCCGGGCGGATTCGGCGGCCACGTCCACGGCGGACGACGAGATCATTCGGCAGCTGGCCGCCCTGGCGCGCCGAGACGCCGCCGACCCCATGGCACGCGGTGCGGTGGACGCACCGGTGGTGATGATCGAGTACTCCGATTTCCAATGCCCGTACTGCCAACAGTTCGCCCAGCACACCGAACCGGAACTGGTGCGGCGGTATCTCGACAGCGGGCAGCTGCGCATCGAGTGGCGGAGTATGGCGTTCTTCGGGCCGGAATCCGAGGTGGCGGCTCGGGCCGCCTGGGCGGCGGGGCAGCAGGGCCGCTTCTGGGAGATGCACGATCTGCTGTTCGCCCATTCGCCGGAGAAGAAGAACACCGGTGCGTACACCGATGACACCGTGACCGAGTGGGCGCTGCGCGCCGGGGTCGCCGATATCGCCAAGTTCCGGGCGGACCTGAATTCCGATGCGGCGCGCGACGCCGTGAACGCCGATATGAGCGAGGCGATCGGGATCGGAGTCGGCTCCACGCCGGCCTTCCTGATCAATGGGCGGCCGATCCTGGGCGCGCGGCCGGTCGAGCAGATGATCGCGGTGATCGAAGCCGGGCTGCACGACCGCGAGGGCGTCCGGTGACCTCCGGCATCGGTTATGCCGCAGCGTTTCTGGGTGGAGTGCTGGCTTTGCTGAGCCCGTGCAGCGCACTGCTGCTGCCGAGCTTCTTCGCGTACTCCTTCGGTGCCACCGGGAAATTGATGTCCCGCACCGGCATCTTCTACCTCGGCCTGTGCACCACCCTGGTACCGCTCGGTGCGGCCGGATCACTGCTCGGGGGCGTGCTGACCCGGCATCGCGAACTCGTGATCGCCATCGGCGGCTGGACCATCATCGCGCTCGGGGTGGTGCAGATGCTCGGTCGTGGTTTCGCTTTCGGCTTCGCCCAACGCGGAATGGCCAAGCACGGCGGATCCGAGAAGTCCGGTGCGGTCTATCTGCTCGGCATGGTCTACGGACTGTCCGGATTCTGCGTCGGTCCGATTCTCGGCTCGATTCTCACGGTGGCGGCCCTGAGTTCCTCCCCGGTGCGCGGTGGCACTCTGCTCGCCGTCTACGCGCTGGGCATGGCCTTGCCGCTGTTCGTCCTGGCCCTGCTCTGGGATCGCTTCGACCTCGGTCGCCGCCGCTGGCTACGCGGCCGCCCGATCACGATCGGGCGTCTCCACCTGCACACCACATCGCTGCTCTCGGGCGTGTTCTTCATCGCCGTCGGCGCATTGTTCCTGCTCTCCGACGGCGGCTCGATCATTGCCGGAAACGCCGACGCCAGTGTCGATCTCGAAGACCGGGTGCTGCGTCTCACCGCCGCCCTGTCCGACACCACGGTGCTGCTTCTGCTCGGCGCGGTCGCGCTGCTGCTGGTGGCGTGGCGATTGCTCCGCTCCGGTCGACGCGAGGGGGACAGCGTCGAGGTGTGAGGGTCCCCGGTGCCGTATCGGATGGCCGCACCGCTTGCCTTTATATTCCATCGCGGCTATATTGCCAACATGGCATATGCGTTCGAGGTGGTGGCCGAGCCCCGGCGTCGGGAGATACTCGACCTGCTGCGGGATCGCGACCGGCTGGTGGGGGAGCTGGTGGCGGAGTTGCGGCTGGCGCAGCCGACGGTCTCCAAACATCTGAAGGTGCTGCATCGGGCGGGGCTGGTCGAGGTGCGGCGGGATGCGCAGCGTCGGTGGTATCGGCTGCGGCCGCAGCCGCTCGCCGAGATCGACCTGTGGCTGGCCCCGTACCGCTCGCTATGGGAGACCAGTCTGGACGCCCTGGAGCGCCATCTCGACACCATGCCTGACGACGTGCCCGATGACGAGGAGGAATGACATGGATGACCTGGCCGAGCTGAATATTGTTCGCGACGAACCGATCCTGCGGTTCGAGCGCCGTCTGACACATCCACCGGAGAAGGTGTGGACGGCGATCACCGATCCGAAGGAGCTGGCCGCCTGGTTCCCGGCGGCGGTGGACTACACCGAGTTGCGGCCCGGCGTACCGATGCGATTCACCTTCCCGGGCGAGGCCGTGGTGGACGGCACCTGGGCGGGTGAAGTCCTCGAGGTCGACCGGCCCAAGGTGTTCATGTTCCGTTGGGGCCACGACGTGCTGCGCTTCGAGTTGGTGCCCGACGGCGCCGGGTGTCGGCTGGTCTTCACCCAAACCATCGGGGGCGGCGGGATCGGTCGCCTGGGCGCGGCCCGCTCCGCGGTCGGCTGGGAAGATTGCCTGGCCGAACTCGTAGCCGCACTGGACGGCGTGGGTTCGAGTTCGAACGGTGAGTTCCTGCCCCGGGTCGAGCGGTACATCGCCGCATTCGGCTTGGACACCGGCATTCTCGCCGAAGCGGGCGATGACCACGACATCCGGTTCGTCCGCGATGTGGTCTGGAGGCCCGCCGACGAGGTGTGGTCGGTGCTCGTCGAGGACGCCGCCGCGGCCGTCGGCGGGCAGCCGCCGGTGCGTGCGTACAACGAGCACATCCCGATCGGAACCGTCACCGCCGTCGAGCCGCCGCGCGTACTCGAGTACGGCTGGCTCCAGGACGGCGTGCCGGTCGGCCGCGTTCGCTGGACCGTCGTCACCGACCCGGAGTTCGGCACCCGCGTCGAACTGAGTCATACCCTGCCGCGCCACCTGATCGCGCTGGCTCCCGAATTCCTCGCCGCCTGGCACGTCCACCTCGACCTGTTCTTCGCCGCGGTCCACGGCGAGGTGCGCTGCGGCTGGCCCGCCGATCGCGTCGCGGTCTTGACCGAGCGGTACGCGTCGGTGGTGCCGTGAAGGCGGACGGTTGTGGCGAAGTGTGGGAATTCGCCTCGGCGGCAGCATTATTCGGGCTGAGTAAGCACGTGGGCCGGAGTGTGCGCGTCGATCGGCGGCCGCTGCCCGGTCGTCGGTGGGGCTGAGCGGAGCTGCGCGACGAAAAGTGAGCGCCCGTCTACAGGTGGTGCCGTCTCGAACTGGTCGAAAGTCCGATTCTGTCGACAAGGTGGCTGGTCGTTCCCCGGGCGCGCCGGCACCGGGGCCGCGGCGCGAAAGGGGAGTAGAAGGTGAGCGCTTTTTCACTTTAGGCTTCGATCATCGGCCGAAAGGACCGCAGCACCTGGGCGGAAAGGAGTCGACGATGACATCCCACGAGGCACTCCGGGCGGGACTCACCCTCTCGGGCAAACCCATGTCCTCCCCACTGCAGGACGTGCGCGCCGTGTCCCGGCGGCTGGTCGGACACTTCGTCGACAACGTGATCCCCTGCGGCACCCTGCCCGGCGACATCATCGCCGGGGATGTCACCACGATCACCAGGTTCTGCCTACGGCTGTCGGTCAGCATGCTGGACGGGCAGGACATCCCGGCGAAGACCGACCGGCTGGCCGCCGCGGCGGCGGGCTGGGCGCGCGAAGGCGTGCCGATCGACACGATCCTGCACGCCATCCACGAGGGATTCAAGGTCGGAATGGATCTGGTGCTGTCGAATGCGACGGCCAACGACTACGACAATCTCGTGGGCGGTGCGAAATTGGTGGTGGAGATGCTGGACACCATGAACGCGACGGTCGCCCGTGCCTACGTGCGCGAACATCGGGCGGCCGTCAGCGAACATCACACCGCCGTGCACACCCTGACCTCGGCCCTGCTGGCGGGCTGCCCGACCTCGACCATGGCCCGGGAGTGCGGGATCGCCATCGCGGAAGCGTATTTCGTACTGGCGCTGGATATTCCGATGCATCCGGACGAACGGCACCCGATGCTCGACGGTAAGGTCGTCGCCCGGCGCAAACTCCGGCGGCTACAGACCGAACTCGGCGCCCGCTGCGGTGAGGACGCACTCGCGCTGCTCAGCGTGGACGGCGGCACGATCCTGCTGCCGACGGTGGGCCGCCGCGACGAGCATCTCGACGAACTGCTCGAGCACCTGTCGGCCGCCGCGCGGGTGCCGGTGACCGCGGCCGTGGTCACCGCCGCCGTCGACGATGTGCCTGGTGCGGCCGATCGCGCCCACGAGGTGCTCGACATGGTGCAGCGGCTCCATTGCGTTCCGGGCCTGTACCGATTCACCGATATGGCACTGGAATATCAGCTGACGCGGCCGGGGCCGGGCCGCGAGGCCCTCGGCTCACTGCTGGATCCACTCGATTCGCATCCCGAACTGCTCGACACCCTGCTGAGCCATATCGCCAACAACCTCAATCGCCAGCGCACCGCCCGCGAGTTGCATATCCACACCAATACGGTGGACTATCGACTGCGCCGCATCGGGCAGCTGACCGGATTGGATCCGACGGTGACTTCGGGTCTGTGGCAGTTACGTTCGGCGATCATCGCCCGCTCTTTCACGGAGTGAATTCGATAGTCGTGTGACGGGCCGCCGGGGGCGGAAAGCGCACCTCCGCACTCGCATAGCCGAAGAGCCTGCGGCCCTGCGATATCGCATTGAGCGAGACGGTGGCGGTGCGGCGGCTACGGTCGCAGGCGACGACCCGCCCGCTGAACTCGATATCGACCGCGTCGGCCCGCGGCACCGCCAGATAGTGGACCTGGTTGGCGAATTCGGCGCGGTAGGTGGTCACGGCGGCGGGGTCGCCGGTCCACGAGGTGAGGTACCCGGCGGTGAGCGCCAGCACGAGGATGCCGGGTGCGACGACCACCGGCTGCCCGGCGGAGGCGGCACACTCCGGCATATCGACATCCCCGACGGCGCGCGCGTAGGTGGCCAGATCGCGGCGGGTCAGCGTGGTGCCGGCGGTGGGGAGATCGGTGTCGACGGTCAACCGGTCCAGGTCGACGCGGGTCCGCGGTCGCCGGAGGCGTCGCACGGGGGCGAGGGAGGGTTCCCGGTCCGATCCGGCTCGCGTACGCACCGACGAACGCGGACCTTCGGGCGGTGCGGTGCGGGCGAGCAGGGCGGTCGATCCGGTCTGAACCGGCATTCCGTGCTGGTCGGTGAGCACCCCGTTGATGGTGATCACGTCGAAGTCGTGGAATTGCCGGAACGACTCGAAATAGATGTCGCAGGTGAGTACGTCACCCGCGAGCAGGGGACGGCCGATCTCCAGCGTTTGATCCACGTGCACGATCCGGTCGAGCCGATATCCGGTGATCAGCGTCCGCAGGATCTCACGTCGGGCCTGCTGCCAGATCAGCGCCGCGAAGGACGGCGGCGCCACCACGGCGTCGAAACCCAATCGCGCCGCCGCGGCCTCTCGCCAGTGCGCCGGGTGATACGCCTGAACGGCCCGGGCGAACTCCCGAATCCGAGTGCGCTCCACCCGGAACGGTTCCGCGCAGCGATAGTGATGCCCGACCAGCGCCCTGGCCTGCCCGGCCGCCCTGGCCACGGTGTTCGACATGTTGTCTCCCTTTCGAATCGGGCACGGCTACGGCAGCGGGCCGTAGTGCAGTAGAACGGGTAGGTCGCGCATGGTGACTCCAGAATCACGCGGTGGCCGTGTGGAACTACGGTCGGTCTGTCGATGATTCGGCCGGATGTCACGGCGATGGGTAATTCGACGCCATTCCTGGAGATCTCACCGAGAGACCGAAATCGGATTGGTGAGGTTTGTCAGAGTTCGTTCCGGTCGCGTCGAACGGAATCTTTTCCGGCCTAGCGTGAACGCGGTTTCGGCGCCCGGCATTTCGTCGCCGGTCGCGGAACCGGAATCACCAGCGGGCTACAGGAAGGCGCGAAATGAGACGAAGTACCCGCCGCAGGACGGTCATGGCGGCGGTCATGACCGGAGTCTCGATACTGGCCATCGGATTCGCCGGACCGACCGTGCACGCCGACCCGGAATCCGCCCCGACCGAACAGCAGTTGGCCGACATCATCGGTGCGGGGCTGAAAGATCCAGCCGCGCGGCCGATCGTCGACTCGGGCAGTGCGGGCTCCGGGTCGGCGTGCACCTCGGGCAGCGGCGCGGGGTCGGGCAACGGCTCCGGCGACTGCTACGGCGGTTCCGGATCGAGCTCCGGCTCGGCGGGCGGATACGCCTCCGATACCGTGGGTCACGGCCCGGCCATGACCTCCTGGGTCGCGGCCTTCGGCCACGGCCTGCTCAATCCGGATGTCGCGCCGCCGGGCGCGAACGACTGGAACTGCAAGCCCACCGCCGAGCATCCGCGGCCGGTGCTGCTGGTGCACGGCACCTGGATGAACGCCTACAACGGATTCGCGTACATGGGCCAGCCCATCAAGGACGCCGGATTCTGCACCTTCACCTTGAATTACGGGCGCTCGAATCTCATCGAGGGCGGCGGACTCGGATCGGTGCTGCCCGGCGTCATGGGCACCGGCTACATCCAGGACTCGGCAAAGCAGTTGGCGGCCTTCGTCGATCGGGTGCTGGCGGCCACCGGCGCCGAGCAGGTCGATATCGTGGCGCACTCCCAGGGCGGCTCGATGGCGAACTGGTACACCAAGTTCGAGGGCGGCGCGGCGAAGGTCCACGACCTGATCACCTACGGCGCGACGCATCACGGCACCTCGCTGGTCGGGATCGGCGCGCTCGGACGCGCCATCAACAATCTCGGGATCGATGTGCTCGGCCTCGTCGAGATATTCGTGGGGCACGCCGGAATCCAGCAGACCATCGGCTCGGACTTCGTGAATCGGCTGAACGCCGACGGCGATACCGTTCCCGGCATCGAGTACACCATCGTGGCCACCCGCTACGACGAGATCACCAATCCGTACGATCTGACCTTCCTGCGGCCGGGACCCGGTGCGCGGGTCGACAACATCCTGCTGCAGGACGGCTGCGAACAGGACCTGTCGGATCATCTCACCATGATGTACTCGCCGCGGTCGCTGTCCATCGCGCTGCGGGCGCTCGACCCGGTGCGGTTCCCGGAGCTGGTGTGCGACTTCAACCCCTGGCTGGTGGGCGGCGGCGGATCGCTCTGACGGCCGACTCGAACAGGCCCACCGGGAGCTGACCCCCGGTGGGCGCGTCCCGCGTCGGTGCCGTCAGTTGGCCGCACCGACGCCGTCGACCACGGGAGTCGTTGTGGCCGAGACGGTTCGAGCGGCGCGCTGCTCGGATTCCATCCACGCGCTGATCATGCGCGCGGTCGAGGCGATGGCCTCGCGGCGGGCCTCCCCGTCGACATCCAGCGCCGAGGCCCGCAGTACGCCCGCGAACCCGGTGTTGATCAGTACGAAGGTCATGACGTCGTACCGGTGATCGTCACCCGGGCCGAGCAGTTGGATCAGCAGCACCTTGACCAGCAGGCGCAGCCGCGGTTCGAATTCCGGGAGACCGCTGCTGTAGAACTGCACTCCGGCCACCAGGGCGCGCACCAGTTTCGCATTGGCCACCAGCTCCTCGGTGAACACCTCCAGCAGTTCGGTGATCAATTCCGGCAGCGCGTCGACGAATGTCGAGTTGATCCGTTCGCGCGATATCTCGGAAACCCACTGGGTGAAGCGACGTTCCGAGCTCTCCAGCAGCCGCCCCAGCAACTCGTCCACGATCACGGAGCGATCGGAGAAATACCGGTACAGGGTGCCGATGCTCACCCCGGCCTCGGCGGCGATCCGATTCGTGGAGGTATCGGCGATTCCGCGTTCACCGAACAGGCGTGCGGCGGTGTCGAGAATGTGTTCCCTGGTCGCCTTCGCACGCTCCTGGGTCGGACGACGGCGCTGTCTGACGGCTTTCGTCATCCTCGCGATCTCCTGTCGTGCGGTGAAAGTCGAGCTTTGCTCATCTTAGGGTGTTCCAGATCACTGCGGTGCGGTATGTTGATGCGCCACACGTGGCACAGGGAGGTGCGCGCAATGGCCGGTCGAGTGCCTTCGGGGCGGCTGGAGCGGGGAACTCGACTGGGTCGACTGGCCGCGGGGCAGGCGATGCGCGGCATCGGCACCAGGCTGTCCATGATCGGGCGTCCCGACGAGGCGCGACGAATCCTCGCGGAGCGCTCCACATTACAAGCCGCGCAGCAACTGGTCGCCGTGCTGGGCACCATGAAGGGCGCGGCCATGAAAGTGGGGCAGATGCTGTCGGTGCTCGATCTGGATCTCGTCCCGGAATCCCATCGGGAACTGTTCCGGCACAAACTCGCCGAACTTCAGGACCGGGCGCCGGTGGTCGGATTCGCGCAGATGCGCGCGGTCGTCGAGGACGGTCTCGGACCGCTGTCGCGGGTTTTCGCCGACTTCGACGAGGAGCCGATCGCCGCGGCCTCGATCGGCCAGGTGTATCGGGCGCGGCTGCGCGACGGCCGCACGGTCGCGGTGAAGGTGAAGTATCCCGATGTGGATCGGGCGGTGGCCGCCGATATGCGCAATCTCGGCATGATCAGCGGGCTGCTGCACGCCGTATTGCCCAGCGCGGGTGACGCTTCGGTACTGGACGAGATCAGCCGGAATATCGGCGGGGAACTCGACTACCTGCGGGAGGCGCGCAACCAGCATCGCGTCGCGTCGCGATATCGCGACCACCCGCTCATCACCGTTCCGGACAGCATCGCCGAATACTGCACCCACAACGTGCTCGTCACCGAATTCCTCGACGGAAAGTCCTTCGAGCACATTCGCTCCCTGCCCGCCCGCGACCGGGACCGTATCGGCGAGCTGATCTACCGCTTCTACATCACGTCGCTGTTCTCCGACTACGAGTTCTGCGGTGATCCGCATCCGGGCAATATCCTGCTGCATTCGGACGGTCGGCTCGGATTCGTCGACTTCGGTCTCTACCACCACATGAATCCGGTCGACGTGGAATTCGAGCGCACCGGAATGCGCGCCGCGGCCGAACAGCGCGCCGAGGATCTGTACCGGCACTGGGTCGACCGCGGCATCATCGCCCCGGATGCGGGAGTCAGTGCGCGGGAATGCCTCGACTACGTGTGGGCCGCCGCCGGATGGCATCTGCTCGACGAGGACATCACCATCACCCCGGAGTGCGCCACCGGTGCGGTGGTGTGCGCCATCGACCCCCGAATGTCCGAGTTCCGAGGCATGCGACAGCAATCGCTGCCGCGCGAACACGTGTTCTCCCGCCGCACGGATCTGTGGACCTGTGCCGTGCTCGGACGGCTGGAGGCGACCAGCAATTGGCATCGGCTCGCCCGCGAATGGCTCTACCACGAGCCGCCGCAGACCGAGGTCGGACGGACCATCGCGCGCTGGCACCGCGACCGGACGCGACGGGCCGCTCGTTAACGCTCGGCGAGCGCGCGGCGACGGAACTCCCGCATCAGCACCGGGGTCGCGTGGCCGTCCAGATAGGACTCGCCCGCGGCCACGGCCTTCACCGAGTCGGCGAGCGCCAGGCCGGTGAGATCCTTGACGATATAACCGGCCGCACCCGCACCGACGGCGTCGAGCATGGCGCCCGCGCTGACATCGGAGGTCAGGATGAGGAAGCGGGTGGCGGCATCGGCCGGGACACTGCGGCACAACTCCAGCCCGTCCCCGTCCGGCAGCTGCGGTTCGAGGATCACGACATCGGGTCGCAGCTCGGCGATGAGCAGCCGGCCCTTGGCCAGGGTGGCGGCCTCACCCGCCACCGATACCGCGGGGTCGAGGTCGAGCAGGTCGCGCACCGCACGTCGGACCGCACGCTCCTTGTCGACCAGGAGCACGCGGACCCGTCTCGCGGATGCGGGGCGGGGGCGGCCGGAGCCACAGCGCGACGTCGTGCTCATCCCTCGAGGATCCTCCGGCCGCCGGTGCGGCAACCGGTGAGAAAGCAACCTGCCGCGAGGACTTTCGGCACCGAAATGTCGGGCACGTGATGTCGGCGACCCCGGTTTGTCCCCGTGCCGACCACCGATAGCGGCGCGGCCCGGCGGAATCACAATTCAAGATCGAAATCCGGCGGAGTGGAGGCGGGCGGAGGTAGGCTCGCGATCGCGGTACCGATCGATTCCACCCCCGGATCACGAGGACGGTACGAGATGATCTTCCATACCCGTCGCTGGATCAAACCGCAGGACCTCAACCCCAACGGCTCGCTGTTCGGCGGCACCCTGCTGGCCTGGCTGGACGAGGAAGCGGCCATCTACGCCGCCGGTCAACTGGACAATTCCCGATTGGTGACCAAGTACATCTCCGAGATCGAGTTCATCAATCCGGTGCGGCTCGGCGACGTGATCGAACTCGGCGTGGTGGTGCGCGACTTCGGCCGCACCTCGATCACGCTGGGCTGCGAGGTCCGCAACAAGGTCACCGGACAGCCGGTGCTCACCATCGACAGGATCGTGTTCGTCAATCTCGACGCCGAGGGGCAACCCCTGCCGCACGGTCGGCAGGAGGTCACCGAGACCCGCATGGTGTACCGGCGGCCGCCCCCGGTCGAGGTCGACGCGGCCGCGGCACCCTCGCTCGAGCGGTCGCCGCTGGCGCGTCCGCCGGTCGCCCGCCCGCGCGAGGCGCCGGTGAGCGGCACCCCGCGCTGAGTCGCGGACGCAATCGGTCGGTGCGACGCCGGGGGCGCGTGCGTCCGTCGCCGTGAGCGGCGAATCGGACCACGGCCGCCGACACGGCGAAGGCGGTGCGCGCGGGATCCAGCACGGCACCGCAGTTCGAGGAGCAGCTCCCGACCGAGCGGACCTGTGGTCATCCGCGCCGCTGGGCGGCGGCCGTCGGGACGAGAACACGGAAGACGGTGCCCGCTCCCGGTGCGGTGTACAGCTGGACACCGGCGTCGTGCGCGGACAGGATGGCGGCCACGATCGCCAATCCCAGTCCCGTGCCACCGGTTCCGGACCGCGCGGGATCGGCGCGGTAGAAACGGTCGAAGACGTGGGCGGCCCGTCCGGCGGCGATTCCCGGGCCATCATCGCGGACCTCGACGATCAGCCGGGGGCGGGGTGGCGACGCGGCTCCGGCTTCGGCGACGAGTGGTGCGTCGGGGACGAGCGAGTCGGGCTCGTCGGCGATCACGACGGTCACCCGGGTGTCGGGCGGCGTGTGGGTGAGCGCGTTGCCGACGAGGTTGACCAGGACCCGACGCAGCCGGTGCGCGTCGCCGGTGACGTGCCGGTGGTCCGGCGGCGCGAGCAGCTCCAGGCGCCGTTCGGGGGCACGGGCCCGGGTCGTGCACACGACGTCGTGCGCCAGCGCGGTCAGGTCGACGTCGGTGAGGTCCAGCGGGCGCTCCTCGTCGAACTGCGCGAGCAGCAGCAGATCGTCGACCATCGCACTCATCCGGACGGCCTCGGCTTCGATGCGGCGCATCATGTCCGCGGTCTGCGCCACGTCGGGGGTGCCGTGGCGGTGCAGTTCGGCGAATCCGCGGATGGAGGTGAGCGGTGTGCGCAGTTCATGGGAGGCGTCGGCGACGAAGGCACGCATCCGCTGCTCGGATTCGGTGAGCCGACGCATGGTGGTGTCGAGCCGGGTGAGCATGGTGTTGAAGGTCGTGCCGAGGCGGCCCACCTCGGTGTGCGGGTCGGTGTCCGCGACCCGGCGATCCAGGTCGCCGTCGGCGATGGCCCGAGCGGTGCGTTCGATCCGGGTCAGCGGTCGCAGACCCACGCGCACCGAGACGGCCGCGATGCCCAGCAGCAGCACGAGCAGCGTCGTCCCGGTGACGAGTTCGATGGTGCGCAGCCGGGCCGTGGTGGATTCGGCGGTGCGCAGCGAGAGCGCGACGGCGAGTGTGCCGCCTTCGGTCCGTGCCGGGGTCGGGTCCTGTACGGCCGTCCGGACTCGCCAGCGGGTGTCGGTGCGCTGATCCGCGACGGTGAACGGCGCGTCTCCGCGTTCGCGGACCGAGCGGTCGTCCATGGCCGGCAGCGCCGGCATGGTGGCCGTCGCGTCGGGTGCACCGAGTCGCGCGACCTGGGTGCCGTCCGGCTCGAAGAACACGATCCGGAAGTCGGACGGCACCTGCACGCCGCTGCCCGTGTCGGGCGGCGGATTCGGCCGATCCGGCCCGGCCAGGTCGGCCACCACCAGGGCGAGCTGGGTGTCGATGCGGTCCCGCTGGGCTCGCTCCAGCAGGACGACGGCGATCACCCCGAAAGCCGCCACACCGGTGGCCGCGACCAGGACCACCGCCAGCAGCAGCCGGAAGCGCAGGGTCCAGCGGCGGCCGATCACGAATCGCGTCCGTCGGCACTCCGCAGCGTGTAGCCGACACCGCGCAGCGTGTGGATGAGCGGCGGACCGTGCGCATCGATCTTGCGCCGCAATTGGCTGATGAACGTCTCGACGACCCGGCCGTCCCGGTCGCCGCCACCCCATACCCGATTCAGGATCTGCTGTTTGCCGACCACTCTCCCGGCATTGCTCACCAGATAATGCAGCAGGCTGAATTCCGTTGCGGACAAGGTGATCTCGATGCCACCGCGATGTACCGAGTGGGCGGCCGCATCCACGGTCAGGTCGGCGTAGCGGAGCAGCCGATCCGGTTCGGCGGCAATGCGGGTCCGTCGCAGGACGGCGTGCACCCGCAGCAGCACCTCTTCCAGGCTGAACGGCTTGGTCACATAGTCGTCACCGCCGACGCTGAGCCCGGCGATGCGATCGGCGACCGCGTCGCGCGCGGTCAGGAACAGCACCGGCACCTCGTCGCCCCCCTCGCGCAGTCGCCGGGCGACGGCGTACCCGTCCAGGTCCGGGAGCATGACGTCGAGCACGACCAGATCCGGCCGTCGGGTGCGCGCCGCCGTCAGCGCCGAGTAGCCGTCGGCGGCGGCGTCCACCCGGAACCCGTGCATGCGCAAGGCAGCCGACAGCAGGTCCCGGATATTCGCTTCATCATCGACGACCAGGATCACTGCCCCGGCCGCCGCGCCATTGTCGCTCACTCGGCACAGGATAGGGCCTAGTCAGGACCTGTCCGGCCAGCCCTGGCAATGCTTCCGTACGGCTCACAGGCTTCTCCCAGCTGAACCATGCGTTCACCCGAGGTTCACCCGGTGTGATGACACATTGTGAGAACCTGCCCTGCTCGAAGAAGGACGCGACACACCCGATGCGTCCTCCGTGTGACCGTCACTGCCGCCGCCGTCACGGCCACGGCCTTCGTCGGTACGCCCGCGCATGCCGATACGGTGGTCCATCTTCCCGGAGGGGAGCGCACGGTCGGCGGCTTCCGCTTCGGCAACGCCGACGAGCGCGCCGTGATCTCGCCCGCTCTCAACGCGAACGGCACCGGCCGCACCGCATGGGTGTCGGGCGTGGCGACCGCGACCGCACCCGCGGACAGCGGAGCCGAACTCGAGGTCGGCTACATCGTCGGATGCCAGGTCGACATCACCGGGTTGCAGGGTGACCTCGGCGCGTCGATCGACCTGAGCTCCCCGACGGTGTCGGCGGGTCTGTCGATCCCGTTGCGCGCTGGGGAGGTTCGCTACCGGAAGATCACCGATATCGACCTGCTGGACGGCCGGGCCAGCATCCGCTACCGCGACCAGGGCATCGAGATCACCGAATGCGGCGGATACGCCCAAGCCCGCTCGGTGACCAGTGTGACCACCGCGGACGGCGCGCACCGTTTCTCCGGATTCCTGTACGGACAACCCTTCAGCATCGGTTGAGCGCATGCCGGCCGATTCCACCCTGTTGCGAGGACCTTCGATGACATCTCGACCCCGGCGGCGGGCATGCCGCCACGTCGCGCTCGCGGGCGTGGCCGGCACGATCGGGTGGCTGTCCGCCGCCCCGGCGCACGCCGACCAGTTCGTGGAGCTGCCTCCGGTATCGGTTTCCGAACCGCTGGCCGACGGCACCGTCGTCACCGTGACCGGCGACGACTCCGCCACCCTCTCCCCATCGTTGGGCGCGACGCCGCTGCACCGCAATGTGTGGGTGTCCGGACGAGTCGAGGTGAGCGCCGACGGCGCGATGGATCGCGGCCGCATCGAAGTCGGCTACATCATCGGTTGCCAGGTGGCCCTCGGCGCGGGGGCCGACGCCGATGCCGACGGGCGACTCTCCGATTCCGCCGCGGTCGCCGCGACCGCGGGGGCGGAGGTCACGCTGGGGCCCGGCGACGTGCGGCGTTACCCGATCCTGAGCATCACCCAGAAGAACGAGTACGGCGATACCGAGACCGTCGGCTACTACGCCTTCGACGGCTCCAGCGCCAGCCTCACCTATTCGGACAAGACGTTCGGCATCTCCGGCTGCGCCGGGTACGCCCAAGCCCGGCTCTACGCCAATGTCACCGCCTACCAGGCGGGTTCGAAGTCGAAGATCACCATCTACGGCCAGCCGTTCAGCATCGGCTGACGGCGTCGGAGGAGTACCGACCATGACCCTGTTCTCGCGCGCACCGGACCACCCGGCCGCCGCGGTGACCACGACCGCCAGCGCACTGCACGCCTTCAACCGCTACGAGATCAAATATCTGGCGAACGAACGCGACGTTCCCGCCCTACGGTCCGCCCTGCGCGCCCGCATGCGCACCGACGCCAACAGTCCGCACGGCGGCTACCCGGTGACCAGCCTCTACTACGACACCCGTGACCTGCGCTTCTACTGGGAGAAGATCGAAGGGCTGCGGTTCCGCCGCAAACTGCGCCTGCGCGTGTACGGCGCCCCGGACCGCATTGCCGACGACTCGCAGGCGTTCGTGGAGATCAAGCAGCGGGTCAATCGGGTGACACAGAAGCGGCGCATCCGGCTGTCCTACCGGCACGCACGCGAATTGTGTTCCGGCATGCTGGAAGTCCCGGTCAGCGAGCGCGAGCAGGCGTTCGTGGACGAGGTGACGGAATTGGTCGCGAAGCTGCGGCTGCGGCCCATCGTGACCACCGGCTACACCCGAGAGGCGTTCGTCGGCGCCGATGCCGACCTCGGCCTGCGGGCGACCATCGACCACCGAGTGCACGGCCGCGACCGCGATTTCGACCTCGGGCTGCGCGCGGAGAACCGATTCATCATCCCGCCGCACCTGTGCATCGTCGAGATCAAGGCCAATGAACGCATCCCGTACTGGATCTCGGATCTGACCGCACGGCTGAACATGTCGGTGGTCCGGATCAGCAAGTACTGCCAGAGCGTCGAGGCATACGGACTCGCGCCGCGCTCCCGCTTCCAATCCCTCGACGACATGGCCGAGTTCGCCGATCGTCGTCGCCCCGCAACCCGTGAGGAGATCCGGTGAATCTCGAAATCCAAGACCTCAGCGGCACATTCACGCTCTTCGACATCGTCGTGTCGCTGACGCTGTCGTTCGTACTGTCCGCGACCATCGGTTGGGTCTACAAACGCACCCACCGCAATATCTCCTACAGTCAGTCCTATGTGCAGACGCTGATCGTGGTCGGCATGGTCATCAGCCTGATCATGCTGGTGGTCGGCTCGAATATCGCCCGCGCCTTCGCGCTCGTCGGCGCGCTGTCGGTGATCCGTTTCCGCAACGCCATCAAGGAGACCCGCGATGTCGGGTTCATCTTCCTGGTGATGGCCATCGGCATGACCACCGGCACCCGCTTCTACCTGCTGGCCGTCGCCGCCACCGTCGCCATGAGCCTGGTGCTGCTGCTCATGCACCGGTTCGACTGGTTCCGACTCGACGTGCGACGCCAGGTTATCAAGGTGCAGGTGCCACCGGAACCGGAATACACCGCGGTGGTCGAGGACTATCTGATCAGCGTGTGCCAGGAGTTCGAACTCGTCAGCACCGAGTCGGTGCGCGCGGGGGCGCTCACCGAGCTGTACTACACCGCCCGGCTGAAGCCGAATATCGCACCGGCCCAAGTGATCGATCAGCTCGGCCGCATCAATGCCGGGCAGCGGGTAACCGTCCTCACCGGCTACGACCAGACCGATATCTGATGCCCGCTCATTCGCGTCCGACACACCGGCTGCGGCATCGTCTCCCCAGATCCCTTCGACAGCATTGGAAGATCGCCGCGACGCTGATCGGCGTGGGGCTGACGCTGGCCACGGTCTTCGGCGCCGTCACCATCCGGCCGTACGTGACCGGTGACTACGCGGTGACCAGCACACCGATCACCGATGACATCGACGGCACCGTCGACCTCTTCGACGCCGGGGTCGACCACCGCATCGACGTCGACATCGAGCCCGCCGAATATCAGGACATGATCGAGACTTTCGAGAAGGAGGGCGAAAAGGACTGGGCCACTGCGACGGTCACCATAGACGGTACCGTGATCGACGATGTGGCCGTGCGGCTCAAGGGCAATTCGACGCTCATATCGCTGCGCGGCGAGGTTCCGGACGCGGCGGCCGCCGACGAGGCCCGGGGCGGGGCGGCCGATATCGTGCCGAGCCTCAGCGCCGAGGACCCCACGGGTCTGCCGCTGCTGCTCAGTTTCGACGAGCACGCGTCCGGCCGCGCGTATCAGGGCATGACCGAGCTGTCCATCCGGCCGGGGTCACCCGGCCTCAACGAATCCGTCGCGCTCGAACTCACGGCGGAATCGGGCCAGCCCTCCCAGCGGTACACCTATGCCGTGTACTCGGTCAACGACGCCCCGACCCGGACCAGACTGGTGCTGGAGAACCCGGACGAGCACTACGCGGCGCGGCTGGGCTCCGGGCAAGGGGTGCTCTACAAGGTGCACTCCGGTGCCGAGTTCGCGTATCGCGGTGACGACCAGACGGCCTACGCCGAGGAGTTCACCCAGATCAACGCCGTCGGCACCGTCGATCTGCAACCGGTCATCAGGCTCCTGCACTGGCTCGACCGCGCCGACGACGCCACCTTCACGGCCGAGTTCGGGGATTGGGTGGATATCGAATCGCTGGCCCGCTACAGCGCCACCCAGAACCTGCTCGCCAATTTCGACAATCTCTCCGGACCGGGCACCAACGGCTACCTCTACTGGGACCTGGAGACCAGGAAGTTCTCCGTCATCTCCTGGGACCTCAATCTGGCCCTGATCAACGACTCCACGGCGGGCCCGCACGACACCATCGACCCACCCTTCGGACAGGACACCGCCGCGGCCGCCGACCGACCCGCGCCGCGTACCGGCAACCCCCTGCAGGATCGTTTTCTCGCCGCCGACGCGTTCACCGGCGTGTACGACAGCGCCTACCGTCAGCTCTACGACACGGTGTGGGGAAGTGGCCGCGCGGTCGCGGTCGCCGAGCAGGTGGGTGCGCGGGTTCCGGTTTCGGACCGGCTGTCCCGCAACGATATCGACGCCGCGGTGCGGGTGATCGCGGGTCGGCTCGACCATCGCACCGAATCGCTGCGCACGGCGGTCGCGGCGCTCGGTGAATGAGTGCCGCGGCCACTAGGCTGGCCGTGGATCTCGATCAGGAGGGCGTATGAATCCGAAAGCAGTCGCGCGACAGATGGTCGGCGGGGTCAACGGCGCGGTGGTCGCACTGCTGCGCATGCCGGTGATCGGGTCGGTCATGGCTCGGGGTTTCGCCGAGATCACCTATGTGGGCCGCCGCTCGGGCAAGACCTTCAGCACCCCGGTCAACTACTGGCGCTCGGGTGACGTCCTGAAGATCGGCGTGGCCATGCCGGACAAGAAATCCTGGTGGCGCAACTTCCAGGGCGAGGGCGGCCCCATCACCATGCGCCTGGCCGGGGAGGAACGCGGCGGGCACGCCATCGCGCGCCGCGACGAGCGCGGCCGGGTCACGGTCGAGGTCCGGCTCGACTAGCGTGCCCGTCGGTCACGCCCGCCGGCGTTCCCGGGGTGCGAGGGCCGCCAACAATGCGATGAGCAGGCCGCCGCCGAAGAGGTACAGACCCCAGGTGCCGGAGAGCAGGTCGCGGGCGCTGTCGCGCAGTTGATCGTCGAACCGCTCGTTCAACCGCCAGGTCAGTGTCGCGAGACCGGCCAACCCGGCGAGGATGCCGAGCCAGGCGAGTCCGCGCGACCCGGTCAGCGCGGCCACCAGCACCGCGGCGGCCGAACCGAGCAGCACGATGGCGAGTGAGGACCACAGCGTCGCGTTCTGCTCGGCGAGCTGGTCGAGCGTGACACCCGGCGCGAAGCCCTCGCGCAGATCCTCGAATCGCACGTCACGCGCCTGAACCGACCCGATGAGCGGCCCGACCGCCCCGACGCCCATCGCGATGGCGACCACGAACAACAGCAGATGGACCGAAGTGCGCATAACTCCACGGTATGCCCGAAAAGGTGTTTTCGGGAGCATTGCGGCGGCGGGCACGTCATCCCGTCGGCAGCGGCGCGGGACCCAGGACCTCACCGGCAGCGACGATCGGACCTGCCCGCCCCCGCACACCGCCGACACGTGTCGGGCCGTGTAGGGCGGGCAGCGCAACCGAAGGGTCAGGACAGGCGTACCAGCATCTTGCCCGTATTGGCGCCGCGCATCATGGCGAGGAAGGCGTCTACGGCGTTGTCGATGCCGTCGACCACGGTCTCCTCGGTGGCCAGGGTGCCCTCGGCGAGCCAGGTGGCGGCCTGGGGGATGAAGTCCGGGGCCAGGTGCAGGTGGTCGCTGACGTTCATGCCGCGCAGGGTGATGCGCTTGCCGATGGCGAGGGGGAGATGTTTGGGGCCGGGGCGCAGTTCGGTGTCGTTGTAGACCGAGATCGCGCCGCACAGGGCGATGCGGCCGTAGCGGTTCATGGTGACCAGGGCGGCGTCGAGATGATCGCCGCCGACATTGTCGAAGTAGACGTCGATGCCGTCGGGGGCGGCCTTGCGCAGTTGTTCGACGAGATCACCGGCGCGGTAGTCGATTCCGACGTCGTAGCCGAACTCGTCGGTGAGGCGGCGCACCTTCTCCGGCCCGCCCGCCGAGCCGATCACCTTGCTGGCACCCAGCTTTCGGGCCAGCTGACCGGCGACCGAGCCGACCGCGCCCGCCGCACCCGAGATGAAGACCACATCGCCCTCGCGCACCGGGGCGACCTCCTTCAAACCACCCCACGCGGTGAGCCCGGTGGTACCCAATACGCCCAGATACGCCTGTGCCGGAGCGAGATTCGGGTCGACAACCTGCGCCTGCGCGGCGTCGAGCAGTGCGTACTCTCGCCAGCCCTGGAAGTGCGACACGGTCGCGCCGACCGGGACGTCGTCCGACTCCGAGGCCACCACGGTGCCGACCGCCGAACCGGTCATCGCCTCACCCAGCTCGAACTGCGGGATGTAGGACTCGCCCTCGTTCATCCGGCCACGCATGTAGGGGTCCACGGAGACGAAGTCGTTGCGCACCACGATCTGGCCCGGACCCGGATCGGGCACGGTGGTGGTGACGAGGGAGAAGTCGGCGGGCACCGGCTCGCCGACGGGACGGGCGACGAGATGCCATTCACGGCTGGAAAAAGACATGACAAAGCTCCAAAAGTGTTGGGGGGTGAGAGTGTTCAGGGTGTTCAGGTGGCGAGCAGGCCGGCGAGCAGTGCGGTGACACCGGTATCGAACAGTCGCCGCGCCTGCTGCGGCATCTGCTCGAGTCCGACCACGAGTGCGATACTCAGATCAGCGGCCGCCTCGGGGGGCACCGAGGATGCGGTCCCCGCCTCGGCGAACAGACGCACCAGCAGGGCACGCAGTTCGGCGGTGTAGTCGACACAGATATCGCCGAACAGCCGCGCCTTCTCGTCGATCAGTTCGGTCGCGTGCGGAGAATCCTCGATCAACCGCAGCACCAGGTCGAGTTTGGCCGCGAGCACCCCGCGAATGCGTTGTGCGGCAGGCGCATCCGATTCCGCCGCGGCCTGTGCCCGCGTCAGGGCCCGCGCGTGCAGCCGCTGGGCGAGCTGGCGCACGGCATCGTCCTTGCCGCGCACGTACTGGTAGACCGCCGACCGTGAGACGCCCATGGTGCGGGCGATGTCATCGACGGTGGTGCGCTTGACGCCGTAGCGCCCCAGGCACTCGTAGGTCGCGTCGAGGACCTCGTCGAGGCGGTCGGTGGGCATGATTCAGGCCAACTTCCTCGATAGTTCCTCGGCGACACCGGCGGACGACGCCGGATTCTGTCCGGTGATCAGATTACGATCGACCACCACATGGGGTGCCCAGGGGTCGCCCGCCCGGTAGTCCGTACCGATCTCGATCAGCCGATCCTGTAGCAGCCAGCGCGCCTTGTCTGCGAACCCGGCCTGCGCCTCCTCGGCATTGGCGAATCCGGTCAACGCGTATCCGGCGAAAGCGTTGTCACCCGAGGTCGCGGTGGCGGCCAGCAGCGCGGCGGGCGCGTGACAGACCACGGCCAGCGGCATGCCGGATGTCAGGGCGGCGGTGAGCAGTCGGCCGGAATCGGCGTTCACCGCGAGGTCCTCCATGGGCCCGTGGCCGCCGGGATAGAACACCGCGTCGAACCCCGCCAACTCGACATCCTCGAGCCGGACGGGATTGTTCAACTCGGCGCTGTCCCGGATCACCCCGGCCCGATGATCGGCGACCTCCTGGCCACCATTGGCGTCCGGCGCGAGGCTGCCCCGATCGACCGGCGGCACCACGCCGCCGGGCGTGGCGACCACGATGTCGTGACCGGCGGACTTCAGCGCCTCGAAGGGCACCACGAACTCCTCGGCCCAGAACCCCGTCGGATGCTTGCTGCCATCCGCGAGAGTCCAGTGATCCGACCCGGTCATCACGAAGAGAATCTTGGACATGACGTCCTTTCCACAATCTGACATTCTTTGCAGATTTCGTCAGTAACGACAGGTACGACACTAGACCCGTGCCGAGTATTCCCGCATGGTGACGCTTGCCACGGGATTGCTGGCAAACGATTGGCGAACTAGCATGGCGGATGGGTCGGGGTTGATCCCCTGGAGGCTGTCATGCTCAGGTCTCTCGTTCTCGCAGGTGCAGCGGCCGCACTGATGCTTAGCCCCCTGGCCGTACCCGCCGCCCATGCCGACACCGACTACGGCGGCGGTTGCGTAGTGTTCGCGAACGACCGTGCGGCAACCGTGGATTCGCTACGGTTCCGCTGCAATCCGGAACAACAGGACGCCATCTTCCGCGACGCTCCCCGCGGTGCCGTACCCATGGGCGTCAAGAACGGCTGGGTGGTACGCCCGGTCGACATGCAGTGGTGGACCCCCGCCGTGTGGATCGGCAAGACCTTCTACACCGGCCCCGACGGCGGCTACCTCATGAACCGGATCACCGGCGCGGGCATCGAAGGCTGGCCCGCCAACGTCTACACCGCCCCGGCCATCACCGACGGCCAGCCGACCTGGGCCCTCGACTACGCCCCCTCGCCCACGCCTCAGGTCTACGACGAGATCCGCGAGATAACCCCCGGCGTATGGTTCGGCTACTCCTGGTGGCGCGAAGGCGCCCAGAACTCCCTCATGCTCACCTTCGCCCTGGCCTGAGACGCGAAACCCGACTTCTCCCGGCCGCATTGGGTAGTCGCCGGTGCGGTGTTAGGCTTGCCTAAGTCGTTAGGCGACGGTGGGGAAGCCGATGAAACTCAATGCCATTGAACGAGTTGCCATGAACAACCCGGCGCGAGCCGCGCATCAGCACCATCGGGAAGCCGCGTGGTTCCGGCGGCTGGCCGCTGGTGACCTCGCGGGTCGCAGCGTGCTGGAGGTCGGCTGTGGGCGCGGCGTCGGTGTCGAAGTGCTTCAGGATCGCCTCGGGGCCGAGCGGGTGACTGCCTTCGACTTCGACCCCGCGATGGTCGACCTGGCTCGGGATCGACTGTCCGGGCGGGACAACGTCATCGTCTCCGAGGGTGATGTCTGTGAAATCCGGGAGCCTGCGGCGAGTTTCGATATCGTTGCCGACTTCGGAATCATCCATCACGTGCCCGAATGGCAACTGGGTATCGCCGAGATGGCCCGGGTGCTGCGACCCGGCGGTACCGTTCTTTTCGAGGAGGTGCCGCGCCATATTCTCGATACCTGGGTAATGCGGACATTCACCGTACATCCGCGCGAAAACCGCTTCGAAGCAGAAGAATTCGCTGCCGAACTCGCGCGCAATGGTCTGCACGGCAGAGGTCGAATCGAGCAGCACTTCGGAGGAATGCTGTTTGTGGGCGCCGCGACGAAAATGTGATTTGCCATCTGAAGATTTCGATATCACATGGCTATTGCTGTTCTGCTGCAATGGATTTAGCGGTAGAATTGGTG
>NZ_JASFXA010000016.1:0-189751 GCF_030766805.1 Nocardia sp. CC213A
CGCAACCAGCGCCGCAACCAGCGCCGCAGCCGACGCAGCAGCCCGCGCCGCAGCCGCCCTCCGTGCCCATCCTGCCGGGGGTCATCGATCGGGTGGACGACACCGTCGGCTCGGTGCTGGACGCGCCCAAGCAGATCCTCCCCCACACGGGCGGCTAGGGGTTGATCGTCGTGGCCGGAAACATACCCATAGCGCTCGACTCGTTGCCCTACACGCGAGATCTGTTCCGGGAACTGGACTCCGAGGATTCGGTTCCCCTGCTGTACCTGGTCCGGGGCCGCTCGGGCACCGGCAAGTCCACGCTGCTGTCGGCCATTCGCAATCGGCTGCGGACGCGGGGAACCATGCCGACGGACAACCCGCACGACGGCCAGGGCGGCGGATCGCCCGCCACCACAACCCATCCCGGTTCGGGCCGGATCGCCCGCACGGCTCTCGTGGTGGACGATGCCCACACACTGTCCGATGCGGCGTTCGAAGCCCTCTGCGCCGCAGCGGAATCCGGACATCGCACGGTGGTCATCGCCACCCGCCCGCGCCCGCACGACGCTCGCCTGCGCGCCCTCACCGATCTGGTGTCTCGGCGCGGACGCGTCGTCGACCTGCGCGCCCTCGCGGTAGCCGAGATCGCGCCGTTCGCACGGGAACTCGGCATGATGGTGCCGCGCGGCATCGCCCAGCACATCCACCGCCAGACCGGCGGCATCCACGGCGGTGTGGTGGCGGCCCTGGCCGCCGCCTGCGCCACCCGCATGGACGCCGGCATGGGCGCGGTCGACAGCGCTGTCACGTCCTGGGCGCGCGCCCGTCTCGACGACGCCGATCCGGAGTTGCTCGACACCCTGGTGGTGGCGGCGATCGGCGCGGGTCTGGACGCCAGTGAGCTGGCCGAGGTGCTGGAGGTGAACCTCAGGGCCGCACAGGATCTGGTGGACCGCGCCCGGGCCAGCGCCCTCATCACCGACGCCGACCTGCTGCTGGCGCCCGCCGTGACCCCGCTGCGCACGCTGGTCGGCGACCGCCGTTTCCTGGGCGTGCAGCGCCGCCTGCTGCGGGCCCGCCTCGACGCCGGGCTGCTGCGCGACCACACCGCGCTGCTGCTGGCCGAATCCGGGGTGCGCGATCCGCGCCTCGCCGAATTCCTCTGCGCCGCAGCGGAAAAAGCTGGCGATGAGGCGACGCGCTACTACGCGGCCGTCGCGGCGGCCGGAGCCGATCCGAACACCATCGCCGTGCGCTGGGCCGATGCCGCCGCACGAGCCGGCGACTGCGACACCGCCCTGCGGCTGGCCGAACCCGCCCTGGCCCGCGACGATATCGCGCCCGCGGAACTGGCCGCCGCCGTGCGCATCTGCGCGGGGGTCTGGACCCGCCGGGGCCTCATTTCCCGCGCCGCCCAGCTCTATACCTGGCTCGGTGCACACCGCATCGGCGCGGACTGGGCCGTCGGCGCCACGGTGCTCTACCTCGCGGGCGACCCCGCCGTGGCCCGCGCCCTCTCCGCCTCCGCCGACCGCTGGCCCCCCACCGAGGCCACCGCCCGCGCCGCCACCATCGCCACCGCCCTGGCCAAGTCGGTCGAACCCGGCCCACGCGCCCCGCGACCCACGCACGGTTCGCCCGGCACTTCGCGGGCCGGAGTATCCGCGGCGGCCGTTCCCGAGCAGTCGGTACCGCCCGGGGGCACAGCACATTCCGAAGCCGAGCTGGCACCCGAAACCGCGACGCCGCAGGAACCAGTGGCGGGCCACCACCCGGCTCGCAGCTCATCCGCCGCCGAATCCGATTGGGCAGCAGTACATCTCCACGACGATTCGATACGACGGCACGCAGATGGCTCGCCGTCCACTGCCACCACGCCCACTGGCAGCACGGGCACCGGCAGCACGGGCACCGGCAGCACGACCACCGACACCACGAGCGCCCGCAGCACGACCACCGACACCACGAGCGCCCGCAGCACGACCACCGACACCACGACCACCGACACCACGAGCGCCCGCAGCACAACCGGCGCCGCCACGACCGGCGCGGATTCCGTGCGCACGCACGCCACGACCGGCGGCGACGCGATGACCGCACGCCAGGTCTCGAGCGCGAGCTCCATGCCCGCACGCGACGACAGCGCCTTCACGACACCGGAGCGGGACAGGCTCACCGAGACGATCCCGGGCAGCGGCGCGGCACGATCGTTCCGCGACGCCGGAACCACCGCGTCACCCAGACGGGCCGCCGCACCGTCCGAGACCGCCCGGACCGTCGAACCGTTCACGGCCGCACAGTCCAGTGCCGCGCACGCGGTTACCGGGCGGCCGGATGTCACCGGCGGCGAGTCACGGCCGGGCTTCCCGGAAAGCGGCGCACCCGTGGCACCGGTTCGGCCGACCGGGGCATCCCGGAACACTCGAACCGAACCCGCGGACGCCGCCGGATCGGAGACCGCGGCCCTGGGCTTCCCACAGGTGCACACCGACACGCGGCGTGGGGCGGCAATGGCCGCGGTGTCGGCGCTCATCCACGCGGCGCATTCCGGGCTCGCGCCCTCCGAGGCGGGCGGGGATCGGTTCCTGCCCTGTTCGGCAGTGTCCATTGCCACCCTGCTGTGCCTGAGCATCGGGGAGCCCAGGCGGGCGGCCGATGCCCTGCGCGGCGGCTCGACCGATCCGCAGCGGCGGGTGCTGGCGGCATGGGTGGCCATGCTGGGCGGCGACGAGCGGGCGGCGGCCGAGGCGGTCGACCAGCTCGATATCGCCGCACTGGATCCGCGGGACCGGCTGCTCGCGCACGCGGTGATCGTCGGCCTGGCGCGGCGCGGCGGCGATCACAGCGCGCTCACCCTGGCCTGGCAGGCCGCCGCACCCCTGTTCGACGAGGTGGGCGCCGACCTGCTGACCCTGCTGCCGATCGGCGAACTGTGGCTGGCCGGAATCCGCTTGCGGGACGAGAGCCGGGTGTCCGCGCTGGTCGACGACGCCCGGCGGCTGCTGCGCCGCCTCGGCGATCCGCCCGCCTGGGCGAACTCCTTCCACTGGTACGCCATCCAGGCCGCCATCGCGCACGAGCGCCCCGACCGGCTGCTGCCGCACGCGCACCGGTTGAAGGCGGCCGCGGAGGCGGGTGACACCCAGGCCGCCGCCCTGGCCGACGCGGGTCGCACCTGGGTGCTGGTGTTGCGCGGCCAGGTGGAGCGCGTCCCCGTGGAGGCGGCGGTGCGGCGGCTCGCGGGATTGGGTCTCAGTTGGGACGCCGCCCGGCTCGCCAGCGAGGCGGCGCTGACGGCCGACGACTCCGGCACCGCGACGGCCCTGTTGAAGTTGGCCCGGACCGTGCGGGTGCAGTCCCGCCCGCCCGAGCAGCCCATCCGCCCGCTGCCCACCCCGGCCCCGCGCCCCGACCCGGCGCCGGACGCCGTGCTCAGCGAGCGTGAACGGGAGGTGGCCGAACTGGTCCTGCTCGGTCTCACCTACCGTGAGATCGGCGCTCGCCTCTATATTTCGGCCAAGACGGTGGAGCACCATGTGGCGCGGATACGACGTCGAATCGGTGCCGGGTCGCGATCGGAGTTATTGTCAATGCTCCGCGCCATGGGCCACGGGTCCCTACTCGTGTGAGCCTCGGGGCGCGGACGCCAGACCCGCACGCACCGAGTGAGGTAACGAGGATGGCCACTGGGGTGGGCCTGCGGATCGCGGACGACGAATGCGTCGCCGCGATCGTGACCGGGGACGATGCCACCCTCCCGGTGCACTACATCGTCCGCGAGTCGCGCTTGCACATGTCCGACGACGGTGACGCCGAACTGGGCGGCGAGCAGCCGACCGGCCATACGCACTCCATCGGCGGATTCGCCGCCGCCGTCGGCGACCCGGCGGGCATCCCGGTCGATGATGGCGAGGCCTACCGCGCCGAGGATCTGTGGGCCACCGCCGCGTTCTGCCTGATCAATCTGGCCGCAGAATATCTCGAAGGTCCCGCCGAGTTCTACGCGACGCATCCGACCGCATGGCCGGAGGAGAACATCCGCGCCGTCCGCGAGGCGCTGGATTATCTGGGGCTGAAATCGGTGGTGCTGGTCAGCGAGCGCGACCTACCCACGCCCGACTCCGACA
This sequence comes from Nocardia sp. CC213A, assembly GCF_030766805.1. Lineage (NCBI taxonomy): Bacteria > Bacillati > Actinomycetota > Actinomycetes > Mycobacteriales > Nocardiaceae > Nocardia > Nocardia sp. CC213A. The sequence goes on from NZ_JASFXA010000016.1 coordinate 4,110, forward strand.
CCGGCAAGTCCCTCGCCTATCAGGCCGCGCGAGCCGCCCTCGCCGCCGTGCTCTCCACTCCGGCGGGTGTCACCCCACCCGATCCCACGGTCACCGAGAACTACTCCGACGTCACCGAGGTGCTGCCCACCATTCCGGTGCCGGACCCGCCCGCGCAGGCGTACTCGGTCGCCATTCCCGCCGCCACCACCACCGAACCGGCCGTCGAGGCGGAGGCCGAGGAGCCGGCCCCGGAGCCGCCCACCCGCCATCGCGGACCACTGCTGATCGCCGTCGCGGCGGCCCTGATCGGTTTGCTGCTGGGTGGCCTGGGCGTCGCCGCGGTGTTGCGTCCGGACGAGGAGAAGCCGGGTCCGCCGCGCGGCGAGGTGCGGTCCGAACCCTTCGCCACCGCGGGCGCGGTGCCGCCGGAGCCGACGCCGTCCGAGGAGCTCCCGCTTCCCGCCCCGCCGCCGGTCGTCGAAGTGCCAACGCCGACAACCGAACCCGCCCCGCCGCCGGCGCCGGAACCGCCGCCCACCACCACCGAGACGCCGCCGAGTTCCACCGCGACACGCCCGTCGACCACGACCCGGGTGCCGCCGTACATCTACCGGCCGCCGGAGCTGCCCACCCTCCAGATCCCGCCGCCGCCCATTTTCAGCGATCCGTGGTCGCTCGGCGAGAACTGATACAAGTGGCGACCTTCTGTGCGCTATGGCATAAAGTGATGCGCTGACCGGTGTAACCCTCACCACGGGGTGTCGCGGTCTGCTGGTGCACTACGAAGGGACTCCATGCGCAAGTTCTTGGCGCGTCGCGCCGCGGTTCGAGCAGCCACCATCGCTTTCACCTCGACCGTTCTAGTCGGCCCCCTGTTCGCCGCGGCACCCGCGCTCGCCGATGAGGCGGTATCGCCGCAGCTCTCGGCCGATCAGCTGCCTCCGGAACTGACGCAGGCCATTGCGCGTGATCTGGGTATGACGCCCGCCGAGTATCTGGATCGCTCCACGCGCGCCCAGGAATTGCGGGACTACGCACGGGATTTCCGGACCGAGCGGCCCGAGGAATTCGCGGGCGCGTGGCTCGGCCAGGACGGCAAACCCGTCGTGGCGGTCACCTCGGTGGACGCCGCCAAGATCGCCGCCGACGCCGGATATCAGACCCGGTTGGCTCCGGTCAGCGCGGACAATCTGGAATTCGCCATGGGCCAGCTGAATTCGTGGATCGCCGAACTGCCCATGGATCTGTCCTCGGCCATCAATTCGGTGGCCATCGACTTCCTCAACAGCCAGCTGGTGCTGTCGGTCGCCAATACCCCGGTCGGCCATCTGCTGAATCTGCCCACCCTCATCGCGAATATCAAGGTGATGCTCGCCCCGGGCAGCGGCGGCCCGGTGGAACGGCGTCCCATGGGCGGCGACACCTATATCAGCGCCCCGACCTCGCTGGGCGACTCCTCGCTGCAGAGCGTGGATGTGTGCTCCTTCGGCTTCAACGCCACCGACACGGGCGGCAATGCCCTCAACATCAGTGCCGGACACTGCAATCCGAACTTCGGCAAGGCCGATCAGCAGGCCGATGTGTACCTGCCGAACGTGCGGGACCTGGCGGCCAGCCCGCAGGTCGGCACCTTCGTGAGTTCGCAGCTGGGCGGGCGCAGCTCGCTGGACTACTCGGTCATCAAGCTGAACGACGCGGCCGTGCGCAACGGCATGGACCAGCCGTCGGTGCGCGGCTCGAACGGCACCACGCTCACCATCACCGGGGTGGCGGATCCGATCGTCGGCGCGCCGGTGTGCAAGTCGGGTCAATCCTCCACGTTCACTTGCGGTTTCGTGGTGGCCGACCGGGTGGAGACGCAGCTGTACACCGCGGAGGGCGACTCCAAGATCATTCGCGGTTTCGCCAGCAGCGCGTGCACGCTGGGCGGCGACTCCGGCGGCGCCATCGTCTCCGGCACGCTGGCCCTGGGTATCACCAGTGGTTCGAATGCCGCCGACGCGCCGAACTGCAACGAGGCCAATACGGCGCTGGCGCAGTACGGTGGAACAGCCACCCTGGGCATTCCGATCCGCGCCATTCTGGCCGATATCGACGCCAATTCCGGCGGCGGACTGGGCAGCGGTATCCAGGTGCGCACCCGCCCGAACGTCGGGTGAGGGCGACACGCTGTGATCTTGAAGCCGACACGCCGTTCGTTAGCCTGCGGAATACCGAAACGTCACCCCGAGATAAGTAGGCATAACGGGCTCGACACCATATAGTCGGCTCATGCTCCTGCCACGTATGCGTTTTTCGCCTGCCGCGGGTCGACCGCGCGCCCTCGTCCGTACTGCAGCGATCGCGGCCACTGCGCTGCTGACAGCCGGACCCCTGGCGGCGAGCGCCCATGCGGAACCGGCGCCGAACCTGCCGCAGGAGCTGATCAATGCCGTCCAGCGCGATCTGAAGATCTCCCCGCAGGAGTACCTGGCTCGCGCCGATCTGGCCCAGCAGGTGGCGGCCTTCGCCACCACCGCGCAGCGGCAGTTCCCGCAGGTGTTCGGCGGCGCCTGGCTCAACGAGGCCGGACAGGGCGTCGTGGCGCTGGCGCAGGGCGAGAACTTCGACGCCGCCCGCCAGGCCGCCGCCGACGCGGGCTTCCAGGTGCGCGACGTGGCCAAGAGCGAGGCCGTGCTGCGCGGTGAGAAGAACGCCTTCCAGCGCTGGCTGGAGCAGCAGCCGGAGGCGGTGTCGAAGCTGGTGCGCGGCGTGGCCATCGACACCGTGAACAACAGCATCGCGGTGCGGGCGGACACCTCCGACCTGCCGCTGCCGAGCTTCGTCGATCCGGCGCGCGTCATCGTGATGCCCGCCCCGCCGGTGGCGGGCGAGGAGGCCGACGTGCGCAAGGCCGGGGAGATCGCGGACGCCACGGGCGGACCGCTGGCCGCCGGTGACGGCTACGCGTCGGTGGCGGGCCGCATGTCGCTGCGCTGCTCGCTGGGTTTCAACGGCACCGACAGCGCGGGCCGGACCGTGAACATCACCGCGGGCCACTGCAACCCGAACATCCCGGCCACCGGCGGCGCGAACTCGCCCAGCGCGTACGAGCTGCTGCCCGGCGACGAACCGGGCGTGAAGCTGGGCACCTTCCAGAAGTCGGTGCTGGGCAACCAGGACTACTCCATCCTGTCCATCGATGATCAGGTGCGGGGTCGCTTCGACAACAACCTGGTGCGGGTGCCGGGCAACAACCCGATCGCCGTCACCGGCGTGGCGGTTCCGGTCGTCGGCGCTCCGGTCTGCAAGTCCGGATCGCGCACCGGCTTCAGCTGCGGCGTGGTGAACGCGATCGATCAGGTGGTGCAGGTCGGCGACCGGCAGCTCACGCAGAGCTTCTCCGCCAATATCTGCGCCCTCCCGGGCGACTCCGGCGGTCCGATCGTCACCGGCACCCTGGCGCTGGGCATCTCCTCGGCCTCCTCGGTCGCCGACTACCCGATCTGCGAGATCCCCAACCTGATCGGCCTGCTGACCGGCAACACCCCGCAGCTGTTCGCCCAGCCGGTGAGCGTCGTGCTCTCCGACAACCCGGGGCTGCGCGTCCGCAACTGATCTCGGCAAGCCCGAAAAGGCCGGTAGCTCTTGCGCTACCGGCCTTTCGTGTCTGCGGGGGAGGTGGTGCCCAGTGGCGGCGCAGGGGCGGCGCTCCGGGGTGAATCGGCGTCGTCGGGCGGTAGGCCGGACCCGCCGTCGTGCGGCATGCTGGGGATATGTGTCTGGTGTTGGTCGGGTGGCGAGCGCATCCGGAGTATCGGCTGATCGTGGCCGCGAATCGGGATGAGTTCTACACGCGGGCAACGGAAACGCTGCGCTGGTGGCCGGAGGCTCCGGACCTGCTGGCCGGACGGGACCTCGGAGCCGGAGGTGAGATCCCCGGAACCTGGCTCGGAGTGTCTCCGGCGGGACGGCGGTTCGCGACGGTGACGAATGTGCGGCGCCCCGGCGAGAACCGCACCGACGTCCGTTCCCGCGGCGCGCTGCTGATGGACTACCTGCGCGGCGAGGTCGGTCCGGAGAAGACCGTGCGCGCGGTGGCGGCGGAACCGGACGACTACAACGGCTACAACCTGGTGGTGTCGGATCTGGAGACGCTGTGGTGGCACAGCAATCGCAGCGGGTCCGCGCCCCGGGAGCTCGCCCCGGGCTTCCACGGTATCTCCAACGACGCGGTGGTGGGTTCGGCCGAACCCGATTCCCGCGACATCCGCACCGGTACCGAACGACCCGCGTGGCCCAAGGTCCGCGAGGGCGTCCGGGCGCTGCGGTCGGTGGTCGAGTCCACGCCCGGAGATATCGAGGGGTATCTCCGGGTCCTGGCCGACCGCACCCGCGCCCTCGACACCGAACTCCCCGACACCGGCCTCGGCCGCCGCATGGAGCGCACCGCCTCCGCCCGCTTCATCGCCCACACCGTGCATGGCACCCGGTGCAGCACGGTGCTGCTGGTGCGCGAGGACGGCGGCTTCGAGATGGTCGAACGCAGCTTCGGCAGGTTCGGCCGCGAACGGGACACCCGGAGTTACAGCGGTCGCATCGGTCTCGACCCGAACTAGGCGAAAACCCGAAATCTAGGTAAGGTACCGATTCGCTGGCGCTGTACGCGCCAGAGTCATTTGCACATACGAACTTTCGAGGTACCTCATGCTCTTCATCGCAGGCGATACCGGTGTCGCGGGAATGCTGCTCAAGCTCCTGCAGTCCATGTGCACCATTTCCGCGGGCGGCGCCGCCGGTTCCTGCAACTGGGGCGCCTAGCCTCGACCCGACCACGGGGAGTACCCCTTATGGTGTGCGAATTCCGCAGACCATAAGGGGTTTCGTCTGTCTGAGGGCGACCCACCGCACGGCAGGTGCGTGCTAACGCGTACGGCCCCGTCTCCGCGGGGAGACGGGGCCGTACGCGTATTACGGATGCGGTGTCAGTTGGCCCACTTGGTGGTGCCCGGGGCCGCCTGGAGGGTCTGGATGAGCTCCAGTCCCGCGGCGATCAGGGTCGGCCCACCCACCGCGATGGTGCCGAGAATGCCGCCGATGCCCGCACCCGCGACCAGGCCGGGAACGCACATGGCCGGGATGGTCACGATGCAGCCGATGATGGCCCCGATGGCGGTGCCGACGAAGCCGCCGATGGCGGTGGCCATACCGAACTGGCTCGAGAAGCTGTTCATCGCGCGCTGATCCTCCATCGGCGACGCGATGGGCTGCACGGTGAGCGGCTGGGTGCCGGGCTGGAAGCCGGCCGGGGCCTCCGGAACGACCTCGAGCACCGAGTCCTCGTTCTTGAGCTCCGACTTCACCTCGACCTCGGAACCGGCGATATCGAACGCCAGCGGGAACGAGATGAGGGTGGCGCCCTGGGTGTCCTTGACGTTCACCATCGTCTGCTTGTCCTCGGGTTCCCCACCCTCGACCGCGACCTCGGTGAGCTCGAACGTGCCGTTCTTCAGCGTGGCGACAATGGTCTTGTCGACGAGCTTGACGGAGTAGCTCACATCCTGAGGCGCGGGCGCCTCTTCGGCATGTGCGACGGTGGAACCGACGGTCAATGCGCCGATCGCCAGGGCAGCCGCCGCAATGGTGCCGCGAAACTTCATTCGGTTATCCAATCGATCATCAGGTCTCCGCTGCCGCATCCTCACCGCGAGAGCTCACGCTTCCCTCGTGACACGTTCGCGCGTGGGGCGCGAATGTCAGCGAGAACCTCCCCGAGCAGTGTGAAGATGCGCACAGCACAACGGACAGCGTGAGCTTAGTCCAACAAGTGGTGATATGCGACATTCCTTTCTCGGCGACGGTTGTGAGCTGTGTAAGTTAGCCGACCCTTGGTTGGGTTCCGGATTTGTCGCGATTTACAGTGCGGGAAAGCTCTGGACGAATAAGTTACCGGCGGGTAACTTACCGTTCGTTAAGATACGTGCACACCGGAGTTGGAGCAGGCCAACCCCGCGCAGGCTCGTAGCCCGAAGAAAGGTCGCGACATGAATGCCCTGACAGTGACGCTGGGCGCGATCGGAGCGACGCTCAGTCTTTTGTGTTGGGCGTCGTTCGTCGGCGGTGTGGCAAACATCGCACGCACCGTCATGGTCGGCCAGCCCGCGCCCGATCGCTGGCGGCCGTTCTTCCCGCGTTTCAAGCAGATGCTCGTCGAGTTCCTGGCCCACACGCGGATGAACAAATTCCGCACCGTCGGCTGGGCGCACTGGCTGGTGATGATCGGCTTCCTCGGCGGTTTCATCCTCTTCTTCGAGGCGTACGGACAAACGTTCAACCCCGAATTCCACTGGCCGATCTTCGGCGACTGGGCGGTCTACCACCTGTGGGACGAGATCCTCGGCATCGGCACCGTCGTCGGCATCGTCACGCTGATCGTCATTCGCCAGCTGAACCACCCGCGCATGCCGGAGCGGCTGTCGCGGTTCAGCGGTTCGAAGTTCGGTCCGGCGTACACCATCGAGGCCATCGTCCTGGTCGAGGGCCTGGGCATGATCCTGGTGAAGGCGGGCAAGATCGCGACCTACGGGCACGCGAACCCGGCCACCGACTTCTTCACCATGCGAGTCGCCGAACTGCTCCCCGCGAGCGGGGTCATGATCTCCATCTTCGCGTTCGTGAAGCTGATGTCCGGCAGCCTCTTCCTGCTGCTGGTCGGCCGCAACCTGACGTGGGGTGTGGCGTGGCACCGGTTCGCCGCGTTCCCGAACATCTACTTCAAGCGTGAGGACGACGGCGACGTCGCCCTCGGCGCGGCCAAGCCCATGATGTCCGGCGGCAAGGCCATCGATATGGAGACCGCCGACCCCGACAACGACACCTTCGGCGTCGGCAAGTTCGAGGACTTCTCCTGGAAGGACATCCTCGACGTCACCACCTGCACCGAATGCGGTCGCTGCCAGTCACAGTGCCCGGCCTGGAACACCGGCAAGCCGCTCTCGCCCAAGCTGCTGATCATGTCGCTGCGCGACCACGGCTACGCCAAGGCTCCGTACCTGCTCGCGGGTGGCCGCAAGGATATGGGCGGCGACGAGATCGGCCTGGTCGACGGCGAGGGCAAGCCCGACGAGGCCAAGCTCGCCAAGATCTCCGAGGCCGCGCGCGCCGAGGCCGACCGTCCGCTGGTCGGCGGCGAGGACGTGCACGGCATCATCGACCCCGAGGTGCTGTGGTCGTGCACGACCTGTGGTGCGTGCGTGGAGCAGTGCCCGGTCGATATCGAGCATGTCGATCACATCATCGATATGCGGCGCTACCAGGTGTTGATCGAATCGGAGTTCCCCTCCGAGCTCGCGGGTCTGTTCAAGAACCTGGAGAACAAGGGCAATCCGTGGGGCCAGAACGCCAAGGACCGGCTCAACTGGATCAACGAGATGGACTTCGACATCCCGGTCTTCGGGCAGGACGCCGAGTCCTTCGACGGCTACGAGTACCTGTTCTGGGTCGGCTGCGCGGGCGCGTATGAGGACCGCGCCAAGAAGACCACCAAGGCCGTCGCCGAGCTGCTGGCCACGGCGGGGGTGAAGTTCATGGTGCTGGGCCAGGAGGAGACCTGCACCGGTGATTCGGCGCGCCGCGCGGGCAACGAGTTCCTGTTCCAGCAGCTGGCGATGCAGAACATCGAACTGCTGAACTCGGTGTTCGAGGGTGTCGAGCAGGCCAAGAAGAAGATCGTCGTCACCTGTGCGCACTGCTTCAACGCACTCAACAACGAGTACCCGCAGGTGGGTGGCACCTACGAGGTGGTGCATCACACGCAGTTGCTGAACCGGTTGGTGCGGGGCAAGCAGCTGATCCCGGTGTCGCCGGTGGCGCAGAACGTGACCTATCACGATCCGTGTTATCTGGGGCGGCACAACAAGATCTACAACGCGCCGCGGGAGTTGATGGAGGCGTCGGGGTCGTCGTTGGTGGAGATGCCGCGTCACGGCGAGCGGTCGATGTGCTGTGGTGCCGGTGGTGCGCGGATGTGGATGGAGGAGCAGCTCGGCAAGCGGATCAATATCGATCGCGTGGACGAGGCCCTGGACACGCTGAAGGGCGGCAATGAGCCGTCGATGATCGCGACCGGCTGCCCGTTCTGTCGGGTGATGCTCACCGATGGTGTGACCGCGCGCAAGGACGGTGGCGAGGTCGGTCAGGGTGTCGAGGTGGTGGATGTGGCGCAGTTGATGCTGCAGGCCATCGACCGGGTCGAGCCCGCGACGTTGTCGGAGAATCTGAAGGTGGTGCAGGAGCCCAAGCGGGAGCCGGTCCCCGAGCCGGTCGCCGAGCCCGAACCCGAGCCGGTCACGGCCGAGGCCGCGACGGCTCCTGCCGCGGCCAAGCCCGCCGGTGGTGGGTTGGGCATGAAGGGTGGTGCGAAGGCTCCCGGTGGTAAGGGCCTGGCCATGAAGGGCGGCCTGAAGGCCCCGGGCGCGAAGGCCGCCCCGGCCGAGAGCGCCGCTCCCGCCGAGGCTTCCGAAGCGCCTGCGGCTCCGGCCAAGGGTCTGGCCATGAAGGGTCCGGCCAAGGCACCGGGCAAGGGACTCCAGATGAAGGGCGGACTGAAGGCTCCCGGCGCGAAGGCCGCCCCGGCCGAATCCGCCGAGACCGAATCCGCTCCCGCCACGGAAGCTTCCACCCCGGGCGCCAAGCCGGGCGGGCTCGCCATGAAGGGCGGCCTCAAGGCTCCGGGCGGCAAGGGTCTGGCCATGAAGGGCGCCGCCAAGGCCCCGGGCGCCAAGCCCGCCGCCGAATCCGCCGCGCCCGAACCGGCCGCGGATGCCGAGCCGGTCGCGCCCGCGGGTGGAGAGGTCAAGCCGACCGTCGCCGCCAAGGGCCTGGCCATGAAGTCCGGCCTGAAGCGACCCGGCCCCAAGGCCCCCGGCAAGGCAGCTCCCGCCGCAGACACCGCCGCACCGGCTGATTCCGCTTCGGCGGAGCCCGCTCCGGCGGAGTCGGCGGGCGAAGCCGCTGCCGCACCGGCCGAGGCGAAGCCCTCCATCGCGCCCAAGGGTCTGGCCATGAAGTCCGGGCTGAAGCGACCCGGGCCGAAGGCTCCCGGCGCCAAGGCCGCCCCGGCGGCCGAAGCGCCTGCGGCTGCGGCTGATTCGGCTCCGGCGGAAGCCGGCGCTCCGGCCGCCGCGCCCGCCGAGCCGGAGGCCGCCGAGAGCGGTTCGGACAGCAACGGCACCGCCGAGGGCAAGGGCGCGTCCGAGGGCAACGGCGCTGTGAAGCCGCCGACCGCCAAGCCGGGCGGCCTGGGCTTCAAGTCCACTGCGAAGGCCCCCGGCCGCAAGAGCTGATCACCGCTGGTGAATGAGCCCGGATCCCTAGGGATCCGGGCTCTTTTCATTCGAAATGTTTGCTGGCCAGCAAACTTTAATGGCTGAACTGGGACATGCCCTTGACTGAAGAGTTGCCGGAACCTACCTTTTAGAGCACGCTTTTGCTTCAAAGTGGTCCGGATCACGTCACAGATCCGTTCAGGACAGCATGCCGGCCTCCGCTGCCCTCTTGTCTCACAAGGAGATTCAGGTGGTACGTAGCAGAGTGCTGTCCACGGTCGCGGCCCTCACCGGGATCACGCCGATCATCGTCGCGATCATGCCCGCCGGTGTCGCCCACGCCCACGGGTATGTGTCGTCCCCGGCCAGCAGGCAGGCACAGTGCGCCCAGGGTGTCGTCAGCTGCGGGGATATCAGGTACGAACCGCAGAGTGCGGAGGGACCGAAGGGCCTACGCAGCTGCAGCGGCGGCGTCGGCCGCTTCGCGGAGCTGGACGACGACGACAAGGGCTGGCGCGTGCACCCGGTCGGGCGGACCGTGTCCTTCACCTGGAAGGTCACCGCCCCACACCGAACCGCCAACTGGGAGTACTACATCGGCGACACCCGGGTGGGCTTCGTGGACGGCGGCAACGAGCCGCCGCCGCAGACCTTCACGCACAGTGTCGATCTGGGGAACTTCACCGGGCGGCACCGGCTGCTCGCCGTCTGGAACATCGGGGACACCGCGAATGCGTTCTACTCCTGTATCGACCTGGATATCAACGACGGCGGATCCCCGACCGGCCCAACGCATCCCACGCCCACCACAGCACCGACCACCGCAGCACCGTCCACCACCACGCCCCCGACGACCACGACGACGCGCCCACCCACCACGACCGCTCCACTGCCGACCACGCCGCCACATCAGCACCCCACCACCGACCGACCCACCGCCGAGTCCTGGCGCCAGGGAGCCACATACCGCATAGGTGACGTGGTGTCCTACAACGGAATTCACTACAGCTGCCGCCAAGCCCACACCGTCCACGACCCGAACTGGACCCCGCCGAACACCCCGGCCCTCTGGCAGCGCCTGTAGCCGCACGCGGGTGGTGCACCGGGCGAGGTGCCGACGCCGCCACCTCGCCCCGCACGGCGCGACGACCGAGCCCATCCCACATCTACTGCCACACCGTGAAACCCGTTGGGACGAGCGCGCGGCGCCGGCACCTCCCGGCGTGACCGATTCGGGCGGCACAGCTGCCACGACCGACGAGCCGCTTCACAGTCGGCGCAGCGGCGTTGTCGTACCCAGCGGTCACGTCGAGCGCGATCGTGTCATCGAGCCCAGCGGTGTGCCGAGTAGCGGTCGCATCGCCCGACGCTGCGATATCCACAACTCTCCCTGCGCCGACCGGCGATCACGCGTGCGACCCGCCGCCACCCGCGCAGGGGGTGACCACCATGCACTTCGGCGGTACCCACCGGCCCCGTGACCGCAGTCCCCGGGGCCACACGGCAGCGCCAGCTCGGGGCATCCGAGTGCTTCGGGCCGCCCGCGAAGCGCGCCGATGGCCGCTGCGGCAGCGACGCACGCCTCGCGGCCATCCGCGCGGCGATGTGCGCACGGGCCGCAGCCGTCGATCGCGATACCGGTCCACGACCGCGATGCCGGTCCACCCTACAGACGCACGTCGGCTAACCGGCAGCAAGCGAAGGCGCGCGAGCTGGTCAATACTGATAGGTATGGCGGAGGCGGGAAGTGTTCGGGTCGAGATCGCGGTGGAGACGCTGGGCGGTGTGGAGGCGGCGGAGAGCGCCGGTGCGGATCGCATCGAGCTGGGCACCGGACTCTGCGCGGGCGGGCTGACCCCGAGTCCGGCATTGGTCGCCACGGCCCTCGAACTCACCTCGAGCACCCGGGTGCACGTGCTCATCCGCCCACGTCCCGGCGACTTCCGCTATTCCGCCGCGGAGGTCGCGCTGATGCGCGCCGATATCGGCCAGGTCCGCCGACTCGGCGCGGCGGGGGTGGTGTTCGGTGTGCTGGACGCCGACGGCCAGGTCGATATGGCCGCCAATGCCGCGCTCATCGAGGCCGCGGAGGATATGGAGGTCACCTTCCATCGCGCCTTCGATGTCTGCGCCGATCCCTACACCGCTTTCGAGCAGGTGATGGAGCTCGGATTCACGCGGCTGCTCACCTCGGGACGGCAGCCTTCGGTCGTCGAGGGCGCGACGCTCATCGCGAAACTCGTCACCCGAGCGCAGGGCCGCATCGACGTCATGGCGTGCGGTGGCCTGCGCGCCGACAATGCCGCCGAGGTGCTGGAACGTACCGGGGTGCGCGATCTGCACGCCGCCGTCCGCATTCCGGTGCCGGGACTGGAGGTCGAGGGCGCGGAGGTGTCCTTCGCCGAACCCGGTGCACCACAGGGTTTCGATCATTTCGCAACGGATGCGGCCGGGGTGGCCGCGCTCTGCGAGGTCGCGCGTTCGCGCGGGTGACTCCCGCCGGGTCCGCCCCGTCGACTGCCAGGAAAGGGGCGGACCCGGCGGGTTGCGAGGTGGCGTCAATCCTCGCTACCCGAACCCACCGCCAGAGCCGTCGTGATCAGCATCGACAGCGGTGGGAGTTTGCTGTCTCGGCTCGGCGGCACCACCCAGTGGCAGCCCTCGCGCGTCCACTGCCCGAGTCCGGTGGGCAGCATGACGGCGGAACCGACGGGCGGTATGCCGATGTCGAGACGGTTGAGCACCTGGAGTATCTGTTCGCCCGGCCGGGAATCGGGCGCCACGAGAAAACTCCAGCGGATCTGGCGAGCCAGCATGGGCGCCGACTCCCCTTGCTGTTCGAGTGCGGCGCGGACTTTTTCGGCCCGCACCACCGGCAGGTGGATAACTCCTGTGCGCCCGGTGATCGGAAGCATTACGAATCCGCCGCGCTCGATCACCGGGAGACCGAACTCGTGGCGGTAGAACGCCACCCAGTCCCCGACGGTTCTCAGCTTGTCCGCATTCACCCCGAACTCCTTGCCTGCTGAATCCAGGGTGGCCCCCGAGCCGGCGGTGTGAGAACGCCCGCACGCCCTCCTTACGCTGCCCTTCCGCCGCCACTGTTACCGGCGCGTAGACCCGGTGATACCAGCTCGGTTTCGCTTGTGGCCCATGTCACGACACGCTCGTACCCTGGACATCGGAGTTCGTTCGGAAGGGATGGACATCGTGGTCCGGCACTGGTCAGGTAAAGAGGCCCGCGCCCTTCGCGATGCCAAGCGGATGAGTATCCGAGAGTTCGCGGCGCATCTCGGTGTCCACGAACGCTTGGTGTCGAAATGGGAGGCCGGGGGAATTCGGGTGCATCCCCGACCCATCAATCAGGCCGCCCTCGATACCTCCCTGGCCAGGTCCGACGACGTTGTGCGGGCGCGGTTCGCGGCATTGATCGATCAGCCTCTGATCGACCGTCCCGGGCCCGGTTTCAGTGCGCGCCAGAGCAGTTCGGCGCAGGCCATTTATTCCAGCGACGCGGAACTACTGTCACTCGTGGATGCGGGTGCGATGAGGGGCGATGCGTTAGCGGCGATTTCGGAGAGGGATCTGATCATGGCGGCTGCCCATGAAGCAAGTGAGCACGCCGGGCGGGCCGAGAGCACCAACGTGGGAGCCACCACGTTGGAACAGCTCGACGCCGATGTCACGCGCATCGCGAACGATTACGTGCACGTGCCTCCCGTCCCGATGATGGTGGAGATGCTGCGCGTGCGACGCCGGGTGTACCGGCTGCTCGAGGGGCATCAGAGACCGGCCGACACCTCGCACCTGTATCTGTTGGCGGGCACCCTGTCCGGACTGCTCGCCAATGCCAGCACCGACCTCGGCTACTACGATGCCGCGGGCGAACAGGCCAGGGCCGCTTGGGCTTACGCGGAGCTGTGCGGCCACAACGGATTACGGGCCTGGACGCGCGGCATGCAGGCGCTGATCGAGTACTGGTCCGAGCGGCCGCGCCGCGCGGTGCTGCTGGCGCAGAACGGGCAGGAGTACGCGGAATCCACCACGGCCCAGGTGCGGCTGCACAATATCGAGGCGCGCATCTGGTCGCGGCTGGGCAGCAGCGCCGACACCGAGAACTGCATCCGCGCCGCCGAGGCCGCCCGCGGTTCCAGCGGCGCCAACGACTCGCTGCACGACGAGGTGGGCGGCGTCTTCGGATTCAACGAACCCAAGAGCCAGTACTACGCGGGCGCGACCTACATCCATCTGGGTCAGGCCGAACCCGCGCTCCAGGCCACCAGGCGCGCCATCGAGCTCTACGCCAACGGTCCGACCGAGCAGCGTTCCTACGGGGCGGAGGCCCTCGCGCGGGTGGACAGCGCCGCCGCGCACCTCATCAACGGGAGTCTCGACGGGGCCACCGAGGCCCTGCAACCGGTCCTGCAACTCGACGAGGACAAGCGCATCGCCCAGCTGGAGGAACGCCTGACCGGCCTACGCCAGCGGCTGGCCGGCCCCACCTTCCGCGAGGCGATCGAGGCCCGTCGCCTGGACGAACGCATCGAGGAGTTCTGCGGCACCACCGCCGCGAAGGGCATCCCACCGGGCTCCCCCACCCAGTGAGTTCAGCCCCTCACTCACCGAGCACAGCCTCGTGGTTCGCGGCGCGTCTCGGTTCTGGACTGACCGGAGCGGGGGAGCGAAGCGGAGGAGCGGAGGGAGGGAAGAACCGAGACTTCCAGCGCCGCGAACCGCGCCCGGAGCGAAGCGAAGGGCAAATTAGACTGAGCCGGGTGAGCAACCATCCGTACCGCGCGCCGCGCACCCTGGAGCAGTCCACCAAGCTGCAGAACGTCCTCTACGAGATCCGAGGACCGGTACACGAGCACGCGGCACGGCTGGAGGCCGAGGGGCATCGCATCCTCAAGCTCAATATCGGCAACCCCGCGCCGTTCGGCTTCGACGCGCCCGACGTCATCATGCGCGACATGATCGCGGCGCTGCCGTACGCGCAGGGTTACTCGGAGTCGAAGGGCATCATGCCCGCCCGGCGCGCCATCGTCACCCGCTACGAGCTGGTGCCGGGCTTCCCGGAGTTCGACGTCGACGACGTCTACCTGGGCAACGGCGTGTCCGAGCTGATCACCATGACCATGCAGGCGCTGCTGAACAACGGCGACGAGGTGCTCATCCCGGCTCCGGACTATCCGCTGTGGACGGCCATGACCTCGCTCTCGGGCGGCACCCCGGTGCACTACCTGTGCGACGAGTCCAACGGCTGGCAGCCCGATATCGCCGATATCGAGTCCAAGATCACCGACAAGACCAAGGCGCTGCTGGTCATCAACCCGAACAACCCCACGGGTGCGGTGTACTCGACGGAGGTGTTGCAGCAGATCGTCGATCTGGCGCGCAAACACCAGCTGCTGCTGCTCGCCGACGAGATCTACGACAAGATCCTCTACGACGATGCCAAGCACATCTCGCTGGCCACGCTCGCGCCGGATCTGCTCTGCCTGACCTTCAACGGCCTGTCCAAGACCTACCGGGTGGCCGGGTACCGGGCCGGTTGGTTGGTGATCACCGGACCGAAGGAGCACGCCGCGGGCTTCCTGGAGGGCATCGACCTGCTGGCCTCCACCCGCCTGTGCCCGAATGTGCCCGCGCAGCACGCCATCCAGGTGGCGCTGGGCGGGCATCAGAGCATCGAGGATCTGATCCTGCCGGGCGGACGACTACTCGAGCAGCGCGATGTGGCGTGGGAGCGGCTGAACTCGATTCCGGGCGTGTCGTGTGTGAAACCCAAGGGCGCGCTGTACGCGTTCCCCCGCCTGGATCCGGAAGTCCATGAGATCCACGATGATTCGAAGCTGGTGCTGGATCTGCTGTTGCAGGAGAAGATCCTGATGGTGCAGGGCACCGGGTTCAACTGGCCGCATCACGATCACCTGCGGATCGTCACGCTGCCGTGGGCCAGGGATCTGGCCGTCGCGATCGAAAGATTTGGCAACTTCCTCGCGAGCTACCGGCAGTAGTTCCAAACGAAACAGACCATGAGTTCGAAAAAGTCAGGTTTTTAGAGACTTAGCTAGCGCAAAGATCCCCCTTTTGTGTACAGTAGTCCTCGGCACCTAGAGTGCCCCGGCTGGACCGCCTACCCCCCCTGGGCCGTCCAGCCCTGGGTTGGCCGGCCTACCCCCCTGGGCCGCCGATCCCCGGGCGGCGGAGACATCCCCCTGCTCTCCGCCGCCCCTCAACCCGCCCATTCCCGCCTCCCCGCGACTTCAGCGCACAGCTGAGAGTCGTTGTCACTTGTGTACGCGTGCCGGCGGTCAGGGTGCGAAACGATTCTGGGGGTTCCCGGTGAGTTACCCCGAACGGTGCGAAATCAGTTGTCACCTTGGCAGACGTCAGGTCGAGAGGGTCTTTCTGCTGGCTTGTCGGCTGCTAAGTGCCCTCGCGGATACGGCCGGAAACGGTTTTCGTTAGGCTCGCGCGGGTGAGCGATCACCATCACGGCCACAGCCACAGCCATAGCCACTCCGGGCCGCTCGAGATCGGAGACACGGCCGCGCGGGTGGTGGTGGGGTTGCTCGTGGTCATCGGGGTGGCCGTGCTGGTGGGGTTGGTGTGGTTGTGGCCGAGCAAACAGCATGTCGAGATTCCGTTGCCCATGCAGAACGCGGGTGGCGGGGCGGTGACGACCGAGGCCGGGACCGTCGTCATGCAGGAGTGGGGGCCGTGCGGGAGTCCGTCGCTGGGGCGGGTGTTCCCGGACGATCCCGCGCCGCCGCGCGCCAATACCTATGACTGCCAGCGCAGCATCATCACCATCGACTCCGGGCCGCACGCCGGGAACAAGACGCTGTTCGAGATCGCGCCCGGACCGGGGCAGCCGGAGCTGCACGCCGGGGACAAGATCCGGCTGGTGCGCCAGTCCGATCCGAGTGGTGCGCCCATGTACTCCTTCGAGGACTACGCGCGCGGGCTGCCGCTCACACTGATCGTGCTGGCATTCGTCATCGTCATCGTGGCGGTGGCGCGGTGGCGCGGGTTGCGGGCGCTGCTCGGGCTCGGGTTCGCATTCGGGGTGCTGGTGATGTTCCTGCTGCCCGCGCTGCTGGACGGCAAACCCGCCATTCCCGTTGCGCTGGTGGCGGGTTCGCTGATTCTCTACGCCGTGCTGTACCTGGCGCATGGGGTGAATCTGCGCACCAGTTCGGCGCTGCTGGGCACGCTGACCTCCATGCTGCTGGCCGCCGTGCTGTCCTGGGTGGCCATCGAGATAACCCATCTCACCGGGTTGTCCGAGGAGCAGAACACCAATGTGGCGACCTATATCGAACACGTCAGCATTACCGGGCTGCTGCTCGCCGGATTCATCATCGGTTCGCTCGGTGTGCTCAACGATGTGACCATCACGCAGGCGGCGGCCGCCTTCGAACTCGCCGCGCTGGACGACAAGGCGTCCCGGCGCGACATCTTCGCCGCCACCATGCGGGTGGGGCGCGACCACATCGCCAGCACCGTGTACACGCTGGTGCTCGCCTACGCCGGTGGCGCGCTGCCGCTGCTGCTGCTGTTCAGCGTGGCGGGCCGCTCCATCCGCGACGTCCTCACCGGTGACGCGGTCGCCATCGAGATCACCCGCTCCGCCGTCGGCGGCATCTGCCTCGCCCTGTCGGTGCCGCTGACCACCGGCATCGCCGTCATGCTCGCCCGGCCCTTCCACATGCACCGCACCGCCCCCACCGGACCGGCATCGCGAGGCAAACGTCCCGCCGCCCGCGCGCGCCGCACCGGTGCGCAGCCCGCCGCGCGCCGGACCCGCACCGGCGAACAACCGGCGGTGTCCGGACGGAACTCGGCCCTGGCCACCGGGGAACAACCGGCGGCCACCGCGCGGAACTCAGCGCGCGCGACCGGCGACCCGTCGGCGACTCCCGGACGGGGCGCGGCACCCGCGACCGGTGAACAGCCGTCCGCCCGGCCGAACGGCGACGAACAGCCCGCACACGCCCACCGGCAGTCGAGTCCCGGCACCGGCGAGCAGACCACGGTGCCACGCACGTCCACGGCGTCGAGTGGCGAGCAGCCGTCCTGGACCCTCGCCGCCCAGAGCGGAGCCCAACCGGCGGTGCCCGCCGCACCCGAGCCTCCGTACACCGACGAATACCCCACCGATCCCCAACTCCGGCTGCCGCTGACCGGCGAACTGCCCGCGTGGCCGTCCACTCCGGAACAGCCCGACCCACCACGCCGCCCGCGCCACGCCAAGGACTGGTTCGAGGAGTAACCACCCCGGCGTCTCGACCCGCGACCCGCACACCGCGCGAGCACGGCGCAACCCGCGATCGTCCGGGAGAGCACGGCGCAACCCGCGATTGTCCGGGAGAGCACGGCGCAACCCGCGATCGTCCGGGAGAGCACGGGTCGTGGCACCACGACTCCGGCCGCGAGACGGGCGTGCGCGCCACGAGACGAACGGAACGCGAACTCCGGCTGCCGCTGACCCGCGAACAGCGCGCCTGGCCGCCCACTCCGGAACAACCCGACCCACCACGCCGCCCACGCCACGCCGATGCTGGATTGAGGAGTAACCGTCCCGGCATCTCGACAGACTGCGTCCCGCGCACCGCCATCGCGCGCATCCGCGCCGTGGCCGCCCGGCGGAAGTTGGTACCGCTCCCACGTCCGAGGTGCCGCGCCATCCGCGCTCGAGCGGTCGCAGGCGCGAGCGGTACCGACATGGCCAACAGGCCACGCAGTCGGGGTGCGGCCACGTCTCGACCGGGCGGCAACCTGCGAATCCGAGGTACTGCTGGTCGACTCGACGACGTAGCGCTGATCGACAGAGCGGGGCACATCACCGCTTCGTCCGAACTCGGCACGAGCTTTTCGCTGCCCGGGAAGGGCTGACCGGACCCTTGCCTGGTCGCTGGCACTCGGGCGGCTATCGTCCGGCCCAGGCAGCTCGGGCGTGCGCCGGGCGCTCTACTGGCCGGCCGGGGCGGGTGGGAACAGCGGGGGGATGGTGGGGACCACGATCGGGGGGAGGCCCGGGATGACCGTGATGGTGTTCGCGCTCGGCGGGGGCGGTTCCTCGCTCGTGGTGGTGGGATTGTAGCGCGGGGGCGGGGCGGCGACGGATTCGTTGGTCGCCTCGGTGGTCGGCGCGGGCGCGGAGGTGGTGCGCGGCGCGGTCGAGGTGGTTTCGGCGGTGGTGCTCGAATCGCGACTCTGCGAATCGGGTTCGAAGGCCGTCGGCCGCCAGCCCAGGGTCACGCCGATGGCGGAGACAACCACGAGCGCGCCGACCGCCACCCCGGCCACGCTGATCTCCCGGCGACGCCGGGACCGCTCCCCCGGCTCCGTGCCGGAGAGCCAGGTGTGAGTGGACTGGGACCGCGGCCGGGGAGCCGGTTCGTCGAAGTCAGGCTGCGGCTGGGCCAGCGGCTGCCGCTGCCGCACCGGGCGGGCCAGCATGGCGGCGCCGCGCACCGCGGCGGTCTCGGGACCGTCGGCGACCACCACGGGAATGCCGAGCCAACGCCGCAACACGCGCGCCACCAAGGGAATCCGGGCGCACCCGCCGATCACGGCGACCGCCTCCACCGGCTGTTCGGAGCGCAGGATCACATCGCGGGCCATGCGCGCCGAGGACTCCACGGCCAGCATGATGAGGGCTTCGAAATTCTCCTGTGATAGCAGCACCAGCCCCTCGGGCGACGGCAGCGCCACCGCCGTGCTGGTGGACAGCTGTTCCTTGGCCTTGCGACACAGTTCGTCCATGGCGGCGAGCCCGGCCGCGTCCGGCGGATGCGCGATGCGTCCGGAGGCGATCTGCTGTTCCCGGATCAGGGAGTCCAGATAGTCGCCGCTGATATCGCTGGTGCGCTCGGTGTGATGGATCTGCCGGGAGGCGGTATCGACCACCGTAATGGACAAACCGGATGCGCCGAGGTCGTAGACGGCGACGGTGCCGAAACCCTGGATATCACCGGAGTACTCCAGGAATTCCAGCGCCGCCACCACATCCGGGATGAGCTCGTAATTGATGAGCTGGCGGCGGGCCAGCTCCGCGCGGATACCGCGGGCGTGCTGTTCGTCCCGATACGCGATGGCGGTGGCGGTGATCGACGGATCGGCGGCGAGCACGGCGCCGACCGCGTCCGCCACCAATTCCTCCACCCGCTGCTCACCGACCGGGATGTCCTGGGTGTCGAAGGTCTGCGGGGCACCGCGATACCCGTCGTGGAACGGCTCGGCCTGCTGAAATCCGGCGCGCGAGTAGGCATCGGCCTCGGCGAGCGGCCGCGCGACGCGCACCGCGCTCACCCCCACCGACACTCCCAGTACCGAACTCATCTGCAGCCCATCTCGATTCACGCTCCCACGACGTGCGAGCGGGCCGCCGCCTGCGGATGGCCAGCGTCGCGTCACACTTGCGGTGGGGTCACTGTACCTGTCGGTGACACACTACGGCCTGCCGCGTCTTCCGTACACCCGCCTACGACCACCTGGTTCGGCGCATTCGGGACAGCCGCGCGGGGCCCGCGGGCGGCGATGCGAACACCGGTGGCGGGGCGTACCCCACTGGGCGAGAGCGACATCCACGCCCGCGCCGCCATGCCCGCGCACCCTCCGCGGTCACCGGCGACCAGATGGCGACATCCACGCCCGCGCCGCCATGCCCGCGCACCCTCCGCGGTCACCGGCGACCGGGCGGCGACATCCACGCTCCTCGCGCACCGGGCTCACCCGCGCACCGACGGGAGAGGTTCGAGACCGACCGCCGTTTTCAGGTAAGGGCGGTCGGCTTCCTGCGGCCGGGCGACGCGGGCGCCACGCGGTGCGGATCGCGGTGCCGGATCGCGGTGCGCGGGCTCTAGCATCGGCGGCGTGCGCCTGTCCCGTCGTACCGTCACCGTGGTCGCGCTGCTGTGTGCCGTGTCGGTGTACATCGGTGCGCTCTGGCCGGTGTTCGTGCGTCCGCGCGTCGACACCCCGCGCCCGGCCGACGCCATTCTGGTGCTCGGCGGCGCCCACGACGGCCGGGAGGAGCTGGGACTCGGCCTCGCCCACGACGGGGTCGCGCCCCGGGTGCTGATCTCCGATCCGTACGAGCACAGCCCGCTGGTGAACCGGATCTGCCACGGCGGCTACAGCTTCGCGGTGGAGTGCTTCGATCCGGAACCGCGCACCACGCGCGGGGAGGGTCGCTATCTGGCGGAGCGCGCCCGCGCGGAGAGCTGACGGCGGGTGATCGTGGTGACCTTCACCCCGCACATATCCCGGACTCGCTACATCCTCGGAAAATGCTGGGACGGTGAGCTGCTCGTCATCGACGCCCGCCCGCGTATCGGCCCGCTGCGCTGGGTGTACCAGTACGCCTATCAGACAGCGGCCTATCTGAAAGCCTTCACCGAGGACTGCTGAGCCCGCGTTCCCGCCGACCTGCGGACGATCCGGCGGTGGTCACCCGCGCGGACGCGTGGCCTTCGCAGGGTGTGGCCGCCCGGCCGCATCCGTCGCGAAATGAGCCGCGGCCGAATCGACGCTCAGCGCCCGTTGGACGACGGAAAGTTGAGGTAGGCCCGCGACGGCGTCGGCCCGCGCTGTCCCTGGTATTTCGACCCGGCCGCCTGGCTGCCGTAGGGATGCTCCGCCGGGCTCGACAGCCGGAACAGGCACAGCTGGCCGATCTTCATCCCCGGCCACAGCGTGATCGGCAGATTCGCCACATTCGACAGTTCGAGGGTGATGTGCCCGCTGAACCCCGGATCGATGAACCCGGCGGTGGAGTGGGTGAGCAGCCCCAGGCGGCCCAGGCTCGACTTGCCCTCCAATCGACCGGCCAGGTCGTCGGGCAGGCTGCACACCTCCAGGGTGGAGCCGAGCACGAACTCGCCGGGATGCAGCACGAAGGGTTCCCCCGCGGTCGGCTCGACCATGGTGGTCAGCTCGTCCTGGCGCTGCGCCGGGTCGATATGGGTGTAGCGGGTGTTGTTGAACACCCGGAACAGGCTGTCCAACCGCACGTCGATACTCGACGGCTGGACGAGGTTCGGGTCGAACGGGTCGAGCCCGAGGCGGCCAGCGGCGATCTCGGAGCGGATGTCGCGATCGGAAAGCAGCACGCGCAAGAGCGTAGTGCCAGGTGGTCAGCCCGCGGTGGGAGGGCTGTCGTCCACGGTCTCCGAGACGGCCTGCGGCCTTCGCGCCGCCCAGCCCACCTCGGCCTCGCTGCGCATGCGCTCGACCATGTGCGGATAGTGCAGTTCGAAGGCGGGCCGCTCGGAACGGATGCGGGGCAATTCGTAGAAGTTGTGTCGCGGCGGCGGGCAGGTGGTGGCCCATTCGAGGGAGTTGCCGTAGCCCCACGGGTCGTCCACCGTCACCACCTCGCCGTAGCGGTAGCTCTTGAAGACGTTCCACACGAAGGTCACCATCGACAGGCCCAGCACGAACGAGCCGATGGTCGAGATCATGTTGAGCGCGGTGAACCCGTCACCGGGCAGATAGTCGGCGTAGCGGCGCGGCATGCCCTCGTCGCCCAGCCAGTGCTGCACCAGGAAGGTCAGGTGGAAGCCGAAGAAGGTGCTCCAGAAGTGCAGCTTGCCGAGCCGCTCGTCCATCATCCGGCCGGTCATCTTGGGGAACCAGAAGTAGATGCCCGCGAAGGTGGCGAACACGATGGTGCCGAACAGCACGTAGTGGAAGTGCGCGACCACGAAGTACGAGTCGGTGACGTGGAAGTCCAGCGGCGGGCTGGCGAGGATGATGCCGGACAGGCCGCCGAACAGGAAGGTCACCAGGAAGCCGACCGCCCACAGCATCGGTGTCTCGAAGGTGAGCTGCCCGCGCCACATGGTGCCGACCCAGTTGAAGAACTTCACCCCGGTCGGCACCGCGATGAGGAAGGTCATCATGGCGAAGAACGGCAGCAGCACAGCGCCGGTGGCGAACATGTGGTGCGCCCACACCGCCATGGACAGCGCGCCGATGGCCAGGGTGGCGTACACCAGGGTGGTGTAGCCGAAGATCGGTTTCCGGGAGAACACCGGCAGCACTTCGGAGATGATGCCGAAGAACGGCAGCGCGATGATGTACACCTCGGGATGCCCGAAGAACCAGAACAGGTGCTGCCAGAGGATCGTGCCGCCGCTGGACGGGTCGTAGATGTTCCCGCCGAGATGCCGGTCGACGGCCAGCGCCATCAGCGCCGCGGTGAGGATCGGGAACGCCAGCAGCACCAGAATGCTGGTGACCAGGATGTTCCAGGTGAAGATGGGCATCCGGAACAGCGTCATGCCCGGGCAGCGCAGGCACACGATGGTGGTGATGAAGTTGACGCCGCTGAGGATGGTGCCCAGACCGGAGACCGCCAGCCCCATGATCCACAGGTCTCCGCCGACCCCTGGCGAGTGGTCGACCAGGCTCAGCGGCGTGTAGGCGGTCCACCCGAAGTCCGCCGCCCCGCCCGGGGTGACGAATCCGGCCGTGGCCATGGTCGCGCCGAACAGGTACAGCCAGTAGCTGAGCGCGTTCAGCCGCGGGAACGCCACATCCGGGGCGCCGATCTGGAGCGGCAGTATCGCATTGGCGAATCCGAAGACGATCGGTGTCGCATAGAACAGCAGCATGATGGTGCCGTGCATGGTGAACAGCTGGTTGTACTGTTCGGGCGACAGGAACTGCAATCCCGGCCGCGCCAGCTCGGCCCGCATGAGCAGCGCCATCAACCCGCCGATCAGGAAGAACGAGATGGCGGTGACCATGTACATCATCCCGAGCAGCTTGGGATCGGTGGTCGTGACGATGCGCCACAGATACGACCCCTTCGGGGCCATCCGCGCCGGATACGGCCGCGCGGGCTCGAGCTGGGGGACATCCTTCGAGGGCACCGCGGTCATCGCGTCCTCCTCCAGGACACACCGAACCGCGATCAGCAAACGCCCAGCGCATCCAAAGTCACTGTGGTGGACGGGCTTTCGACCCGATGATCAGTCTACGACCGCCCGTAGACGATCACCCCCACTTCGCCGAATCCCCCACCGACCCGCTTTCCGCCAACTTGCATCCGACGACCCCGGTTCTGATAGAGTCGCGGAGCGTCTACGCGCACCGGCCGGTGTAGTTTAGTGGTAGAACATCAGCTTCCCAAGCTGAGAGTGCGGGTTCGATTCCCGTCACCGGCTCTCTTTCCCCCGTGCGATTCCCCGCGCAGCTCACGCCACCATCCGGGCCCTTCCTCGTCGCCCTGCACGATCTTTCGGCCACGCCGCCGATACCCCGCCGTGCCACACACGTGCCATTACGTCCCCTTACGCCCTTCCCGGCAGCGCCACGCCATCTCCAACAGGTCATCGGCGATTCGACGTCTCCGAATCCGACGACCCCGCCGCCCAGCGACGTCATCACGACCGCGATCCGGATACTCGACCTGGAGACCGTGAACGATCAGCCGGGCGAGCCCGCGGACATCGCCATCACCCGCATCCTCGACCTGATCGAGTCGCGCCTCGAAGGCGACGAGGACGAGGTGCCGCCAGGTGCGGACGACCGCTACTGCGTGCGCACCGCCGAGACTGCCTGCCGAAGTCGTGAGCGATATGCTCAAGCGATGTTCGCGCTTGTGGTGAGGTTCGACCTACGCGATGCCAAGGCTGCCAACGACTTCGACCAACTCGTCGCCGACACAGTGGGGGCGATCAGCGAGAACGAGCCCGGCACGCTGGTGTACTCCACTCACGAAGTTGAAGGCGAGCCCTTGGCGCGCATCTTCTACGAGGTCTATGCCGACCGAGCAGCTTTCGAGGAGCACGAGCGGCAGCCGCACGTACGGCATTTCCTAGCCGCCCGCGAGGACTACACACGCGCAGTCCGCGTGGAGTTCCTGACTCCCGGCGCGGCCACGGGGCTGCCCGGCACTAGCTGAGGCCACACCACGCCGCGAATCCACGCAACGTCTCCGTACTGCGCGCGTCCTCCCTAGCCAGGACAAGGAGGGTCTCATGCACCATCGGGTGATAGCGCGTCTGCGAGGGGGCGATCCTGCGGGCGGTGAGGAGCGAGTCGAACGCTTTGCCGCGCTGCCCATGCAAGAGCCAGGCTCTCGCCATGTCGATGTGATAGTGCCCTGACCGTTCGCGTGGCGTCGTAGGCGGCATGGCGAATCCCCGTGCCCGATTCAATGCCTCTGTTCCGTCCATCATCTCGACCGCGAGGGCGATATTCCAGATGCCGACATTGGTGGGGCCGAAGGAGAGGATCGGATCGGTGTCAGACCCGAGCCGACAGGCTGTGTCGCGGGCTTCCCTGAGGTGAGAATCTGCGAGATCGCGTGCGCCTTTTCGAGCGGCCGCCAGACCGGATTGCAGGTGGAGGCCGCCCCAAGCAACCAGGTCGTATTCCGCCTGGGCGGCCAGGCGGGGTTCGATGCTGGCACGACAGCGCTCGAGGAAAGTCAATGCGGCGTTCCAGTCTCCGCCCGCCGTGAGCAGCGCTGCGCGATGGAATTGGCTGGTAGCCGTCCACAGCGGATCTCCGGATTCGCGTGCCGCCCACGCCATCCGGTCGATTGCGATGGTCGCGAGGTCGGTGTACCCCAACTTGTGGGCAAGACTGTGCGATCCGTAGTACAGCTCACACAACAGGTTCAACGCCTGCTCTCTTTGCAGTCCTTCGGCGCGATGCACTGACGCCCGGACCTCAGCGAGTAGCGGCGGCAACGCGGCGGCGAGCTTCGGCGCCGCAGCGGCACGCCGGTAGCGTCGAATGTTCTCGACACCGTCAGCGAGCGCGGCCATCGGGCGTACGCGGATGTCGGGTGCGTCAACGTCGTAGGCGGCCAGCTCGTTTCGAATAATCGCGATCGCGGCGTGTACGTCACGATCGGCACTCGACTTCGCTGGCAGGGGCTGCCCAAGTAGGTCGGCCGCGCTCATGCGCAGAGCTTTGGCACACGAAGCGACGAAGGCGGACGTCGCGGCGCGGCGACCCTGCTCCACTTTCGTCACCAGCGAGGCTGAGACGTTCGCTTCCTGGGCGAGCCGTCCCTGGCTCCATCCTCGTAGTTTGCGAGCCTGGGCGATACGGTCGCCAACTCCCTGGGATTCTCCGGCCATCACGTCCTCTATTCCACCGGAACCGCTCTTTCGAGGGTGACACGAACTGTGTCAGTTCGTGTGCGGATTGTGCCGCAGCCTGATCACGTGGCCTCCGGTATCGGGAACTCGACGCCCTCCGATACTGGTCAGCCACACCCCACTACCTGCCACGGCACACCGGAGGAACCGGGTATGAACATGACCGAGGCGCGCGTCCTCGCGGCCCTCGCACCCGGCGGCCAGCTGACCGCCGACCGCATCGCGGACAGCGCAGACATCACCCTCAGAGCAGCCAACCGCGCGATCGACCGCCTCGCCTACCTGGGGTTGATCGTGACCGGTGTCGGTTTGTGGTGCGACACCTGGACGCTCAGCCGCCGAGGCCGCGCCTACATCGCCACATCGACAGGCCGCGCCCTCCTCGACGTCCCGGCAGGAGTCTGACCGTGGACCTCCTCGGCATGCTCCTGCTCGTCAGCGGCGTGATCGTCTTCGCCGCGACCTCCGGCCACCAGCCCACCGCGCGGCACCGCCACGGCCTGTCATGGCCCGACCTCCAAGCCCGCCTGGAAGCAGAAGCGCAACGCACCTACCTGCCGGTACGGGGATGGCCGTCATGAGCCTGGAATACCTCCGCCACGACAACCACGAGTGGGGCCGCAGCCGCCCCAACCTCGCCATGCAAGTCCACATCGACTGCCACCCCGACATCTGCGCCACCAAGGCCGCCGCCTACTGGGCGTTGGTGGACGCGGGCAAGCTCGTCCCGGATTCAGGCCGCGCATGACCGACAAGTTGCCGCGCAGGACCGACGAGGAATGGGAACAGGTCAGCCGCGACCGCATGCGCCGCTACTACGAGATGGAATCCGACCGCGTCGCGGGCGCTGTCGAATGCGGACATCGGCTGTGGCAGCTGCTGCACCACGGCCTGACAATGGCCGCCGCCGAAGGGGCCACTCGCATGGGAGCAGAGCATCTGCTACTGCACATGCTCTACGACCCGGCCGCCATCCCGGCCCGGGAACTCACCGAGATGGGATTGGACCCGAGCACGGTGTTCACGCGGCTGGCAGAAGCCACCCGCCGCCATTCGCACCCGCCCGAGACCGTGCGGGACAACCGAACCTCAACTGTCGACGGCCCAGAAGCCCGGGTGCCGATGGACCAGCCCGGACGCCGCCGAGATCGCTCGCCCGGCCGAACGCAATGACGACCCGCGGGCGATCGTGCACATGGCCAAGACTGCGCCCGCGCAGCCCCCCACCACGTGTGCCCCGAACTCGACGAGCATGAACGGCAGGAAGCCGCCACGCGCGGGCACGGGTGCGCGAAGCACGCGAGCGGGATGCCCGAGACAGCGAGGCGGGAGAGCTGACCATTCGTGCCAGATGCCGATCGGTCGCTGGCGGAAACCAGTGCGGGCGAGGATGATTCGCTGACGCGACGGCCCCTCTTGGGGGAGCCGCAGACCCAGAGCTGCCACGTCGCACACACCCTTCTCGAGAGAGCGTTAATGAAGCGTTTTGTGTACGCCGGGATCGCCGCCACCATCGCCGCCCTCGGCATCGTCACTGCGGGCGGTACCGCGACAGCCGGGGAGACCGACACCATCATCGGCCGCGAGGAGTGCCAGCGCGTCGCCAAGATGTATAGGGACGCGGGCTATACCGGTGCCCGCTGCTACCACATCCACGGTGACCGGTATTACGTGAGTTACGACGAACCGCGTGACAGCAGGCCGTCCACTGGCAGCTTCGGGTCCAGCTAGGCCTGGTCGCGACGAAAACGCACCAATCGACTCCGGTTGGTGCGCTCTGTATTTCACGGTTCAGCAGCCGTGTTCTCGTTCCAGCCCGCACGAGGGCGTACACGATGTTTCCGGGACCGGCGCTGTGGCGACACCCATACCAGCGATCCTCCCACCTCGTGCGCGAGACCGACGATGCGTTGGTCCTTACCCGCGCGCCCGCTCCAAGCGGTCAGTAGAGGTGGCTTCGAGGTTGGCTAGCGCCTTGTCGATGAATTCCTGCGACGGATTGAAGACTGTGATGCTGGTACTGGGACTCCAGGGAGGCCCTTCGGGCATCAGGGTCGACGGGTTGGTGCGACAGCCGCTGCCACGTTGGACCTGATCGGGTTCGCGGCGAATCGGTTCTGGCCAGATCAGCGTGAAGTTCTCTGCCACGATCCGGGACGCCTCGTCGAGCTTGATCTCAGCGGGAGCAGGAGTCGTCGTGGCCGACATCGACCAAGTCGGTTTCGATACCACGTTCAACGTATTCTGTCGCCTCAGTACCGGCGATGACGCCCACGATATTCTTGAAGGCTGTGGAACTCGGGTCGTACCGGCAATGGAGAGAAAGTGACGAACTCGGCCCGGACGGACGCGGTGAGCGCGCGCCGCAGCATTATTCGGCGGCGGGCTTGTGCCACAGCAGGGTGTATCTCCACAGCAGGCGCTTGCGAATGGTCGCGCCGGGGAGGATCTCGGCGGCGGATCGTCGGATGCGGTCCAGAGTTTCCTCTGGATCGTGGACCGGGGCGGGTGGGTCGCTCTTGCGGTGGAGCAGGTCGACGGCTCTGATGAGGGGGTAGCGGAGTAGATAGTCGTAGTCGGCGCGCAGGCGCATGGACCAGAGGCCGACGACGGCGAGGGTGCCGCCGGGGGCGACCAGGCGGCGCAGGGCGGTCAGGCCCTCGTCGACGGGCACGTGGTGCAGGCTGGCGACGGCGGTGACGTAGTCGAAAGTGCCGGTGAGATCGCGGAAGTCGGCCTGCCGGTAGGTGACGTTCGGGGCAGGGGCGGCACCGGCGAGGACCGGCGCGTCGATGTCCACGCCGAGCACGCTGGGGCAGCGCCGGGCCAGTTTGCGGGCCAGCAGACCGTCACCGCAGCCGATGTCCAGGGCGGTGCGAGCGGCGTCCGGCAGCTGGGCGAGCAGCCAGGGGTGGTAGTAGGTGTTGTGATTCCAGTACGGGTCACGCACTCCCGCGAGCATACGGGCGGTAACGCGCGGGCACGGGGCGCCGATCCATCCTGTACCAATCCCTGCCGATTGGTATCAATTCGATTCGACTAACCGGTCTTGTTATTTCGAGTCCCCGCCGGACTCTCTTTCGCCATGCCCTTTTTCGAGTTGCACCCAGGCACGTAGGAAACATGAGCTCTCCCCCGAACCCGCACACCTCGCGCAACGGCGCGCTGATCGCCGGGGCGGCCTTCGTCGTCCTGGCACTCGCGTTCCATGCCTGCGATCCCACGCCGCCGCAGGACTTCTCCTCGCCGACAACGACATCGACGCCCAGCGCGCACCGACCGCCTGTCGGTCCCCCCGGATAATCTCGCGCCATGGCCCACGACCACTACTCGTTCACCGCCGAACTCTGGGAGTACGACGGGCCCGCCGCCTGGTACTTCCTCGACGTGCCGGAGGCGATCGCCGATGAGATCGAGGAGATGTACGGGCATCGGGTCGGTGGGTTCGGGTCGGTTCG
The DNA here is from genome assembly GCF_030766805.1 of Nocardia sp. CC213A. Lineage (NCBI taxonomy): Bacteria > Bacillati > Actinomycetota > Actinomycetes > Mycobacteriales > Nocardiaceae > Nocardia > Nocardia sp. CC213A. The sequence goes on from NZ_JASFXA010000016.1 coordinate 32,988, forward strand.
GGTGGAGGTCGTCATCGGCGCGAGCCGGTGGGCGACATCGCTGTTCCCGGACAAGAAGCGAGGAACGTATCTACTGCCCGTGAAGAAGCCCGTGCGGATATCAGAGGGGTTGTCCGCAGGGGATTCGGCGCGGGTGGAGATCACGGTCCTGGTGTGAGTCCGGATGGGTCGCATACCGGCCCATCCGGACTCGCTGCCGCCGACCGTCGCCGTCGACTATTGCAGGCACTCCGACACTATGCGGTTGGTGGCGGCCTTGGCCTTGTCGGAGTCCTCCTTGCTCATGCCGAGTTCCTCGGGCTCCACCGAGCCGGTCACATTCGCTTCCTTGTCGATCATGACGCGCAGGCCCTCCTGCGAGATCCCCTGATCCACATAGATCTTCGCCGCGCAGTCGGCCAGGGCGGTGTCCTTGAGGCCGCTGTCCTGCAGTGCCTTGGACAGGTCCGCCTGCGTGACGGCGGGAGCCTCGTCGCTGTCGCTACCGCACGCGGCGAGCAGCGGCAGGGCGACGAACGCGGCGGCGAGCAGGGAAATCCTCACGGGTACCTCGATTCTCACGAGCGGAATGCCGGAGGAACCTTCTCACAGATCCATGGCCGCGCGCAGGGCTGTGTCGATGCGCTCCTCGGTCTCGGTGTCCACCGCGCCGATGCGCTCCGCCAACCAGGGGCGATAGATGCGGCCCAGATTCCCGGCGTGCACCCAGCCGTGCCCAGGAATGGGCACGGCGAGAATATCCAGCGGATCCTCATCCAGCACCTCCGCGGCGATCAGCCACGGGCGCGGCGACTCGTTGATGCCGTCGCTGCTGATGAGGATGATATTGCGGCGTCGGGGCGTGCCGTGCGGGTGGTAGACCCAGAGTTCACCCCTGCGCACGCAACTCCTTCTCGGCGGCCGCCAACTCCGCCTCGTCCATCGCGGCGAGTTCCGCCGGGTCGGGCGCCGGACCCCAGCCGGTCCGGACCGCTTCGCGCCGCGCGGCGCGGGAAATCCACGCCGACGGCGACATACCGGCCCGAGCGGCGGCCTGTTCGGCGTACGACCAGGCGGCCTCGTCCAGCGACAAAGTCACCTTACGGGTTGCCATACCTTTTATCGTACCGATGAGAAGGCCGATGAGAAGGCCGATGGGGCGGGGACAGGAGAAATGCCCATGTGGGAAGGAACGGCCATGCTGCGGCCGGGAACGCTGACCTACACCGGGCGCATCGGGCACGCGCACCGGCACCACCACGCGGCGGCGCAACTGGTGTTCGCGACCGCGGGCCGGATCGGCGTGCGGGATGCCGACGGGAACCTCGAAGAGGCTCGGGCGGCGCTGATCCCGGCCGGGCAGACCCACGAGATGATCGGTGCGGCAACGGGTCTGCTCATCTTCGCCGACGCATCCTCGGCGCTCGGGCGGGCACTGAACACCCGCGTGCGCGAGACCGGCCTGCCGCTCGGCTCCGCCGCCGCCTGGGTGCGAGCCGCCGCGCCGCTGGATCGCACGCCACTACTCCACCCCCATGGCGAACCACCGCGTGCCGACACACCGCGTTCCACGCGGAATGCGAGTGGCGTTAGCGCGGCGGAAAGGGGTGCGCCGGTCAGCGCGTGCCGCTGCGCTTGCCCACCCAGCGCCCCTGGCGCAGCCTGCCCAAGCAGGCACGGTGCCGCGGTGGGCGGACCTCCGGCGCACGCGGCCGCAGCGGCACCGGCCACACACGCACCGACCGCAGGCGGGTCGACCACGGGCACGCCGACCGCGGACAGCGGGTTGCCCGCGGACAGCGGGTTGCCCGCGGACAGCGGGTTGCCCGCGGACAGCGGGTTGGCCGCGGATCTGCTGGCGAGGCTGGTCGGCGCCGAGGGCGGCGGGGCGGGACCGGAGCATCCCGCGCTGCGGCGGGCGCTGGCGCTGTTGCCGGGGATGTTGGACGGGCCGGTGCGATTGCGCGACCTGGCGGAGGCGGTGGGGATTTCCGCGAGTCGGCTGGGGCATCTGTTCGCCGAGGAGGTGGGGATGGGGTTTCCGCCGTATCTGCGGTGGGCGCGCCTGCGCCACGCCATGGAGCATGCACGGCTGGGCGGCACGTTGACCACCGCGGCGCATGCCGCCGGGTTCGCCGACAGTGCCCACCTGACCCGGGTGTGTCACGAGATGTTCGGGCTGGCACCGTCGGAACTGGTGCGGCGGGTGGCGCTGGTGCGGTCGTAGCGAATCCGTTCAAGCGGTCGTAGCGAATCCGTTCAAGTCGAAGTGGGCCGGTGACCAGCAGGGTTGGCGCATGCACACTCTCGTCCGCTACGGCTACGTGCCCTTCATGCTGCTGGCCGTGAACGGCACCGCCTTCGCGATGCTCGCCACCGGCCGTTCGAAGCTGTGGCTGCTGCCATTGCTCCTGCTCGCGATCGGGGTCTCCTTCGCCGCCGAACGCGCACTGCCCTACCTCGACGACTGGAATACCGACCACGACGACGACCGACGCGATATCGCCCACGCGGTCGTCAACGAACTGCTCACGCTGGCCAGCGTTGCCTCCCTTCCGCTGCTGGCCGCGCTGATCCCGTTCGAGGGGGTGTGGCCGCGGGACCTGCACTTCGTGGTGCAGGTCCTGATCGCGATCCTGGTCGCCGACCTCGGGATCACCCTCACCCATCTGGCCAGCCACAAGGTCCCCGCGCTGTGGCGGCTGCACGCGGTGCACCACAGCATCACCCGGTCCTACGGTTTCAACGGCCTGATGAAACATCCGCTGCACCAGACCTTGGAGACGGTCGTCGGCGTCACGCCGCTCATCCTGTTGGGTCTGCCCGGCGACGTGGCCGCCGCGCTGGCGTTCGCCGTCGCCGTGCAACTGCTGCTGCAACACTCCAATGTCGACTATCGGGTCGGACCGCTGCGCGCGGTGCTCGCCCTCAATCAGGCGCATCGCTTCCATCACCTCAAATGGGCCGGTATCGGCGATGTGAATTTCGGTCTGTTCACCCTGATCTGGGATCACGCGCTGCGCACCTACTCCTACGACCCAGGCCGCGCTTTCACCAGCGCCGACCTCGGCATGGCCGCCAAACCGAACTACCCCGCGGGCTACCTCGCCCAGCTGGTCGAACCCTTCCGGGCCAGCGGCGCCTGCGTCCCCACCGACCGCGCGGAGACGGCCGGAAATCTCGATTGGCGGGAGGCGCCGCGTTGTTAGGGTGAGGCGTCGGTGCAGTTCACGGGAGGTTGGCCATGACGTTGAACCACCACCGGGCGGGGGCGGGCGATCCACTGGTCCTCGTGCACGGGGTGGGCAGCCGGTGGCAGGTATGGGGGCCGACCATCGACCTGCTCGCGGGGTCGTTCGAGGTGATCGCCGTCGACCTGCCGGGATTCGGCACCAGTCAGCCGCTTCCGCGCACCGATGTGCCCGCCCTCGCCGATGCGCTGGCCGACTTCCTGACCGAGCAGGGCATCGAGCGGCCGCATCTGGCGGGCAACTCCATGGGCGGCCACATCGTGCTCGACCTGGCCGCGCGCGGACTGGCGCGCAGCGTCACCGCCTACTCCCCCATCGGATTCTGGGACACCCCCGGCCGCATCTGGTGTCAGCAGGCATTGGGCCGAGCCAAGAACCTCTGTCAGCTGCTGCGCCCGGCCGTGCCCACCCTGCTCGGCACGACCGCGGGGCGCAGCGCCCTCATGGGCCTGGTGTTCGGCAAACCCTGGCAGTTGCCCGCCGACGCCGCGGTGCTCACCGTGGAGGGACTGCTCGGCGCGGGCGGTTTCGACGCGGCGCTGGCCTCGTTCACCCGGGTGCGGCCGGTCACCGCCGAGGCGCTGCCCGATATCCCGGTGACCATCGCCTGGGGAAATCGTGACATTCTGCTGACCTACGCCACGCAGAGCCGCCGCGCCCGGCAGTTGCTCCCGACCGCCAGGCACGTCACCCTGCGCGGCAGCGGCCACACACCCTTCTACGACGATCCGGAGGGCTGTGCGCGGCTGCTCCTGGACCAGAAGTGAGGAATGAGCATGGCACGCGACAATATCGAGCTGACCTTCGAGGGCGATCGCGCCTACGTCACCCTGGACCGGCCCGACAAGCACAACGGGCTCACCGTCGAGATGCTGCGGGAACTGGTCCGGGTCGCCGGAACCATTCAGGGGCGCAGTGATATTCGCACGGTCATCCTGTCCGGGAACGGACCCAGCTTCTCCAGCGGCCTCGATGTCGCCAAGGCCATGGGCAATCCGATGTCGATCGTGCCCAACTTCATTCCGCTGCCCTGGCGCGGCACCAATACTTTCCAGGAAGCCTGCTGGGCGTGGCGACGACTGCCGCAACCGGTGATCGCGGTGGTGCACGGCCGCTGCTACGGCGGCGCGCTGCAACTCGCCCTGGCCGCCGACTTCCGTTTCGTCACACCGGATTCCGAATTCGCGGTAATGGAGGCCAAGCACGGTCTCATCCCGGATATGACCGGTGCGGCGACGCTGTCCCGGCTCGTCGGCATCGATCAGGCGCTGCTGCTCACCATGACCGCCGATCCGGTGGACGCCGCCTACGCCCAGCGCATCGGCCTGGTCACCGAGGTGGCCGCGGATCCGCGGGCCGAGGCGGAGAAGCTCGCGGACCGCATCGCGGCGCGCTCCCCGCACGCGGTGGCGAGCGCCAAACGGCTGTTCGACCGCTCCTGGGAGTCGTCGCTGCGGCGCACCTTCGCCATCGAGCGCGCCACCCAACTGCCGCTGATCCTGCGTCAAGCCCTGGGCCGGAAAGACAACAAGTAAGGCAATTCACAGCAAACAAGTCGGTTTGCGATCCCACCCGCCCCGGTCGCGCTGTTAGCATCTTCACACTTTGCCAGCGAGCCGAATGACCGCGTGGTCCGTAGGTTGGGCACGGCCCGCGCACTTGTTCGGCGAGAACCGGAGGTTTGTCCGCGTTGACGAAGACCGCATCCCTGCTCATGTCCGCCCTGGCAGGAACCACGGCCTTGCTCCTCACCGCGACCTCACCGGCTGCGGCCAACCCGAACGCCATCAACCCCATTCCGGTGCTCAACGGCACCCACGGCCTACCCAACCTGCCCGGACGCACCAAGGCGGTGTTCCAGGTGACCGGTATGGCCAGCCCGAACAACACCCAGTCCTACAACGTGCTCGGCACCGATCTGGGCATCATGTGGGACAACGGGCACGGTGAGATGCTCACCGCCTTCGGTGATACCGCCGGACTCGGCTTCCCCAACCTGCTGGTCGGCAGCACCTGGGCCTGGCGCTCCAACATCCTGGTGCGCTCGCACACCAAGGATCCGTCGAACGGCATCTACTTCGACTCGGTGGTGCGGGACTGGTTCGGGCAGGCGCGCGACCTCATCCCCAGCCCCAAGATCCCCTTCATCGAGATCAGCCGCATTCCCACCGCGGGCATCTCGGTGGGCGGGGTGCAGTACATGAGCCTCATGTCCGTGCACAGCTGGGATGAACCCGGCGAATGGACCACCAACTTCTCCGGCCTCGCGGTCTCCGGCGACAATGGCGAGAACTGGGTGGAACTGCCCGCCACCCGGCGGCCCGACGAGGGCGGCAACGCCAACTTCCAGATGAACGCCTTCCTGAAGGCGGACGGCTTCGTCTACGAGTACGGCACCGCCTCCGGCCGCGACAACCCCGCCTTCCTGGCACGAGTGCCGGAGGCCGCCATCGGCGATCTGACGCAGTACGAGTACTTCGCGGACGGCAAGTGGGTGCGCGAGGACGTGAACGCCGCGACCCCGGTGATCGGCGGCGGCGTGGCCGAGATGTCGGTCATGTGGAACGACTACCTGGGCCAATACATCATGCTCACCACCGACCCGTGGAATTCGGTGGTCATGCACCGCGCGCCCAGTCCGGAGGGGCCGTGGAGCGGGCCGGAGGTGCTGATCGACGCGCGGGAACTCCCCACCGCGTACGCGCCGTCGATCTTCCCGTACCAGACCGGGCGTGACCTGTACTTCCTCACCACGGTGCACAGCCAGTACAACGTGCTCCTCATGCGCACCAGGCTGTAGCGCGCGCCCCCGATCTCCGGCCGCGACCACGGTGTGGTCGCGGCCGTTCTCGTTTCCGGTCACGGACCGCCGCCCACCGACGGGGCCGGGTGCGCTCATAGACTCGGGGTATGGACGCCGCCGCGTGGGACGAGAAGTACGCCAGCACCGAATTGGTCTGGGGCGCACCGCCGAGCGCGACCGTGGTCGAGCAGGTGTTCGGGCTGGAGCGGCGGTTCCCGCCGGGCGGCCCCGGCGAGCCGCGCCCCGAACTGCCGCGGGTGCTGGACCTCGGCTGCGGCGAGGGAGCCAATGCCATGTGGCTGGCCACCCACGGCTGGCAGGTGGACGCGGTCGATTTCGCACAGGTCGGCATCGACAAGGGCCGCACGGTGGCCTCGCGACTGTCGCGGTCGGTGCGCAACCGCATCGACTGGCGCTACGGCGATATCACCGATCTCGACGCCCTCGGGATCACCGGCCCCTACGAACTGGTGCTGCTGGCCTACGTCCATCTCCCCGCGGAGCAGCGGCGGTCGCTGCTGCTGCGCGCCGTCGACATGCTCTCGCCCGAGGGTGTGCTGCTGGTCCTCGGCCACGACACCCGCAATCTCACCGAAGGCTATGGCGGCGAATCGGATCCGGCGCTGCTGTTCACCGCCGAGGACATCGTGGCCGATCTCGCCCCGGCCGGCGACCGTATCCGAGTGCGGGTGGCCGAGCGGCTGCAACGCCCGACCGAGCACCGCGATGCCATCGACGCCCTGGTGATCGCCACCAAGCCCGCCCCCGCGCCGGAGGTTTCGAAGGAACTGGAGTCCTAGCCCTGCTCCGTATGGGGGAGATGGGTTTTCGCCTGCTCGTATCCGCCGTCCACGGGAGCGTCCGCCGAGGTGTACACCAGGTACTGCACACCCGAGGAGAAGGTGCGCGCCGACAGCAGTTTCAGCGGAATCGGATCGCCCTCGTCGAACAGCCGCATTCCCTTGCGCACCGCGATCGGATGCACCATCAGGTGCAGTTCGTCGAGCAGACCGGCGGCGAGCAGCTGACGCACAACCGACGGTGAACCGCTCATGGCGATATCGGTCGCACCGGGCTCTTGTTTGAGCGCCCGCACGGCCGTGAGCAGGTCACCGCTCAGCACCTCGGAATTGCGCCAGTCCGAATCCAGCTCTCGGTGTGTGACAACGACTTTGCGGGCGTCACCGAGCGATTTGGCGAAGACGGCGTCGTCCCCGCCCGCGGCCTCGCGCTCCGGCCAGGCACCGGCGAAACTGTCGTAGGTATTGCGGCCGAGCAGCAACGTATCGGCACCACCGAGCTGTGCGCCGACCGCTTCGCCCATATCGTCGTCGAAGTACGGGAAATGCCAGTCCTGCGGGTCTTCGATGACGCCGTCGAGGGAAATGAAAAGTCCTGCGGTGATCTTTCGCATCGGATAGCTCCTGAGGATGAATCGGACTCGGTCGCGAGCCTACGGTTTCGCGGGTGACCAATCCGCATATTCGCCTGTACCCGAAATGAATTCACCGGCCGGCGGCAGCAGCAGCGAGATATCCGGATCGTGGCTCAGCTTGGGGATCTCCACGTGCCGGGCATTGGGCAGCACCTCGGTGACCGCCCGTGCCCCGGCCTGCAACAGCGCGCCGCTGCGGCCGCCGGAGATCACCAGCGTCGGCACCGTGACCCCGGCCCAGTCGGCGGGGCGCAGCGCGGTGCCGCGCATGAAGGGAGCCATGACCGCCCAGTCGTGCGCGGTCGACGGCGCGGTGGCGGTCAGCTTCTTCCAGAATCCGGACAGACGCATGGCGGCGACGAACATGCGCGGCACCCCCATGGCCCTGACCATGTAGTAGCGCACGATCGTGCCGCGCTGGTCGGCCGCGATCAGTTCGTGCAGCTTCTTGTCCAGATCGGCGGGCGGAACGTAGTGGTCGCGGGTGGCCACCACCGGCGGTTCGAAGGCCACCACACCCGTGATGCCCGGCACCCGACCGGAATGCGCCGCCCGCAGCGCCAGCACCGCACCCGAGGACCAGCCGAGCAGGGTCGCGCTGCCGCCGACCGCCTCCAGCAACGCGAGCAGGTCGTTGATCTCGTTCTCGACGTTGTAGATCCCCGGCACGTCACTGCTGTCGCCACGACCGCGCCGGTCGTAATTGATCACCGTGAGCCCGTATTCGTCGGCCAGCCGCCGCGCCAACTCCACCATCTTCGGGAATTCGCGATAGCCGAACGCGCCGCCGATCAGGATCACCGTGCCCGCGTCACCGCCCACGTACCGATCGAATGCGAGGGTGATTCCGGCGGGCGTGGTGATGGTCTCCACGGGTCATTCCTTTCGTCCGGCTCGCGCACCTGTGTGCGGCGAACACCGATGGGGACGGCGGTGCGTTCCGAAATTCATCGGCGCGCCCGGGACCGGGTCGGGTCGGCCGCGGTCCAGCGGCGCAGCCAGGTCTCGACCGTCTCGGCGATGTCGTCGAAACCGGCCCGATAGGAGTGTGCCTGGCCGGGGATCACCCGCACTTCGGCGGCGTCGCCGGGCTCGGGGATGCCGAAGGGATCCCGTGCCCCGTTCACCACGACGACCTCGATATCCCCGGGGGCGAGCAGTTCCTCGCGCCGGGACTTCTCCGGCTTCCCGGGCGGATGCAGCGGGAACGACAGCGCCACCACGCCCCGCGCGCCGACCGCGCCGGCGGTGCGGCAGGCCACGCGCGCGCCGTTGCTGCGGCCGCCCTGGACGAGGGGGAGTTTCGCGAACTTCGCGCGCACGGCGGCGACGATCTCCTGCCAGGCCGCGTCCTGGGCGACGGCCGAGCCGGGTGCGCGCCGCCCGGCCACCCGGTAGGGCTGTGTCACCAGGGCCACCGCCCCGCCCAGTGCGAGTGCCCGATCACGCACGGCGAGAAGATCTTTCGCATCCGTGCCGCCGCCGGATCCGTGCGTCAGCACCAGCAGGAACGCGGCCTTCCCCGCGGGTCGGGCGATCTCCACCTCGGCCGGTCCGGCACTCGTCTCGATGCGCATGAACGCACGGTATCCACCCGCCCGGCCGACCCGCGCGCGCCACACCCCGGGGCGCTGCGTGGCAAGTGCCGATGGGTCCGATACGTCCGATTCCCCGCCCCGCCGACCTCACCGTGGATGATCGCGCACGGTGCGCGGCAACCCGCCCCCACCTGCCCGGATGGCCCCCTAGCTGCGACAACGGAAATCCCTCGGGCGCAAGGCGGCCGCGGGCGATCAGCAACCCGCGTGCTTCTCGTCACATTGGGCCGAGATGTTCTTGGCGGAGGCCCTACCCGTGGGTAACATGGCGCATAAGTTACCCGCTAGTAGCCTGCCTTTACGCTGTCTAGCCGGAGGACCGACGGGCGGGAACGGCAACCACCGAACCGCACCCATCTCAATGGAGAGTGAGTACACGGCCATGGGTCACTACAAGAGCAATGTTCGCGACCTCGAGTTCAACCTCTTCGAGGTGCTCGGCATCGGCAGCCTCCTCGACGGCGGCGCCTACGGTGATCTCGACACCGACACGGTGAAGGAAATGCTCGCGGAGGTCCGCCGCCTCGCCGAGGGCCCGCTCGCGGAGTCCTTCGCCGACGCCGACCGCAACCCGCCGACCTTCGATCCGGCCACCCACACCGTCACCCTGCCGGAGTCCTTCAAGAAGTCCTACCGCGCCCTCGAGGACGGCGGCTGGTCCAAGGTTCCGGTGCGCGAGGAGCTCGGCGGCCTCGGCGCCCCGAGCGTCATCGGCTGGGCGCTGGGCGAAATGATCCTCGGCGCCAATCCCGCGGCCCAGATGTACGCCGCCGGAGCCGGTTTCGCGCAGGTCTTCTACAACAACGGCACCGACGAGCAGAAGAAGTGGGCCCAGGTCATCGCCGACCGCAACTGGGGCGCCACCATGGTGCTGACCGAGCCGGACGCCGGTTCGGACGTCGGCGCGGGCCGCACCAAGGCCGTCCAGCAGGAGGACGGCTCCTGGCACATCGAGGGCGTCAAGCGCTTCATCACCTCGGGTGACTCCGACGACCTGTTCGAGAACATCATGCACCTGGTGCTGGCCCGCCCCGAGGGCGCGGGACCGGGCACCAAGGGCCTGTCGCTGTTCTACGTGCCGAAGTACCACTTCGACTTCGAGACCCAGACCCTGGGTGAGCGCAACGGCGTGTTCGTCACCAATGTCGAGCACAAGATGGGCATCAAGGTCTCGGCCACCTGTGAGGTCACCTTCGGCGGCCACGGCGTGCCCGCCAAGGGCTGGCTGGTCGGCGAGGTACACAACGGCATCGCGCAGATGTTCGACGTCATCGAGAACGCTCGCATGATGGTCGGCACCAAGGCCATCGCCACCCTGTCGACCGGCTACCTGAACGCCCTCGAGTATGCCAAGACTCGTGTGCAGGGTGCCGACCTGACCCAGATGACCGACAAGACCGCGCCGCGCGTCACCATCACCCACCACCCGGACGTGCGTCGTTCGCTGGCCATGCAGAAGGCGTACGCCGAGGGCCTGCGCGCCGTGTACCTGTACACCGCCGCGCACCAGAACGAGGATGTCGCACAGCTGGTTTCGGGTGCGGACTCCGACGTGGCCTTCCGCGTCAACGACCTGCTGCTGCCCATCGTCAAGGGTGTCGGTTCCGAGCGCGCCTACCAGTACCTGACCGAATCGCTGCAGACCTTCGGTGGCTCCGGCTTCCTGCAGGACTACCCGATCGAGCAGTACATCCGCGACGCCAAGATCGACTCGCTGTACGAGGGCACCACCGCCATCCAGGCGCAGGACTTCTTCTTCCGCAAGATCGCCCGCGACCGCGGTGTGGCGCTGGCCCACGTGGCCGGTCAGATCCAGAAGTTCATCGAGCGCGAGGGTGGCAACGGCCGTCTGAAGGCCGAGCGCAAGCTGCTCGCCACCGCCCTCGAGGATGTGCAGGCCATGGCCGCCACCCTGACCGGGCACCTGATGGGCGCCCAGCAGGATCCGAAGGAGCTGTACAAGGTCGGCCTGGGTTCGGTGCGCTTCCTGCTCGCCGTGGGTGACCTGCTCATCGGCTGGCAGCTGCTGGCGCAGGCCGAGGTCGCCATCAAGGCCCTCGACGGCGGCTCGACCGAGCCCTTCTACCAGGGCAAGGTTGCCACCGCGCAGTTCTTCGCCCGCAATGTCCTGCCGGAGCTGACCTCCGTCCGCACCGTCCTGTCGAACCTCGACAACGACATCATGGAGCTGGACGAGGCCGCGTTCTGACGTAGCCCTTCCATACCGGAAGACAACACAACGGCCCGGTGATCCCGGGCCGTTGTGCTATGTGCGGGGCGTTGTCCCCAGCACGGGCCGTGCCTGTCGAAAAGACCAACGGCATATGTCGATTCGGTTACCTCAGGTAACAACTCACATCGGTTATCCACAGCTGTGCATCGGGTTATCCACAGCTGGTGGATAACCCGATGGTGTTGCGCCGTGGAGATATTCGGCAGGAGAGAAGGTCAGCGGCCCGAATCCTCGTCCGCGTCCTCACCCGAATCCTCGCCCGGCGCTACGCACTTCACGACCGGGATGGGGTCGTACTTCACCGTGCGGGTGTGGCGGGAGATCTCCTTGCCGGTGCGGTAGTCGCGGATGACGCGGGTGTCGGAGGTGGTGAAACCGGGCGCGCCCTCGGTGGCGATGCAGTCGTCGCCCTTGGGGAGGGTGATGGTGGTGGGTTCGGTCTCCTTGGTGCGGGGACCCGGGATGGATTCCACATCAACGGTTTTGGTGCTCCACAGGCGCACGGTGACGGTGGAGCTGTCGGCGCTGGCCTCGATGTAGACGCCGTAGGGGGTGTTGTTGCGGAACTGGAGGTCGATCGCGCCGTCGAAGACCGTGGCCTCACGCGCGGCCGGATAGCGCGAGATGTAGTAGCTGTGCTCGGTGTGCCCCGCGTCCTCCATACCGGCGAAGTAGGCGGCGTTGTAGAGCGTGGTGGCGAACTGGCTGATACCGCCGCCGACCGCGGTGCTGGGGCGGCCCTTGTCGATGATTCCGGATTCCACATAGCCCTCGGCGGCCCCGCGGGTACCGGTGAAACCGTTGAGCGAGAAGGTATCTCCGGGCAGCACGATCGCACCGTTCACCTTGGCGGCCACGGTGCGGATATTGACGCCGGACGGCCCGCTGAATCCGCCGGTGGTGAACGAGCCCACCACCTCGACCAGGCCCAGCTTCTCGGCGGCCTCGGTGGTCAGCTCGGGCTGCACCGGCTCGTAGACCACCGCCGCGGTGCGCTCACCGGTGGCGCTCACCAGTTGCGGGAGCGCCTCGAGGGTCTTCGGCCAGGAGATCTTGTCGCCCACCACGGCGGGCACCAGCGTGAGTCGGTTGCCGCCGGGTTCGAAGGTGGCGTCCTTCGGCTCCACCTCGGTCGGCGCCAGCTGCGGTGCGAGCGCGGCGATCGCGGCATCGTTGTCGTAGGCGAGGGCCAGACCACCGTGACCGTCGGGGGTGAAGCGCAGCACGGTCGCGAGCTGCGCGGGTTCGAGGGTCCCGTTGCCGCCCTTGCCGGTGAAGGTCACCGGTGACTGCACGGCGGGTTCGGCGAGGGTGCTCACCGCGGTGTCCACGCCCTGCCGCGTCACCTCCGCGCGGGTCGAGATCACCGGCAGGTCCAGGACGCCGCCGTCGGCCCAGTGCTCGAGCAGGGTGGTGCGGGCGGCCGGTGCGTCCAGTACCCGACCCGGCACCGGATACACCGGCACGGGTCTGGCGTCCTCGAAACGCACTGTGCCCTCGACCGGTTGCAGATCGAAGGCGCGCAGCTCCTGCACCTGCCGATCCAGCGCCGCGTCGTCGACATCGGCGACCGGGGACACCGCACGATCGGTGAACAGCGACGCCAGCCGGACGAACGGGTTGAGCGGCTGGCCGCCGATCCGGTCCCAGGTGGCGGTCCAGTCCACCCCCAGACCGGCATTGGCGGGCACGAAGGTCGCGCTCTCGTCGCCGACGCGGACGGTCAGCGGCTGGGTGGCGCGGCTGTTCAGCTCCAGCTCCAGGACCGACTGCGCGGCGGCGCGGTCCATGCCGCCGATATCGATGCCCGCCACCTGGACCCCGCGCGGCACCTCGCCGGAGGACATCGCCCAGTCCGCGGCGTAGGCGATACCGGACAGCGCCATCAGCACACCGGCTGCGATTCCGGCGCGGCGGGCGGTGGCCGAGTCGAGGAACCGGGTACCGGGCGCGGGCTCCGGACCGGTGTTCCGAGTCGGCGTGTGGCGGCCGGTACTGGATCCGCTGGTCACGAACCACCCTCCCGATGGTCGGAGAAAAGGGCACCCGCGCACGCGAGTTCACCGCACACCATAGTGGGAGACACCGGCATCCGACGATTCCCTGGCCCACGGCAAACCCTGTGCAACAGGTCACTGAACAAGGAAAGAGCCCCGTGCGGTTGCCGGGTCGGGGGTCTGGCAACAGCACGGAGCCACCCTCTCTATCGAGCCCCGTCAGCATGCGTTACACCCCGCGCCCGGGAATCCCGGAAAAAACCCGAAACCGGCGAGCGGGACAATCGAGGAGGTTGCTACCGCAGCGCTCGGCCACGCCGAGGATCGAGACGACTCGAGGGAGATGAGTATGCAGCTGGGAATGATCGGCCTGGGCCGGATGGGCGCCAATATCGTGCGCCGCATCGCCGCCGCCGGGCACACCGCGGTGGGATACGACCGCAACGGCCCGCATGTCGACGAGCTCGGCGCGGAACTCGGCGACCGCTTCTCCGGCACCACCGACCTGCCGAAGTTCGTGGCCATGCTGGAGACCCCCCGCGTGGTCTGGGTGATGATCCCCGCCGGAGCCACCGGCGCGGTCATCGACCAGCTCGCCGACCTGCTGGAGCCCGGCGACATCATCATCGACGGCGGCAACAGCCGCTACCACGAGGACATCGCACGGGCGCAAGCGCTGCGGCCCAAGGGGATTCACTACCTGGACATCGGCACCTCGGGCGGCGTGTTCGGCCGCGACCGCGGCTTCTGCCTGATGATCGGCGGCGAGGCCGAACAGGTGGAATACCTCGAACCCCTGCTGAAGTCCATCGCCCCCGGGGTCGAGGCCGCACCGCGCACCCCCGGCCGCACCGGCGAACCGTCGCCCGCCGAGCAGGGCTATCTGCACTGCGGCCCAGCGGGCGCGGGCCACTTCGTGAAGATGGTGCACAACGGCATCGAGTACGGGGCCATGGCCGCCTACGCCGAGGGCATGAACATCCTGCACAAGGCGAATGTGGGCAAGCAGCGGGATGTCGAGCACTCCGCCGAGGTGACGCCGCTCGAACATCCCGAGCACTACTGCTACGACATCGACATCCCCGAGGTCACCGAGGTGTGGCGGCGCGGTTCGGTGGTCGCCTCCTGGCTGCTCGACCTCACCGCGGCCGAACTGCACGCCGACCCGAACCTGGACTCCTTCGGCGGTCGCGTCTCCGACTCCGGTGAGGGCCGCTGGACCCTCGACGCCGCCATCGACGAGGGGGTGCCCGCACCCGTGCTCGCCGCCGCGCTCTTCCAGCGCTTCTCCTCGCGCGGTGAATCGCTGTACGCCGACAAGGTGCTCTCCGCCATGCGCCAGGCGTTCGGCGGGCACCATGAACTACCCGGGAAGTAGCCGCCACGCGGATCACCGTGGTCGCGCCGACGGGGCCCCGCACATCCGCCGACACATCACCGCGGTCGCGCCGACCGTCCCCGCGTACCCGGCATTCGGCTCGGGTGGATACGGCGGCGCGCGCCACCTCGACCCCACCGACGCGCGACAGCACCCTGGAGTCGGGGTGGGCGGCCGTGCCGGTGGCGGCTACCGTCGGGGCATGCGCATCTTCCCCGGGATCGTGCTCGCCATGGCCGCGGTCGTGCTGACCGCATGCTCCGGTGGCGGTGGCGGTGGCGAGACCGCCGCAGACCGGACCGCCACCACCACCGGTGCCACCGACACCACCACCGAAACGACCAGCACTGCGGCGCAACAGGATTGCGCCGCGGGCTACCTGGCGCAGTTCACGCTGCGGCAGAAGCTGGCGCAGCTGATCACCGTGGGCGTCACCGACGCCGCGGACGCGGAGAACGTGGTGCGCACCGAGCAGGTGGGCGGCATCTTCGTGGGCGGCTGGACCGATAAGGCGCTGCTGGCCCAGCACCAGATCGACGCGGTGCTGGCGGCGTCGCGCACCCCGCTCATGGTGACCGTGGACGAGGAGGGCGGGCGGGTGTCGCGGCTGCGCGACCTCATCGGCTCGGCCCCGTCGGCGCGGGTGGTCGCCCAGACCATGAGTGTGGAGGAGTACTACCAGCTCAGCCTGGAGCGCGGCCGGAAGATGAAGGCGCTCGGCATCACCGTGGACTTCGCGCCCGATGTGGACGTGAGCAGCCAGCCCGACGACTCGGTGATCGGCGACCGGTCCTACTCCGACGATCCCCAGGTGGTCACGGAGTACGCCGGGGCGTTCATCCGGGCCATGAACGAGGCCGGGGTGGGCACGGTCATGAAGCACTTCCCGGGCCACGGCGCGGGGTCGGGCGATTCGCACACCGGCGCGGTGCGCACGCCGCCGCTGGAACAGCTGCTGGACCGCGATCTGGTGCCGTTTCGGGGGCTGATCGAATCCGGTGCGGCGGTCATGATCGGACATCTCGATGTGCCCGGACTCACCACCCCGAATGTGCCCGCGAGTATCAGTCCCGAGGTGATGGCACTGCTGCGCACCGGTACCGGCTACGGTGCGGCACCCTTCGACGGAGTGATATTCACCGACGATCTGGGCGGCATGGCGGCCATTACCAGCCGCATGTCGATCGCGGAGGCGGTGGAATCCGCCCTGGTCGCGGGGGCGGACAATGCCCTGTGGATTACCACAGACGCGGTGACGAGCGTGCTCGACCGACTCGAGCAGGCGGTCGCCAGTGGCCGTCTGCCGGGTAGCCAGGTGGATGCCTCGGTACTGCGCATGGCAAGGTTCAAGGGCACTGGGCCGCGCTGCTGACGTCTGGACGACCGGCGACCGAGAAGCCCTTATCGACGCTGCACGGTGCGTATCGCGAGCGAATCTTCCGCAATGTTGAGCTCGCGGAACTTACCATGGAGTAAGATAAGGGTTTCGACATGTCCTAGGAGTGTGGATGGCAGGCGGAACGAAGCGGCTACCCCGGGCGGTTCGTGAGCAGCAGATGCTGGACGCCGCCGTAACGGTGTTCTCGCACAAGGGCTATCACGACACCTCCATGGACGCGATCGCGGCCGAGGCCAAGATCTCCAAGCCCATGCTGTACCTGTACTACGGCTCCAAGGACGAATTGTTCCGCGCCTGCATCCACCGCGAGAGCATGCGCTTCATCGAGGCCGTCGCGGTGGCGGGCAACCCCAAACTGACCCCGCACGAGCAGTTGCGGGCGGGCCTCGAGGCCTTCCTGTCCTACGTGGACAACAACCGGCTGTCCTGGCAGGTGCTCTACCGGCAGGCGCTGAACCAGCAACCGTTCGCGCCGGACATCATCAACAGCCGCGACCGGATCATCGAACTCACCGCCAAACTGCTGGAATCCAGCGCCAAGTACGCCGAACCGGGCACCAATTTCGAGATCGTGTCCGTCGCGGTGATCGGGGCGGGCGAGGCCATCGCCGACCGGGTCGCCAGCGGTGAGGTGGAGGTCCGCCAGGCCGTCGACCTGCTGGACAACCTGGCCTGGCGCGGTCTGGCGGGGCGCAAACCCGAACCGTCCGCCGAGTAGCGAGTTCCCGCCGAGCGGAGTGTGGATTCGACGAGTACGGCCGGGCCTGCGCACTCGCCGCACATATGGCGGCACCGCGCCCGAGCGGGGGCGGGCCGCCGGTGCGAAGCGGCAGCGGGCGACCGAGCCGGGGGCGGCGCTCGCGGGATCGTGATGCGAGCGCCTCCGACCCGGATCCGGGATGTGCGAGGCGCTGTGATCGGGGGTGAAAGCACAGAGCCGCGCACCGTGTCACCGAACCGGATGTCGATACCCCTGCGAGCCGACATTCGGTTGGGACGGTGCGCGGCTCCGGTCCCCCTGGTCCGGGGTCGAGCTTCGCGCGGGGCGGTCGAGAGATCCGACCGCCCGGCAACTCAACGCAGCGTAGCGGTCAGGTGCGGGTACCCCTTCTTCGGGTGGCGCAGGGCCAGGTCCCAACCGCCTTCCACCTGGTCGGCGTAGACGTTCACCGTGGAGGGCAGGAGGATCGGCTTGCCGAACTTGACGTCGTAGGTGGCCTTGCCGGGGACACGGCCCTCGATATTGGCGAGCACGTTCGCCGCCGACCACATGCCGTGCGCGATGGGCTTCGGGAAGCCGAACGCCTTGGCCCCCAACACCGAGGTGTGGATGGGGTTGTGGTCACCCGACGCCGCGGCGTACCGGTTGATCATCTGCTGATCCACCCGGGTCTGGCGCATCGGCGGCGGCGGCACCTCGTCCGGCTTGGGCTCGGGCTTAGGGCCGCCCGACAGCGAGGTGCGCTGCTGGTGCAGGAAGGTGGTGACCTGCCGCCACACCTGCTCACGGCCGACGCTCACCGCGGTGACGGCGTCCACCAGCAGGCCCTTGGGGTGCTCGCGCAGGTTCTCGATATGGGTCTCGAAATCCAGCGGCTCCGACACCGAGATGTCGCGGGTGCGCTCGATCAGGTTCTGCGCGTGCACCGCGCCCACCGCGACGAACGGGAAGTCGCGGGCCACCACCAGCTGCATGGCCAGCGGGAAGCTCAGGATGAACGGGTAGGTCAGCGGCAGCGCGTCGCCGAAGCGCAGACCGGTGGCCCGGCAGTACGCCGACAGGTGATCGGGATCGACCCGCAGCCCCCGCAACTTCACCACCCGGTCGGGCAGGGTGGACGGCCGGTTCGACAGACCCGGCACCGGAATGGCCCCCAGCGCCGCCTTGACGAAAAGGCTGCTGTTCTTCGGGGTTTCGGTGAGCGTGATGGTCTCGGTCATCATGCTCCGATCAGGGCCTGGCCGCAGACGCGAACCACGTTGCCGCTCACCGCGTTCGAGGCCGGGGACGCGAAGTAGGCGATGGTCTCGGCCACATCCACGGTCTGACCGCCCTGCAGCAGCGAGGACAGCAGGCGGCCCGCCTCGCGGGTGCCCAGCGGAATGGCGGCGGTCATGGCGGTCTCGATGAAGCCCGGGGCCACCGCATTGATGGTGATGCCCTTCTCCGCCAGCTTCGGAGCCTCGGCGTTCACCATGCCGATGACACCGGCCTTGGAGGCGCCGTAGTTGGTCTGGCCGCGGTTGCCCGCGATACCGGCGATGGAGGACACGTCGATCACGCGGCCGCCCTCCTTGAGCGCGCCCTTGGCCACCAGGCCCTCGGTAATGCGGTGCGGAGCGGCCAGATTCACGTTGATGACCGAGTTCCAGCGGCCCTCGTCCATATTGGCGAGCAGCTTGTCGCGGGTGATACCGGCGTTGTGCACGATGATGTCGACGCCGCCGAAGCGCTCGGTGGCGAACTCGGCGATCTTCTCCGCGGCGTCCGGGGCGGTGACGTCGAGAGCCAGCGCGGTGCCGCCGACCTTGTTGGCGGTCTCGGCCAGCGCCTCACCGGCGGCGGGGATGTCGGCCACGATCACGGTCGCGCCGTCGCGCGCGAACACCTCGGCGATGGTCGCGCCGATACCGCGGGCCGCGCCGGTGACCACGGCGACCTTGCCGTCCAGGGGCTTGTCCCAGGAGGCGGGGGCGGTGGAGTCGTCCTTGCCGACGCGGAAGACCTGGCCGTCGACGAAGGCCGACTTGGCCGAGAGGATGAAGCGCAGGGTGGACTCCAGGCCGGTGGCGGCGGCCGCGGCCTCCGGGTGCAGGTACACCAGGTTGCAGGTGGCGCCGCGCAGCAGTTCCTTGCCGACCGAGCGGGTGAAGCCCTCGAGCGCGCGCTGGGCGATCTGCTCGTCCACGGACGCGGCCAGCTCGGGGGTGGTGCCGACCACCAGCACACGGCCGGAGGGAGCGATGCTGCGCATGGCGGGCTGGAAGAACTCGTACAGCTGCTCGAGCTCCTCGATGGTGCGGATGCCGGTGGCGTCGAAGACCAGCGCGCCGAACTTCACGCCCGGCGACACCGCATCGACGAAGGTGTAGTCCGAGAGCAGGTTCCGCACGGCGTCGGCGACGCGACCCTTGCCGCCGACGAGTACCGGACCCGGCAGCGCGGGCTCACCGGCCCGGTAGCGGCGCAGGGTCTCCGGCTGCGGCAGACCCAGCTTGCTCGCCAGGAACGCGCCGGGGGCGGAGTGGATGAACGATCCGTACAGGTTGGGAGCGCCCTTGCTCTTGCTGGCAGCCACTGGTTCCTACCTTCTCTTCTCGTCGGTGCCCGGAAGCGATGTCGCGCACATGGGCGGGTACGGTGTCGACAATGAACTTACTCCAGAGTAAGTTTAATGTAAACCAGGCCCGATCCCACCGACCGGGCATGCCGGACCCCGACGAGACACTGGAGACTCGAGTGACCACCAAAGCCCGTTCGGCGAAGGCCGCGGCCAAGAACACCAAGCAGGCGCGCCCCGTCGCCATCCTCGGCGGCAACCGGATTCCGTTCGCCCGCTCCGACGGCAAGTACGCGCACGCCTCCAACCAGGACATGTTCACCGCGGCGCTGGACGGACTGGTCGCCCGGTACGGCCTGCAGGGCGAGCGCCTCGGCATGGTCGTCGGCGGCGCGGTGCTCAAGCGCGTCGGTGAGCACGGCATGATCCGGGAGAGCGTGCTCGGCTCCACCCTGTCCCCCTACACCCCCGCCCACGACCTGCAGCTCGCCTGCGGCACCGGCCTGCAGTCCATCGTGACCGTCGGCGACGGTATCGCGCTGGGCCGCATCGAATCCGGCATCGGCGGCGGCACCGACACCACCTCCGACGCGCCGATCGGCGTCAGCGAATCCATGCGCGAGTGGATGCTCGACGCCAACCGCGCCCGCAAGAACTCCGACTACGTGAAGCTGGTCGGCCGCCTGCGCCCGTCCATGGTCGGCATCGAGATCCCGCGCAATGCCGAACCGCGCACCGGGCTGTCCATGGGTGAGCACGCCGCCATCACCGCCAAGGAGTTCGGCATCGCCCGCGAGGCGCAGGACGAGCTGGCCTACCTGTCGCACAAGAACATGGCGGCCGCCTACGACCGCGGCTTCTTCGACGACCTGGTCACCCCGTTCCTCGGGCTTACCCGCGACGACAACCTGCGACCCGGCTCGACCATCGAGAAGCTGTCCACCCTGAAGCCGGTCTTCGGCGTGAAGCTGGGCGACGCCACCATGACCGCGGGCAACTCCACCCCGCTCACCGACGGCGCGTCCGCGGTGCTGCTCGGCTCCGAGGAGTGGGCCGCCGCGCACAACCTGAAGCCGCTTGCCTACCTGGTGGATTCGGAGGTCGCGGCCGTCGACTACATCCACGGGCCGGACGGTCTGCTGATGGCCCCCACCTACGCGGTGCCGCGCATGCTGGCGCGCAACGGGCTGAAGCTGCAGGACTTCGACTACTACGAGATCCACGAGGCGTTCGCCTCCGTGGTGCTCGCCACCCTGCAGGCGTGGGAGTCGGACCAGTACTGCAAGGAGCGGCTGGGCCTGGACGGCGCGCTGGGGCCGATCGACCGCACCAAGCTGAACGTGAACGGATCCTCGCTGGCGGCGGGCCATCCGTTCGCCGCCACCGGTGGGCGCATCATCGCGCAGACCGCCAAGCTGCTGGAGGAGAAGGGCGGGGGCCGGGCGCTCGTCTCCATCTGCGCGGCGGGCGGCCAGGGTGTGGTCGCGATCGTCGAGCGGTAGACGGTCCGGAGTTACGCGGGCGGCCCCGGTTCGGGTGAACCGGGGCCGCCCGTCGCATATGCGGGACCGGGTGCCGCGGTGCGGGATTCGAGGTCGCGCGGCGATCCGGATTCGGGGTTACTCGGGCAGTCGGCTCGAAGCCGTTCAGCCGCCGATCCATCTCCACGGTCTTCTCGCCCATGCCGAGCAGCGGCAGCGCCATGGCCACGACGCAGCAGGGCAGCGTCGCGATCGACAGCAACCCAACCGCCGGTCAGGCAGTCTGGGATCGCGGGACGCTCGCGCAGTTCGGGATCGAAGCCGCTCAGACGGTCCGGGGATCGCGCGGGACGCACGGGCGGTCCGGGGGTTGGAGCTGCGCGGGTGGGCTGGGGGCGGAGTTGTGCGGGTGGGCTGGGGGGGCGAAGCTGTGCGGGTGGGCTGGGGGGCGAAGCTGTGCGGGGGGATAAGCGCGTGGTTGGAGTGTGCTGCGCTTGCCCACCCTGCGCCGCTGGCGCAGACTGCCCAAGCGCAGCGGTACAGGTGCCTGGGCGGGGCGACAGGGGGCCGGGAATCAGTGTGTGAGAAGGGTGAGGGTGCGGGTGGCCAGGTCGGTGATGTGGGGGTCGCAGTAACCGGCTACCGAGCTGTGGACGCGGTCTTGGAGAGGGGCGGTCCAATGGGTGGGGATGGCGTGGGCGCCGGTGAGGATGCCCGCCACCGAGCCCGCGGTGGCGGTAGTGGAGTCGGTGTCCCAGCCGCCCTGCACGGTGAGGGCGATGGTCCGGGTGAAATCGCCTTCGCCCCAGAGCAGTCCGGCGCTGATCAGGCAGGCGTTGCCGATGGCGTGCACCCAGTTGTAGTGGCCGTGGCGGGCGTGGATGGCGGCCACGGCCTGGTTCCAGGTCAGGTCGCGGGCACGATCGTCGGCCACCTCGGCGAGCGCCACCGCGAGGCGGGAGCGCGCTGGGACGACGGCCTGCGCGGCCGCCAGGGCGGTCTCGGGATCGGGGGCGGTGAAGGCGGCGGCGGTGAGCGCGGCGGCCCAGCTCGCGGCCCAGACGCCGTTGCCGGTGTGCGACAGCGAGGCATCGCGGGCGGCCAGGGCGGCGGCGCGGGCCGGTTCGCCGGGACAGACGTAACCGTAGATGTCGGCGCGGATCAGCGCGCCTATCCACTCGCGGTAGGGATTTCGATGGGTGGCGGTCGCGGGCGGCAGGTAACCGTCGATGAGGTTGCGGTAGGCGACGCGTTCGGCGGTGTAGGTCTGCAGGAACGGGAGATGTTCCAGCCACAGCGCCGCCACATCGTCGGGGGTGAACTCGGTGCCGTGCCGTTCGATCAGGTGCAGGCCGAGAATGGTGTAGTCGATGTCGTCGTCACGCGGACAGCCCGCGATATTGCCGAGCGTGGATTCCCGCCAGGTCCAATGCAATTCGTACCCTTCGGGCATCGGCTCCCGCACCGGAACATAGTCGCGCAGCGGATACCGGCCGATCGGCTCCAGATAGTCGCGGATATGTCGTGGCGTCCAGACGAATCCGTTCTCCAGCGGCTTGCCGAGCGTGCAGCCGACACAGCGGCCCAACCATCCGCCGCGCACCCGGTCCGACAGCTCGGCGACCGATACCGCGGGCGCGGGCGCGGGCACCGCGGGCTCCGGCTCGCGCGGATCCTCCCACTCCGTGTACGGCCACTCCGGCACCCGCTCGGCGGCCTCGATGCGGTCCAGCAGCCGCCAGCACGCCGCCGGAACCGGCCGCTGGGTGTCGGTGAGTTCGAGCATCTCCTGCTCGAACTCGTCCACCGCCCAACCGGATTCGTGTCGCTGATGCCATTCGTAGTGCAGCAGGGCGCGCGGATCGGCCTCGTGGTGACCGAAGAACGCGGTCTGGATCGGGTTCACAGCACCGCTTTCGCGGCGGCCAGCACCTCCGACAGCAGCGGCAGCGATTCATCGCGTTGGGGTGCGCGCGCCCACCAGCGACCCTCGTGGGTGTGGCGGCCGAAACCGGTCGGCAGGATGACATTGCTGCGGTGGGGCCCGATATCCACGCTGTTGCGCTCCAACTGTTCGATGCATTCCACCGTGGGGTACCCATCGAAGACCGCGAGGAACGTCCGGCGCGGCGGTTTTTCGCGCACCAGCACCGGGCCGGGGATGCCGCGCACCGTCAGTTCACCGAGTATCAACGCCCCCAACGGTTCCGGGGTGTTCAGCGCCGCGACGGTGTCGACGAGGGGTAGCACCACGAACCCCGGCGTGGTCACGTGGACATGCGGCAGGCCGAACAGGGAGCGGTACACATGCGCCCAGTCCTGCGGGGTGGTCAGTTCCTCCAACCGCACTATCCACACACCTCGATGCTCGAAATACTCCCGCGGCGACGGCATTGTCGATCGTCGGTGCGAGGCCGACGAATCCAGTGAAGACCCCGTCCCGTTCGGTCGCCACGGGTTTGGGTGAATCGTTCGCAAACAGTGTTCGATCCGCAGCTGGTTCGTACCGACCGGTGCGCATGCGCGAACGTGCCGGTAACACCCAGAACACGGGGACGACGCGAGACGGTGTCACTCACCGCCGTCCTTGCGGGTGAACCGGCGCGTCGCGGGGTACCCTCGAGGCAGGGACCAACGCTCCTACCAGGAGGTTCGTCATGCCGTGCGACCTGATGCTGATTGCCTACGACGGCTCCGAGAACGCCCGGCGGGCCGTCGAATACGCGGGCCGCTTCCTCACCGCAAACCGAGCCGTCGTGCTCACCGCATGGGAGCCCATGGTGCGCCAGGCCGCGCGGCTGTCCGGTATCTCCGGCGTCCTCCAGCCGGAGTGGGTGACCGACGAGGAGATCGAGGACGTCGCCTACACCGACGCCAAGAACATCAATGCCGAGGGCGCGAAACTGGCCGGACTGGCCGGGCTCAACGCCGAGGCGCGGACCGTGGAGTGCACCACCACCATCTGGAACGCCATCGTGGACGTGGCCGACGAACTGGACGTGGACATCATCGTGGCGGGCACGCGCGGCGCCACGGGCATCCGGGCGCTGCTGCACTCCAGCGTGGCCGACGCCGTGCTCAAACACTGCCACCGGCCGGTCCTGCTGGTACCGCCCGGCCGGGACCCGAAGGATCACTGATCCCGCGCCGTGGAATCGCCGACCGCACCCGTCCCGGCGATGCCGGGAACCGTCGCGGTCCGGGATTTCGGGGCGCGCTGAGACCTTCGTCGCTCCGCCGCCGAGAGGCCGCGGCACCGGACTATGGTCGGAAAGATCATGGACGGATTCCTGCTCGCGACTCCCGGGGCGGTCCTGCGGACCGCCGGTGTGCGCGCCGCCCTCGATACCGTTGAGGGCGCGGCGGCGGCACTGCGGGAGGGGGCGGAACTGGTGGTCGGCGCGCTCGCCTTCGACCCGCGCCGACCGGCCGCCCTGGCGGTACCCGAGCGCTCCGCGCACACCGCCGGACCGTGGCGGCCCGCCGCGCTGCCGGAACTGCCGCCGGTCCGGGTCGTCACCGAGATGCCCAGTGCGGCAGAGCATGTGGCGCGGGTGACCAAACTGGTCGAACAACTCGCCGATCCGGGACAACCGCTGCGCAAGGTGGTGGCGGCCCGCTCGCTCATCGCGGCGGCGGAGTCGCCGTTGGAACCGGAAGTCATTGCGGCGCATCTTATTACACGACACCCGAATGCGAACGTATTCGCCGTAGATCTGGGTCCGGCCGGGCGTGGCGGCGAAACGCTCATCGGGGCCACCCCCGAGGTGCTGGTCGCCCGGCACGGTCGCACGGTCACGCTGCGCCCGCTGGCCGGAACGCTGCCGCGGCGGCCCGACCCGGCCGACGATGCCGCCCAGGCGCGGGAACTGCTGGCCAGCACCAAGAACCGCGACGAGCACGCCTTCGTGATCGAGTGGATCCGCGAGCGGCTCACCCCCGTCTGCGCCGAACTCACCGTTCCGGACGGGCCGGAGATCATCGGCACCGCCGAGGTCTGGCATCTGGCCACCCCGATCACCGGGCGGCTGCGCGACCCGGACGTCACCGCCCTCGATCTCGCCGTCCTGCTGCACCCCACCCCCGCCGTCTGCGGCACCCCGACCGACCTCGCGCTCGACGCCATCACCGAACTCGAGGAGGATCGCGGGTTCTACGGCGGCGCGGTCGGCTGGTGCGACGCCCACGGCGACGGCGAGTGGGTGGTCGCCATCCGCTGCGCCGAGCTGTCCGCCGACCGCCGGGCGCTGCGCGCCTTCGGCGGCGGCGGGATCGTCGCCGCCTCCGACCCGCGCGCCGAACTCGACGAAACCAGCGCGAAGCTGCGCACCTTCCTGGGTAGGCTGCGCTGCGAGCTTCCCACCTAGCGCTGCGCGCTTCCCACCTAGCACCGCCGGATCGGTGCTGTTCCCGCCATCAGCCCTGTGACCTGGGACTCATCCGGAGACGACCGCGCGCGGAGCCGCCCACAACCGGGCTACCGGTACGTACATGTCTGCCTCCCCGCCATCGACCTGCTAGGTTGGCTCTCCAGTTACGCATGCGTCGATGTATGGGAGTACCGCGATGAAGTTTGCCGTCCCTGGTGTAGCGAGCGCTGCCGGTGGAGCCCTGCTCGGACTGGTCGCCGTGCTGCTGGTGACGATGGCGGCGAGCCAGAACTCGCGCCCGGACATCGACCGCAGCGGAGATGCCTCGAGCTCGCTGCTCAACAACGTCGAGTACGGCGCACGCTGAACTGACCTCCGCTGATTCCGCCGGGACCGGTCTATCCGACCGGTCCCCGGCCACCGCACCGCTGGGTCGGCGCTGGCTGATCGGCACGGTGCTCGCCGCCTTCCTGCTGACCTTCCTGCAGGCCCCCGGCCAGACCGTCGCCGACACCAAATACGACCTGGCGCAGAACCCGCTCGGCTTCCTCGCCCGCGCCGCCCACCTGTGGAGTTCCCAGGCACCCATGGGACAGGTGCAGAACCAGGCGTACGGGTACTTCTTTCCGCACGGGGCGTTCTTCTCCCTCGGGCACTGGCTCGGCCTGCCCGCCTGGGTGACGCAGCGCATCTGGTGGGCGCTGCTGCTGCTCGCCGGCTTCTGGGGCATCGTCCGCCTCTGCGAAACCCTCGGCATCGGCAGCCGCGGCTCCCGCGTCATCGCCGCCACCGCCTTCGCCCTCTCCCCCCGCGTGCTGACCACCCTCGGCTCGATCTCATCGGAAACCCTCCCGATGATGCTCGCCCCCTGGGTCCTGCTGGCCCCCGCCGCCCTGGGCGCGGCACTGACCCGCCGCCGAACGGTGACGGCCGACCAGCCCGCACCCCCGGGGGCGGCACCCGCGGAACCCACAACCCCGACGGCCGGTTCCGATCGACCCGCACATGGTGCGACGGCACCCGGGCGACCCGCGCACCGCACGACCGCGCTCGGGCCATCCGCGCCGGGCGAGCACCAGCCCCCGGCGGCGTCCATGCTGGGCAGACTGCGGCCACGGCGGTTCACGCCCGCGCCCGGCGGCGCGCCGCGACCCGAGACCTCCCCGCGCACGCCCAGCGGCGACGAGTCGTCCCGACTCGCGACCGACCCCAGGCCGTGGCGCGGCGCGACGACCCCCGCCGCCAGCGCGTTCGCACTGGCCCTCATGGGCTCGGTCAACGCCGTCGCCACGGCCGCCGCCTTCCTCCCCGCCGCGCTGTGGTGGGCCTCCTACCGGCCCAACCCACTGTGGTGGCGCTTCACCCGCGCCTGGATTCCGCTGCTGGCCCTCGCCACCTGCTGGTGGGTCGTTCCGTTGCTGCTGCTCGGCCGGGTGAGCCCGCCGTTCCTGGACTACATCGAGTCCGCCGGGGTGACCACCCAGTGGGCCTCCCTGGCGGAGGTGCTGCGCGGCACCGACAGCTGGACCCCCTTCGTCTCCCCCGAGCGCATCGCCGGTGCGGTGCTGGTGACCCAGCCCGCCGCCGTGCTCGCCACCGGCATGCTCGCCGCCGCGGGCATGGCCGGACTCGCCCTGCGTTCCATGCCCTGGCGCGGCCGTTTCGTCCTGATCCTGTGCGTGGGCCTGGTCGGCATCTGCGCCGGCTACGTCGGGCAGTTGGGCGGCCCGTTCGCCGAACAGGTGCGGCTGTTCCTGGATTCCGGCGGCGCACCGCTGCGCAATGTGCACAAACTGGAACCGCTCATCCGCATACCGCTGGTGGTCGGCCTGGCACACCTGCTGAGCCGGGTGCCGCTGCCCGCGTCGGTTCCGATGCCGGTGTGGCGCAAAGCCTTCGCCCATCCCGAACGGCACCGCATGGTGGCGGTGACGGCGCTCGTGCTCACCGCCCTGGCGCTGTCCACCTCGCTGGCGTGGACCGGGAAGCTGGCCCCGCGCGGCGCCTACGACGAGGTGCCGGGCTACTGGAAGCAGACCGCGCAGTGGTTGGCGCACAACGCCGCCGACACCCGCGCACTGGTGGTGCCCGGTGCGCCGTTCGGCAGCCAGGTGTGGGGCCTGACCCGCGACGAACCGCTCCAGGCCCTGGCGAGCACCCCGTGGGCGGTCCGGGACGCGGTGCCGCTCAATCCCCCCGGCGCCATCCGCGCCATGGATTCGGTACAGCGCCTCATCGCCGACGGGCGGCCGTCGGCGGGACTCGCGGCCACGCTGGCCGAGCAGGGCATCGGCGTGCTGGTGCTGCGCAACGATCTCGATCCGGAGACCTCGCGCTCGACGCGACCCATGCTGGCGCACCAGGCGATCGAGGGCTCGCCGGGACTGCGCAAAGTGGCGGAGTTCGGCGATCCCGTGGACACCAACGGGAAGGCCGACGGCCTGGTCTCCGACGGAGACCTGCGGCCGGGCTATCCGGCTGTCGAGATCTACCGCGTGCAGCCGCGGCCGGTGGGCACGCCCGCCGACATCAACAGCGGGACAGGCGCGCCGGAGTCCTTCCCGGGTGCGTACGAGGTGCCGTTGGACGGTGTGCCCGTGGTGCAGGGCGGTCCGGAGGTACTGGAGCGGCTGGCCCGCGATCCCGGTATCCCCGCCGGACCGACACTGCTGGCCGCCGATGCGGAGCGGGCCGGACTGCCCATCGAGGCGGTCACCGTCACCGATACCCCCATGGCCCGGGAGACCGATTTCGGGCGCGTCGACAACCACAGCTCGGCCGTGCGCGCGGAGGGCGATCCGCGACGGACCTTCAACCTGGTACCCGACTATCCGGTACCCGGCGCGCAGCTGGTGCGCGGGGAGTGGTCGGGGGCCACGATCACGGTCTCCAGTTCGGCGGGCGATGCCACCCAGCTCGGCGGTGCCGCGCCCGGCAGCTCCACCGCCGCGGTGGTCGACGGCGATCCGGCCACCGGCTGGCTGAGCAACGGCACCCAGACCGCCATCGGCCAGTGGCTGCGGCTCGATCTGGACGAACCGATCGACGCGGGCGCACTGCGGGTGACCACCAGCCGGGCCGCCATCGGTTCGCCGGTGAAGTGGCTGGAGGTGGCGACGGCCCGCGGCACGGTGTCCGCGCGTGTCGCCGAACCCGGTACGCCGGTGAACATCTCACTGCCGCCGGGACGGACACAATGGGTCAAGATCACCGCCCGGCAGACCGAGAACGGCTCGGGCGGTGGGCAGTTCGGCATCAGCGAACTCACCCTCGACGACTACGGGCGGCGCGACGATCCCGTGCGGGTGGATATCCAGCATCGCATCGTGCTGCCGCCCACCCCGGCGGGCGCCTGGATCGACGGCTGGCGGCTCGGCCAGGAATTCCCCGGCCGCAGCGCCTGTTTCGACGCACCGGACCGGATTCGATGCAGTAAGGCACTCGCACTGGCCGCCGAGGAGCCCGGCGTGTTCGAGCGCATGCTCTCGGTGCCCGAACCGCTGGCCGTATCGCCCGAGCTGATGGTCCGCACCCGGCCCGGACCCGCGCTGGAGCGGCTGCTCTCCGATCCGACCCGACCCGTCGCCCGCGGGCGCGCCGATGTGGCCGATCCGCGGGGCGCGGCCGTGGCGGCCACCGACGGCGATCCCCGCACCAGCTGGGTCGCGCCGGAGACCACGGTGCGAAACATCCTGGGGCCCAAGCCGACCCTGGTCATCGAACTGCCCGAGCCGACGCTGGTGACGGGCATCGCCATCACACCGTCACCGGGCGAACTGCCCGCCCATCCGACCTCGGTATCGGTGAATCTCGGTGACGGGCCGCAGATTCGCGAGGTGGATCCCGACTCCGGCGCCACCTCCCGCGTCGACCTGCATCCACAGGTCACCGACCGCATCGAACTCAGCATTCACACCTGGGATACGGTGCTCGACCGCACCGCACTGGGTTTCGCGCAGGAACAGCCGCCCGGCCTGGCGGAGGTCGCCGTCCTCGGACCCGACTACCCGGCCGCCGCAGACCCGGGCACACCGATCACCGTGGACTGCGCCAACGGCCCGACCATCGCCATGGCCGGCCGCACCCTGCACACCTCAGTGACCGGCACGATCGACGAATTGCGTTCCGGCGCACCGCTGCCCGCGCGCCTGTGCACCCCCGAGGAAGTGGCCGCCGACGCGCCGGACCTGCCGGTCGATGACGACTGGGACCGCACCGGCGGCGACCTGGTCGGCCTGCCCGCCGGACAGGTGGACGTGACGGTCGCGCCGACCGAACTCTTCACCGTCGACGAACTGCGCCTGAACCGTGCCGCGCTGGGCGGTTCGTACGCGCCGGCGACGGAAGAGAGTGCGGCAGCCGCTCCCACCCCGCCTCCGGCCGCTTTCGCCGCCCCCACCGGTGTCCGCGCCGCCCCCGGCACGCGTCTGCTGGTGCTGCCGCTCAGCACCAATGTGGGCTGGGAGGCGCATACCGCCGACGGCACCGCGCTCGAGCCGGTGGTGATCGACGGCTGGCAGCAGGCCTGGCTGGTTCCCGCGGATACCGAGGGGCCCATCACCGTCTCCTTCCCCGCCGACCGCTGGTACCGCCTCGCGATCTTCGGTGGACTGGTCCTGCTGGTGCCGCTCGCGGTGCTCGCGCTAGGGGGCTGGCTCTCGTACCGCGTGCGCGCGCTGCGCACCCCCGGCACCGGTCCGGCCGAGCCGCCCGCGAGTCACGCGACCGAGCCACACGCGGATGCTGCGGCCAAACTACTCGCGAGTGACGCGGCCGAGCCACACGCGCATAACGCGGACCAGCCGTACGCGGAGGCGGATACCCCAGCGATCACCAGGCACTCGGCCGCGCCCCGCACCTGGCGCAGCCGGACCGTGGGCGCACTGGGAATCACCGCCACGGCGGGGCTGATCTCCGGACCCGTCGGAATAGCGCTCGCCGCAACGGCTCTCGTCGCCAGCCACCTGCGTCCACGCCACTGGGACCGCATCCTCGTCGCGCTGGCGGCAGGCGGCACCGCCGTCTCCGCCGCCGCGCTCTCCACCGGCCCCTGGCGCTCCCCCGAGACCTATATGGGCGGCTCCCTCTGGACCCAACTCCCCGCCCTCGTCGCCGTCATCGCGGTCGCCGTCGCCGCCCTCCCCCCGGGCCGTCCCCGCTGACAGATCGAGGGGGAACTGGTAGCGGCATCGCCCGAGAGGTTCCCGCCACCAGTTCCCCCTCGATGCTCAGCCGAAGCGGCGCGCCCAGCGGCGGACGGGTTCCTCGATGAGGGCGTAGCTGGCGGCGGCCAGGGGGAGGGTGAGGGCGATGGTGAGGGCGAGGACCTGGGGGAAGTCGCCGCTGAAGGGGACGATGGCGAAGACCGGGAAGACGATGGAGAGTACGGCCAGGTGCCAGAGGAAGACGCCGTAGGACCAGCGGCCGAGCATGGCGGCGGTGCGGCTCTCCAGCCAACGGTGGCGGATATCGGGGCGCAGCACCAGGGGGGCGAGCAGGGTGAAGCCGATGATCGCGCCGAAGGCCATCTTCATGACGTACTGCCAGGGCGCACCCCGGGTGAGTCCGGGCAGGCCGCCCAGATCGGTGGCCGAGAGCAGCAGGGCCGCGGCCGCGATCGGCCACAGAATCCACGGATTCCCGGCGAGGCGGCGCAGCCGCGGCACCGCCAGGTCGGCCAGTTCGGCCAGCAGCATGCCCGCGGCGAACCAGGGCAGGTAGCCGGGCAGCCAGTTGTCGGAGTTGATGGCGTCCGGGGTCGGCACCGGAATGAGATTCCAAGTCAGACACAGTGTTCCGAAGGCGAGCAGCACCGGCACCCGCCAGCGCGCCCGCTCCCCGCGCAGCCACGCCACCGCGAAGGCCAGCAGCGGCAGCACCAGATAGAACGCCATCTCCACCGACAGACTCCACATCTGGGTGAGCCCGTCGGTCAGGGTGAGCGGCACGAATACCTGCACCAGGCCGAGATTCGCCAGCCACACCCGGAATCCGGCGGTGCTCGCCGCGGTCGGCAGCAGGATCAGCACCGCACAGACCACCGCCCAGTACGCGGGCAGGATGCGGGCCGCACGATGCAGCAGGTACCGCCGCGCGGTGGGCGCGGTGCCGAGTCCGCGCGCCGCGGCGGCGTGGGGCCGCCAGAGCAGGAATCCCGACAGTGCGAAGAACACCGCGACAGCCATGTCGAACCGCTCCAGCACACGCCCCACCACTGGCAAACTGGTCGCCCCGGTTTGGAATGCCACGTGGGTGACAACCACACCGAGCGCCGCCAGCCCGCGCATGCCCTCCAAGGCGGGCAGGAATCCGGCCCGTGATGTCCGCGCCCGGTGTGCCGCCGCCTCGGCTCCGGAGACCGCCGCGGCTGCCCGCTGGTCGATATCGCCGGGTGCGGGTCGGGCCGCGGTCGGCGCGGAGCCGCCGTGTCGCGGTGCCATAGCGAAAGCAGATGATGTCGCGGATGTCGGGCCGGTGGCAGCCGAAGTGGTCGCGCCGGTGGAATCGCCGCGCGGCGGTGCGGCCGTGTCCCCGCCCGCGCCGACGGGTGTGGAAGTCGACTCGATTGCACCCTCCACCTGCGCGGATTCGGCTTCTTCACCGACCGGTCGGAGGGGTTCGGAGGACGGGTGCAGGGTCGTGGTCATCGCGATCCAGTGTGCCTTGTCTGGCCTGATGTGAGCACTCCGTGTTTGACTTGGGGCCGTTTCGCGGGGATTTCCGGCCTCGGCGCAGCGTAAGGGCAGACCGGACTGTTAGTGTCGGGGCTCACGCGTGCTGCGCGGCGACCGCAGTACCGCGCCGGAACGACCTGTTCGACGACGAGGAGAACCTGCATGGCACTGAGTGCCGGTACCAGAAGGACAGTAGCCTGCCTACTCGTGGGGTTGGGCGCGATGCTGCTCGTCGCCGCGGTGATGATCCCCACCTATACGGTCAATCAGCTCGCCAAGACGCCGCTCGACCTGGAGATCACCACTGTCGCGACCAATGGACCCGAGAACGCCGGTGAGGTCCTCGACGCCAAGTCGCTGACCTCCCCCGAGGGCGCGGCGAAGGTCGACAC
Organism: Nocardia sp. CC213A; assembly: GCF_030766805.1. Lineage (NCBI taxonomy): Bacteria > Bacillati > Actinomycetota > Actinomycetes > Mycobacteriales > Nocardiaceae > Nocardia > Nocardia sp. CC213A. Next base: position 65,259 of record NZ_JASFXA010000016.1, read on the forward strand.
CAACGTGCCGCTGTTCTCGCAGCGCTTCCTGACCATCGAGGAGCCGGTCAGCGCGGAGATCCTGACCATTCAGGCCGGTCAGACGCTGCGCCGCACCGACAAGCAGGGCGACACCGGCCTGCTGACGGCGTCCATCGACCGGGTCACCGTGGACCGCAAGACCGGTATGCCGGTCGACGAGGTCGACGGCGGCCCGAACGGCGCGATCGGCGCGACCGTGGACAAGAACGGTCAGACCGTGATGGACCCGGTCCAGCACACCGGTCTGCAGTACCGCTTCCCGATCGGCACCGAGAAGAAGACGTACCCGTACTTCGACGTCAACGCCCGGCAGACCTACGACATCAACTTCGTCGAGGAGACGGAGATCAACAACACGAAGGTCTACCACTTCTCGCAGACGATCCCGCCCGTCGACCTCTCCACCGTGGTGAACTCGCCGACCAACAAGCTGAGCCTGCCCGCCGCCAAGTGGGGGCTGGAAGGCGAAGAGCCGGTCACCATGACCCGCTGGTACACCAACACCCGTGACGTGTGGGTGGAGCCGCAGACCGGCACCGTCATCAAGGGCGGCGAGAAGATCTACCAGTACTACGCGCGCAGCGCCGACAACCCCGAGGTCACCGTGCTCAAGGGTGAACTGGTCTTCGACGAGAACACCATCGAGTCGCAGATCGCGGTCGCCAAGGAGAACACCGACAAGCTGGCCCTCTACGGCCGCGTCATGCCGATCATCTTCGGCGTCCTGGGCGCCATCGCCCTGATCGCGGGTCTGGTGCTGGGCCTGCTCGGCGGCGGCAAGGATCCGGTGCGCCGCGGCGCGGCCCGCTCGGGTGCCGGTCCGCGGCCGGGTTCCGGTGACGCGTTCTCGGACGCGCCGACGCAGCAGATCGACATCGGCAAGATCGACACCGAGAAGAAACCCTGATCTCGGACTGATCCCGAACCAGCGGCTCCCCACCTGTGACAGGTGGGGAGCCGTCGTCGTTTCGCGGGCCGTTGTCAGCACGAAGGGGACAGCGGGGCCGCCCTCGCGGATCGGGGCCACCGCACGAATCAAGGCGACTCGCGAACCAGGGCCGCCGCACCGATCGGGGCCCGCGATCGCGAAGGGGGAGCCGTCCTGATCGAGGTCGCGTTTCGAATGAGAGGCCGCCCCTACGGAAGCCGGAACCGTCAGGTGGAGGTCGTGACCGGCCGCGGGCGGCGGGTCGCGCCCAGGGCGAGCGCGGCGATGACGGCGGTGGTGATCGCGGCGGTGGTGGTGGCGATGGTGATGAGGCCGAGGACGGAGTGGGCGAGGGTGAGCATGGCGGCCACCCCAGCGGCCAGGCCCAGCCAGGTGAGGGCGGCGGGCGCGGTGCGGTCGGCCGCGATGGCGGAGAGCAGGGCGGCCTGCAACACCGCCAGCAGTGCCCCGTCGAGAGCGAACAGCCACAGCAGGCCCTGCACCGGGGCGTAGTCCTGACCCGCGAACAACGGGGCCAGCGGGGCGGCGACCGCCGCCCCCGCCACCGCGAGCACGCCGATGGCCGACAGCACCGCGAGCGCGGAGCGCACCGCCTGCGCCGAATGCCGCGGCTGCGCCATCCGCGGATACAGCACCACACCCACCGCCTGCGGCAGCCAGAAAGCGATCTTGGTAGCCACCGCGCCCAACGCGTACCGACCGGCATCATCGGTCTCCAGCACGATCCGGGACACGATCAGATCCGCCGACGACAACGCCATGAGCGCGGCCTGCAACTGCGCCGCCCGCAGCACCGCCACCACCCCCACCGCTTCGGATTCGGCGGTAATCGGCCACTGTTCGGCCCTTGCCGACGCCGGACGCGAGTCCGGGGACCGTACCCGCGCGGACGGTTCCGTCACGGTATGCGCACCCCCGGCGGCGAGGCGGGCCGAGACGGCGGCGACCGCGATGCCGGCGGCGGCCGCCCACAGGGCCGCGGACGTGCCGCCTCCGATCGCGAGCACGATGATCGCGGGTGTCACGCGGGCGACTCCCGCACCGCCGAGCACGGTGGCCAGCTCGCGGAAGCGGCGCTGCCCCTGCAAAATCCCCTGCTCACCGGAGAGCAGGACCAGCACCGGCGCGGCACCGAGCGCGGCGGCCGACGCCCAGACACCGACATCCAGCACCGTGCTCACCACCGGCACCAACACCACGGCCACGGCGGCGACCAGGGCCGCACAGCGCCACGCGAGCCCGCGCGCGGCACCGATCCCCGCACCGCGCACCACCTCCCGCGCCACCACGTTCTGCAGGGCCAGCGCCGGAACCGCGCACAGCAACTGCACCGCCAGCAGACTCGCGAACGGGCTGTACCCCGACACCCCCAACCACCGGCTGGCCAGCAATTGCAGCAGATAGCCCGCGACATTCGCCGTCATGGCCCCGACCGTCACCAACGTCAGATCCGCGACAACAGGCAGACGGCGTACAGCGGACACATCGGCAATGCTCCCACCCGCACGCCCACCACCCGCCCCCACCCCGTCCGAAACCTGTGAAGGGCCCCCACCGCGCGGGAGTCGCGAACGAGATCACCGGGTGCGACGGTTCGCTGCTGCTGCGGGCCCCATGAGCGAGGGCGTCGGCCTCAGGGGCGGGCGCGTACCAGTGCACTGCACGGCGGGTACGGCCGGGCGACCCGCCGCGGAGATGCGACCGGCCGATATGACCGCCGAATCCACTGTTACCGCGAGGCCCCCGGGCAATCGACGCGACACGGGTGTTCGCGTCGGCGGCGCGGTACCCGCCCGGGGATGGTTGCCCGCGTCGGCCCCCGGGCGGTGAACGTAGGGTGCTGGGCGTGAGCGCGGTGGTCCGGGAGCGATGGTGGCGGTGGGTGCCCGCGGGGTACAGCCTGGTGCTGGCGCTGGTGGTGGTGGGGCCGCTGCTGGGGTCGGGGTATCTGTTGCTGCGGGATGCGGTGAGTACGCCGCGGTCGTACCTGACGGATGCCGCATTGGGGGTGGGGGATGCCGCGCCGCGGGCGGTGCCGCAGGATGCGTTGGTCGCGGCGCTGTCGGGGGTGGTCGACGGCGGAGTGGTGGTCAAGGTGATCCTGGTGGGGGCGCTGTGGCTGGCGGGGTGGGGTGCGGCGGTGCTGGCGCGGGAGCTGCTGGGGGCTTCGCCGGGAGCGCGGTTGGTGGCGGCCACCGTCGCCGTGTGGAATCCATATGTCGCGGAACGACTTCTGCAGGGACACTGGAGCCTGCTGACCGGGTATGCGGCACTGCCGTGGATCGCGGTGCTGGCGCAGCGGATTCGTGGTGAAGCGGGCTCCGGCCGGTGGGAGCGGGCTCGAAACTGGACGCTGCTCGGCGGCTGCCTGGCGGCGGCCGGGCTGACTCCGACCGGGTCGCTGCTCGCCGGGGCGACGGCGCTGCTGGTGGTGGGACGACGCAATCTCGCAGGGGCGGTTGGCCTGTGGGTGATCACCGCGGCACCCTGGCTCACCGCCACCGCGCTGTCCGGGGCGGGCGCGGAGCCGTCGGACCCGGCCGGAGTCGCGGCCTTCGCGGCGCGGGCGGAACCCGGGCTGGGGACGCTCGGCAGCCTGGCCGGGCTGGGCGGCATCTGGAACAGCACGGCGGTCCCCGGCTCCCGCACCACGTTCTTCGCCGTGATCGGCACCCTGCTGCTGTTGAGCATCGTCGCCCTCGGTGTGCGCACGGTGGTCACCGGGGCCCGCGATACCCGGCGGATCCGCCGAATCCTGCTGGCCCTGGCGGGATTCGCCATCGTGCTGCCCGCGCTGGCGGCGACCGGCTGGGGCCTGTCGCTCGGCGAAGCCCTGATCGAACACGTCCCGGGCGCCGGACTGCTGCGCGACACCCAGAAGTACGTCGCACTCGCGATGCCCGCCTTCGCCCTGTGCGCCGCCGCCGGCTGCCACACCGCCGCCGGCCTGCTGTTCCGCGACCGCAGCACCACAGTGGTCGTCGCGAGCGTCCCCACCACGCCGCCACCCGCCGCAGCCGCGGAAGGTGATGACAAGCCCCGCAACGCATTCGAAGACGCGCCCCGACCCGCGACCTCACCTGCCTCCGCTGGCGGCCCTGCCCCGGATGCGCCCGACCACGACCCTGCGGCGAACGCGCCCGGCGGCAGCGACTCTTCGACGCCGCCTGCCGACCGCACCGCACCCGAGCCAGCGGCCGACAGCATCACGTCGCCTACGTTCGCCGCTGGCACCGCACCCTCCGACAACGCCACGTCGACCGCAATTACGGGTACCCCTGACCTGGATACGCCTACCGCAGACACCGCCCCGGACGCGCACGCCGGAGATACCGCCCAGGACACTCCGATGAGCAGTGCCACCTCGGATACTCCGACCAGCGACACAGCCGCGGACTCGCCCACTGGCAACACCACCCGGGGCATTCCGATAAGCAACGTCACCCCGGACACCCCGGCCAGCGACACGGTCCTGGACACCACGACCAGCGCCCCAGCCTTCGGGTCCGACACCCCGACCGGCAGCGCCGTCGCGGATGCGACCAGCATCGAGGCCACGACCGTACCCGGCGATAGCCGGTCTCGAACAGGTGCTGTCGCAGTGCTTTTCATCGCCCTGCTGATCGCCGCCCTGCCCGACCTCGCCTGGGGTGTGGGCGGTGAGCTGCGGCCGGTGCACTACCCGCCCGCGTGGGGGGAGGTGGCCGAACTGGTGGACGCTCCGGGGGATGTGGCGGTGCTGCCGGGCGGCATGTTCCGCAAGTTCCGCTATTCCGGACCCGCGCCGGTGCTGGACCCCGCGCCGCGCATGCTCCGTCGCGATGTCCTGCAGACCGGTGAGCTGCCGGTTCGGGGCACGACGGTGGCGGGCGAGGGAGCCCGTGCCGGGGAGGTCGAGCGGTTGCTGCTGCGCGGCGGCTCCGCGACCGAACTGGCGCGGCTCGGCGTCGGCTGGGTGCTCGTCGAGGGCGGCACCCCCGGACCGGTCGGTGAATCGAAAACCACACTGGCACAGCTGGAACCGGTCTACTACACCCCGGCGCTCCAGCTCTACCGCGTCCCCGGCCCGATCACCGCCCACGACGCCACCCCGGCCACCCGCCGCACCTCCGGAGCCGCCCACCTCGCCTGGGCAGCCCTACTCGTCGCGGGAACCCTGGCAGCGCTCACACCACGCCGCCGCGCGCAACCCACGCACCCGACCGGACCGTCCGCCGCCTCCTGAGCGCACATCCGCACCCACCAGAACCGCCGCAGCGCCGGTCCGCCTGAACGCCGCCCCCGCCGGAGCCGCCCGCACCAGGTCGGCCCGACTCGTCGCGGGAACCCTGGCAACGCTCACACCACGCCGCCGCGCCCAACCCATACACCAGACCAAGCCATCCGCCACCCCCGAGCACACCCGCACCCACAGGCCCCCCGGCAGCGCCCGGTCAGCCCTACCCGACGCAGCAACCCTCGCAGCGTTCAACCCATACCGCCGGGCGCAACCCACACCCGGCCGGCCACCCCCTGACATCCGCCCCAGCAGAGCCGCCCGCATCGGCTGGTCAGCCCCGCCGGCCGCAGGGCACTCACGCGCCCCCTCGCCGCATCGCTCGGTCCGAAACCGCCCGTCATTCCTGAGCACATCCGCGCGCCCACCACGCACGAGTCGCGGGCTGGAGGAGTGCGGACGAGGCTGTCGACGGGTCGTCGCCGTCGGTGCCACGACATGCACCCGAGTGACGCACGCCCGGCCGCCGCGGCGACAACGCATGTCGTGGTACGACAGCCACCCGGCTACACCGGATCCCGCGCACCGCACGACGCGGCCGTCCGGTGCCGGTTACACCTCGACGCTCGCCGCCGTCACCAGCCCCGAGACGCGCTCTCCGCGGGCGACGGCCGCGAGCACCTCGTATACCCCGTTTCCCGTTTGCTCCCAGGAGAATTCGCGGGCGCGGGCGCGGGCCTTCTCGCCGAGGACGGTGCGGGTTTCGGGTGCGGTGAGCAGTTCGCCCACGGCGGCGGTGAGTTGGGCGGGGTCGTCGACCAGCAGGCCGGTGACGCCGTCGACGATGGAGTCGGTGAGTCCGCGCGAGCTGCGGTAGCCGATGGTGGGGACGCCGTGTTGGGCGGCTTCGATGACCGCCAGGCCCCAGCCTTCCTTGCGGGAGGGGAGCACGTGCACCCAGGCGCGGGCGAGCAGTTCGTGTTTGCGCTCCTCGTCCACATGGCCGTGGAAGGTGACCGCGTCGGCGATGCCGAGTTCGTCGGCGTGCGCCCGCAGGTTGTCGGCCCACCAGCCGTCGCCGATGACGTCGAGGTGCAGGCCGGGAATGCGGGGGCGCAGCGCCGCGACGGCGGCGAGGGCGTCCTCGATCTGCTTGTGCGGTACCAGGCGGGAGAGCACCACGATGCTCGGATGCGCGGTGCGGGTGGTGTCGGAGCCGGGCGTGACGCCCTCGGGCACGGGTTCGGCACCGTTGCGCACGACCGCCACCCGGGCCGGTTCGACGCCGAGCAGCGACAGTTCCTCCGCCGAGGGCAGGGAGACGGTCAGGTACTGGTTGCGGCGATGCACGCGCGGCGACAGCCGGGATTCGATCCACCAGCCGATCCGTCCGATCAGTCGGCCGGCCACCGGCCACTGTTCACGGTGTCCGTGATGCACCAGCACCACGGTCGGCGCGGCGCTCGCGGCCCGCGCGAAGAAGGGGATGCCGTTCTGGGTGTCGATCACCGCGTCCGGGCGCGCGTGCTTGAGCGGTCCGATCCCGAGCCGTCCCAGGGCGATGGCCGCCAGCGCCCGCGGGTAGACGGTGTACCGTCCCCCGGCCCGGCTGATCTCGATGCCGTCGATCCGTTCCCGCCGGGCGGCCCCGGGGTATCCGGCGGTGCGCAGCGTGACCTTCACACCCCGCGCGGCCAGGTGCGCCCCGACCTGTTCCAGGTACCGCTCGCTGCCCCCGCCCTGCGGATGCCCGGTGTCCCGCCAACACAGCAGCAACACTTCACGCACGGGCTTCTCCAGGTCGTTCTCACGGATGCGGGCAGACAACGGGCTCCACCATAACCGCCCACCCCGGTTTCCGGGCCCTCAGTGGTCAGCTGACCAGCCCAGGGCCGGGAAAACGCCGCCGTCCGCGCCCGGGTGGGCGTCTTCGCCCGATGGTCGCTGTGCGAGACTGGCCGCCATGCTTCGAGCCGCGCAATCCGGATGGCGACGTCCGCGTTTCGCCCGTCGCGCTACCTTCCGGCGGTCCCTGCGTCTGCTGGGCAGTTTCAAATTCGAGCAGACGGATCCGGCCGTGTTCTACGGGGGCGTGGCCGCCGATACGGCCGATCTGGTCGGCGACTTCTTCCGGGATCTGACCGGGCGTTCCCTGCGCGGGACCGTCGTGCTGGATGTCGGCGGCGGTCCCGGCTACTTCGCGGACGAGTTCGCCAAGGCCGGGGCGCGGTACATCCCGGTCGAACCGGATCCTTCGGAAATGCATGCGGCCGGGCTGTCGGTGCCGGGTGCGGTGCGCGGTTCGGGGATGGCGCTGCCGTTCCGGGACGACGCGGTGGACATCTGTGTGTCGTCGAATGTGGCCGAACATGTGCCGCAGCCGTGGGTGATGGCCGACGAGATGCTGCGGGTGACCAAACCGGGCGGCCTGATGGTGCTGTCCTACACCGTCTGGCTGGGCCCCTTCGGCGGGCACGAGACCGGTCCGTGGCACTACCTGGGTGGGGAGTACGCGGCCCGGCGTTACCGGCGCAAGCACGGCCGGGAGCCGAAGAACCGATTCGGGCGGTCACTGTTCGCGGTGCGTGCCGCGGACGGCCTGCGGTGGGCCCGATCGACCCCGCCGGATATCGAGATTCTGGCGGTCTTCCCGCGCTACCACCCGCGCTGGGCGTGGTGGCTGGTGCGCATTCCGGGGCTGCGCGAATTACTGGTCAGCAATGTGGTGGTGGTGGCCGGTAAGCGGAATTCAACGCTCGAGGCAGCCGCGACGCCAGAGTCGGCGCAATCCGCCCGTGCATTCGGGTTCGCTCCACGGTGACTCCTGGTTTGCGAGACCCACGGTTTCCATGGCGGTGAGCCCGACCTGTCCGGCGAGTTCGTTGACCGTGGCGACGGCTTCGGCGGCTCGCAATGCGGCGGTCGCTTGCTCGGTTGTCAGTGTCCGGCCGGGGAGGAATGACACCACCCAGCCGCCGGCGCCAACGCTTTTCGCCTGATGCGGCGTGAGATCGCTGGTCATCAGCGATCTCCCGATCACTTGCACCGACATGACTCGGACTCCCTGTGCCGTAACGGTTCATGAATCGAACGAGCAATCCGCGGTAGCTATAAGCATGCTCGCAGCAGCTGCAGAATGCAATAGTGCGTTTCACGAAAAGCGAACCGACAGGTTGGAATTCGAGATTACGAATGCCCGGTATTTGCCACGCATGTGCCCAATTACCCTGCGCTCGCATCGATCTCGATAATCACCGATCCGGCATGACCAATCGCAATACCGGCTGACCCACCCGATCCGCACGCTGCGGACCCGCCACGACTTCGACCCGCCAGCCCGGCGGCAGCACCCGCTGCAATTTCCCCGCCTCCCGATGCAGGGGCGTGCCGGCGGCCACCGCCGGGAGGTCGGTGATCTCCGGGAGCACGAAAGCGCCGAAATCCAGATCGGTCATGCCATCGCCCGCCTTTCACGAGTCGGCTCAGCTCCCCCCCGGCCGAACCGCATGCCGAAGACGAGCAGCGAACAACCTCAGTTGAAAAGAATAGCTAATGTTTAGCAATCGGACCGATGGTCCGTGAGACGAGAACCACACCGAGCATAGGGCACGCATGAGCGCATCGACGGCGAACGCCACCCGAACGGCGCGCCCCACCTTCCGGACAGCAGTCCGGACCATCATCCGGACAACACTCGGCGCAAAACTGTAACGTGTTCCCATGAATTACCAGAGCTTGTTCATCGGGGGTCACTGGACGGCCCCGGCCAGCGCCGAACGCGTCCCGGTCGTCTCGCCCGCCACCCTGGAAACCGTCGGCACCGTGCCGGTGGTGAGCCGCGCCGACGTCGACGCCGCGGTGGACGCGGCCCGCCGCGCCTTCGACAGCGGCCCGTGGCCCGCCACCCCGCCGGAGCAACGCGCCGACCTTCTCGCCCGCGTCTCCCAACTGCTCGATCAGCGGGTCGGAGACCTGGTGGCCGCGCTCAGCGCGGAACTGGGCGCACCCGCCATGGCCGCCAATACGCTCAACTACCTCCCGGCCAAGGCCGCCCTGGACTTCTATGCCGGACTCGGTAAGTCCTTCCCCTGGAACGAGACTCGCGTCGGCGCGTTCGGCACCACCCGGGTCTCGCGCGAACCGGTCGGTGTGGTCGCGGCCGTCACCGCCTGGAACGTGCCGCTCTTCCTGGCCGTCAACAAGCTCGCCCCCGCCCTGCTCGCGGGCTGCACGGTCGTGCTCAAACCCGCGCCGCTCACCCCGCTGACCACCAACCTGCTGGCCGACCTGTTCGTCGAGGCGGGATTGCCGGAGGGGGTGCTGTCGGTGCTACCCGCCGACGCGGAGGTCTCCGAATACCTTGTCTCCCATCCCGATGTGGACAAGGTGACCTTCACAGGCAGTACCGCGGTGGGTCGCAAAATCGCGTCCATTGCGGGCGGCCAACTCAAGCGCTGCTCCTTGGAGCTGGGTGGCAAATCTGCGGCAATCCTGTTGCCGGACCTGGATATCGCCGCGAGCATGCCCACCCTCGCCTTCTCGGGCCTGATGAATTCCGGTCAGGCGTGCGTGGCGCAGACCCGCATTCTCGCGCCGCGCAGCCGGTACGACGAGATCGTGGAGGGACTCGCGGACGCGGTGCGCGCCATGAAGACCGGTATTCCGAGCGATCCCGACGCGACCCTCGGCCCGCTCATCTCGCAGCGGCAGCGCGAACGCGTCGAGGGCTATATCGCCCGGGGCAAGGACGAGGGCGCACGCCTCGTCCTCGGTGGTGGACGCCCCGACGGTCTGCCGGGCTGGTTCGTCGAGCCGACCATCTTCGCAGATGTCGCAAACTCCATGGCCATCGCGCGCGAGGAGATCTTCGGCCCGGTGCTGTCGGTGCTGCCCTACGACACCGAGGACGACGCCGTCGCCATCGCCAACGACAGCGATTACGGACTAGCCGGTTCGGTGTGGACCACCGATACCGAGCACGGCGCGGCGGTCGCCGCCAAGGTGCGCACCGGCACCTACGCCATCAACTGGTACGCCTTCGACCCCTGCGCCCCCTTCGGCGGCTACAAGAACTCGGGCATCGGCCGCGAGAACGGCCCCGAGGGCCTGGACGCCTACTGCGAACAGAAATCCCTGCTCATGCCCATGGGATACCAGGGTTCGTAGTCGGGCATCGAATCGGTTCCGCCCGCACCGAACTCGGCGCGGGCGGCCACTCGATATCAACCGCACCCCGTGCGCGCGCCTGCCAACGGCTTCTCAGTCGCGGGCTGAAGACGCGGAGAGGCGGACTAGCCGAGACGCTGCTTGAGGCCCTCGAACTCGTCGCGGACGCCCGAGGGCAGCTTCTCGCCGATGAATTCGAACCACTCCTCGATGAGCGGGATCTCGCGACGCCACTCCTCGGGATTGACGGCCAGGGCCTCATCCACATCGGCCTCGTTCACGTCGAGGCCGTCGAGGTAGAGGTCGGCGGCGGTGGGGACATTGCCGATCGGGGTCGGGCGGGCCTCCTTGCGGCCCTCGATGCGGCCGATGATCCACTCCAGCACGCGGGAGTTCTCACCGAATCCGGGCCACAGGAAGCGGCCGTCCTCGCCGCGGCGGAACCAGTTGACGTAGAAGATCTTCGGCAGCTTCTCGGCGTCGGCGTTCTTGCCGATATTGCCCCAGTGGCCCAGGTAGTCGCCCACGTGGTAGCCCATGAAGGGCAGCATGGCCATCGGGTCGCGGCGCACGGTGCCGACCTTGCCCTCGGCGGCGGCGGTCTGCTCGGAGGCCATGGTCGCGCCCATGAACACCCCGTGCTGCCAGCTGAGCGATTCGGTCACCAGCGGCACGGTGGTCTTGCGGCGCGCGCCGAACAGGATGGCCGAGATCGGCACGCCCTGCGGGTCGTCCCACTCCGGCGCGAGAATCGGGCACTGCGACATCGGCGTGCAGTAGCGCGAGTTCGGGTGCGCGGCGAGGGTTTCCGACTCGCGCTCGTACCAGTCGTTGCCCTTCCAGTCGATCAGGTGGTCGGGGGTGCCCTCCAGGCCCTCCCACCACACGTCGTTGTCGTCGGTGAGGGCGACATTGGTGTAGACGGTGTTGCCCGCCTCCATGGTGGCCATGGCGTTCGGGTTGGACGAGTGGTTGGTGCCCGGCGCGACGCCGAAGAAGCCGAATTCCGGATTGACGGCGTAGAGGCGTCCGTCCTTGCCGAAGCGCATCCACGCGATGTCGTCGCCGAGGGTTTCGGCGCGCCAGCCCGGAATGGTCGGCTGGATCATGGCGAGGTTGGTCTTGCCGCAGGCCGACGGGAAGGCGGCGGCGATGTAGTACGCCTTGTTCTCCGGCGAGATGAGCTTGAGGATGAGCATGTGCTCGGCCAGCCAGCCCTCGTCGTGCGCCATGGCGGAGGCGATGCGCAGCGAGTAGCACTTCTTGCCCAGCAGCGCGTTGCCGCCGTAACCCGAACCGTAGGACCAGATCTCGCGGTCCTCGGGGAAGTGGGTGATGTACTTGGTGTCGTTGCACGGCCACGGCACGTCGGCCTGGCCCTCGGCCAGCGGCGCGCCGACGGAGTGCAGGGCCTTCACGAACGGCTTGTCGGTGCCCAGCTTCTCCAGGGCGGCGGCGCCCATGCGGGTCATGACGCGCATGGAGACGACCACATACTCGGAGTCGGTGATCTCGACGCCCAGCTTGGGGTCGTCGGCGCCGAGCGGACCCATGCAGAAGGGCACCACGTACATGGTGCGACCCTTCATGCAGTCGCGGTACAGCTCGGTCATGGTGGCGCGCATCTCGGCCGGATCGACCCAGTTGTTGGTCGGGCCCGCGTCGGCCTCGGTGCGCGAACAGATGTAGGTGCGGGATTCGACGCGAGCGACGTCGGAGGGATCGGAGAGCGCGAGGAACGAGTTGGGCTTCTTGGCCTCGTTCAGCTTCTTGAAGGTGCCCGCGGCGACGAGCTGCTCGGTGAGGCGGTCCCACTCCGCGTCGGACCCGTCCGCCCAGACCACGCGGTCGGGCTGGGTCAGTTCTGCGACCTCCTGAACCCAGGCAAGCAGTTCCTTGTGCTCGGTGGGCGCGGTGCCATCGTGAAGACCAGGAATGGTCGCTGAGGTCATGAAAACTCTCCTGAGATGGGTGGCCTCGGATGGCTCGAGCCGGCGTGAGTCCAGCTCGCGACACCTGTTGCCACCGATTGCGGTCGGGCCCCCGCCCGCCGTCTGCGCGATAGCACGTCCCGGCTGGACGGCATACAGGGACGAAGCGGACGCCCGGGTTCCTGCTATAGAGGTTAACGCCATATATCCCGGGCGCAGGAATCGGGTTGTCCAGTCGGTATCGGGTCGAGACCGCCGACCAGCGGTTATGTGAATTCCAGTGTGCGAAGGTCACGTTCACAGGCCGCTAATTGCCCTGGTCGGCGCGCTGCGGCGGCGCGGAGCAGGTCCTCGATTTCACCTACCCGGCGGTCTGTTTCCACCACATTCTCGGTCGCCAACCGAACCAGCTGGTCTGTGATTTGATCCTCGGCCTCCACCAGGACCGCGGCCACCCGCTGCTCCAAGTGCGCCTTCACATTCACCAGCGCATCCGCGATCCACTGGCGCAAATGCGCCTTGTCGGCCAGCTGGCCGCGCGCCCGCGCCAACCAGGCGGCCACCCCCGCGCCCAGCAGCAGGGTCAGCGGAACGGTGGCGTAGTCCAACGCGGGCATGAGCGCGAACGGCGAGACGATCAGCCGCCCCAGCCCGAAACCGGCGGACGCGCCGACCACGATCATCAACCGGTCCTCCACGCCGATACGGCGCGGCTCCGGATCGGGACCGACCCGGGGCGGGGCGGCGACCCGCTGCGCCACCCGCATGGTCGGCTCGGGCTCGGCGTCCTCGTCCTCGGTCAGCGCGAACACCCGAACGGTCAGTTCGACGATCCGGGTCAGATCGGTGAGCCGGTGGCGGATCTCGGCGTCGATCTCCGTGGTCAACTCGTCGACCGCGCGCTGCAGATTCCGCGGATAGTCGCGCTGCTCGGCGCGGCCGAGGCGCTCGACATCGGCGCGGGCAGCGATATTGAGCGAACGGATCCGCGCGCCGACCTCGTGCACGAGATCGACCTTCGCCAATTGCATCCGATTGTGCAGGGCCGTCATGCCGATCGACCGCCCGCCGTCGCCGACGGCCAGCAGTTCCACCCGCTCCTCCCGCAGCGCGGCCGTATCGGCGGCCGACCGCAGGGCCTCGATCTGCTCGCCGATGCGTCGACGGGTATCCGCGAGCACCCGCCGCAGCACACCCTCGGCCTGGTCGGCGGCGGTCACCGCACCCGCGGCGGCGGCCAGGCGGGCGTGCAACAGGGCGATACCGGCGCGATCGGCCAGGGCCGCGTCCGCCGTGGTGCGCGCCGCGGCCGCCAATTGCGGTGACACCGGGACGATATCGACCCCGGAACGGTCGTCGAATGCCGCGGCCAGCAGTTCCCGGTTCCGGTCCCGGATCACGCGCCAATCGTCGTGCGCGTGAATACCGCCCAGCGCGAAGACGATCCGCGCGCCGCCCGCACGCAGCCGCCGCACCACGTCCAGGGTGTGCGCCCCGATCGGCGCGGCGGCATCGCACAGCACCAGCGCCACCCCCACCGGCCGCGCAGGCTCCTCGACCGGCTCCGACACCTCGAGCCGGGGAACGAAACGTGCCAATTCGGCCCGCAGCAAGGCCGTGTTCGCGTCGTCGACACCGATCAGCGTGATCGAACCCGCCACCTCACCGCCGACGCGCGCCGCCTCCAACAAGGCCATGCCCTGTGGATTCCAGCGCGCCACAACGGCTTCCGCCGTCGGTGGCAGCACCATGGAGGCGACCCGAGCTGAGTGCGCCGCGTCGACCGGCACGGTCGACGCGGACAGCGAGATAAGGCCGCGCGGCATCCCAGAGATTCCGAACGGAGTGTCATGAGCTCCTTTCGGAGTTGCCAAGACTCCGAAAGGAGCTGATCTAGTTCTATACGGATCTGCTGGAATTCCGGACGGAGTGGCTGATACTCCGGACGGACGGGATAAAACTCCAAACGGACCGGATGAGGTGGCCGACCCGGCGGCCGCGGCCGTGGTATCGCCACCGGTCGCGGCGGAACCGCCGGGCGATTCCCGCCCGTGCGTGGATCCCCGGGACTCCTCGACGGTTCCGTCCGTTGGCTGTTCCCGACGCTCGGGACCCCGGCTCAACGGCTCGTCGTCCGGAGCGGGCGGACCGACCATGGGGGTGGCGGTCTCCCGGCGGGTGGCGCGGGCGGTGCCGGGGCGTTCAGAGTCGGGCATCGGTCAACCGTTCCCACAGGCGGATGTAGCCGTCGTGAATGCGCAGCGCGGCGCGACGGGCATCCGGTGTGATGTCGGCGGCGACGACCGCGCGCCAGTGGGCGGCGTGCGCCAGGGCTTGGTCCGGGTCGGAGGGGGCGGGGTCGGTGGCGGGCAGCCGGGCGAGCGCGGGACTGGACAGGCCCGCCCGCAGGCCCAGCGCCAGCGCTTCGTCGCCCCGCAGGTAGGTCTCGATGCGGTCGCGCGCCGGAATGCGGCAGGCCGCCAGCCGGGTGAGCTCGTCGAGGAGTTCGCCGCCGCGCCGGGCCGCGTGCGCTTCGCAGCGGCGGCGCAGGTCGGCGTGCAGCGGGTCGATTCCGCTGGCGGCGTGCAGGATCTGCAGGATTCGACCCGACGACAGCTCGGGCCGGTACCGCAGCGCGGAGAGGGCACAGGCCAGGCCGGGCAGCGGCCAGCGGGTGAGCAGCGCCTTCCGGTCGGCGGTGTCGGAGCCGAAGGCGGGGTCGGTGAACCGTTCGGGAACGAGGGCGAACGTCGGGTCCGGATGGTCGCGGTGGCGGCACAGGGTGGCCCGTTCGGCATCGGTGACGATGCCGGATCGGGTATGGGCCGCCAGGTTCGCCACCACCGGATGAACGGCCACGCCGAACTCCTCGGCGCAGCGCTCGGCGGCGGTGACCGCATCGCTCCAGCGGCTGCCGATGGCGTCGGCCTTGTTCAGCACCAGCAGCATTCGCTCCGGCGGCACGGTGGCGAGCACCGCTCGATCCGCGGGGTGCGGCGCGCCCGCCAAGATATAGAGGACGAGATCGCCGTCCAGGACCGGTTCGGGTTGCCCCGGCACGTCCACCGACGCGGTCTCCTCGGCGGCGAGCAGGGCCAAAGCCCGCTGCACCGTGGTCTTTCCGGCACGGCTGCGCCCGGTGACCTGAATGCGCAACGGCCGCCGCCAACGCCGGACGGCGGCTTCGAGTCGTGGGGGGACCGGCGTATCGCTCGCGCGGACCGCCGTCAGCAGCAGCTCCAGTTCGCTTCGACCTTCATCCATCGCGTATCTCGCTGTAGCTCAACGCAATAACTCACGTGTGTTTTCGGCAGAAATGCCCTGAAATCCGGTGTGCCCGCACCGGTACCCGCGTGCCCATCGCGAATACAGCGAATCCTAGTCACGAAAACGACGCCATGAAGCGGGAATTGCGCCATCGGGACAACCCCGCTGGCCGGGGGCGTCGGCCGCCCACCGGTCGGCGCGGACGGTGCGCCCGATCACCGGCGCCACGCCACTGTGTGGCGCGTCACGACCCGCCCATTCGGCGACACGGTCGCATTACCGCTCGTTTCCCGGTACCCGGTCGCGGAAACGCAGGTGGGCGCGATCACGAAAATGCCCGCCGGAAAACGGATCGGACACCCAACGCGTGGTCGATTGCTGCGCTAATCAACGAATACTGGACAATGGACGCCGTGAACGACGCCGCGAACCACACTGCCGAGTCAGTTCCCGGGCCGCGGTCGGCCACCGGCAACCGTCTCTACCCTCGGGTCACCAGCTTCCGGTCCCGCCGGGGCGCGCTGACGCCGTCCCAGCAGGAGTCCTGGGAGCGGATGTGGCCGCGCATCGGGAAGGACGTGTCCGACGACCCGCTCGACGCCGACGCCTGGTTCGGCCGCAGCGCGCCGCTCATCATCGAGATCGGCTGCGGTACCGGTACCGCCACCGCGGCCATGGCGCTCGACGAGCCGCAGTTCAACCTGATCGGCATCGAGGTCTACAAGCCGGGTCTGGCCATGCTGGTGAAGGCCATCGAGCGCGAGGGCATCGACAATGTCCGGCTGCTGCGCGGCGATGCCGTGGACGTACTGGAAAACATGATTGCCGAGGAGTCGCTGACCGGTGTCCGGATCTTCTTCCCGGACCCGTGGCCCAAGGCTCGCCATCACAAGCGGCGGCTGATCCAGCCCGCCACGCTGAAGCTCATCGCGTCGCGGCTGAAACCCGGCGGCGTGTTGCATGTCGCCACCGACCACGCCGACTACGCGGAGTGGATTGCCGAGGTCGGAGCGGGAGAACCCCAGCTCATCGGCCTGAATGAGACGACCGGGGGCAATTCGGACGATTGGCGCGAAACCGCACCAATCGGTTTCGAACGTCCGATTACCAAGTTCGAAAGCAAAGGACTCCGCGCGGGTAGCGCGATCAACGAGTTCATCTGGGGGAAGATCGAATCATGAGTGTCAGCGAAATGACCCCGGAGGTATCGGATGTTGCCGAAATAATGCACGGCACCCCCTCCGCGGAAGTGCCCGGCACCCCAGCACTAGGCGTCAGCACCCCGGACGTGCGCCGCGTCCTGCTGGTCTGGGACGCACCGAATCTCGATATGGGACTCGGCGCGATCCTCGGCGGCCGCCCCACCGCCGCCTACCGTCCCCGCTTCGACGCCCTCGGGCGCTGGCTGCTGGCCCGCACAGCCGAACTGTCGGTAGGTAGCCCGCGCCGGGTCGAACCCGAGGCGACCGTCTTCACCAATATCGCGCCCGGCACCGCCGATGTGGTGCGACCGTGGGTGGAGGCGCTGCGCAATGTCGGCTACGCAGTCTTCGCAAAACCCAAAATCGACGAGGATTCCGACGTCGACAGCGATATGCTCGCCCATATCGAGCTACGCCGTCGCGGCGCGGGCTTGGCGGGCATCATGGTCGCCTCCGCGGACGGACAGGCGTTCCGCGCACCGCTCGAGGAGATCGCCGCGACGGGCGTTCCCGTTCAGGTGCTCGGATTCCGTGAGCACGCGAGTTGGGCCGTCACGTCCGATATCCTCGAGTTCATCGATCTGGAGGACATCCCGGGCGTGTTCCGTGAACCGCTGCCCAGGGTGAGCCTCGATTCGCTGCCCGACGAGGGAGCATGGCTGCAGCCCTTCCGGCCGCTGTCCGCACTGCTCACCTCCCGCCCCGCTCAAGGAGTCGCTTAGTGTTCACCCGCTGGGGCGACCTGGTCTACCGGCTGCGCTTCGCCGTGCTCGGCGTGGTCACCGCCGCCATGCTCGCACTCGGAGGTTTCGGGTTCGGGCTGGAAAACCATCTCAGCTCCAGCGGGTGGTTCGACCCCACCTCGGAATCCACCCAGGCCGCCGAACTCAAGGACCAGGTCTACGGCCGCGACCACAGCGCCGACATCCTGCTGCTGTTCACCGCGCCCGAGGGCAAGACCATCGACGATCCGGAGTTCAGCCGGACGGTCGTCGACAAGCTCAACAGCCTGCCCAAGGAATACCCGCTGATCACCAAGGTCAACGGGGCCTACTGGCAGACCGAGACCGGCGAGTGGATTCCGTCGGTCGCGGGCAGCAAGGACAAGAAGCACGCCTTCGCCGCGCTCGCCCTCGAGGGCAACAACGACACCGAGATGCTGCGGAACTACGCGCAGGTGCAGGACGCCTTCACGATTCCGGGCGTCCAGGTCGAGGTCGCGGGCCTGCAACCCATCGGGTTCACGCTGAACGACACCATCGCCAGCGACGTGAAGCGCATGGAACTGCTGGCGCTGCCCGCCGTCGCGGTGCTGCTGTTCTTCATCTTCGGCGGTATCGTCGCCGCCGCACTGCCGCTGATCATCGGCGGGCTCACCATTCTGGCCTCCAACGGCATCATCATGGGACTGACCAAGTTCACCGAGGTGAACTCGTTCGTCTCCGCCGTGGTGTCGATGATCGGCCTGGGTCTGGCCATCGACTACGGCCTGTTCATCGTGAGCCGGTTCCGCGAGGAACTCGCGGAGGGCTACGACACCAAGGCCGCGGTGCGCCGCTCGGTCATGACGGCCGGGCGCACCGTCACCTCCTCGGCCACCATGATCATCGCCGCCAGCGCGGGCATGCTGCTGTTCCCGCAGGGCTTCCTCAAGTCGGTCGCCTACGGCACCATCGCCGCGGTGCTGCTGGCCATGGTGTCGGCGCTCACCGTGCTGCCCGCCATGCTGAGCATCCTCGGCCCGCGCGTGGACATGCTGGGCCTCAAGTGGATTCGCAAGACCAAGACCGCCGACGAGGTCGAGAACAGCTTCTGGGGCCGGATGACCGCGTGGGTGATGAAGCACCCGCTCAAGGTCGCCATCCCGCTCACCATCGTGCTGCTGCTGCTCATCATCCCGGTGAAGAACCTGCAGTTCGGCGGTATCAGCGAAACCTATCTGCCGCCGGACAATCCGACCCGACTGGCGCAGGAGCACTTCGACGAGATCTTCCCGCTGCGCAAATCCGATCCGGTGCAGCTGATCATCGTCACCGACAACTCGCGCAATATCGGCCAGATCCTGGCGGAGGCGAATCAGGCTCCCGGACTGGTGAAGAACTCCCAGTTCGGCATTCCGGCGAAACCGCCGAACGGGTCGAACGTCTGGGTCTCCGAGGCCACCGTCACCGACAGCGCGCATCCCGAGGACACCGTCGACTATCTGCGCTCGATGCCGGTGCCCGAGGGCGCGGAGGTCATGGTCACCGGGCAACCGGTCATGATGATGGACAGCATCAACTCGCTGCTGGACCTCATGCCGCTGATGATCGCGCTGGTGCTGCTGGTCACCACCATCCTGATGTTCCTGACCTTCGGATCGCTGGTGCTGCCGCTCAAGGCGGCGCTCATGAGCGCGCTCGGGCTCGGTTCCACGCTCGGCATCCTCACCTGGATCTTCATCGACGGCCACGGCGCGGGCCTGCTGAACTTCACGCCGCAGCCGATCATGTCGCCGGTGCTGGTGCTGATCATCGCGATCATCTACGGCCTATCCGTGGACTACGAGGTGTTCCTGCTCTCCCGCATGGTGGAGGCGCGCACGCAGGGGGCCAGCACCACCGAATCCGTGCGCGTCGGCACCGCCCAGACCGGGCGCATCATCACCGCGGCGGCGCTCATCCTGTTGGTCGTGACGGGCGCGTTCGCGTTCTCCGAACTCGTGATGATGCAGTACATCGCCTACGGCATGGTGGCGGCGCTGTTCATCGACGCCACCGTGCTGCGCATGCTGCTGGTGCCCGCCACCATGAAACTGCTCGGCGACGACTGCTGGTGGGCTCCGGCCTGGATGAAGAAGATCCAGGAGAAGGTCGGGCTCGGCGAACCCATCCTCGACGATGAGCGGCCCGGCGGCGGCGACATGGTGGACCTGGTGAAGACCACCCCGGTCACCGACCCGGTCACCCTGCAGATGCCCGCGCTGGCCGACGGCACCCCCGCCACCAAGCCGCGCTCGTTCCGCAAGATCCGCCCCCGGATGGTGGACAGCGAGGCCCCGACCGAGCGACTGGACGACTCCACCACCGTGCTGCCCGTGGTGACGGCCTCCGGCGGCATCGCCCAGACCAATGCGGCCGAGGCCGTGGCCCGTGCCACCGGGGCCATCCCGAAGGTGGACGCCCGGCCCGGCGCGGAGGCGTCCGGCTCTCGGTCGACCCGGCCGACGGAGTCCGACAGCACCGCCGCCGGCGACCCGGGCCAGCCCGCCCCCGCCCCGGGTGTCGGCGTACAGCCGCGCGCCGCGTCGAATCTGACCAACCTGAGCGATCTCGGCTCCGGCGCGGGCGATCGCCAGCGTTCCGGCGAGGTATTCCAGCGCCCGTCGGGCGAGGCCGACCAGCCGGGCGAGGCCGACCGGAACCGCGACGATGCCCCCCGGAGTCCGGGCGGCAGTGCGCCGTACGCGAGCGACCGCACCGCGCGCGGCGCCGGTGCGGACGTCGCGGCGAGTTCGGACGAGGTCCGACCCCACTCGCACGGAACAGTGCCGCAGATCTCCCAGCCGAGCACTCGGCAGCCGACCGCACCGGCGGCGGCGAGCGATGCTCCGGCATCGCCCGCGACTCCCCTGGTGGCGGGTGCGGAACGGGTACTGCCGCCGCCCGGTGTGGAGAAGCTGCCCCCGCATCCCGCCACCCGCGCGCAGCTGTACCAGCCGCATCCCCCGGCCGCACCGCAGCAGCCGGAACAGCCTCGGACGCCGTACCCCTCGGCACAGCCGCCGCAGCCGCCCACCCACCAGGGCGATCAGCTCGGCCACGAGTCGGGCCAGACGGTGGAGACCGGCCGTCCACCGCTGGCCCAGGGTGACCGGGCAGCCGGCCGCGCGGCCGGGTTCGACCCGTCCGGCACCGACCGCCAGTCGCTCGACCAGGCACATCAGGTGCCCGGCCAGCAAACTGCGCAGCCACACCCGACACCGGACCAGCCGTCCACGCAGACATATCCGGCACCGGGTCAGCCGCCCGCGCAGACATATCCGGCACCCGGTCAACCGCCCGCGCAGACACACCAGCACCAGGCTCCGGCTCAGTCCGCCGGTCCGGGTCGTCCGGGCTCCGGCGAGCGGTCCAGCCAGAGCCGACCGGGCCACAGCCAGCCGTCGGAGCCGGAGCACC
Source organism: Nocardia sp. CC213A (assembly GCF_030766805.1). Classification (NCBI taxonomy): domain Bacteria; kingdom Bacillati; phylum Actinomycetota; class Actinomycetes; order Mycobacteriales; family Nocardiaceae; genus Nocardia; species Nocardia sp. CC213A. The sequence continues at coordinate 86,171 of NZ_JASFXA010000016.1, forward strand.
GGGCGGGTGACCAGCCGCCCGCCCTTCGTCACCCGGCTCCGGGCGCTCCCGCCCCCGGCCATTCGGGTGCGCCGCGCCGGGTCGGTTCCCCGGCGGACGCACCGACCGAGGCGATCCCGGACACCGCCGCACCCGACCAGCAGCCGCCCCCGCAGGCCGCCGAGGAGCGTCCGCAGGGCAGCGGCCCGCGCGGCAGCATCGAACAGTGGATGTCCGACCTCCGCTCCTCCCGCCGCCGTCCGTCCGCCAAGGACGACGACGATGAGGGCCGCCATCGCGGCGGCGAGGGCCGCACCGTCAGCGTCAACGAACTCCTCCGCCGCCAGAACCGCGACTAGGAAGGCACCGATGTCCCGCCCCGCGCCGCACATCGACGACACCTTGCTGGCCGAGGCCGCCGCCATCCTCGGCACCTCGGAGTTGACCGCCACCGTCAACGCCGCGCTCGCCGACGTGGTGGGCCGCCGTCGCCGCGAACAGTTCGCGGACTGGGTGAAGGCGGGTGGCCTGCGCGGCTCGTACCCCGAATTCGACGAACGCTGAACCTCTTCGGGCATCGACGCCGCGCACCGCACGAACATGTGATTCGGTCGGCTGTGAGCCCGGCGACGACCGGATCGACGTCGAGCACGAGCCGGATCCGACCGCGATCGCGCGCCGCAGACCCCCAGAGGCGGGTAGCCACCCACCGTCGCGATTCGCGAGCAGCTCCACGCGCCTCGCGAGCAGCTCCGATTCCTCCCGTGATGGCACGGCAGATCGGTGATGCACGCAGATCGGTGATGGCGGAGCCCGATCACCGCGATGCCGGTGGGATTCAGGCGCGGGCGATGGATTTGCGGATTTCGGTGGCTATGAGGGTGGGGGCCTCGAGCATGGGGACGTGGCCGACGCCGGGGAGGGGGCGGTCGGTCAGGGTGGGGTGGCCGGTGAAGGCGTCGGGGGCGTAGAAGTGGGGCGGGATGATGCGGTCGTGTTCGGGGCGCAGGATGGTGATCGGGAGGTCCAGTTCGGGGAGTTTGGTGAAACCGGCTGGGATGGCGGGGTCTTCGGCCAGGTCCTTGATGATGGTGCAGTGTGCGGGGGTGGCGGCCATGGCGTTGGCGAGGCGGTTGGGGACGACGGCGGGCTGATGGGCCAGCAGCGGAATCAGCAAGCTGCGCAGCATATTCGGCATGACCGGCAGGCCGTCGGCGGTGTTGAGGCCGACCAGCGGGCCGAAGGAGCGAAATTTGCGGATGAGGGTTTCGGCGGTGGGGCGGTCGGGCCAGAACCCGGCGGGCGCGATGGCGGTGAGGGTGGCGGCGCGACCGCGCGCGGCGAGTTCGCAGGCAATCCACCCGCCCAGCGAATTGCCCACCAGATGTGCTGTGCGCCAACCGACTTCGTCGAGCATGGCTTCGACGTGATCGACCAGTCCGGGAATGGTGGCGGGTTGCCGCGCGGGCGGTCCGCCGAAGTGGCCGGGCAGGGTGGGGACGAGGACGTCGTGGTCACCGGCCAGATCGTCGATGACCGCGCCCCAGGACTGCCAGGTGAGCAGGAATCCGTGCAGCAACAGCACCGGGGCACCACGCCCGGTCCGCAGTCTCGGTTCGGGTACCGGAATCGCGTCGACCGAGCCGTGAACCACCATGAGCGCGACGATACCGCGCGTGCGCCGCACCCGGGGTCCGGTGCGGCGTTGCCGGAATCACATCCCCATGAGCTTCTTCCAGTGCGCCGAGAGCGGATGCTTGGCGGTGACCGAGCCGAAGCGGATGCGGCCGTGCACGACCAGGTGCAGCGGCCCCATGGGCGGTCCGGTGTGCACCTTGTTGGTGACGCCGGAGCCGACGAGTTCGAGCCCGTTCAGATCGGCGGTAGCCTCCGACGGCAGCACGAGATTCAGTGAGCCACCGCTGATATCGGCCCGGATCTCCACGATCTGCGTGGACATGACGGCCTGGGTGAAGTCGAGCGTCACACCGGAGAGGAAACTGTCCACCAGCAGTGTCGGATGCACCTGCCAGCGGCCCTTGCGGGTGACGCCGGACATGCGGGCGCGGATGATGTTCCCCCCGGACGGGTTCGGGACGTGCCGCACCGTGGGCTGGCCGTGCGGTGCGGCCGGTGGCGGCCCCGGGAAGGGCCGCGGCCCGGGCTGTCCGGCCAGCCGGATCCCCGGCAAATCGACCAGCACCGTGTTCAACTCGCCGCGGGTCTTGGCCGCCAGCGCCGTGTCCATGCGTTCGGTGAACTCGCCGAGCGACAGCATGCCGAGCCCGACCGCACGTTGCAGCAGCCGCCCCACGTGCTCGCGCTCGGCGTCGGACACCCGCAGGTCGCGGTCGCCCACCACGTGCTCGGCGCCCACCCTGGAAACCGCTTCAGGACCACCCATGCCATCTAGGCTAGCGACGATCCGGCCCGCCGCACATCAGGGCAATCCCTGAACATCAGTTATCACCGCGAATCCTGCGGACCCGCGTCGCCACGGCCGAACCCTGGCGCGCAGCGGACGTCCCGGGTCCCGGCCCTCCGCGAGAACCGCGCCGACGTCGCGCGAGACGGCTGAGCTCGCGAATCAGGTCCCTGCGCCCGGGCCGGGCAGGACGTCGATGTCAGCGGCGGTCAGCCGAGCATCGCACTGATCGCAGCACAGGCGCACGCGCGTGATGCGGCCGCACTCGCGGTGGCGATGCAGCGCCGGGGGCCCTTCGGGGCCGACGGCCCACTGGTCGCCCCACGCGGCCATGACGACCAACACGTCGCAGAACGCCAGACCCTTGTCGGTGAGCACGTACTCGGATCGCGGCGGTTGTTCGGAGTACCGGCGGCGCGCCAGCATGTCCTGATCCTCGAGCCAGCGAAGGCGTTGGGTCAGGACTTTGCGGGAGATCCCGAGGTCACGTTGGATGTCGTCGAAGCGGCAGATGCCGACGTAGACATCGCGCATGATGAGCGGCGACCACGGCTCACCCGCGACGTCCAAGGTGCGCGCGATCGAACAGGCCATCGCACCGAAATCCGTACGTTGCATCAGCACATTATAGTTCCCTCAGGGAACTTACTGTGTTAGTCTCCTGAAGGAACTTACAAGGAGTGCCCGCCATGCCTGATCCTCTCCGCACCGAACCGACGCCGAGCAAAGCCATCAACATCGTCCGGCAATGGGACGACGACCAACTTCACGTGCCTGACCGGGACGACGTCCTGCCGTGGGAGCTCGGCCTCGAGCGGCTCGACGCCACAGAGCTCTACTGGAATGTCAGTCAGGGCTCGGACGGATCGCCACATGTGCGGCCGGTCTTCGCCGTGGTATGTGACGGTGTGTTGTGCTCGACATCGTCGTCCACCGCGCGCAAGACCGCGTTGATGCGACAGGCACCCTGCACGCTGGCGACATCGACGGAGGGCATGGACGTCATATACGAGGGTGTCGCAAGACAGGTGGACGACGCCGACCGCCTCGCCCGCATCGCCGACGGCTACCGGACCAAATACGGCTGGCCGGTGGAAGTGACCCCGGACGGAGCTTTCCATGCCCCGTTCGGTGCGCCGGCCGCCGGGCCGCCGCCCTACCTGGTTTTCGCCATCGAACCCGTGACGGTCCGCGGACTCGGCACGGACGAACGCTACGCCGCCCGATCGACCCGATGGGAGTTCGACCGATGAGCCTGCACGAGGAGCGCGCCCTGCCCGAGGCGGTGCGGAACCTGTTCACCGGAACCAACTACGCCCATATCGCCACCCTGCTGCCGGACGGATCACCGCATACCGTTCCGATCTGGGTGGACGTCGAGGGCGACACGATCGTGTTCCTCACCGGACCGGACGCACGCAAGGCCCGCAACCTCGAACGGGATGACCGCGTGGCGATCTCCGTCACCGATCACCAACGGCCCTTCGTCATGGCCACGGTGCGCGGGCGGGTGGCTCGCCGGCTGACTGGGGATTCGGCCTGGGTCGTGATCGACCGGATGTCGCACAAATACTTGGGAGTGCCATACCCCCGGGAAGAAGAACGGGTCGTCTACGCCATCGACCCGGTCCACGTGTGGACGAAGGATTTCGCCGGCGACTGACGCCGAGCCAGGCGAGCGAGATCAGCGATCGGTCACGAACCGCGTGCAGACGGCACTACTCCAACCCCTGTTCGATGGCGTAGCGGGTCAGCTCGACCCGGTTGCCCAACTGGAGTTTGCGGAGCGTGGACTGCACGTGGTTCTCCACGGTGCGGTGGCTGAGGTGCAGGCGGGTGGCGATCTGCTTGGCGGACAGTCCCTTGGCGACCATGCGCAGCACCTCGGTCTCCCGGTCGGTGAGGGCGGGCCGGTGGGGTTCGTCGCGGTCGGGCGGAGTGTTGGCGATCCGCCGGTACTCACCGAGTACCAGACCGGCCAGTCCGGGGGTGAAGACGGCCTGTCCCGCCGCGGTGGCCTGCACGGCGTCGGCGAGTTCGGCGGCGGAGGCGCTTTTCACCAGGTAGCCGAGCGCCCCGGCCTTGATGGCGTCGAGCACGTCGTCGCGTTCGGCCGACGCCGAGAGCACCAGCACTCGGCTCTCCGGTGAGACGCGCAGGATGTCGGCGGTGGCGGTGGCACCGTTGCCGTCGGGCAGGTTCATATCCATGAGGACGACGTCGGGGCGGACGGCGGCGGCACGCCGGGCGGCCGTGCCCACCCCGTCGGCGGTGGCGCTCACCTCGAATCCGGCCTCGGTGAGATCGCGGGCGACCCCGTCGCGCCACATGGGGTGGTCGTCCACCACCATGACCGAGATCCGGTGCTCTCCGGTGTCTTCCGACATATCGCCTCCCGTGTCACCTCTCATTGTCGGGCCTCGCGCTCGCGCGGTACCCGGAACTCCCACTCCGTTCCGGTCTCGGTGTCGGTGAACAGTTCCGCCGTACCCCCGAGCGCCGCGATCCGGCCGACGATCGAGCGTGAAACCCCCAGCCGCCCTTCGGCTTCGGCGGCGACCAAGCGGCCCTCGGGGATGCCGGGGCCGTCGTCGCGCACGCTCACGATCACCTCGCCGCCGGTATCCTCCAGCAGCACATAGGCTTTCGCTCCATTCCCGGCGTGCGCGGCGACATTGGACAGCGCCGCCGCGACGGCGGCCGCCACCTCCCGCGCCATCCGCCGCCCGAGCGGGACGGGATGGCCCGGTGTGGAGACGAAGACCACCGGTGTCGCCTGCGCGGTGAGCAGCGGTCGCAGATCCTCCTGTCCGCCACCGGTGTCGGCGCGCACCACCTGCTCGGAGATGAGCACCCGCAACGCCACCTCCTGCTCCCCCGCACGCTGCGCCAGTTCCGCGGTGGGGCCGCCGATCTCGCCGCCGCGCCGCTTGATGTAGCTGAGCACCTGCAACACCCCGTCGTGCACCTCGCGCGCCAGCCGCTCCCGCTCCTGGGTGGCGGCGTTGAGCCGGACCGCCTCCTGCAACTGCTGCTGGGCCCGGCGCGCGGTATTGGCCGCCAGGCCGATCGCCAGGCCCACCGAGATCAGCACCGGGGCGGTGGCGTCCTTCCACACGTCCACATCCCATTGCGCCCGCACCGTGGTGCTGGCCAGGGAGATCAGCGCGCCCGAGCCGATGCCGCCGAGCGGGCCCCAGCGGATGGCGGCCGACATGACGGCGTTGGCGGCCCACAGCGTGGTTGGCAGGGTCTGGTGGCCGTGGTACCAGTCGTAGTCGGCGACCAGCCGGGTGGCGGCCATGAGCGCGATGACCACCACCTGGTCGCCCACGACCACCGCGGTCCGCATTCCGGCGGTGCCCCGCACCAGCCAGTGCGACAGCAGGACCGAGGAGACCACCGACCACACCACCATCACGCCGATGAACGCCCAGCTCAGGCCGGGCCGCTCGTAGTAGCGCACCGACGCGAACTGCTGTGCGATCGCGTAGATCAGGGTGACCAGCCGGAACACCTGCGCCGCCCGCCACAGCGGCGCGGCGGCGGCATAGCCGGGATCGAGGTCAGTCCGCGGGGTCACCGGTGTCGCCCTGTCTCGACTCGCCCCGCGCGGAGTTGGACCCGGGTGGCTTCGGTGCGGGTGGGGACAGTTCGAGCGGGCTGGGGTCGGTGTCGGGTTCGGCGCTGAACATCGGTTTGCGTGGATTCCCGGTGTGCAGCTCCTGGTAGAGCTCATCGGGGGAATCCGCCAGCAGCGACCGGATGGCGGTGTTCAGCACCGCCACGAACGGCACCGCGAGCAGACCGCCCGCGATACCGGCCAGCACCACTCCGGCGGCGATCGCCAGCACCACCGCCAGCGGGTGGATGCGCACGGCCCGACCGAGCAGCAGCGGTTGCAGCACATGGCCTTCCAGCTGCATGACCGCGATGGTGATGCCGAGCACGATGAGCGCGGTGACGAGGCCCTTGGTCATGAGGGCGATGAACACCGCCACCGACCCGGCGATGAAGGATCCGATGATGGGGATGAACGCGCCGATGAACACCAGGGAGGCCAGCGGCAGCGCGAGCGGCACGCTCAGAATGGCCAGTCCCGCTCCGATGCCCACGGCGTCGACGGCCGCCACCAGTACGGTGGCCCGCACGAATCCGGTCAGGGTGCCGAAACCGAGCCGTCCGGCGGTGCGGGTCCGTTCGCGCTGCGCGGTCGGGATGACCCGGGTGACGAACTCCCAGATCTGTTCACCGCCGTAGAGGAAGAAGATGAGGATGAACAGGGTCAGGAAGATCCCGGTGAAGAACTCGCCGATGGCCGTGGCGGTGGTGAGCGCCCCGCTGGTCAGCGTGTCCTGGTTGTTCTCGATGGTCTTGACGAGGGTGTCACCGGCATTGCGGATCTGCTCGGTGCTCAGGTGGAAGGGCCCGTTGATGAGCCAGTCCTGAATCTCGGTGACGCTGTTCTTGAACTCGTCGGTCAGCTGCGGCACGCCGATGACGAACTGTTCGATCACGAAGGTCATCACCCCGGCGAGCAGTCCGAGCGATCCCGCGAGCGCCACGAACACCCCGATGGACCGCGGCACCCCGAACCGCTGCATCCAGTCCACCAGCGGCGACAGCAGCGCCGCCCCGAGCAGCGCGATGGCCAGCGGAATGGTGATCGCCGAGAGCCGATGCGCCACCCACGCCACCGCCAGCACCGCCGCGAAGATGATCAGCAGCCGCCACGCCCACTCCGACGCCTGCCGCACGAGCGGGTGCACAGCCTCGGCATCCCGCCGCCGCACCCCGTCCCGGGTCCCGGCGTCCGCCACCTGCTGCTGCCCCTCGCTCACGGCTGCGAGCCTACTGTCCGTTTCGCTCATAGCGCCGTACCCGCACTGTTCGACGCGCTCCCCCACGCCCCGAGCAGCCGACGAAACAACCGATCTCGTTAAGAAGCAGGTAACTCGCCGGGTACGCCCGAATTCGGGTCGGCACTCGACCGCCGGCACGCGTGCATAACCGTGAACGGCTCTCAGCCGTGCGCGAAGAGTCGCGGGGAGGCGGGGGAGCTAGATTGGTGAGCGTGTCAGCGCCCCTGGAAGCGGTCAAACAGACCATGCGAACCCGCTGGCCGCTGTATCTCGCATCCATGCTGGCGGCCAATGCGTTCGGTGCTGTCCTGGTGTGGGCTTTCATCCAGTACGGGCTGCCGGTGCCGGAGGGCGGGACGGCGGCGACCCGGGAGACGGGGCTGCTGATTCCCGGCACGGTCTTCGTGATCGGGGGCATTCTGAGCCTGGCCGCGTCGGCGCTCATGCTGCGGCCGGTCATGCGCTGGCAGATGCGCGGCGGGCCGCCGAGCCGGCAGGAGCAGATGGCGGCGCTGCACGCGCCGCTGCGGCAGTCGATCGTGCATCTGGCGCTGTGGCTGCTGGGCGGCGGTGTGCTGGCCTCGCTGATCATCGTGCGCACGCCGGAGCTGGCGGCCGCGGTGATCGTCACCGAATGTATGGCCGCCACCATCGTCTTCGGTTTCACCTACATGCTGGGGGAACGGATTCTGCGCCCGGTGGCGGCCGAGGCGCTGTCCACCGGCACCTTCGATCACACGCTCACCGCGGGTGTCGGCACCCGGATGGCCATGACCTGGGGTATGGGTACCTTCGCACCGGTCATCGCGATCGTGCTGCTGTGCGTCACGCAGATTTCTTCTCGCGTGCAGTTTTCCGCGCAGTCGCTGGCGGTGTCGATTCTGCTGCTGTGCGGTGTGGTGATCATGCAGGCGCTGGCGCTGTCCATGCTGACGGCGTCGAGTATTTCCGATCCGATTCGCCAGCTCAGTCAGGCCATCGACCGCGTGCAGGAGGGGGCGCGAGATGTGCAGGTGGAGGTTTTCGACGGCTCGGAAATCGGGCTGCTGCAGGTCGGCTTCAACCGCATGATGGACGAAGCCGCCAAACGTCGCGAACTTCAGGAATTGTTCGGTCAGCATGTCGGTGAGGATGTGGCCCGGCGCGCCTTGGAGTACGGCACCGAGCTCGGTGGTGAAACGCGATTCGTGGCGGTGTTGTTCGTGGATATGGTCGGTTCCACCGCAACCGCCGCGGAACGTCCGCCCACCGAGGTCGTCAGCCTGCTCAATGAATTCTTCCGCATCGTGGTGGATGTCATCGACCGCCACCACGGCCTCATCAACAAATTCGTCGGTGATGCGGCGCTGGCCATCTTCGGCGCGCCCCTGGACCGTCCCGACGCGCCCACCGCCGCCCTGGCCGCCGCCCGTGAGCTGCGCGAAGCCCTGCGGGAAGTGCCGGGGTTGGATATCGGTATCGGAGTTTCGGCCGGTTTGGCGGTGGCCGGGAATATCGGCGCGGCGAATCGTTTCGAGTACACGGTCATCGGTGATCCGGTGAACGAGGCGGCCCGGCTGACGGAACTGGCGAAGGAGCGTCCCGAACGGGTGCTCACCTCGTCGAGCGCGCTGTATTTCGCCGACGATCCCGAACAGCGGCACTGGGAAACGGGCGAGGAGGTGCAGCTGCGCGGCCGTCGCAGAAAAACGCGTCTGGCCTGGCCCAAGCAGAGCGGCGAGGAAATGACTGCAGACGCCGCGGCCATCGGTTCGTTAGGCTGACGGCGTGACGGCCCCGAGTAGCACACGCCACCGGTTCTGGTGGGTGAAATGGGTACTTGGTGCCGCACTTGCCGCTTTGTTGATCGCCGAGGGCATATATCTGTATCCGCGCCTGTCGGAATCCTGGCAGAAGCTCACCGAAATCCATTGGGGCTGGGTCGCCGTCTGCGTCTGGTTGCAGGCGGTGTCGATGAGCGGCTACGGCCGGGTGCAGAAACAGCTGCTGCGCGCGGGCGGCGTGCGGGTGAGTCAGCGCAAATCGGTGTCGGTGGTGTACGGGTCCACCGGCATGGCGTTGACGCTGCCCGCCGGGCAGGTGTTCTCGACGGCGTTCACGTACCGGCAGACCCGACGCTGGGGCGCGAGCCCCATCGTGGCCTCCTGGCAGCTGGTCATGTCCGGGGTGGTCGCGGCGTCCGGGCTGGCGCTGCTGGGCGTGCTGGGCGCGCTGCTGGTGGGCGCCCGGGTCGGGCCGCTGAAGCTGATCGTGTCGCTGGGCGCGGTGGTGCTGCTGGTGTGGGCCGGGAACTACGTGGCCAAGCATCCCGGCACCATCGAGGCGGTGGTGCGCCGGGTGCTGCACGTGATCAATCGGATCCGGCATCGCGCCGGTGATCGCGGCGAGGACAAATTGGCCGAGATCGTGAGCCAGCTGGAGTCGGTGGACCTGGGCCGCCGGGACGGCGCGTGGGTGGCGTTCTGGGCGGTGCTGCACCGCGGTGCGGATGTGGCCTGTCTGGGCGCGGCCTGCTACGCGGTGGGGGCCGATCCGCGCCTGGCGGGGCTGGTGCTGGCCTTCGCCGCCGGGAAGGCGGTGGGTTCGATTCCGTTCGCGCCGGGCGGCATCGTCTACGTGGACGCCACCCTCATCTACGGTCTCACCGCGTTCGCCGGTCTGCCCGCCGCGCAGGCGGTGGCGGCCGCCTTCGCCTACCGCATGGTCAGCTTCGTCCTGGTGGCGATCGTCGGCTGGATCGTCCTCGGCTTCCTGTTCCGCACCCCGCACGCCGACGACGCCGACTACGAGAAGGAGTTCGAACAGCGCCGCACCCCGCTGGTGAGCGAGCGCCGCCAGCCGGACCCCGAGGTCGGCACCGCCTGAGCCGGGTGTCCCTGCGCGGGGACCGGTAGCGGGCGCACTACCCTGTGGCGCGTGAAGAAACCGCTGCCGTTCGTCGTCGATGCCGTGCTGGTGGTCCTGTTCTGTGCGATCGGGCGCAGCAGTCACGACGAGTCGATTCTGACGGGATTGGCGCGCACCGCCTGGCCGTTCGAGGCCGGACTCATTCTGGGCTGGGCCATCGCCTTCGCGGTGTGCGTGTGGCAGTCCGAGCGCGACTTCGATACGGCGGTACGGCGTTTCGACGGGTGGTCGCTGTGGCCGACGGGCGTGATCATCTGGGCGACCACGCTGATCGGCGGCATGCTGCTGCGCGTGGTCAGTGGCCAGGGCACGGCGTTCAGTTTCATCCTGGTGGCGGCTACCGCCCTCGCGCTCTTCCTGCTCGGCCCGCGCGCCGCGCGGAAGGCGTTGCGCGCCAACTGATCCGTACGACTGCCCGGTGATCCGAACGACTGCCCCGAAACCTGCCGCGGCCCGGAACCATTCGGTTCCGGGCCGCTCGAGCGTAGGACCGATCCGCTAGGCGGTGTCCGGGCTGGCCAGCGACTGGAGCATGCGGGCCGCCATCCGGGCGGTGGCGTCGCCGCTGTCGATATTGTCGATGTGCACGGCGAAGGCAAGATCGCCCATGGTGGCGATGAGCCAGCCGCTGGTGCCCGCGGTGGCGGCGAACGCGTTGACGTTCTGGTAGCGGTGCAGACTGGCGAGTTCCGGCGCGCCGGTGGCGTCGCGGAGCATGCCGCGCAGCCGGTCAGCGACCTCACCCGAGAACGGGGGCAGGTCGGCCTCGACGGTGGCGGGGGTGCCGATCTCGATCATGGGCCTGGGGGTCTGTCCGTGGGCGATGGCGGCCGCGGCGATGGCCATCCCCCACGGGCTGGCCAGCAGCGTGTCCCCCGCGCCACCCTGTTTCACCTGTTCGCCGCGCCCCGCAGTGGGCAGGCGACCGCTCACCTCGTCCAGTCCGGGCACCTGGAAGTCGATGCCGACGCCGAGCAGGCTCGCCGCCTCCGACACGTCGCCGAGCGAAACATCCTGCGGCGCTTTCTGCTTCACGACGGCGGCCAGGTTCTTGAACAGCTCCACCATGCCGCCCACCGGGTAGAGGCCGGTGAACGCCACCGCGCCCTGGGCACTGGCCTGACTGTTCTGCGCGACCGCGACCACCGCGCCGCTGGACGGCTGGATGGCCACGATGGACGCGGCTCCCCAGTAGCTCACCACGGCGTCCTCGGCCGCCCGCTGCAGGCGCTGATCCATGGTGGCGGCGATATCGGGCCCGGGCGGGCCCTGTTCCCCGGCGAGCTGGGTGATGAACTTGTCGTCGGGGCCGAAGAGCTGCACTCCCCATCCGGCCCGCTCGTCGTTGTTGTCCTGCCACACCTTGCGCAGCGAGTCCAGCATGGGCGACCAGACCCGACGGTCGGCCGAGATGAGCCGGGGCTGCTTCTCCATGACGACACCGGGAATGACGGCCATGCGCGGTTCCAAGATGTTGAAGTCGCCTTCGCGGAGGTTGACGGCCACGATCGGCTTGCCCTGCGAGGACGAGAGGTCGGCCAGCAGCGATTCACCCGTGATGAGCGGCGCGACGGGTTCGATGGCGGCGGCGAGCGCGTGCGCCGAGCCCGCCGGGTCGCCGGTCTTGGCGGGGTCGAGTTTGATCACATTGATGACCTGCTCGGTCATCAGCGGCGCGCCGGTGATGTCGACGACCTTGGGTGACGGGGTGGCATAGGTGCGCACCAGCCGGACGGTGCGCTTGCTGTCGAGCTGCGGCATGACGACGGTGGGCTCCCAGGAGATGCGCCAACCCAGACTGAGCTTGCGGATGGTGCCCTGCAGGTCGTACTTCCAGACCTTGTTCTCACCGAAGGTCCAGGTCGCCGTGAGGCTGAACAGGCCGGTGGTGCCGTCGAGGGTGATGAACTGGGTCTTCTCGTAGTCGGGTGTGCCGGGTTCCAGGCCGCTGAATACTTGCTTCAGGGTTGCCGAAGCTCCGTTCGGATACGAGGTCAGCCGACCGGCGGCCTCGTAGTCCTTGGCGTCGAGCAGTTCGGTGAACTTCTCGACCACGGCCTCGGGGCCGTTGGACCGCTCGCGCACCGCGCACGACCCCATCCCGATCGCAACGGCGGCCACCGCCGCGAGCGCGATCGCGGCCCGTACCCGGAAGCGGCGGGATCCCCACACATCCATATCGCCCACTCTTCACTCTTGCCACTTCAGCAACAAGACCACGGTACCGCGAACCGATTGCCCGCGGTGCCACCTTCACGCCTGGCGTGCCACGCCGAGCACCACCACCATAGTGCCGATTTCGGTCATGCGGGATCGATTGTCGGATCGGCGGTCCGTCAACGACTTCCGCCTCCGACCGCAGATGACCGACCGATTGGTTCTTGTGCCGTAGTACCCATTCGGCAAGATCACCAACCCTCCGGCCCCAGTTCTATCACGTTCTCCGAGAGCAGAATCCACGACACCGCAAGCGTTGTAACGTTGTAATCAGCATTACAGCTCCACGCAGTAAGTGAGTGTGAACGCCATGAAATACGGACAGCGCGGACGCGGATTCGGACGGCCCGGAGGGTGGCAGCAAGCCGATCTCCCGGACCCCGCGGACGCCCCCGATTGGTTCGCTGGAAGATTGCCCTCCGACTGGTTCACCGGACCGGCAACCCTCGAGATCGACCGCGACGAAATCGTCGTGATCGGAGAACTGCCACTCCCCCCGGGCGACGCTCCGGACGCGCCGCCGACAACCCGCGCGGGCAAGGCGACCGCCGCCACGGGCGGTACCGAGCCGGAAGCCGCGACCGGCAGCGCCGCCGGGAGCAAGGACACCTCGGGCAAGGACGCCGGGGCGCGCGCCACCGACAGCGAGGCCGCCGACAGCGGCTCCACCGCCGCCGATTCCGACGCGGCGGCCGCGTCCGGGTCCGCCGAGGTACCCCGGGCCACCCGCGAGGGACTCGTCGCCCGCTTCCGAGAGACCACCCGCCCGGCGCGCATGCGGATCGCCGCCGAGGCGCAGCACCGCTACGGGCGCACCGTCTCCTGGGGCGTCCGGGTCGGCGACGAGCGCATCATGTTCACCCATGTGGCGGCCCCGGTCATGACGCGATTGCGCCAGCCCGAACGCAAGGTGCTCGACACCCTGGTGGACGCCGGTGTGGCGCGCTCCCGATCGGACGCCCTGGCGTGGACGGTCAAGCTCGCGGGCCAACACGCGGAGGCATGGCTGGCCGAACTGCGCGATGCCATGCGCAAGGTGGACGAACTGCGCGCGGAAGGCCCGCGCGACCTGTAGGGCACAGGCCGACGAGCCCGCGACGCCGGTGGCGATCGCCGGACCCGCGCCGGTACGCGGTCAATCGCGCAGGGCGAGGCCGGTTTTCGAGTCGGAGTGGCGGCTCAGGGCTTCCGGCGTGCCTTCGAAGACGATGCGTCCGCCGTGGCGGCCGGGACCCGGGCCCAGGTCGATGGCGTGGTCGGCGCGGCGGATGACGTCGAGATTGTGTTCGATGACGACCACCGTGTTCCCCTGCTCGACGAGGGTGCCCAGGACGGCGAGCAGGGTGTCGATATCGGACAGGTGCAGGCCGGTGGTGGGTTCGTCGAGCACGTAGAGGGTGTGGGCGTCGCGGGTGGCCAACTCCTTGGCGATCTTCAGGCGTTGGCATTCGCCGCCCGAGAGGGTGGTCAGGGATTGGCCCAGGCGCAGGTACCCGAGGCCGACCGCCGCCAGGTGCCGCAGCGGGCCGGTGATGGCCGCCGTGGGCAGCCGGGTGGCGGCCTCGTCGATGGTGAGGTCGTCGATATCGGCGATGGTCAGGCCGTCGACCGTGTAGGCGAGCACCTCGGGGGTGAAACGGCGGCCGCCGCAGGTCTCGCACACGGTCTCCTGACCGTCCAGGAAGGCGAGGTCGGTGTACACGACGCCGAGTCCCTTGCAGGTCGGGCAGGCCCCTTCCGAATTGGCGCTGAACAGCGTGGGCCGCACGCCATTGCGCGCGGCGAACAGCTTGCGCACCGCCGGGGCGATTCCGGTGTAGGTGATCGGGGTGGAGCGGCGGTTGGTGGTGACCGGGCGCTGATCGACCACGGTGGCGGGATGCTGGTGCACCAGTTCGGCGACCAGGCTGGACTTTCCCGATCCGGCCACGCCGGTGAGCACGGTCAGCACGCCGGTCGGAATATCCACGGACACATCGCGCAGATTGTTGCGGGTGGCGTTCTCGACGCGCAGCTTGCCGGTGGGTACGCGGGGTTCGAGTGGCGCGCGGCGGGCGCGCAGTCCGCGCCCGGTCGGGGTGTCGGCGGTGCGCAGGTCCGCGAACGAACCCTCGAACACCACCTCTCCCCCGGCGGTGCCCGCCCCCGGCCCGATCTCCACGATGCGATCGGCGATCCGCATGACATCGGGATCGTGTTCGACCACGAGCACGGTATTGCCCTTGTCCCGCAACTGTTTCAGCAGCCCGGTCAGCGATTCCACGTCGTAGGGATGCAGTCCGGTGGTGGGTTCGTCGAAGATGTACAGCATTTCGGTGAGACTGCCGCCGAGGTGCCGGACGGTCTTGATGCGCTGTGATTCGCCGCCGGACAGCGTGGTGGTCGGACGGGCCAGACTGAGATAGCCCAAGCCGATGGCGGTGAGGGCGCGCAGGCGTTCGGTCAGGGCGGAAACCACCGGCGCGACACTCGCTTCGGTGACGTCCGGAATCAGTTCCGCCAGTTCGGCGATCTCCATCCGGCTCATTTCGACGATGGTGCGATCGAGCACGCGGGCGGTGCGGGCGGCAGCGCACAGCCGTTCGCCGTGGCAGTCCGGGCAGGGCCGAGTATCGGTGAAGTGTTGCAGGACAGCTTGTTTGCGTTCGGAGAGGTTGTCCGCGGTGTGCAGGTAGACGCGTTCGAAGCGCTCGATCACGCCTTCGTAGTCCTGCGGCGGGCGGGTGCCGAGGCGGGCGGCGGCCTCCCCGCCGTACAGCAGCGCGCGGCGCTGGTCCTCGGTCCATTCCCGCAGCGGGGTGGTCGGGTCGAACGAGCCGATATCCGAGTACTGCCGATACCAGTACTGCCCGTTTCCGAAGCCCGGCAACAGGATCGCGCCCTGCTCCAGCGACTTGTCCGGATCGAGCACCCGCTCCACGGCGGTCTGCACGGTGTCGCCGAGCCCGGAGCAGGTGGGGCACATTCCGGCCGGGTCGTTGAACGAGAAGTGGTTGGACTCACCGACATACGGCTCACCCACCCGTGAGAACAGCAGTCGCAGATAGCTGTAGGCGTCGGTGCTGGTGCCGACGGTGGAGCGGGCATTGCCGCCGAGCCGCCGCTGATCGATGACCACCACGGGGGACAGCCCCTCGATGTGGTCGACCTCCGGCCGGGTCCAGCGTGGCAGGCGATTGCGCACGAACGGCGGATAGGTCTCGTTGACCTGGTATCCGGCCTCGGCGGCGATGGTGTCGAAGACCAGCGAGGACTTGCCCGAACCCGACACCCCGGCGAATACCACCAGGCTGTTGCGCGGCACCTCGAGGTCGACGCTGCACAGGTTGTTGGTGCGGGCGGCGCGGATGCGGATCACGCGGTGCTGCTCGAATGTGGTCATAAGCCCACGCTAGGAGCCATTGCGGCCGGATTCTGACCGCAATCGGGTCCAGAATGGGGGCATGGCCGATGTCACCCGCCGCATGCTCGAACTGCTCGCCCAGCTCCAGACCGGGCGACGCTTCAGCGGCCAGGAGCTGGCGGCCCGCCTGGAGGTGAGTCCGCGCACGCTCCGCCGCGATGTGGAGCGGCTGCGCGGGTACGGCTATCCGGTGTCCACCCAGCCCGGCCCCACCGGGTTCTACCAGCTCGCGGCGGGCCGCACCCTGCCGCCGCTGGTGCTCGACGACGACGAGGCGGTGGCGACCCTGGTCGGCCTGGCGCTGCTCGGCGCGACGGCGCCACCGGCGACGCCGCGGGACGGCGGGACCGGATCGGCCGCCCCGGGTGAACCCGGTGTGCCCACCGCACGCGGTGACCCAGCCGAACCCAGTGACCCAGCCGAACCCAGTGACCCAGCCGAACCCAGTGACCCAGCCGAACCCAGTGACCCAGCCGAACCCAGTGACCCAGCGGCACGCGGTGGCCCAGCCGCACGCGGTGGCCGCACCGAGCCCGGCGAAGGCACCGAATTCACCGCCGCGACCCGACATGGCGCAACCGACGGACGCGGCGACGCAACCCCGCACCGCGCGATCAGCGAGCGCACGGCATCCGGTTACGGCGAAACCCTCGATCGCGCTGCCGATATCGGGTCGGCGGCGGACCGGGCGTTCGGCAAGCTCGATCAGTTCCTGCCGAAGCGCTTGCGCCCCAGGGTTTCCGCTCTGCGCGCCACGGTGGAGACCGCGCCGCAGTCCGCGCCCGCCGTCGCTCCGGAGGTGCTGGCGACCGTGGGGGCGGCGGCGGCCGGACACGAGTATCTGACCTTCGGCTACGCCGGCCGCGACGGCACGGCGTCACAGCGCCGCGTCGAGCCCTACCGTGCGGTGCACCTGCGGCTGCGCTGGTATCTGGTGGCCTGGGATGTGGACCGCGCGGACTGGCGTGCCTTCCGTATCGACCGCATGGCCGAAGTCACCGGCACCGCACGGCATTTCCCGCCGCGTCCGCTGCCCGCGCGCTCGGCCACCGAGTACGTGCGCGCGGGCATGAGCACGCCCCGGCACCGCGCGGTGGTCACCGTGTCCGCGCCCGCCGCCCAGCTCGCCGACGCGCTGAAGTACCTGGACTGGGATATCGAGGCGCTGGGCCCGGACAGTTGCCGCGTCACCACCCGGGTGGACTCCTTCGAATGGCTGATCCTGCGGGTGGGCCTGCTCGGCGCGACGTTCATCATCGAGGAACCGGCCGAATTCCGCGCCCGCGCCCTCGAACTCGCCGACCGGCTGCGCCACGCCGCCGAAACCGCACCCTGATCTCTCCGACCAACCCATTGCCCGCGCCGCTGCCCCGAGTGGTGTCGCTCGGGTGCACGCCCTAACCCACCGGATCGGCCAGCCCCACCGACCAGGCCGACTCCAACCAGGCCAGCCCCACCGGCCCAGCCGACTCCAACCAGGCCAACCCCACCGGCCCAGCCGACTCCCATCGAGACTGCCCTCGGAATCGATCCAGCTCGCCGACCAGGCCGCCCCCGGCGAATCGGCCGACGTCATCGCCCGTGTCGCCGCAATGATCGTTGCCGCATCCCGTCCGCGTGACCGCCGACTCGTCCCCACCGACTCGCGCGCCCGTCGATTCGCATGCCCCGTCTCCAATACAGTGTCGGTCATGGCTGAATCCCGCGGCCCGATCCTCGTGCTCAACGGCCCGAACCTCAATATGCTCGGCACCCGCCAGCCCGAGGTGTACGGCGCCGACACCCTCGACGACGTGGTGGCGCTCTGTCGCGCGACCGCGGCCCGGTTCGACCGCGAGGTCGTGGCCTTCCAGTCCAATCACGAGGGTGCGCTCATCGACCGCGTCCATGCCGCGCGCGGGGTCGAGTCGGGCATCGTCGTCAATCCCGGCGGTCTCACCCACACCTCGGTGGCGCTGCGCGACGCCCTGGTGATCCCGGAGGTCCCGATCGTCGAGGTGCACATCAGCAATGTGCACGCCCGTGAGGAATTCCGCCACCACTCCTACATCTCCCCCATCGCCACCGCCGTCATCGCGGGCATGGGCGTTCGCGGCTACGCCGCCGCGGTCGAATTCCTCTGCACCCGCTGAATCGCCGGACGCCGAACGCGGCCCCGTGACCCGACGGTCACGGGGCCGCTGCCGTCCTACGGAGCACGAACCAATAAAGATGTAGCCTTCGCGCGGTGAAATGTAGTAGATATGCTACATACTGTTTGGCGTTTACTACTGAGAAGGTGTTATGGCTGTCGGCGACGACGTCGCTATCGACGTCGAGAACTTGCGCATGCGCTACGGCACCCGGGATGTGCTCCAGGACGTCACGTTCCAGGCACACCGCGGGGAGGTGCTGGTGCTGCTCGGACCCAACGGAGCGGGCAAGACCACCACCATCGAGATATTGGAAGGCTTTCGAATGCGGTCGGCGGGCCGCGCCGAGGTACTCGGCACCGATCCCGCGCACGGCGACGAGGCGTGGCGGGCGCGACTCGGGGTGGTGCTGCAATCCTGGCGCGATCACGGCAAGTGGCGGGTGCGGGAACTGCTCGGCCACCTGGGCATGTTCTATGCCCCCTACGCCACCCCGGACGTCCGAAGGCCCTGGGACACCGACGAACTCATCGCCGCCGTCGGCCTCACCGAACACGCCGACGCCAAGATCATGGCCCTGTCCGGCGGCCAGCGACGGCGGCTCGATGTGGCCATCGGCATCGTCGGCCGACCCGAACTGCTGTTCCTGGACGAGCCGACAGCGGGCTTCGATCCGCAGGCCCGGCGCGAATTCCACGACCTGGTGCACCGGCTCGCCGATGACGATCGCACCACCATCCTGCTCACCACCCACGATCTGGACGAGGCCGAGAAGCTGGCCGACCGCATCCTGATCCTGGCGGGCGGGCGCATCATCGCCGACGGCTCGGCCGACCAGCTCTCCCGCCGCATCGCCGGTGAGGCCGAAATCCGTTGGACCCGTGACGGTCAGCGCTTCGTCCACACCACGCCCGAATCGACGAAATTCGTCTACGAGCTGTTCCAGCAGCACGGCGAGGCCATCGGGGAACTCGAGGTACGCCGCGCCTCCCTCGAAGACACGTATATGACGCTGGTGCGCCGCTTCGAATCCGGGCAGGGCGAGGCCGAGGTGCACAGCCTGGAGGAGGTCACCCGATGAACCGCACCGAACCCGTCAACGCGGCCGTGCGCGCGGGCGTCCAGCGCGGCTGGATCGAACTGCGCCAGTCGCTCACCAACGGCATGGACCTGTTCTCCATGTTCTTCTGGCCGGTGCTGACCCTGGCGGCGCTGTTCTTCATGCGCAACGGCAGCTACGCGGCCACCGACCTGGGCTTGGGGGCGCTGGCACTGCCCGGCATCCTCGGCATGCTGTTGGCGTTCAACGGCATCTTCGGGATCGCGGGTTATCTGTCGCTGGAACGCGAGGACGGAACCCTGTTGCGCGCCAAGGCCACCCCCAATGGCATGGTCGGCTATCTGATCGGCAAGATCCTCACCACCTCCGGCCAGGTCATCGCCCAGGTGCTGTTGATACTGGTGTTCGGCACCATGCTGGTGGGTGGGGTGGAGCTGAATTCCGTGGGCCGCTGGCTCACCTTGCTCTGGGTGATGGCACTGGGCCTGCTGGCCACGCTGCCGATCGGCGCGATCCTCGGCTCGGTGTTCGAGAACCCGCGTTCGATGGGCATCATGTTCTTGCCCATCATGGGT
The DNA here is from genome assembly GCF_030766805.1 of Nocardia sp. CC213A. Classification (NCBI taxonomy): domain Bacteria; kingdom Bacillati; phylum Actinomycetota; class Actinomycetes; order Mycobacteriales; family Nocardiaceae; genus Nocardia; species Nocardia sp. CC213A. Next base: position 105,731 of record NZ_JASFXA010000016.1, read on the forward strand.
CTGGTGGCGATCTCCGGCATCTTCTATCCGATCACGGCCATGCCCGACTGGGTACAGGGGGCGGCGCAGGTGTTCCCCATCTACTGGCTGGGCCTGGGCATGCGTTCGGCCATGTTGCCGGACGACGCGGTGGCCGTCGAGATCGCGGGTTCATGGCGGCACTGGGAGACCGCCGCCGTACTGGGCGCGTGGACGGTGGCCGGGCTGCTCATCGCTCCGATCATGCTGCGCCGCATGGCCCGCCGCGAATCGGGCGCGAATCTGGCCGCACGCCGGGAGAAGGCGCTGCAACGTGCCTACTGAGGTCATCTACAACCGGATCGCGATGCTGCGCGCCGAGCGCGGCATCTCGCGCCGGGAACTGTCCGAGGCACTGGGCGTGCACTACCAGACGGTCGGTTATCTGGAACGCGGCGAGTACAGCCCCAGCCTGCACCTGGCCCTGCGGCTCGCCCAGTACTTCGAGGTACCGGTGGAGGTCATCTTCTCCACCACTCCCTTCCCCCGCCTCGGCTCCGAAACCGCCTGAGCGGCGACCGTCCCGCCGTCCGAAACCGATGCCGGACGGCGGGCGTTCCGCACACGCGCCCCGCCGGGGCAGGTCAGGCGCTCTCGCCCTTCATGATCCGGAACACCGGCACGGCGTGCCCGGCCTTGTCCGAGACCTCGATGGCCTTGCGCCACAGGCTCTGCGAGACGTGCGAGAGGGTGGCGTCCACCCCGACTTCTTCGCTGGCGTCGATGATGTGCTGGGCACCGGCGTCCATCATGCGGTAGGCGGAGATATCGCCCCAGCCGCCCTGCTGCGCCGCACCGGCGTACTCCTCCATGAAGAACGGGTAGGCACCGGCGGCGCGCACCGCGTAGGGCAGGAACTGGGCGATGTCGTGGCCGGAGCGGTCGATCATGGCGAGCGCCTGGTCGTAGGCCAGCATCCAGGGGTGGAAGACGGTGAGCAGGGCCTGGTAGAAGATCTGCGACAGGCCGTCGTCCGCGCCCAGGTACTCCGGCGGGCTCAGCGGCGTGAGCAGTTCGGCGTGCGCGTCGAACACCTCGCGGGGACCGCTGTAGAAGATGTAGGACGACGGGTGCTCGATATTGTCGCCCGCGGACATGACGCCACCCGCGATGAACTGCGCGCCGTGCGAGCGCACCCACTTGCCGCCCGCGCGGGCCTGCTCCGGGGAGTCTGAGGACAGGTTGGCGATGATCTTGCCCGCCAGGTGGTCGGTGGCCTGGCCGAGCACGTCATACATGGCGGCGTAGTGGGTGAGGCTGAGGACGGCGACCTCGTTGGCGTCGAGCGCCTCGGCGACGGTGGCCGCCCGCTTGGCCCCGAGTTCCACCATGGCGTCGACCTTGGCCGTGCTCCGGTTCCACACCGTCACCTCGTACCCGGCCTTCAGGAAGGCCCGGACCATGGCCTGACCCATCGGGCCCAGACCGAGGACGGAGACGGAATGCTGCTGCTGAGACATGTTTTGCCCCTTCGGAATCGTGACGTGGTTGCTGTCGGCGCCGACTCCGATACTGGTCGCGACCGATAGGCTCGGGAAGACCGCACGTTCGAGTGGGGTTGCTTACCTCGAGGTTCGAAATCTGGTCAGGAGGACACGGTGTCGCAGGCGAGTGACGCGGATCACGATGTGTGCGGTATGTCCGTGGCCATCGACGTGGTCGGTGGCAAGTGGAAGCTGCACCTCATGTGGGTGCTCGGCGAGGGCCCGCAGCGGTTCGGCGAGATCCGCCGCCTGCTGGACGGGGTCAGCGAGAAGGTGCTCGCGGAGAACCTGCGGCATCTGGAGGCCAGCGGTGTGGTGCACCGCGAGGTCTACCCCGAGATCCCGCCGCGGGTGGAGTATTCCCTGACTCCGCTGGGGCAGGAGCTCAACGAGGCGTTGGGGCCGCTGGAGCGCTGGGGCGAGCGCAATCGGGACCGGGTGCTCGGCCGTCCGCTCACCGCCGCGAGCTAGCCGGTCCGCGTCAACGGCCGCGCGCGCGATGCGCGGTGCGGGTGGTCCGCCCGTCACCGGCCGCGGGTGACTTCGCGCCGATGCGCTGGCCGATGCGCTCGAGGATGGCAGCGGCGTCGGCCATGCAGCGTTCCGGGCTCGGCTCCAGATCCGACAGGGCGAGGTGCGCGGTGAAACCGGCCTCGCGCAGCTGATTCGCGCTGAGCTGGATGCGCCCGGCGACCGCCATGACCGGAACGCCCGCCGCACGGGCGGCATCCCGGACGCCCATGGGCGCTTTGCCGTGCAGGCTCTGGGTGTCCAGCGACCCTTCACCGGTGATTACCAGGTCGGCACCGCGGAGGTGGGTGCGGAAGTCGATGAGTTCCAGGACCAGTTCGATCCCCGGGCGCTTGGTGGCGCCGAGGACGGCCAGCGCGCCGAAACCGGTTCCGCCCGCCGCGCCCGCACCGGACGCATCGGCCAGTTCGGGTGCGACGATCCGGGCCCAGTTCGCCAGAGCGTCCTCGAGCAGCGCCTGATCCTTCGGCTTCGCGCCCTTCTGCCGGGCGTACACCGCCACCGCACCGTTCGGTCCGAGCAGCGGGTTGTCCACATCGCTGGCGAGGATGACATGGGCGTCGGCCAGCGCGGGATGCAGACCGCTCCGATCGATCCGGTCGGCGAACCGCAGAGCCGCGCCGCCGCACGGCAATTCGGTGCCGTCGGCGGCGAGGACCCGCAGCCCGAGTGCCTGTAGCAGGCCCGCGCCACCATCGGTGGAGGCGCTGCCGCCGAGGCCGAGCACGATCTCCCGCGCGCCATGCTCGAGCGCGTGCGCGACGACCACCCCCAGCCCGTAGGTGCTGGCCCCCAGCGGATCCTGCTGCCCGCCCGGCAGTTTCGACAGTCCCACCACGGCGGCGAGTTCGATGACCGCGGTCCGGCCGCGGCGCGCGTAGGAGCAGGGGGCCGGGTCGCCGGTGGGTCCGGGCGCGTGCAGGTGCACCCGCGTCCAGCCCGCGGCGAGGAAGGCGTCCACGGTGCCGTCCCCGCCGTCGGCCACGGGCAGTCGCACCACGTCCGCGCCGGGCGCGGTGCGCCTGATACCGCGCGCGAGCGCGTCCGCGACCTCGGCCGCCGTGAGCGAACCCTTGAACTTGTCGGGTGCCAGCACCACCCGACGCGGCCCCTTCTGCGTCATCACCACAGTCTGCACGCTGCGGCGAGCGACCGCTGCCCCCACCTGCGCCACGCCCGGTCGCCGCGCGAACCGATCTCCCGACACGCCCGGAGCGCGAGTAATGGCAATCGGTGCAAATCGACCACGGGCCACCCGATAGCGTCGTGCCCATGTCGAGTGAGTCGAATGAGTCGATCGAGGTGCGCCGCAATCCCGCCTTGGATCGCTTCGAGCTACTGGTCGACGGCCTGGTGGCGGGGGTGACCTCCTATCAGGACACCGCGAACGAGCGGGCCTTCGTGCACACCGAGATCTACCCGCAGTACGAGGGCCGCGGCTACGGCCGCAAGCTGGTGCAGGGCGCACTGGACGCCACCCGCGACGAGGGCCTCGGCATCCTGCCGCTCTGCCCGATGGTGCACCACTTCGTGGAGTCGCGGCCGGAGTACCTGACGCTGGTTCCGCACTGGTCCAGGGAACGACTGGGGCTACCCCAGCACTGAACCGGCCCAGCACTCAGTACGCCGCCACAGCTCCGTCCAGCGCCGCCTGCAACTCGCTCTTCACCAGCCGCGCGATCTCCGCGGGGCGGGTGGGCAGGTCGGCGACCGGCACGCCGAAGTAGAAGCTGGCCGACTTGACCTGCTCCTTGGTCGGCTCCACGGTCGGATCGGATCGCGGACCGTAGCTCAGGCCGATGCTCACCAGGGCGGGCTCCGCGCCCAACTTCATGGACTTGAAGGCGATGTGCCCGATGCCGCTGCCCACCGACTGGACCTGGGTGGGATCCACGTCATTGCAGGTGCCCTCGGGGAACACCGCCATGCCGTCGCCGCGGAAGAGCCGCTCGGCGCAGACCTCGATCATCCGCTGCCCCGCGGCGTTCACGGCGCGGATGCCGTGGTCCTTTCCGCGGAAGACCGGGATCCCGCCCATCATGTCGATCCGGCGGCGCTGCTTTGCCTCGGCGAACAGCTCATCCTTGGCCAGCACCCGGGTCCGGCCGATCACGGGCCGCAGCCCGCTGCGCCAAGCCGCCGCGGCAACGGTGTAGGGATCGAGCTGGGAGAGGTGGTTGATCGAGATGAGCAGCGGACAACCCTCGGAAATCAACTCCCGCAGGCGCTCTCGCGCCCCTGGCGCATATGCGACCCGCGGATGGTAGCGACGCCCGAGCAACGCGTAGGCACCCCACGCCTGCAGTCGATTCTGCTGATGCTCCCGGTAGAAGTCGTACACGGCATCGCTGTTCTCGAGGACGACCTCGGGACGTTCCATGGGGAAACCCTAACTCGGTTCGTTTGCCCCCGCCGCACTCCCCGATATGGGCCCTTGACCAAAACAAACCGAGCCAATCGGGGGGTAGCGGTGCGATGATGTCGAGGTGGCACGCGCAGAGGAACACGGCGATCGTTCTCGACGCGAATCCCGGCACGAGGATCAGGTGGTTCGGCCGGGCACACTGCTGGTGTCCGCGACCGACCTGGTGGAACCGTCGTTCCGGCGCACCGTCGTGTACATCATCGAGCACAACGACGCGGGCAGTCTGGGCGTCGTACTGAACCGGCCCAGCGACACCGCGGTGCACGACGTGCTACCGAACTGGGCCGAGGTGGCGGCGTCGCCGCGCGCGCTGTACATCGGCGGCCCGGTGAAACGCGATGCCGCCCTGTGCCTGGCCCTGGTGAAGGTGGGCACCCCGGTCACCGAGGTACCGGGTCTGCGCAGGGTGGACGGGCGCGTGGCGCTGGTGGATCTGGATTCCGATCCCGAGGTGATCGCGCCGCTGGTGGAGGGCCTGAGAGTGTTCGCGGGCTATGCGGGCTGGACCTTCGGACAGCTGGAGGGCGAATTGGACCGCGGGGACTGGATCGTGCTGTCGGCGCTGCCGAGCGATCCCATCGCGGGCCGCGGCGATCTGTGGGCGCAGGTGCTGCGCCGCCAGCCGCTGCCGCTCTCCCTGTTGGCGACCCATCCGATCGAGGTGGAGCGCAATTGATCTGAACCCGCGGCCGGTCTGCGTCGTGGGTGGGTAGCGGGAGGTGCATCCGATGCCCGAGGAACAGGCCGAACTGCTGCGGGTGCTCTATGACGAGCACGCCACGGCACTGTGGCGCTACACCTACGGACTCGTCGGCGATCCGGGCCGTGCCGAGGACATCGTGCAGGAGACCCTGCTGCGTGCCTGGCAGCGACCCGCCGTGCTGGATCAGTCCACGCATTCGGCCCGCGCGTGGCTGTTCACGGTCGCCCGGCATCTGGCGGTGGACGAGTACCGCAGTGCCCGCAATCGACGGGAGTTCCGGATGGACCATCCGCCGGAGCAGCCGGTGGCGGATCAGGCCGACCGCGCGCTGGACGGCTGGCTGGTGGCCGACGCCCTGGCGCGGCTCAGTCCGGACCACCGGGCGGTGATCGTGCGCGCCTACTACCGCGGGCTGTCGACGCATCAGATCGCCACGGAACTGGATATCCCGGAAGGAACGGTGAAGTCCCGCATGCACTACGGGATGCGGGCGCTCCGGCTGGCGCTACAGGAGATGGGGGTGACCAAGTGACGGAAACGGTTGCGGGACGGGAGCCCTGCGCTGCCTACGAAACCTGGGACGGACCGTACGTCCTGGGCGCGCTCACCCGTGCCGAACGCCGCGACTACGAGGAACACCTTGCCGGATGTGACCACTGCCGCGCGGCGGTGACCGAACTGGCGGGGCTGCCCGGACTGCTCGCGCTCGTGACCGCCGAGACCGCCGAGGCCGTCGCCACCGCGGACACGCCCGCGGATACCGTGCCGCCGCCACCGGATCGACTGCTGTCCGGCCTGGCCGCGCGGGCACGCCGGGAGCAGCGCCGCGCCCGGCTGTGGTCCATCGGCGGCGCGCTCGCGGCCGCCGCCGCGGCGGTGCTGATCGCGGTGCCGGTGACGACCGCGGTCACCGACCGCGCGCCCGTCTCGGTCCAGCAGGTGGTGGCGCAGGGTCCGCTGGAATCACCGGACCCGATCCCGATCACCGCGACCTTCGAACTGCTGGCGGTGAACGGGGAATCGCGCGTGGACATGTGGTGCGCCTACGCGGCCAGCGACTACGCCTATGAGTGGGAGCTGTCGCTGTGGGTGGTGCGCACGGACGGCACCCAGTCCAAGTTGGCGGAGTGGACCGCCGCGCCCGGAGCGGAATTCACCCCGGACGGAACGACTTCCGTGCCCCCGGAACGGTTGCGGGCCATCGAGGTGCGCGACGAGGCGGGCCGGGTGCTGCTGTCGGCGACGCTCGGGCAGTAGCGGGGCGACGTGAAACCCCCTGCGAAGGCAGGGGGTTTCACCCGGTCGGTCAGTTCGCGCGCCTGCGGAACATGGCATTGGACCAGAGGTAGCCGAGCACCGCGAGAGCCACGCACCAGGCGATGGCCAAGATGCCGTTCTTGCCGATCTCGGTGCCCATCAGCAGTCCGCGCAGGGTTTCGGTGATCGGCGAGAAGGGCTGGTACTCGGCGAACTGCCGCACCCCGGCGGGCATGGTGTCGGTGGGCACCAGACCGCTGCCGAGGAAGGGCAGCATGGTGATGGGCAGCGGCAGATTGCCCGCGCTCTCCGGGGTCTGGGCGATCAAGCCGATGCCGACCGCCAGCCAGTTCAGCGCGATGGTGACGAGGACGATCAGGCCAAGGGCCGCAAGCCATTCCAGTGGATTCGCGTTCGTGCGGAAACCGACGGCGAAAGCCACCAGAGTCATGGCGATCACGCCGAGCAGGGCCTGGATGGCGGTACCGATCACCTGGCCGTTGAGCATGGCCGACTGCGAGATCGACATGGACCGGAACCGACTGACAATGCCCTTGGTCATATCGCTGGCCACCATGACCGCCAGACCCGCGCAGACGAACGCCGGAACCATCAGCATCATGCCGGGGGCCAGGTAGTCGATGTACTTCGCGTCCCCGGTGGCCTCCTTCAGCGCGCCGCCGAAGATGTAGTTGAACATCAGCAGCAGAATGATCGGCATCAGCACAACGCTCGTCGCCAGCCCGGGATAGCGCTTGGCGTGCAGCAGATTCCGGCGCAGCATCGTCTTGGTGTCGGCGATCCCGTGCGATCTGGTGTCATAGGTTCGGGTCGCGGTCTGCACGGTGCTCATCGCACGATCTCCTGTTCGATGCGGTCGGTGTCGGCGCGGCCGGCGTCGGCCGATCCGGATCCGGTGAGGGCGAGGAAGACGTCGTCGAGGTCGGGCGTGTGCACGGACAGCCCCTCGGGTTCGATGCGCTCGACATCGAGGCGGTCGAGCACCTCGCGCACCGAACGCACCCCGCCGTCGCTGGGGATGGCGAGGGTCAGATCACCATTGACCTGTGCGGCGCCCCCGAATATCCGGGCGGCGGCGACCAAGGCGTCCCGGTCGGCGAAGTCGAGCCGGATGTAGCCGCCGGGGACGAGCCGCTTGAGTTCGTCCGCCGTACCCTCGGCGACGATGCGGCCGTCGTGCAGTACCGCGATGCGGTCGGCCAGCTGATCGGCCTCCTCCAGATACTGCGTGGTGAGCAGCACGGTGACGCCGCCCGCGACCAGGTCGCGCACGATATCCCAGACCACGCGGCGGCTGCGCGGGTCCAGGCCCACGGTGGGCTCGTCGAGGAAGATGACGCTCGGATCACCGACCAGGGTCATGGCCAGGTCGAGGCGGCGGGTCATGCCGCCGGAATAGCCGCCCGCGGGTCTGTCGGCGGCCTCCTCCAGGTCGAAGCGCCGCAGCAGTTCGTCGGCGATGGCGGCGCTCTCGCTCCGGGGCAGATGGTGCAGATCGCCCATGAGCAGCAGGTTTTCGCGCCCGGTGAGCAGTTCGTCCACGGCGGCGAACTGTCCGGTGACGCCGATGGCGGACCGCACCCCGGCGGGCTCGCTCGCGAGGTCGTACCCGTCGACGGTGACGGTGCCGCCGTCCGGGCGGAGCAGGGTGGCGAGGATGCGCACGGTGGTGGTCTTGCCCGCGCCATTCGGGCCGAGCAGGGCGAAGATGGTGCCCTCGGGGACCGCGAGGTCGATCCGGTCGAGCACGATGTGCTCACCGAAGGATTTGCACAACCCGTCGGCCACGATGGCCGGGGTGCGGTGTGCGACGGTCATAGGTTGCTTCTTTCATCATGGGATACGAATAAATGCATGGATCAAGTAGGCCGTGACAGCCCGGCGGGCCGGTCAAGGTTTCGCGGTCGTCTATTCGGTTGGGAGGCGGGTTACTCGACTCAGATGTCGAGGTCCTCCACCGGCGGGCGGTCGGCGATATCGGCGACGCGCCGGAACAGCTGATCGGGGATCAGCCCCCGCAGCTCCTCGATGTCGTCCACGATGGTCAGGTTGTAGTCACCCCAGTCCGGGTCGCCGACGCCGAACATGCGCCGCCAGCTCTTCCTATCCGTCAGCGATCCGGTGACCATGTCGTTCCAGTCGGCGACATGGTCGTGGGCGACGAATTTGCCCTTGCGGCTGCGGTACACCCGCACGTGCCGCTGCGCGGTGTCGTCCATATCGCGCCATTCGCCCAGCAATGAACCGGAGAAGCGGACCTGGCGCACCCCGTTGTGCCCCACGGGGAGCACAATCTCCTCGAAGCCCTCGAGTCGGCCCTCCTCCAGTTCGATATAGCGACGCAGTGCCGTCACGATCGCACCGGACAGATTGCCGCCGACCAGCTCCTGGGCACGGCTGAACAGCGTCAGGTCGTCATCGGATACGTAGATCGTCTTGTTCGGCATGACTTCACTATACGTAGACGTATACGTACACACAAGACTCGACATTCCAGCCCGGTCGAATCGCCGATAATGCAGCGTTGAACCACTCGTGGATCGGCTCCGTATCTCCCTACACGCGGCGGGCACCGGCTCTCGACAGCCCGTCGGCAGCGAGAGGACGTGTATGGACAGCGGGGCCCGGGTCGCCGACTATCTGGTTCGAGCCGTTTCGCGACTGGGGATCCGGCATCTGTTCGGCGTGGACGGCGCGAATATCGAAGACCTCTACGATGCCGTGTTCGACCACAATGCCGCCCTCGAACGGCGGGCCGACGACGACCGCTCACCGCTCACCGCCGTGGTCGCCAAACACGAATTCTCCGCCGCCACCATGGCCGACGGCTACGCCCGCTCCACCGCCGGACTCGGCGTGGTCGTCGCGACCTCCGGCGGCGGCGCGGTGAACCTGGTCGCCGGACTGGCCGAATCCTTCGCCTCCCGAGTCCCCGTCCTTGCACTCGTCGGGCAGCCCCCGACGGTCCTGGAAGGCAAGGGCGCCTTCCAGGACTCCAGCGGTCGAGCGGGGGCATTCGACGCCGTGCGGTTGTTCTCACCCCTCACCCGCTACTGCGCGCGCGTCGAATCCCCCGCCGACCTTCCCACGCAGCTGCGCGACGCGGTGGCGGCGGCCCGGTCCGGCGGGCCCGCGGTACTGTTGCTGCCCAAGGATATTCAGCAGGCCGAGCTGTCGACGCCGCCCGAATTCCACCCGCCCGCGCGGGCGCACCGCCGCGATCGCGCCGGGCTGGAGCGGGTGCGGCGGGCGCTGCGGACCGCCCGCGCCACCGGCAAGGTGGTGATCATCGCCGGTGACCAGGTCGCCCGCGACGACGCCCGAGACGAATTGGCAAGGCTCGCACGCCTGCTCGACGCCTCGGTCGGCGTCGCACCCGATGCCAAGGACGTCTACGACCATCATGCGCCCGGCTACTGCGGAGTGGCGGGCAGCATGGGACATCCCGAACTGCTCGACGCGCTGCACCGGGCGGAGCTGTGTCTGCTCGTCGGCACCCGAATGCCGATCACGGCGCGGGCCGGGCTGGAGGACGCGCTGAGCGCGGTCACGCTGGCCGGTATCGGAGCCGAATCACCGTTCCTGCCCAGCCTGCACGCCCACACCACCGACCTGGCCGCCACGCTCGCCGACCTGTGCACCGATCTCACCCACCCCACCGGCGATATCGCACCCGCCGTCCGCGATTCCGGCCGTGTGACTAGTGAATACGCGTCCACGACCACGCCCCTCGGTTCCGGACCGGAGTTGCCGACGCCGGCCGGGGCGCAGTCGCGGGTGAACGTGCTCACCCCCCTCGACGTCCCCCCGGCCGACGGACCGGGCCTGCGGTATCGCGCCATCGTCGAAACCCTCAACGACGCGCTGCCGGACGGCACGGACGTCTTCGCCGACGCGGGCAATACCGGCGCGTCGGTGGTCCACCATCTGCGCGTGCCGCGCGGCGGACGCTTCACCGTCGCACTGGGGATGGGCGGGATGGGGTACGCGTTCGGAGCCGGAATCGGTTCCGCCTTCGCCCGGTGCCGCCGCGCCGACGGCGAGGTGCGGCACACCGTCGTCATCGCCGGAGACGGCGCGTTCTTCATGCACGGCATGGAGATCCACACCGCCGTCGAACACCGGCTGCCCATCACCTTCGTGGTGCTCAACAACAACGCGCACGCCATGTGCATCACCCGCGAACAGCTCTTCTACGGAGACCGCTACAGCTACAACCGCTTTCAACCCGCCGATATCGGCGCGGGCGTGGCCGCCATGTTCCCGGGCCTGCGCACCCATCGACCCACCACCCTCGCCGAACTCGCCGCGACGCTGCGGCGGTGCGTCGGCGCCCCGGGACCCTCGTTCGTGGCCGTGGACTGCGATCCGGACGAGGTCCCCCCGTTCACCCCCTTCCTGACCGCTTCGAGGAGGCTCCCGTGACCACCGCCCTGCCCGCTCTCAGCGATATTCCGGAGGAGGTGGTGCCCGGAGTGCTGCGGATCGAGAACTCCGACCGGGAGGCCACCACGCCGATCATCATGGACATGCTGCGGTCGGTGTATCCGCACGATCAGATCTTCGGGCAGTACTGTCCGGTCCAGGACTACATCGCCGCGCCGCCCCGGGAGGTCTACGAATACCTTTCGGACACCAGGAGTCTGGAGGAGTGGACCTACAGTCTGCGCGGCTTCACCGAGACCGACGAGCCGGGACTGTGGCTGGCCGCCGATCGGTTGGGACCGAACACCGAGATCTACACCCGCACCGTCGCCAATCCGGACGCCATGACGGTCGACTACCACTGCGCCTGGGATCAGGGCGAACACCTGTGGATGATCTATCTGATGCGGGTGGTCGACGCCCAGGTGGTGTTGAACAAGCCGGGATCGGTGGTGCTGTGGACGAACTGCCGCCACCCGTTCTACGACGAGAACCCCTATCCGGACGCCGCGCCCCCGGGCCGTTCGGTCTGGGTGGGTGACTTCTGGGAGATGTTCTCCGCCGGGCACAAGCTCGAACTCGACAATCTCAAGGCGATCTGCGAATACCGTGCCGCGCACGGCCTGCCGATCAAGCCCGACTGGATGAAGTGAGGTAGCGCAGTGGATTTCACCGACCCGGCGCTCGCACTGCCACCGGTCAGCCTGGTGGACGTGGCGAGCTATCTGCCCGGCGACCCGGTCGGCACCGAGTACTTCACCCGGTTCTCCCGCTCGGAGCGGATGGCGAAGAACGTCATGTTCCGCGCCCCGCGCGCCCGCCATCACGTCGACCGTGACGAGACGGCGGTGGACATGGTGGAGCGCGCCGTCGAGCCGCTCATCGAACGCCATGGGCGCGAGTACATCTCGTCGATCGACATCCTGCTCACGCACACCCAGTTGCCGGACAATCCCGTGCTGGGGGCCGGTCCCGAGGTGGCACGGCGGCTGGGGATGCGACCCAAGCATGTGATCGACGTGCACAACGGCGGCTGCGCGGCGTTCGTGCACATGATGTCGCTGGCGCGGGATCTGATGCGCGCCACCGACGCCCGCACCGCGCTCATCGCCGCCACCCAGAACTGCGCGGGGCCGGTCTTCACCCAGTCCGAGATTCGCGGCAAGGCACAGGCGCCGGTGCCCGGCGACGGCTGCGGCGTGGGCCTGCTGGTGAAGGACAACAGCGCGCCGATCCTGGGTATCGAATGCCGTACGTACCCCGAATTCGCCGGGGATATGGACTTTTCCACCGGTTCCGAGCGCAAGTACTGGGAGCCGGGCGAGGGGCAGGGCTGTGTGACCTTCAGCGAATCCAAGATCACCAAGGTGTTCGCGCGCGGCAATCGGCTGGTGCCCGAGGTGGCCCTGGCGGTCTGCGACCGCATCGGGGTGAAGGGCCGCGATATCGACACCTTCGTCACCAATCAGCCCAACCGGCTGTTCCTGCGCAACTGGCACGACGCCCTGGAACTGCCTGCCGAACGTCACCCCGACACCTTCGACGAATGCGGAAACCTGTTCGCCGCCGCCATTCCCGTCACCCTCGACGCGGAGCAGCGGGCGGGGCGGCTGCGGCCCGGATCGGTGGTGCTCATGTCGGCCTTCGCCCACGCCGGGGACTTCGCGGGCGCTGCCGCCGTGCGCTGGGGTGCGGTCGGATGACCGCCCTGCCGGTGCCCGGCACCCCGGAACCGGGTGGCGCACCGGTTCGCTACGACCTGAGTCTGAGCGAGAACCCCTTTCCCCCACTGCCTTCGGTACTGCGGGCGCTCAGCGCGGAACTGCCCCGCACGAATCTGTACCCGGAGTTCGAGCCGCGGCGGCTGCCGCGGCTCATCGCCGAGCACGTGGGGGTGACGCCGGACCAGGTGGTGGTCGGGACCGGAGCCACCGGGGTGACCATGCAGATCATGCAGACCCTGGCCGCCCCCGGCCGTCGCATGGTGTTCGCGACGCCCACCTTCGACGGCTACCCGATCATGGCGGCCATGACCGGGCTGGAATCGGTCGGCATAGCGCTGGATTCGTCCGGTCGGCAGCGCCTGTGGGATATGGTCGCGGCGATCGACGACCGGACCGACCTGGTGGCGGTATGCCGCCCGCACAATCCGACCGGAACGGTGGTCTCCGGCAGTGAGCTGAAGGCGTTCCTGCACGCCGTGCCCGCCCGGACACCGGTGATCCTGGACGAGGCGTACGTCGAATTCCTCGGGGCGGCCGAGGCTCTCGACACGATAGAGCTGGTCCGGCGGCATCCGAACCTGCTGGTGCTGCGCACCTTCTCCAAGGCGTACGGGCTGGCCGGGCTGCGCATCGGCTACGCCTTCGGATCCGAGGAGCTCATGCGCCGGGTACGACGGCTGCAACTGCCGTTCGGGATGCCGAGCGGCGCGGTGGCGGCGGTGGCGGCCTCCTACGCGGCGGCCGACGAACTCGCCGTGCGCGTCCTGCGCATCACCACCGAACGGGAACTGCTGCGTACCCGGTTGCGGCGCAACGGCATCCGGGTTCCGCGCGGCAGCGGCAACTTCCTGTATCTGCCCGGCGACGGTGTCGCGGCCGCGCTGGCGCGGGCCGGGATCGTGGCCAAACGCTATCCGGACGGCAGCGCGCGCATCGCGGTCGGCGATGCCGCGGCCGGGCGGGCGGTGCTGCGCGCGCTCACCCGCGGTCCGGGGGCGGCGCGCCGTCCACTCTCGCCCGAGGACAGCATCCGCGCCCGCACGGTGCGCGCGGCGGACGAACTCACTCGGCGGTCCGCGCCCACCGCTGCGCCAGGGCAGCGCAGGTGATCAGCTGCACCTGGTGGAAGATCATGAGCGGCAGCACGATCAGGCCGACCGGCGCGCCCGCGAAGAGCACCGTGGCCATCGGCAGTCCGGTGGCCAAACTCTTCTTGGAACCGCAGAACACCACCACGATGCGGTCGGCCCGATCGAATTTCGCGAGATCGCCCACCAAGGCCGTCGCCGCCAACACGATGGCCAGCAGCGCGCAGCACACCGCGGTGAGTCCGACGATCCGCCACGGCGACATGGACTGCCAGATGCCCTCCACCATGCCCGCGCTGAACGCGCTGTAGACCACCAGCAGGATCGAGCCGCGATCCACCAGTTTGGTGGACTCGGCGTGGCGCGCGAGCCATCCGGAGATCCGGGGCCGCAGCAGTTGTCCGATGAGGAAGGGCACCAGCAGTTGCAGCACGATGTCCACGATCGCGCCGAGATCCACCTCGGCCTGTCCGGTGGTGCTCATGAGCAGGATCACCAAGGCGGGGGTCAGGAAGACGCCCAGCAGATTCGACAGGGTGGCGCTGACGATGGCTCCCGCCAGATTCCCCTTGGCGATGGCGGTGAACGCGATCGAGGACTGGACCGTGGACGGCACCAGGGTCAAGAAGAGCAAACCCGTGTGCAGATCCTCGGTGAGCACGGTGGGCACCAAGACATGCGAGGCCAGACCGAGCAGCGGGAACAGGACGAAGGTGCAGGCGAGCACGGTGAGGTGCAGCCGCCAGTGGGTGAGACCGGCCAGCGCCTCGGGAGGGTGCAGACGCGCGCCGTACAGCAGGAACAGCAATGCGATGGCAATCTTGGTCAGCCAGCCCACCACCTCCGCGCCGTCACCCCGGGCCGGAAAGACGCTGGCCAGGACGACTACCGCGAGTATCGACAGGATGAATCCGTCGATGTAGAACTTGCTGAGAAATCGCACCGGTCGAGATTAGTCCCGGATGTCGGACCGCTCGGTCGCGGAGGTTTAAAACGATGCGTGGGTGCTAATGTCAATATGAGTTAGCCGACAGGACCTGAATGCTTCGGAAAGGATCGCCGATGACCACAGCTCACGCAGTTCACGAAGCCCACGACCACAAGCACGGCCCCGAATGCGGGCACGTTGCCGTACCGCACGGCGATCACACCGACTACGCCCACGACGGCCATCTGCACCGCGCCCACGACGGGCACTACGACGAATGCGAGCCCGCCGGGCACGCCGCGCACGACGCCCACGAGCACGCCCACGGCGAGGGCTGCGGCCACGTGGCCGTGCCGCACGGCGACCATGTGGACTACATTCACGACGGCCACCGCCACGCCGCACACGACGGGCATTACGACGAGCACTGAGTCATTACGAGAACCGAGTACCGACCGAATCCCGCGCCCGCGACGGGGACGGCCAGCCGCGAGCTGGTCCGCTTCACCCTCGCCGGGCGCGAGTTCGTAGTGCGGCAGACCATTGTCGAACCCGGTGGCCAGAGCGGCTGGCACTATCACGACGGCACGCTGTTCGTGCTGGTCACCGGGGGCGACCTCGACCACCCGTGGACCGACTGCGTACCGCTCACCCATCGGCGCGGGCGGATCTTCCGAGAGCCCAGCGGACCGGAACACGCGCATCTGGCGCGCAATCTCGGGACGAAACCGCTGCGGCTGACCGTCCTCTACGTCAACCCGCCCGGAAGTCCGCTGTCACGCGGTATCCCTCCCCCGCCCTGCGCGCGCTGAACGACGAGTCCGGCATGCTGGCACCATGATCGAGATCGTCACCGTCGCCAGCGAGCGGGACCGGGCCGACGCCTATGCCATTCGCATGGCGGTATTCGTCGAGGAGCAGGGCGTGCCCGCGGAGATCGAGCTCGACGAACTCGACGCGACCGCCGATCACTTCCTGGCCCGCCTCGACGGGGAGCCCATCGGGGCCGGACGGCTGACGCGCCGCGACGACATCGGCGTACTCGGACGGCTGGCGGTGGCGAAGCGGGCGCGCGGCACCGGTTTGGGCGCGGCGCTGGCGCGCGCCATCGAGGAGCGGGCGCGCGAACGGGGACTGGTCGCGGTGGAACTGCACGCGCAGACCCAGGCGCAGGGCTTCTACGAACGGCTCGGCTACACGGCCTTCGGCGAGCCGGACTGGGAGGACGCGGGAATCGAGCACATCTGGATGCGCAAGCCGCTCTGAACTGGAGCGCGGTGTATCAGTGCGCGACCGGAGCGCGGTGTATCAGTGCGCGGCGGGTTCGCAGGCGTCGCGCAGCGAGCAGGACCCGCAGGCGCTGCCGCAGCCGCCGACCTCCTTGGCCGGGGTCAGCCCCTCGATGGCCTGGGCAGCGGCATTGGCTCCCGCGCCCAGCGTGAGGAAGGCGATCACCACGGTGCCGACCGGCACCAGAATCGCGGCGAGGCCACCGGCGACCAGCGCCACCACCCCGCCCGCGGCGAGCAGGATCCCGGCCCCGATGGACGTGGGCCCGGCCACTCGATTGGCCAGCCGAAAGGCTTCCTCCGAGGCCAGCGCCTCGTCGGTGTGCACCCCGAAGTAACGGTTCCCGGGCAGTGTGCCGGTCAGACCGAGCACCCCGGTGACGACGGCGACCGCCGCCAACACGAACAGGACCATTGCCACCACGAACACCCGAGCAGGCTACCAGCGCCACCCACCACGCCAGCGCCCGCCGGGTGTGAAGCACACCTCCCGATCCTCCCGTCCAGCCCTTTTGGCAAGGTTGAAACACCCCTTTCACCAGGACCTTGTAACCAGCCCCAGCGCAACCCGTTGGTTCGCGGCGCGTCTCGGTTCTGGACTGAGTGGAGCGGAGGAGCGAAGCGGGGGAGCGGAGGGCAAATCAAACACAGCGGAGGGCAAGTTGGACACAGCAGGGCCACGCTTTACCCTGGTGAGCGACCTTATCGGGGATCGGCTAGAGCAGAAGGCAGGACCGTGCAGGACACTCGTGCGACCGACAGCACCGGCACCATCGAAGCCGGGAACGGAGACGTGCCCGCACACCGCTACAACGCCGACCTCGCGGGACGGATCGAGCGCAAGTGGCAGGGCAACTGGCGCGAGCGCGGCACCTTCCACGCGCCCAATCCGGTGGGCCCGCTGGCGGGCGACACCCCGGCCGACAAGCTGTTCATCCAGGACATGTTCCCCTACCCCTCGGGCGCGGGCCTGCATGTCGGCCACCCGCTGGGCTATATCGCCACCGATGTCTTCGCCCGCTACCACCGCATGCACGGCCGGAATGTGCTGCACGCCCTGGGCTATGACGCCTTCGGTCTGCCCGCCGAGCAGTACGCGGTGCAGACCGGCGCGCATCCGCGGGTGACCACCGAGTCGAATATCGCCACCATGCAGCGGCAGCTGGATCGCCTGGGCCTGGGCCACGATCGCCGCCGCTCCTTCGCCACCACCGATCCCGAGTACTACAGGTGGACGCAGTGGATCTTCCTGCGCATCTACAACGCCTGGTACGACGAGAAGCTGGGTAAGGCCCGTCCGATCGAACAGCTGATCGCGGAGTTCGAGGCCGGGGAGCGTACGGCCGAGGGCCGCGCCTGGGCCGAGCTGACCGCCGCCGAGCGCAATGCCGTGATCGACTCGTATCGCCTGGTCTACCAGACGGATTCGGTGGTCAACTGGTGCCCGGGGCTGGGCACGGTGCTGTCCAACGAGGAGGTCACCGCCGACGGCCGCTCCGAGCGCGGCAACTTCCCGGTGTTCCGCAAGCGCCTGTGGCAGTGGATGATGCGCATCACCGCGTACTCCGACCGCCTGGTCGACGATCTGGACGAGCTGGACTGGCCGGAGAACGTGAAGGCCATGCAGCGCAACTGGATCGGGCGGTCCCGGGGCGCGCAGGTGAAGTTCGAGGCGAACACCGCGGCGGGCGGGGTCGACACCATCGAGGTGTTCACCACCCGACCCGACACCCTGTACGGCGCGACCTATGTGGTGCTGGCCCCCGAGCACGAACTGGTGGACCGGCTGACCGCCGCCGAGTACGCCGCGGGCACCGATCCGCGCTGGACCTTCGACTCCGCCAACCCCGCCGAAGCCGTTGCGGCCTACCGCAAGTCGATCGCCGCCAAATCGGATCTGGAGCGGCAGGAGAACAAGGAGAAGACCGGCGTCTTCCTGGGCTCGTACGCCACCAATCCGGTGAACGGCGCGCGCGTGCCCGTCTTCATCGCCGATTACGTGCTGAGCGGCTACGGCACCGGCGCGATCATGGCGGTGCCCGGCCACGACCAGCGCGACTGGGAATTCGCCACCGCCTTCGGCCTGCCCATCGTGGAGGTCATCTCCGGCGGCGACATCTCCCAGGGCGCGTACTCCGGTGACGGCCCGCTGGTGAACTCCGGTGAGCTGGACGGCATGGACGTAGAGGCCGCCAAGGCCGCCATCATCGAGCGGCTGGAGGCCGACGGCCACGGGCACGGCAAGATCCAGTACAAGCTGCGGGACTGGCTGTTCGCGCGGCAGCGCTACTGGGGTGAGCCCTTCCCCATCGTGTACGACGAGGACGGCCAGCCGCACGCGCTGCCGGAATCCATGCTGCCGGTGACGCTGCCGGAGATCGAGGACTTCGCACCGGTCACCTTCGACCCCGACGACGCCGACTCCGAGCCGTCGCCGCCGCTGGCCAAGGCCACCGACTGGGTGCACGTGGAGCTGGATCTGGGCGACGGCCGCAAGCGGTACCGCCGCGACACCAATGTCATGCCCAACTGGGCGGGCAGCTCCTGGTATCAGCTGCGCTACGCCGACCCCACCAATGCCGAGGCGTTCTGCGCGCCGGAGAACGAGCAGTACTGGCTGGGACCGCGTACCGCCGAACACGGCCCGAAGGATCCGGGCGGCGTGGATCTGTACGTGGGCGGTGTCGAGCACGCGGTGCTGCACCTGCTGTACGCGCGCTTCTGGCAGAAGGTGCTGTTCGATCTGGGTGACGTGTCCGGCTCGGAGCCGTACCGCCGCCTGTTCAACCAGGGCTACATCCAGGCGTACGCCTACACCGACGAGCGCGGTGCGTACATCCCGGCCGCCGAGGTGGTGGAGCGGGACGGAAAGTTCTTCTGGACTCCGCCCGCGGCGGACGGGGAGATCGAGGTCTTCCAGGAGTACGGCAAGATCGGCAAGTCGCTGAAGAACGCCATCTCCCCCGACGAGATGTGCGATCTGTACGGTGCCGACACCTTCCGCTTCTACGAGATGTCCATGGGTCCGCTGGACACCTCGCGGCCCTGGGCCACCAAGGACGTCGTCGGCGCGCACCGCTTCCTGCAGCGGGTGTGGCGACTGGTGGTGGACGAGGAGACCGGCGCGGCCAAGGTCACCGACGCGGAACCGTCCGGCGAGACGCTGCGACTGCTGCACAAGACCATCGCCGGGGTGGACGACGACTACGCCAACCTGCGCGACAACACCGCGGGCGCGAAGCTGATCGAGCTGACCAACCACCTGACCAAGCACTACCCCAACGGCGCACCGCGCACCGTGGCGGAACCGCTGGTGCTCATGCTGGCCCCGATGGCCCCGCATATCGCCGAGGAACTGTGGGAACGCCTGGGCCACACCACCGCCCTGGCCCACGGCCCCTTCCCGGTCGCGAATCCCGCACTGCTGGTGGCGGATTCGGTCGAGTACCCGATCCAGGTCAACGGCAAGGTCCGCTCCCGCGTCTCGGTCCCCGCCGACGCCGACAACGCCGCCGTGCAGGCGGCGGCCCTGGCGGACGAGAAGATCGCGGAACTGCTGGGCGGCAAACAGCCCCGCAAGGTGATCGTGGTGCCGGGCCGCCTGGTGAACGTGGTCGCCTGACAGGGCGAACGCCACCGCTCGCGAGTCACGTCCGGTGGCGCTGTCGTCGGAGCCGCCGGTGCCGACCGGCAACGTCAAAGACGCTGTGCCGACCGGTAATCCGCCGGTGATCGCCCGTGCAGGCGCTTGAAAGCGCGGGAGAAGGCGAACTCCGAGGCGTAGCCGACGCTGTGTGCCACGGCCGCAACGGAATCGGCGCTGTCTCGGAGCCGCCGGGCGGCCAGTTCCATGCGCCAGCGGGCCAGGTAGGCCAGCGGCGGTTCGCCGACCAGGGCGCTGAACCGCCGGGCGAGGGTGGCGCGGGAGACGCCGACCTCGGCCGCGAGTTCTTCCACGGTCCAAGGGCGAGCGGGGCTCTCGTGCAGCAGCGCCATGGCCTTCGCGATCTCCGGATCGCGCAATGCCATGAGCCAGGAGGCCCCGTCCTCGGCGCGGTGCTCGGTCCACACCCGCAGCGCCTGCACGAACAGCACATCGACGAGCCGGTCGGTGACGGTCTGGGTACCGGGCCGGTCCTCACCGATCTCGGCGGTGAGCATGCGCAGGGTGTCGGCGAGTTCGCGTCCGGCCGCCGATTGGTCGGCGGGCAGATGCACCAGCGGCGGCAGCAAGCGCATGAGCGGATGCGCCGGGTAGGCGTCGTAACGGTAGGAGCCGCAGACGATCCTGGTCTCGCAGCCGTCACCGGGCAGCCGGATGACGCGCTGGCCGGGCGACGGCGCGATCCGCTCGAACGGCAGCAGCGGCACCTCCGGTGAACTGCACAGGGCATGCCCCGAACCCATGGGCAGCAGCGTGAAATCCCCCGCCGCCAACTGCACCGGCCGCTCGCCGGGCAACCGAATCCAGCAGCTGCCGCGCACCACGGCGTGGAAGGCGGCCTTGGGCATATCGTCGAGCTGAATGCCCCAGGGCGCGGCCGCCCACAGCTGCGCGGTCACCGCCCCGCCGACCTTGGTTGCCGCGAGTACATCGGTGAGCACATCCATGCGGCTCATCATATGAGACGATCTGCTATGTATCAGCGCTTCTTGGTCATGGTCCGTGCAGACCACTCCGCATAGCGTCTACGCCATGGGAAATACATACGCGGAACAGGTAATTCGCATGTACGAGCAGATGCGTGGCACGGTGCCGGAGGAGCTGGTCGCCCGGCTGCATCGCAATGCCGAAAAGCTCAGCCCACTGGGCGACAAGGCCCTACAGGTGGGTGACCGAGCGCCCGATTTCACCCTCCCGGGCGCGACCGGCGCGGACTTCACCCTTTCCGACGCCCTGCGCTCCGGACCGGTGGTGCTGACCTTCTACCGTGGCAACTGGTGCCCCTACTGCAATCTCGAACTGCGCGTTTTGCAGTCCAGGATCGACGACTTCCGAGCCCTCGGTGCCCGCCTGGTCGCCATTTCCCCACAGTCTCCTGATGATTCGCTCTCCATTGCCGAGAAGCACGAGCTCGACTTCGACGTGCTCTCCGACGGCGGCAATCGGATCGCGGCCGACTACGGGCTGCTCTTCACCGTGGACGAGGCGATCCGCGCCGACTATCTGACCGTCGGCGCGGACCTCTCCGCCGGAGACTGGGAGCTGCCCGTCCCCGCCACGTATGTCATCGGCCCGGACGGCACTGTCGTCTACGCCTTCACCGACGGCGACTACCGCCAGCGGGCCGAGCCCGAGGACATCCTCACGGCGCTGCGTCAGCACTTCTCCCAGTAGCCCGGGCGCTGGCGGCCGACGTCCGCGGTCGCCCGTGTTCATCGAGCGGCCGCGGCACCCGTCATACCGGGGGCAGCAGCACGTCGTTCAGGGTGACCATGGACAGGTTGCGTTCGCGAATGATGTCGGTGAGCTGGCCGTAGCAGCGGGTGACCGGGGGGAAGTTGGCGTGGCCGATGACGATCGACTGCGGCTGGAAGTACTTGTGGGCGCATTCGATCAGGTACTGCTCGGTGATCAGGCCGGAATCGGAGAGGGAGCCGTACCACATGACCGGGACGGTGTAGCCGAGGTCGGCGGCGATGCGGTCGACGGCGGCATTGTGGCGGCCGAAGGGCGGGCGGTAGTACGGGGTGCCGTCGACGCCGAAATTGTCGCGGAGGAAGGTTTTGGCGCGTTGGAGCTGAGTGGCGGCGGCCGAGGCGGAGACGGCGGTGAGGTCGGCGTGGTCCCAGGTGTGGTTGCCGAGCTGGATCTGACCGGATTCCACCAGGGGGCGCAACGTACTGCGGTGTTCCATCCAGGAGTCGTAGTACGCGGTGACGAAGAAGGTGAAGCGCGCGCCGGTGTCCCGCGCGAACCGGATGTACGCGCCGACCACCTCGGGGCTCGCGCCGTCGTCGACGGTGAGCGCCATACTGCTGCCCGGGCCGGGCAGCGCGGTGATGGTGCCCGCCGGAATCGGGGTCCGGGGTCCGGTCGGCGGCGCGGGCAACGGTCGCGGGGCGGCCGGGGGCGGCGCGGGCACCGCCGGAATGTCGCCGACCCCGAGTTCCGGTGTGCCGCTGTGGGCTCGGGTGCAGCCGGTCAGGGCGTAGGCGGTGCCCGCGGCGAGCAGTCCGAGCAGGTTACGTCGGTCCATACGCGTGATCACTCCGAAGTATCGAGCCATCCCCAGCAACCCCACAGTTATAGCCGTGATCGGCTCTCGACCGTGAGCAACGCGCGGCACGTGCGGCAGACCGCGCCGGTTGCGCGACCCGAGCGGCGCCGGTCGGACGGCAACGCGGCGGCACTGCGCACGCCGGGCTCGCCGCGTGTGACGGGGCTCGCGCGCGACGGACTCGCGCGGAACGGACTCGCGTGTAACGAACTCGCGTACAACGGACTCGCATGCGAATCGGCTGCTGCGACACATCCTCGGCGACATCACCGCATGCACTCGACCGGAAGCCGAGCCGCGACACGCTCCGCGCGTGGCACTGCGCACGCCGGGCTCGCCGCGTGTGGCGGGCTTGTGTGTGGCGCGCAACGGACTCGCATGCGACGAGCTCGCGTGCAACGGACTCGCGCGCAGCGGTCGCGGCAGGGATCAGCGCGGGATCGGGCGGAGCACGATTTCGGTGGGGTGGGCGTCGCGCGGGGTCTCGATGGCATTGCGCACCGCGCGCGCCACGGTCGAGGGCTCCAGGAACTCCCGCGGCTGGTAGTCGCGCCCCTCCCCCGCCACGATCTCGCGCTGCATATCGGTGTCGATGCGGCCGGGGTGCACCGAGGTGACGCGCAATGCGGTCTCCTCCAGTCGCAGTGCGTCGGCGAAGGCGCGCAGCCCGAATTTGCTCGCGGCGTACACGCCCCACCCGGCGTTGGCACGCAGTCCGGCACCCGAATTGATCAGCACCACATGCCCGTTGGCGGCGCGCAGGGCGGGCAGCAACACCCTGGTCAACTCGGCGACCGCGATCAGGTTGGCCTCCAACGTATTCCGCCACTGCGCCACCGAGGAATCGGCTATGGTGCCGAGGTCGGCGACCCCGGCATTGTGGACCAATACCTCGAGCCGCTCGATCGGTTCCGCCGCGCGGGCAACAGCCTCGTAGTCGGTGAGCTCCACGGGAAATCCGGTCGCACCGGTCAATTCGCTCAGAATCGGAGCGAGCGACCGCTCGGTGCGCGCGCCCAGCATCAACCGATGCGTGGGCGCGAGTTCGCGCGCGACGGCCGCCCCCAACCCCCGGCTCGCGCCCGTGATGAGCGCCGTCGGACGGTTGTCGCTGCTACTCGTGTCGGAGGTGGCCATGCGACCACCGTAACGGGGATGGACAGCGGGCGATGATCCCGGGCGACGGCACCGACGGCCCACCGCGAATGAGCGCGGGGGCCGCGGCGACCGCCGTGAACTACGAGCTCCGCCGCGTGTGCATGTCCATTCGCTCCAGACGAAGGCCGACAAGGGTGAACGCTGCCGAACCCGAACCATCCCCCGATCACACCCCCGAACACCACGTCCACCGCGCATACCTGCCGGTGCCGTCGCAGAATAGGGCGATGACACATCCCGGGTTCACGCCCACTCAGCTCGCGGCCCGCGCCGCCTATCTGCTGCGCGGCAACGATCTGGGCACCATGACCACCGCCGCGCCGAAGCTCTATCCGCACATGTGGAGCTGGGACGCCGCCTTCGTGGCGGTCGGCCTGGCCCCGCTCAGCGTGGAGCGGGCCGTGGTCGAGCTCGACACCCTGTTCTCGGCGCAATGGCGCAACGGGATGATCCCGCACATCGTGTTCGCCAACGGCGTGGACGGGTACTTTCCCGGCCCCGCCCGCTGGGAGTGCCGACGGCTGGCCGCCGACGCCCCCGACGGCCCGGACACCTCGGGCATCACCCAGCCGCCCGTGCACGCCATCGCGGTGCAGCGGATTCTCGACCATTCGCGCCGCCACGGCCGCAGCACCCGCGCGGTCGCCGAGGACTTCCTGCACCGGCGCTGGCCCGACCTCATGCGCTGGCACCGCTGGCTGGCCTACGCGCGCGACCCCAAGCAGCACGGGCGCATCACCATCTATCACGGCTGGGAATCCGGGATGGACAATTCGCCCCGCTGGGACCGCGCCTACGCGAACGTGGTGCCGGGCGATCTGCCGCCGTACCAGCGCGAGGATCTGCACGTGGTGGACGATCCGACGCAGCGGCCCTCCGACCGCGAGTACGACCGCTACATGTGGCTGGTCGAGCAGATGCGCCGAGCGGGCTACGACGACTACCAGCTGGCGTCCACCATGAGCTTCGCGGTGGAGGACGTGTTCGTCACCGCCATCTTCTCGCTGGCCTGCGAGGTGCTGGCCACCATCGGCGACGACTACCGGCTGCCCAACGCGGACGTACGGGAGCTGTACGAATGGGCCGACTACTTCCGCGCGGGCGTCATCGCCACCACCGATGCGCGCAGCGGGGTGGCCAAGGACTTCGATCTGCGGGCCGACCGGTGGATCGAGACCGAGACCCTGGCCGTCTTCGCGCCGCTGCTGTGCGGCGGCCTCTCCCGCGACGCCGAGCGGCGGTTGCTGCGGTTGTTCGAGGGGCCGCGCTACTGCGGCCACCCCGATCTGCGCTACGCACTGCCGCCCTCCACCTCACCGGTGTCCAAGGACTTCCGCCCGCGCGAGTACTGGCGCGGCCCGGTGTGGCCGGTGATGAGCTGGCTGTTCTCGTGGGTGTTCGCCCGCCGCGGCTGGGCCGAGCGGTCCTTCATGCTGCGTGCGGAGGGCCTGCGCCAGGCCGGTGACGGCACCTTCTCCGAGTACTACGAACCGTTCACCGGCGAGGCACTGGGCAGCATGCAGCAGTCCTGGACGGCGGCCTCGGTGCTGGACTGGTTGGGCTGAGCACGCGGCGCTTTGTGGCGAATTCGTAGCGAACACCACAGCGGAGCTTCGCATGAGATGCGTCACAGGCGCTCTACTGTCGAGCGGCATGGACCGGAACCACCCGCTCGTGGCCCGCACCCACCTCGCCGCCGCCCTCGCGCTGGCCGCCCTGCTACCGCTGAGCGGTGCGGCGGCCGCCGCGCCGCACGGCCCCGACGTCTCCTCCTGGCAGCATCCGGGCGGCAGCGGCATCAACTGGTTCGCGGTCCGCGCCGCCGGACACCCCTTCGCCATGGTGAAGGCCACCGAGGGACTGAGCTATGTGAACCCGTACTTCGTGCCGGACAGTCTCATTATGCGGGCGGCCGGAGTAGCCCGGGGCACATACCATTTCGCGCGCCCCGCGCTGCCGCCCGAACCGCAGGCGGTCTTCTACTCGACGGTGGTGCTCGGACAGAACGGCCCGCTGGATCTGCCCGCGGTGCTGGACCTGGAAGACTCCGGCGGATTGCCGCCCGCCGCGCTGATCGACTGGACCCGCCGCTACCTGAACACCGTCGAGGCGCTGACCGGTCGGCCGCCGATCATCTATACGGGCGTGCACTTCTGGAAGACGGCCATGGCGAATTCCACCGAGTTCACCCGCTATCCGCTGTGGATCGCGGACTACCGCGGCAATGCCGCGCCCGAGGTACCCGGCGGCTGGCCTACCTGGACCTTCTGGCAGTACACCGATTCGGGCAGTATCTCGGGCATTCCGGGCCCCACCGATATCAACGTATACAGCGGAGCCCAAGGCGATCTCGGAGCTTTCGCACGGATGCCGGGCAGCGGCAGCGCGGGCGGATAGCGAACCCGCGCCGCCGGCCAGGCATCGAGAGCGTCGGACACCGACATTTCAGATGCCGATACCTCAGACGCCGATATTGCCGCCGCCCTGCCTCCACACCGCCACGACCGCGGGCCGGGGCTGGGCGGTCCCGCCGTCGGGCCAGTGCGAGGCGGGGTTCTCGACGGAGGCGTCGTCGACCTCGCCCGGATGCTGGACGCTGACCAGCACGCGCTGATCGGTCACGATCGGGCCGCAGGTCTCCGCGCCCACCGGCACGGTGAGGAACTGCTTGGTCTCACCGCGCCGCTCGCCCTCGAGCGTGACGGCGAAGAGGCCGTCATTGGACTTCAGGGCATTACCGTCGGTGGAAATCCACAGGTTGCCGTGCGGGTCGAAGGCCAGGTTGTCCGGGCAGGAGATGGGACTGACCTTGGACTTGTCGAAGCCCGCGAAATAGGTGTCGGCGACGGTGGGATCGCCGCAGACCAGCAGCAGCGACCAGGTGAACGCGGTGCCGGTGTGGTCGTCGACGAGTTCGAGGACCTGACCGTTCTTGTTCTGGTTGCGCGGGTTGGCCTCGTCGACGCCGGGCTTGCCGTCGGTGCCGCGCTTGCTGTTGTTGGTCAGCGCCACGTACACCTTGCCGGTCGCGGGGTTCGGCTCGAAGTCCTCGGGACGGTCCATCTTGGTGGCGCCGACCTTATCGCCGGCGAGCCGGGTGAAGACCGCGACCTCCTCGGCGCTCATGCCCTCGACCAGCGACTTGCCCTTGCCGTCCGCGCCGGTCTCCAGCAGCGGAATCCACTGGCCGGAGCCGGTGAAGCCGTTGTCCGAGGGCACCTTTCCGCTGCCGTCGATCTGATCCGGGTGGTCGCCGGTCAGTTTCGCGACGTACAGCGTGCCCTCGTCCAGAATGGTCATATTGTGCTTGCGCGCCGCAGCGGTGTTGCCCTGCTGAATCTTCTTGGCGGAGACGAACTTGTACATGTAGTCGAAGCGCTCGTCGTCACCGGAGTACGAAACCACGGTGCCGTCCGGGGTGACGTAGACGGTCGCGGCCTCGTGCTTGAACCGGCCCATGGCGGTGTGCTTGACCGGGGTGGAGGCGGGATCCCACGGGTCGAGCTCGACCACCCAGCCGAAACGGTTGGGCTCGTTGGGTTCCGCGGCCAGATCGAAGCGCTTGTCGTAGCGCTCCCAGCCGCGCGGCTCGTTGTTGTCGCCGCCGATGCCGTAGCGCTCGCCGCGCTCCTTCGCGGTCGGGTCCGCGAATTCACCGGCGAAGTACTGGTTGAAGTTCTCCTCGCCGGAAAGAATGGTGCCCCAGGGGGTTACGCCGCCGGAGCAGTTGTTGAGGGTGCCCGCGACCTTCAGCCCGAAGGCGTCGGCGGAGGTCTTCACCAGATCGCTGCCCGCGGCCGGGCCGGTGAGCTGGAACTCGGAGGTGGCGGTGATGCGGCGGTTGTACTTGCCCATCACCGGGGTGAGCTTGCCGGAACCGGCCTCGCCCTCGACCTCGACCACGGTGAGACCGTGTGCGGCCCATTCGATCTCGACCTGCTCGCGGGTCGGATTCTTGTCGTCGTAGCCCGCGAACATGAACGGGCCGGTGGTGTACTCGTGGCTGGCCACCAGCAGGTAGCCGTTCTCCTGGCCCTCGATGGGCAGCAGCGCCGAGAAGTCGTTGTTGTAACCGAACTGCTTGGCCTGGGCCGCGGCGGTCTGGTTGGCGAAATCGAACTGGGGCGCGTCGGGCAGCACCGGATCGCCCCAGCGGATCACGACGCCCTGCTCGTAGCCTTCGGGCACGGTCACCGCGTCGGCCTTGTTGGGCGCGACCGGGGTGAAGTCGGTGCCGGTCCCCGTGCCGGGGCTGGTCTCGGCGGCGTTCTGTACGTCGTCGCCGTCACCGCAGGCGGCCAGCAAACCGGCCGTGCCGGTCGCCAGCACCACCGCCGCGCTGCCTTGGAGCATGCGGCGGCGCGACATGGAGGCCACGATGTCGCCGAAGTATTCTCCGGCGGACTTGTTGGGAACCTCGTGGGCGCAAGCATTGCCGCACTTGTAGCGGCAGGTGACGGCGGCGCGCGACGACGCGCCGTCATGCTTCACGAAGAGGGCGAGGGGTTTCAACACTGCATGCTCCCGGGATCGACTTGTCGGGCGCACCGTAACCAGGCCAGAAGAGCCGGAGGAGACGAGCAGATGAACAACCGACCAATTAGGTAGCCCTTAGTTTGCCGGGAGGATGCGGCACACCCTCCCGCCCCCTAGAGCACCTGGGAGAGGAACTGCCGCAACCGCGGCGTCTCCGCGCTGTCGAACAGCTGGTCCGGCGTGCCGGTCTCCACCACCTGCCCGTGGTCCATGAAGACCACGCGATCGGAAACCGAACGGGCGAAACCCATTTCGTGCGTGACCACGACCATGGACATACCGTCGCGCGCCAGGTCGGCCATGAGGGCGAGCACACCCTTCACCAACTCCGGGTCCAGCGCCGAGGTGGCCTCGTCGAAGAACATGAGCTGCGGTTTCATGGCCAGCGCGCGGGCGATCGCCACCCGCTGCTGCTGTCCGCCGGACAGATTGGCCGGGCGCACATCGGCTTTGCCGGACAGCCCGACCTTCTCCAGCTGTTCCAATGCCAGCGTGCGCGCCTGCTCCTTGGACAGCCCGTGCAGCTTGCGCGGACCCAGCTCGATATTTTCCGCGACCGTCTTGTGCGGGAACAGGTTGAAATGCTGGAAGACCATGCCGATCTGCTGGCGCAGCTTGTCCGGATTCTCGGTGAGCACCGACTTCCCGTCCAGCAGAATGTCGCCCTTGTCCGGCTCATGCAGCCGGTTGAGCACCCGCAACAGCGTGGACTTACCCGAACCCGAGGGACCGATCACCGTGGTGGCCTTACCCGCGTCCACATGGATGTCCACCCCGCGCAGAATGTGCGTGCGGCCCAACGTCAAATGCAGCCCGGTACCAGTCAAAGAGGCACTCATGCGGCTGTGTCCTTTCGAGCATGAGCGGAGCGCTCCGTGGTTACGCTCCGCTGCCTCCTCCGCGCCTGACCGCTCATGCTGCTGTGTCCTTTCGAGCATGAGCGGAGCGCTCCGTGGTTACGCTCCGCTGCCTCCTCCGCGCCTGACCGCTCATGCGCCCCGTCCTTCCGTGATCACGGCCTGCTCGACCGGGTCGATCGGATCTTCCTTGCGGCCGGTGCGCAACCGGCTGTCGATGTAGTTCACCAGGTGCGTGAGCGGCACCGTCAGCAGCAGATAGACCAGGCCAGCCGCCACCAGCGGTGACAGATTTCCGGTCTGCGCGTTGAGATCCCGGCCCACCGCGAACAGCTCCCGCTGCGAGGCCAGCAGACCCAGGAAATAGATCAGCGAGGAATCCTTGATGAGCGCGATGAACTGGTTCATGAGCGCGGGCAGCACCCGGCGCACACCCTGCGGAATCACCACCAGCGTCATGGACTGCCGATAGCCGAAGCCGATGGCGCGGGCGGCCTCCAACTGCCCCGGCTCCACCGACTGGATGCCGGAGCGGAAGATCTCGCCGATATACGCCGACGACAGCAGCGCCAGCGCCACCGCGCCCAACCAGTACGGATTGTTGCCCGTGATCTCCTTGACCACCGGCCCCACCCCGAGACCGATGAGCAGGATGATCACCACCGCGGGCAGGCCGCGGAAGATATCGGTGTAGACGCGGGCGGGCCAGCGCAGCCAGCGGGTGCGCGAGATGCCCGCCACCGCGAGCAGCATGCCGATGGCGGTGCCCAGCACGCCCGAAACCACCGCCAGGATCAGGGTATTCGGCAGGCCCGTCTTGATCAGGTCGGGGAACGCCTGCTTGTACAGCTCCCAGTCGAAGAAGGTGTCCTTCAGCTGCCGCAGCGTCGACTTCGGCTCTACCCCACCGTTATCGGCCCGGTTGTCCGCGTTCTGCGCGGCGATGGCGGCGAAGTCGGGCAGCTCCGGCAGCGGCGCGGCCTTGGAGCCCGGCTTCCAGCCCGGCGGCAGTTCGCGCGGCACCCAGTCCTCGTAGAGCTTGGCGTAGGTACCGTCCGCGATCACCGCGTCCAGCCCGGCATTGAGGGCGTCGATCAGCGGCTGGTTGTCCTCGCGCACCGCCCAGGCCGCGAAGTTGTTGAGGCTGAAGGTGTTCTGCGCGATGGTCGTGGCGTCGCCCGGCTTGATCGCGCCCACCGCCTGTGCGGACGGAGCCACCCAGGCGTCGATCTGACCGGACTTCAGATTCGCGTACGCGGTGTTGTAGTCCGGGAACTTCACCGGGTCCAGGTGCAGTTCGTTGACGACGTACTCGTCCTGCACCGTGCCCTGCACCACGCCGACGCGGGTGCCGCTGTTCAGGTCGGTGAACGATCCGATGGCGCTGTTGCTCGGCACCACCAGCGAGAAGTAGCCGAAGTCGTAGCCGTTGGTGAAGCCCACCAGCTGACGGCGTGCGTCGGTGGTGGTGATGTTCGAGGAGCCGACGTCGAAGCGCCCGTTGGCCACCTGCGCCAGCAGACCCGCGAACTCGGTCCCGGTGAATTCGATCCGCAGGCCCAGCTTGGCGGCGACGGCCCGCAGCAGTTCGTTGTCGAAGCCGGTGAACGCGCCCTGGGAGTTGACGCAGATACTGGGCGGCGCGTCCGACAGCGTGCCGACGCTCAGCTTGCCCGGCGTGAGGAGTCCCAGTCGCGTCAGGTCGATGCTGTCGAGCGGTTGCACGTTCGGCGTGGTGTAGCGGTCCGAGGACGCGCCCTGCTGGCCGGTCGACAGTTTCGGCGGCAGCGCGGTGGCGGCGGCGGGCCCCGGGGGCGAACACAGGTCGTTCTCCGGTGCGGCGGCGCTGGGCCCGGTGCCCAGCGCCAGCATTCCGGCGAGTGTGACCAGCAACACCCCTGCGACCGCCGTCATGCGAGGTCGCCGCCCTGTGGGCCGGGACCTGACCGTGCGCAAGCAAACCATGACGAAACACCCTAGTCGGGGCGATTCGGCACACCAGAGTTGCGGTCAGCCCGCGCCCAACGGTGTCAGGCGATACCCGCCACCGACTCGGGATTGAACTGATCGCGCCAGCGGATGGCCTGCTCGACGGTGCTCAGGTCGTAGTCGGGGCCGTCCGTACCCACGGTGAACAGGGTCGCGCCCGCCGCGACGAAGGCGGGGGCGGAGTCCACGCCCGGCCACTCCACCGATTTCTCGATCGCGCCCGCGTCGGTGCCGACCTCGGCGCAGTGGTCGGCCAGAATGCCGGTCTTGCGCTTCAGCACCTCGAGGTCGGCGAAGCTGTGCCAGATATCGGCGTACTCGGCCACCAGCCGCAGCGTCTTCTTCTCACCGCCGCCGCCGATCAGGATGGGGATATCGCGCACCGGCTGCGGATTCAGCTTGGCGAGCCGGTCGGCGATGCGGGCCATCGACTCCTTGAACAGGGCCAGACGGCTTCCGGCCGTGCCGAATTCGTAGCCGTACTGCTCGTAGTCCTTCTCGAACCAGCCCGCGCCGACGCCGAGGATGAGGCGGCCGCCGCTGATGTGGTCCACGGTGCGGGCCATATCGGCGAGCAGATCGGGATTGCGGTAGCCGCCGCCGGTGACCAGCGCGCCGAGCTCCACCCGCTCGGTCTGTTCGGCGATCGCGCCGAGCATGGTCCAGCACTCGAAGTGCGCGCCCTCCGGGTCGCCGTAGAGGGGATAGAAGTGGTCCCAGTTGAAGACCACGTCGACCCCCAGATCCTCGGCGCGGCGGACGGCGTCGCGGATCAGCCCGTAGTCGGGCGCGTGCTGTGGTTGCAGTTGGACTCCGATACGAACCGGTCGGCTCACGTGGCACTCCCTAGTCGCGGCATGGACTATCCGTCTCGCTGTCCGAGGCTACCGATCCGGAGATGTGTCCGCCGCTTCAACGCGGCGGCGTTCACTCACAGGAGAACCCGCGCCCGCACACTGCCCGTCGCGGTCCGGACGCCTAGGATGTCGCGGACCCTCTACAACGGATCGTCCGGCACGTTCCTGCCGGTGAAGGGATGTAATTCCAGATGGCTACGGTCACCTTCGATCGCGCCTCCCGGGTGTACCCGGGTGCGGTCAAACCCGCTGTCGACGCCCTGGACCTGGAGATCGCCGACGGCGAGTTCCTGGTGCTGGTCGGCCCCTCCGGCTGCGGGAAGTCCACCTCGCTGCGCATGCTCGCCGGATTGGAGGAGGTGAGCACGGGGCGGATCCTCATCGGCGACAACGACGTCACGCACGCCGAGCCGAAGGAACGCGATATCGCCATGGTGTTCCAGAACTACGCGCTCTACCCGCATATGAGCGTGGCGGAGAATATGGGCTTCGCGCTCAAGATGGCGAAGGTGTCCAAGGAGGAGCGCGCGCAGCGGGTGCTGGAGGCGGCCAAGCTGCTCGACCTGGAGCCGTATCTGAACCGCAAGCCCAAGGCGCTCTCCGGCGGCCAGCGCCAGCGCGTCGCCATGGGGCGTGCCATCGTGCGGCAGCCGCAGGTGTTCCTGATGGATGAGCCGCTGTCGAACCTGGACGCCAAGCTGCGGGTGCAGACCCGCACCCAGATCGCCCAGTTGCAACGTCGCCTCGGCACCACCACCGTCTATGTCACGCACGACCAGGTCGAGGCCATGACCATGGGCGACCGGGTGGCGGTGCTGAAGGACGGGCTGCTCCAGCAGTGCGCCTCGCCGCGCGACCTGTACCGCGATCCGGCCAACCTGTTCGTCGCCGGATTCATGGGTTCGCCCGCCATGAACCTGTTCACGCTGGCCGTCGAGGGCGGCGCGGTGCACTTGGGTGGGCACCGGCTGCCGCTGCCGCGCACGGTCGCCGACGCCAGCGACGGCAGCGTCGTGGTGGGCATCCGGCCCGAGCACTTCGAGATCGCCGGTTCCGCGAACGGGCTGAGCAAGGAAGCGGACGGGATCACCATGGAGGTGGACGTGGTCGAGGAGCTCGGCTCCGACGCCTACGTCTACGGTCGCGCCCTGGACAAGAGCGGCAACGAAACCATTGTGGCGCGGGCGGATTGGCGCAACCCGCCCGCCAAGGGCACCCGGCTGACGCTCCAGGCCGACCCCGAGCACACCTACTTCTTCGCGCCCGGGGACGGGCGACGGCTGGGCTGAGCGCCGACCCGCCCGCCGGGGCGCGGGCGGGTCATGCACGCCGGAAGCGGGCGGGCCGGGCACTGGGGACCCGGTCCGGTCAAGCTCGGCACTGCCACCCGGTCCGGGCGGGCCGGGCACTCGACCCGGTCCGGTCAAGCTCGGCACTGCCACCCGGTCCGGGCGGGCCGGGCACTCGACCCGGTCCGGTCAAGCTCGGCACTGCCACCCGGTCCGGGCGGGCATGACACCGCGACCGGACGCGGGGATCGGCACCCGGTCGGGGCGCGCCGGGGCACACATGCCGGACGCGACAGGCGATATCGCGAAGTGGCGACCGAGCGTCGGCGGCGGGTGGGCACGCCCCTTTCGCAGCCCCGACGTGGCGCACCGCCGTCGCGGGCCGGGACGGCGGGGTCGGCATGTCCGTCGGGTTTCCCGCGGCTGCGGTCAGGAGGCGGCCGTGGTCAGGAGGCCGGTGGCAGGCGGCCGTGGCGGCGCAGCCAGTTCTTGTTGACGCGCACGCGCAGGTGCTCCGGGGCGACCTCGTTGCCGGAGGCGCTGACCAACTCGACGCGGACCGGCTCGCCCGTCGTGTCCTCGAGGCGCTCCAGCGGCGGGGTGCCGTCCTGGAGGTACTTGTCGCCCCACTGCCACAGCGCGACCACCGCGGGAATGAGGTCCCAGCCCATCGGGGTGAGCACGTATTCGTGCCGGGTGCGTTTGCCCTCTTCCTGGTAGGGGCGTTTCTCCAGCAGCCCGGCGTCGGTGAGTTTGCGTAGCGCGCTCGCGGCCGCGGCATCGGTGATGCCCACGCGCGCGGCGAATCCGTCGAAGCGGCGGGTGCCGTAGTACGCCTCGCGCAGGATCAGGATCGCCGAGCGGGTGCCGACGATGTCGAGGGCCTTGGCGATCGAGCAGCCCTCGGGTTTCCATGCGCTCAGATCCCTGAGCGGTCCTTCCAAGACGAACGACATGACGCTCATCATACTCTCGCTGACTTGCCTCAACTATTGCCAGCTCCTAATCTGGCTTTAGGGCGGTTGAGCCAGCCGCCGGAAGGTCGGCCGCGACGCAGCGGCCTATGCGAAGGAATCGCCATGAGAGACGCAGTCATCGTCGAAGCCGTCCGCACCCCCGTGGGCAAGGGCAAGCCCACCGGAGCCCTGCACGACGTGCACCCGGTCGACCTGCTCGCGCACAGCCTGCGAGAAGTGGTGGCGCGCAGCGGCATCGACCCCGAACTCATCGACGACGTGATCGGCGGCGTGGTCACCGCCGTCGGCGAGCAGGGTTCCAACCTCACCCGCCGCGCCGCGCTCGCCGCCGGATACCCCGAATCCGTACCCGCCACCACGGTCGACCGCCAGTGCGGCAGCAGTCAGCAGGCCATCCACTTCGCGGCCCAGGGCGTCATCGCGGGCGCGTACGACATCGCCGTGGCCGCGGGTGTGGAGTCCATGAGCCGGGTTCCCATGGGAGCCAACCTGATCGGCGCGCAGGACATCACCGGCATCGCGTTCGCCGAACGGTACCCGGAGGGCCTGGTCCCGCAGGGCATCAGCGCCGAACTCATCGCCGCCCGTTGGAATCTCGGCCGCACCCAGCTCGACGAGTTCGCCCTGTCCAGCCACGAAAAAGCCGCCCGCGCAACCAAAGACGGATCCTTCGACGCCCAGCTGGCCCCACTGGCCGGACTCACCGCCGACGAAGGCATCCGGGTGGGCAGCACCCTCGACACCCTCGCGGGCCTGCGCCCCGCCTACCACAGCGAGGCCATGGCGGCCCGCTTCCCCGAGATCTCCTGGAACATCACCGCCGCCAACGCCAGCCAGATCAACGATGGCAGCTCCGCGGTGCTCATCATGACCAGCGAACGAGCCGCCCAGCTCGGCCTGCGTCCCCTCGCCCGCGTCCACAGCTTCGCCGTCGCGGGCGACGACCCCCTGCTCATGCTGACCGCCGTCATCCCCGCCACCCGAAAGGTCCTGCACCGAGCCGGACTCCAACTCTCCGACATCGACCTCTTCGAGGTGAACGAGGCCTTCTCCTCCGTGGTCCTGGCCTGGGCCCACGACACCGGAGCCGACCTCGCCAAGGTCAACGTCAACGGCGGCGCCATCGCCATCGGCCACCCCCTCGGCGCCTCCGGCGGCCGCCTCGCCACCACGCTCGTCCACGCCATGCACGACCGCGGCGCCCGCTGGGGCCTGCAAACCATGTGCGAGGCAGGAGGTCTGGCCAACGCCACCGTCTACGAACGGATTCGGTAGTCGAGCACCGTTACCGCCCCGGTGCGTCGCCGCTACCGGCGACACCTCGCCACGCCCACCGGTAATTCGACCGATGCGGGTACCGATAGGCCCACTCATACCGTCGTCCTCGTGATGACAGCGACCGCATCCGCGGTGAGCACGCAGAGGAGATGACGATGAGCGAGCATGTCGATCAGGCAGTGGATCCCGCAGTGGCCGCATTGGATCGGCTGGTGGGGACGTGGCGGGTCACCGGGGGTGCGGTGGGAACCGTCACCTACCGCTGGATGACCGGGCGGCGGTTCCTGATCCAGGATGTGGAATTGGAGCAGTACGGGGAACGGATCGTCGGGATGGAGGTGATCGGGCGGGAGCGGCCCTTCGGAGCCGAGGAACCCAGCGCCGACATCAAGAGCAGGTATTACGGCGACAAGGGCGAGACGCTGGATTACGTGTACGAGATGGACGGCGACGCGCTCACCATCTGGGCCGGGGAGAAGGGGTCACCGGCGTATTTCCGGGGCTCGTTCGACCCCGCCGGTGACGTGATGGACGGGGCCTGGGTGTACCCCGGGGGCGGCGGCTACGACTCCACCATGACCCGCGTCGGCCAACGGTAGACCGAGGGCGCGCCGGACCTGGACCGCACCGGTCCGGCTTCGCCCCCCGCGAGCGCGGCCGGTTGTTACCGTGCAGTGGTGATACTCGGGCGGGCGGAGGAGTTGGCGCGCATCGAGCGCCTGCTCGCGAACGCGCGCGACGGGCACGGCGGCGCCCTGGTGATCCGCGGTGAGGCCGGGATCGGCAAGACCGCACTGCTCGACCGCGCCGAACGCGCCGCAGTGGGGCTGCGCGTGCTGCGCGGCGTGGGCATCGAGTCGGAGGTCGAGGTCCCCTTCGCCGGATTGCACCTGCTGTTCCACACCTACCTGGATCGACTCGCCACCTTGCCGGAGCCCCAGGCGCAGGCATTGCGCGCCGCCTTCGGCCTGTCCGACCACGATATCGGCGAACGATTCCTGACCAATGTCGCCGCCCTGTCGCTGCTGTCCGAGCTGGCCGCCGACGGCCCCGTGGTATGCCTCGTCGATGACGCGCACTGGTTCGACCGAGCCTCCCTCGACGCGCTGTTGTTCGCCGCCAGGCGATTACGGCAGGAGCCGGTGGCCATGGTGTTCACCGCGCGTGCGGATGTCCCGGACTTCCCGGCCGCCGGGCTGGAGACCAAGGGGCTCGCCGCGCTGGACCGCGTCGGCGCGACCGCACTGCTCGATCAGCGGGCGGGCGACCTGACCGGTCCGATGCGCGCCCGGATCCTGGCGGACGCACGCGGAAACCCGCTCGCCATCATCGAATTCACCGCGGCGATCACCTCGCGCGCGGCGACGGGCAGCACGTGGTCGCTACCCGTCGAGCCGCTGCCCGTGGACAGGCAGGTGCAGGCCGCTTTCAGCGCCAGGATAGGAGCGCTTCCGGAGGCGACGCGGCGGCTGCTGGTGCTGGCCGCGGCCGATGTCACCGCGGATCCGCCGATCGTGGTGCGTGCCGGGGAGCGGGCTCGGACTGAGCGCCGCCGACCTGGAACCGGCCGAGCAGGCCGCCCTCATCGAGCTGTCCGCCCAGCGAATCTCGTTCCGGCATCCCCTGATTCGGACCGCCGCCTACCAGAGTGCGCCCCGCCACTGGCAACTCGACGCGCACCGGAGCCTCGCCGACACGCTGACCGGGGCCGACTACGCCGACCATCGCGCCTGGCATCTGGCCGCGGCCACCATCACCGTCGATGAGACCGCCGCCGCCACCCTGGAGCAGGTGGCCCGGCGTGCCGCCCGACGCGGCGGGACGGCCGCGGTCGCGCACGCACTCGAACGCAGTGCCCGGCTGAGTCCCGATCCGGAACAGCGCAGCCGACGACTCGCCGCCGCCGCTCGCGCGGCCTATGACGCCGGAGCCCTCGACCAGGCCGCCGACTGCGCGCGCACCGCAGCGGAAATCGCCACCAGCGGAACCGTTCTCGCCGACCTCAGCTGGGTCCGAGCCCAGATCGCCTACGAGCGTGATTCGCCGACCACCGCCGCCGCCCTGATGCTGGCGGGCGCGGCACCGATAGTCGACACCCTGCCGCGGCAAGCGGTCTCGATGCTCACCGACGCCATCGGATGCGCCAAGGACGGCGGCGCGCACGACCTGGTGAGCCGTGCCGCGCGACTGCTCGCCGACGTGCGGCTCGCACCGGACGATCCGCTGCGGCCGGTGGTCGACGGCATGATCGGCGTTGGCGAGTTGTTCGACGGCCGCGCTCGCTCGGGCACGGCCGGTATGCGTCGGCTGATATCCGCAGCGCGCGAGGGACGCATGCCCGGCATGGTGGAGCGGGTGCTGGCCGGATATCTGGCGCTCATCATCGACGATCGGGCCGCCACCGAGATACTGGAGGCGCTGGTCGCCGATACCCGCCGTTCGGGTGCGCTCGGCTGGCTCCCCTACGCCCAGGAGCCGCTGGCGATCGCGCTGCTGCTCCAGGGGCGCTTCCGCGACGCGGAAACCGTTGTCACCGAGGCACTGTCGACGTCGGCCGAACTGGGCCAGCACACCCAGGCCCTCATCATGTCCGCCATCCCGGCGTGGCTGGCGGCGGTGGCGGGCAACGCCGACAGCTGCCGCACCCACGCCGCGACCATGCTCCGTGACCGGGCTCGGCATCCCACCAATGCCGCCCTCGCCACCTGGGCGCTCGGTCTGCTCGACCTCGGTCAGGGCCGATTCGACACGGCCACGGAATATTTGGAGTCCGTCTGCACCGGGCCCGGTCGCCGGGACTTCCTGGTTCGAGCCATTCCGGATCACATGGAGGCGGCCATCCGCGGCGGCCGGACGGCACAGGCGGATCGGCACCTGCCCGCACTCACCGAGTGGGCCGAGCACACCCGCCGGCCGCAGGCCGACGCGCTGGTGCAACGCTGCCTCGCCCTGTCGGCGACGGACGACCCGGAAAAGTGTTACGGCACCGCCCTTCGACTGCACGCGGAGGGCGAACACACCTACGACTACGCACGCACCGCACTCCTCTACGGCGAATGGCTGCGCAGGCAGCGCCGCCGCACCGAGGCCCACACCCACCTGTCCGAGGGGTCGCGCATCTTCGAGCGACTCGCGGCCACCGACTGGGCGGACCGAGCCCGCGCCGAACTGACCGCCCTCGGTGACCGCCCGGTCGCCCGGCCGCACGATCACGACCCCGCGGCTCGCCTCACTCCCCAAGAGCTGCAGGTGGTCCGGCTCGCCGCGGCCGGACTCAGCAACCGCGACATCGCCGCCCAACTGTTCCTCAGTCCCCGCACCGTCGGCCACCACCTCTACCGCGCCTACCCGAAGCTCGGCATCACCAAGCGCACCGAACTCGT
The DNA here is from genome assembly GCF_030766805.1 of Nocardia sp. CC213A. Classification (NCBI taxonomy): domain Bacteria; kingdom Bacillati; phylum Actinomycetota; class Actinomycetes; order Mycobacteriales; family Nocardiaceae; genus Nocardia; species Nocardia sp. CC213A. The sequence continues at coordinate 144,169 of NZ_JASFXA010000016.1, forward strand.
CCGATTCACGCTGTGACACCGTCCATCCGCGACCGCCGCTGCAGCGGTGCGGCGCGGGTCTGCTGCACTGTGAGGTGACAGGTTCGATCACGTGGCCTGACTGGCCGGTGAGGTCCGTTCGACCCAGACCATTGCCGATGTCGCGCCTGGTCGGTGGTTGGGCTGGCTCACCCCGCGTTCGCTGCCCGAGCCGGATGGTCCGGCGGCACGTCGAGACCGTGCTGAATGCGGGCGAATGCGTCCAGGCCCCACGCCATGTGACGCAGGCCCGACCACAATCGCCGGGCGAGTTCCTGGATCCACCGGGTCGCGCCGCAGCGGGAATCGTCGGTAGCTGTCGGGAGCCGAGTCACGTCGTGCATACCTCCACAGTCGCAGTGGACCGGCCTGGATACGAGTGGCAAGATGGACATAGAGCGATTGGATTTTGACACGATGACTATTCGCCGGCCGACCGTTGCGATCCCACTCGTCGACGGCATGACGCTGTTCGAGATCGGTATGCCGCTGGAAGCGCTGGGATACGACTGGGACTACCGGACGGGCCCGCTCTACGACGTGACGCTCTGCGGCAATCTGCGTGGGGTACGAACTCATACCGGTGCGCGGCTCAGCCCGGAACGTCCGCTGGGCGCCTTGTCCGAGAGCGACACGGTGCTGGTTCCCGCCGTGCCACCCGGACGATCGGTGGGCCAGCGGCTGGTCCGCGAATTGCGCGCGGCAGCAGACCGAGGCACGCGGCTGGCGGCCCTGTGCACCGGCACCTTCGCGCTGGCCGAAGCCGGTCTGCTCGACGGCCGCCGTGCAACCACCCACTGGCGGCACGCACCGCTGCTACAGCGCATGTATCCGCGGATCGAGGTCGATGCGCGCGCCATCTACGTCGAAGACGACGGCGTGTTCACCAGTGCGGGCTCGGCCGCCGGTCTCGACCTGTGCCTGCATCTGATTCGGCAGGATCACGGCGACCGGGCCGCGAACATGATCGCCCGGAACCTCGTGATCTCGGCCCATCGAGACGGCGACCAGGCCCAGTACACCCACGCCGAACCACTCGACGACGCCGCGGCATGGCTCGACGAGCTGCGCTGCTGGCTCCGTGCGAACCTGCACCGGCCGATCACCCTCGACGAACTCGGCCGGGCCGCGAACATGTCGCCCCGCACCCTGGCCCGCCGGTTCGACCGGGATGTCGGGACCACGCCGATCCGGTGGGTCGCGGGGGAGCGAGTGGCAGCCGCTCGCGAACTGCTCGAGGTGACCGATCATCCCGTGGAGCGGATCGCGTTCGATGTCGGCTACGGTTCGCCGGTCACATTCCGGGCGGCGTTCACACAGGAGGTGGGAATCTCGCCGCGCAGGTACCGCAATCGCTTCGCCGGACGGTCGACATAGCCTGACCGGGATCGCCCGGTCCGCTGACGGAGGGCTTCGTCGCCTGGAAGCGGGCGGTCACGATACCGCACGGTGAGTGGCGTCGATTCGTCTACAGCTGCACTATCCGCTGACGAGCCTGGAACGTCGCTCGATCAATCGCGGCCTGGGACGCCGAGTTGGCTCCGACACTGCACCGGCACGGTGTGCGCATCGAGGAAGAACTCGTTCTCGACGAACTGATCGGGGATCTCGCCCCCCATCGGCGGCCGCTGGCCGCCGGCTGGCCGGATGGCAGCCCGGCATGGTCACCCGCGAGCGCAGTGCGTCGGTCAGACGGCGACAACGGTGAGCAGAGGCTCGATTCCCTTGAAATCGTCCGGGTTGCGGGTGAACAGGGGGAGGTCGTTCGCTGAGGCGATGGCGGCGATCATCAGGTCCATCCGTCGTGGCTTGGGGTTGCGCCCGGCCGCGACGACGAGTTTCGCCATGGATGTGAATCGCCTTGCCGCAGTGGAGGAGAACGGCAGGGCGTCGAAGGTGTGCTCGAACTCGAGGAGGCGTTCGGTGCGAACTGCCAGTACCTCCGCGGTGGTGGCCATTGCCGTGCCCAGTCCCAATTCGGCCAGTGTCACTGTGCTGATTCGGAGTTCGACCGGTAGAGCGGCTTCATCGATCAGGGGGAGGTCGATGCATACGCAGGTATCCAATAGTCCGACCGGGTGGCGGAAGGCGAGATTCGAGTCAGTCATCCAATCGGTCCTCGCCGAAGGCTTCGTCGATTTCCGCACGTTCCGCAGCGCTGTGAGCGATATCGGCGAATCGGGCGAATCGGCGCTTTGCCTCGGCTGCGCTCACGGTTCGCCTCGTGGTGATTGGGCGAAGTTCGCCGACGGGTCGGCCGTTGCGGGTGATGATGAAGTCATCACCCGCAAGCAGGGCGTCCATGACGGCAGCGCTGCCGTTTCGCAGCTCGGCCTGGGTGATGGTCCTGGTCATGAAGCCCATGATAGCAACTGATGCTATACGCGGCTATGGCGGCGTGCGGCGTGAATCGTGCGGCGTGAATGGGATATCACTCACGCTCGACCCCGCAGAGGCAAAGACCGGCAGGATGTCGCCGGTATTCGGCATCGTCTCGACCGAACTGCGGGACGCCACGAGCGACGACGGACATAACCTCGCACCAACCTCGGCGCGCTGCGGGGGTATGGCACGAATGTGGTGGATTCGCAGAGTTCGTCCGCGAGCACCACCAAGGCGGCTTGTGGAGGCTTCCGTATCGGGGTCCAGCCCGGTGCGGCGCGGGCTTGGGTCTCGATGAGAACCAGGGTGCGGACTCCGCCGCGTCACAGGTCAGGCCCGGCGATCCGCCGGGCCTGACCTGTGTAATTGCGTCGAGCATGGGAATTCTGCGGCACCCACCCTGGCGGGGCTCGTTACCGCACTAGGGTTTTCGACTGCTCGGCGGCGGGATCCGCATCCGCTGGGTTCGGGAGGTCCGATTCGGCGGAGTTCTCGGATACGGCTGTGCCGGTCGGTGGGACGCGGCGCAGCAGGGTCGCCGAGAGCACCGCCGCTAGCATGACCAGTCCCGCCGCGGTCGCCGCGGCCACGTTGAGGCCGTTGGCGAACGCCTCTTTCGCCGATGTCAGCAACGCGTCGCCGACCGCGGCGGGGAGATTCTCGGTGGCCGCCAAGGCGCCGGGCAGCGTGTCACGGGCGGCGGCCGCGACATCGGCGGAGACGCCGGACAGGTCGATATCGGACATGTCGGTGCGATAGACGGCGGCGCCGACACTGCCGAGCAGGGCGATGCCCAGCGAGACACCGAGGTCGCTCGCGGTGCTGTTGAGCGCGGACGCGGCGCCGGCCTTCTCCGGCGGGGCCGACCCGAGGGCGATATCGGTGACCAGGGCCATCTCCGGCGCGATACCGGGGTAGAGGATATAGAAGCCGACGATCAGCAGGGCCAGCCCGGAGGCGGAATCGACCTGTGTGAGTACGAGATAGCCCAGCACCGACAGCAGGCTGCCCGCGGCGACGATGTACGCCGGGCGGATGCGGCGGGCGAGCACGGGTGCGAGCATCGAGACGATCACCAGCATCACCGCGGCCGGCAGAATCAGCAGGCCCGACTCCAGCGGCGACCGTCCCTCGACCAGCTGCAGATACTGGGTGAAGAGCAGGTAGACACCGCCGAGCGCGACCGTGTTGAGCAGCGTCACACCCAGCGCGCTGCTGAAGGTGCGGTTGCTGAACAGCCGCATGTCCAGCAGCGGCTCGTCGAGACGCAGCTGGCGGCGCACGAAGGCCGTCAACAGTGCGACACCGGCGAGGACCGCGACGACCGCGGTGGTGGTCACACCGTACGCGGCGAGCTCTTTGATGCCGTAGACAACCGGCAGCATCATGACCAAAGACAGTGCGACGCTGGGCAGGTCGAGTCGCCCGGCGCGCGGAGTGCGGTATTCCGGGACCAGAGCGGGCACGGCCAGCACCACCACCGCCATGACCGGTACACCGACGAGAAGTGTGGCTCCCCACCAGAAGTTCTCCAGCAGCAGGCCGCCGAACAGCGGGCCGGTAGCGACACCGACGGACACCGATGCCGCCCACAAACCGACGGCGGTACCGCGCTGTCTGGCATCGGGGAACATGCTGCTGATGAGTGACAGGGTGGACGGCATGACGGCGGCGGCGCCCACGCCCATGACCGCACGTGCGGCGATCAGCGTCTCGACGCTCGGCGCGAAGGCTGCGACGGCGGACGCGGCGCCGAAAGCGATGGCACCCAGCAGAAGAATCCGGCGGCGGCCGATGCGGTCACCGAGGGTGCCCATGGCCACCAGCAGCCCGGCCATCGTGAATCCGTAGATGTCGTTGATCCAGAGCAGCTGCCCGCTGTTGGGACGCAGATCCGCGGCGATATCCGGGGTTGCCAGAAAGAGCACCGTCATGGTGAGGAACAGCAGCGCCGTAGGGAGTAACAGCACCGCGAGTCCGAGCCATTCCTTCACGCCGGCACGCGGGACGGTAGCGGCAGCGGTGGGTGGAGAAGATCGCATGAAGATTCCACTTCCAATCGAGGGGCGATCGGACCCGATCGCCGGCAACCTCGGCCGGGAGGTCGGCCGTTCGTACTCCTCAAGCCTCGATCAACGCGGTGACCTGCAGCAATGACGATCTGACAAAGGGAGGTTTAGCGAAACTAACCTCGCTCGAATCCCTCCGGGCACGAGTCACGAACGGCAAACCCTCATCGTCACTCCGTATGACCGGGAGGCACAACAGCGATAGGGTGAACTGATGTTTAGCGGGATTAAAGGGTAGTCGGGGATGGAACGGCACGAGATCGAAACTTTCCTGACACTGGCCGAGGAACTGCATTTCGCCCGCACCGCCGAACGCCTGCACCTCTCCCCCGGACGGGTCAGCCAGACCATCAAGAAGCTGGAACGCCGCATCGGCGGTCCGCTGTTCGAACGCACCAGCCGCCGGGTCACACTCACCGCCCTCGGTCGGCAATTCCACAGCGAGCTGCGCACCGGCTATCAGCTGGTCCAGCAGGCGATCCACAACGCCAGCGCCGCCGCACGGAGCGTCACCGGCCCGCTGCGCCTGGCATTCTCGGGACCGTGGTCCGGCAAGCTGATGTTCCGCGCCGCCGACGAGTTCCGCGCCGAGTATCCCGAGTGCGAGGTGCGGATTCGGGAGATGTCGCTGGCCGATCCGCACGGCCCCCTGCAAGCGGGCGAAGTCGATCTGCAGCTCAGCGAATGCCCGGTCGACGAACCCGGCATCACCACCGGTCCCGTCCTGTTCTCCGGGCCCTCCGCGCTACTCGTCCCCGCCGGGCATCCTCTCGCACGGCAGAAGGCGGCATCGCTGGAAGATCTCGCGCACTTTCCGCTGGTCACCTTCGCCGGACTACCACCGGGCTCCTACGATTTCTACTATCCGCGTCACACGCCGACCGGCGCACCTATCCAGCACATCCCCGTCACCATGACGTTCCACGAAATCATCAGCTACATCGGCGAAGGCAAGGGCGTCACCATCAGCTCCGCCCGCGCCGAGCGGTACCACACCCGTCACGACGTCGCCTACATCCCGCTGTCCGACGGCCCACCCGTCGAATACGCGCTCCTGTGGCCCACCGCACGCGAAACCACCGCCACCCGCGCCTTCATCGACACCATCTGCCGCGTCGCCCGCGACGAGCCTGACATTCGTTGAGCCTGTACGTGTTTCGACGTACTTGGCCCGCGCGACGCCCGGGCTGACGCCCTGTTCCATAGGAATCGATCGCGTTCGATGGCTGGCCGGTTCAGTGACGAAGTGCCTCGAGGAAGCGGTGCAGCGCGGCGATGGTGTCGGCCAGGGCGTTGGGGTCGTCGGCACCCGGCAGCCAGAGGGCGGCTTCGTTCATAGCGCCGGAGAGCAGGTGGGTGAGGGGTTCGATCGGTTGGGGCGCAAGTATTTTCGCATCGATCAAGGACTGCAGGGCCTCACCGAGGTGGCGGGCGGCGCCGGCCTCGTCCATGGTGCGCCATTCGTGCCAGCCGAGAACGGCGGGGCCGTCGATCAGCAGGATGCGCTGGATGTCGGGGTCGGTGCAGGCGGTGAGGAAGGTTCGGCAGCCCGTGAGTAATTGGTTCCACGGGTCGGGTTCGGCATCGGCTGCCGCGGCGACGCGTTCGCCGACCTCATGTTGCACCTGTTCCAGTACGGCACGAAACACCTCGGCCTTACTGGCGAAGTTGTGGTAAAGCGCGCCCTTGGTTACCCCAGCGCCACTGACGATCTCGGAAAGGCTAACCGCGCCATAACCTTTCGCCGCGAACAGGCGTCGGCTCTCACGCAGCAGGGTCTGCCGGGTCCCCTCGCGCTGCCGGCTGCGCAGGGTGCTCACCATCCGGAATCCTCCTCTTGACATGCCGCTGGTATGCGAACTACTCTAGCTCACATACCAGCGGTACGCGAAAGGCGACATCATGGAACTGAACAGCTTCTACCCCGTCCTCGGCACCGACAAGATCGCGGAAAGCCGCGACTTCTACACCAAGTGGCTGGGATTCGAGATCACGTTCGAAGCCGACTGGTACGTCAGCCTGCGGCGGCCCGGCGCCAAGCCCTACGAGCTCGCACTGCTCGACTACACCCACCCCACCGTGCCCGCCGCATACCGCAGGCCGGTGCAGGGTCTGTTGCTGAATTTCGAGGTCGAGAATGTGGACGCGGAGTGGGAGCGCATGGTCGTGCGGGGCGGCATGAAACCCGAACTGGAGATCCGCAGCGAGACGTTCGGTCAGCGACACTTCATCGTCGCCGACCCGAACGGCGTCCTACTCGACATGATCAGCGAGATCGCGCCGGGAGAGGAATACGCCGCCCAGTTCAGCCCCGAGTACGCCGCGGAGCTCGCCGAGAAGCTGGGCGACTGATTCGGCGGGGTTCACGGGCGAAAGCGCTGCGCGGGTTCGCCGTCCGAGCTGTCGGCGAACCTGCGCTGGTCGTGGCATTGGCCGATTCGCCCGATGAAACGACCACAGCCCCTGACCGGTACTGCCAGGTCAGGGGCTGTTTCCTGTGCGCCATCAGGGAATGGAGCACATTTTCAGTACCGCTGGACACTGAGAAAGTGTCCATGCGGGTGAGGTTGGTCCTCAGCGCTGAGCCTCGTCGATAGGACCCAGAAATTTGCCGACTCTGGACTGGTCGCAGGCCCGAATCTCCGGCGGGGCACTATATGGATGGGAACAGTACTGACCAGCATCTTCTCGCTGGACGGCTGGTCGTAGAATCCGATTTTGCCCTGAACGGCAGCAAGCGCTAGGCGGTTCCTGTCGACGGTTTCGACGAACACGGCACGGAGGTCCTTGGGGTACGTCGTTGTCGGGTATGCCCACCACGCGGACTCAACGCACCCTTCCGGCCGGAATTCTGCGCGGTCTGAAGAGCCTTCGCGACCGAGGTGCAACGTGGCGCACTCACGATCGTTATCTGTTGCGCCCCTATCCGGTCCGAGTTCCCACTGCGGATAGTGGGGTTCAGTTTTCGGCGACGACGATCACGCTGTCCTGTGCGGATAGGGTGATCGTGGCATTCTTGGGCGGGTTGAGGGTGACGCCGTAGGCCGGTGGCTGGTCCGCATGGTGGTGCAGCCGGTAGCCGATGGCCGCCTCGCCGCGCAGGCGCGCGGCATGCACGAGGGTGGCGAAGTTGATCTCGGTGTCGGTGGTGATGTAGTCGGGGGCGGGTTTGAGGTAGATCTCGGAGCCGCTGGGATCGAACAGGTCGGTGAAAACCGCTTGCAGATGGCGGTTCTCGGCGAGTTGGGTCAGCAGCAGGCTGATCAGTTTGCTGCTGACGATGAAGTCGTCGGCCTTGGTGACCTGCGCGATCTCCCGGTTGGCGTCGTCGTTCATCTCGGTGACGATCGAGTACGGATCGCCGATGCGGACTTCGATGTCACGCAGATGCAACAGGGTCACCAGGGTCCGGTCGTCGGCGTGGTCCTCTTCGAGCGTGTCGTCGGTGAGCACGATGACGTGCTGGTAGCTGCCCGGGTTCAATGCTTCCAGCGAGCGCCGACTGGTCGGTTCGCAGACGCGGTAGCCGACGGTCAGGTTGTCCCTGGGGCTGTCGGTGACCTCGTCGGGCGGGGGATGCGGGGCGGCGATGTCGAGCACGGACCCGGGCGCGACGTACTCGTCGAGCAGGCCGAGAATCCACGGGCCGCGCGCGTTCCAGCCGACCAGCAGGGTCCGGTCGGGGACGGGTACGGGGGCCTGGTCGGGGACGGTCGCCAGGGCCGCGGTGACGACCGGTACCGGCTCGGTCGTCGCCGGCTTCACCAGCAGATCGCCCTCGGCGAGCAGGATGATCTGGTCGTCGGTGGCGATCATGGTGTCCATCGGCGGGTTCACCGCCACGGTCCCGTCGCCGCGGCGCAGTCCCAGCGGGCAACCGAGGTGATAGGCGCTCAGCGCGTCACCGTAGGTGCGCCCGGCCAGGGTGGGTTCGGCCCGCAGGTAGATTCCGTTGCCGGCGAAGTCGAGCAGGTCGGTGCACACCGTGGACAGACCGGACTGGCGATGCGACTGCACCACGATCCGTACCGTGATGTCCTCGGCGTCGATGACGAGGGTGTCCGCGTCGGCGGCCAACCGGGCCGCGGCCAGGTTCTCCGACTGCTGCACCGCGGCGACCACGTGCGGGCGCCGGGTCGGCCACGACCGGTTGTTCAGCAGCAGCAAGGCTTTGATCACGTCGATATCGGCGTCGTCGCCCGGTGGCGGCAGCACGATGATCGCTTTGGCGGTGTCGAGGCTGACCAGGTCCAGATCGATCCGCTTGAGCGGGCTGCCCGACCGGCAGGTCACCCGCGTTCGGCCGGTGTCGCCGACGCGGGCGCGGATCTGATCCTCCATGTCGACCTTGTCCCGATCGGCCAGGATCACCACGCTCGAGCGGCGCGTGCCCTTGTTCGCGCCGACCAGCTCGGCCACCACGGTGAACACCTGATCCGACCAGCCCAGCACCACGGTGTGCCCTGACTCGATCAGTGGCGCCCGGCCCTTGCGCAGCTGCGCGATCCGCTGTTCCATGCCGGTCACCAGCACACCGATCAACGAACTGACGATGAAGACCCCGCCGAGCGTCACCGCCAGCATCAGCACCAGGAACGGCACGCTGAACACGGTCGCGTCGTCGCCGCCCATCGTCCCGGGATCGAGCGTGCGCAGCAGACTCATCCACGCCACACCCACCCAGCCGCCCTTGACCCCCGCGACATCGGCCGGTGCCAGCAGTGTCGCCAGCACCGTGATCACCGCGATCAGTACTGCCGACGCCAGACCCAGCCAGCCGATCAAGGCCGGAGTCCCGCGATCCATCGTGCGGTCGAACCAGAATCGCAGTCGGTCCCGCGCTCTGATCCTGGCCACCCGCACCAGCTCCTCCCACTCCTGGCATCCCGTCGCAAACGAAGGTAGCTGTCGGCAGCGAATCATGTACCGCCAAACCGCCATTCAACTCCAGCCCCGCTCCTGCCACACCATGCTATTGCGGATTGCACGCGCGATGGCGTTGTCCGAGCCGAGTTGGCGTGTGCACGGGCGCAATTCACGTACGCGACGGGAGCGACGAGGCGAGCGCTGAAATGCCCGACGTTCCGTCTTGCTGTCCGCGCCTAGGGAAATCGGCGTTCTTGCCGCATCATCAGCAGCAATAGGGCGACGATCAGCCCTCCGCCGAACAGATACAGTCCCCACGCTCCAGAGAACAGATCGCGATACTGCGTGCTCAACTGCTGGTCGAACCGCTCGTTCAACCGCCAGGCCAGCGCGAGCAGAGTTGCCAGCCCGGAGAGCACGCCCAGCCATGCCAGCGAGTACGAGCCGATCATCGCGGCCAGTAGGACCGCGATGGCAGCCCCGAGCAGTACCACCTCCAGTGACGAGGTGAAAGTGACTGACCGGCTACCGATTTGATCGAGAGCACGATCGGGTGCGAACCCGTCGCGTAGGTCGGCGAAGCGTACATCCCGGGCTCCCAGCGTGCCGACTAGTGGGCCGAACGTGCCTCCCGCCATTGCGACGGCGCAGACGAAAAGCAGCAGGTGCACCGAAGTACGCACGCCTCTACGATATTGCGCGGCCGGCGATCTCGCAGGGGCGCGCCGAGCGGTGCTCATGAGACGGCGGCGGTGCTTTTGCCACCGTGCCGCGCACTGTTGCGTGGGTGCCCCGAGAACTCCGGTAACAAGCGCGCCCAGGGGACGCGATACGGGGGTTCAGGCGCCGAACAGTTGGGTCCAGTAGGTTCCGTTGCGGCCGCCACCGACGAGGCCGACCCCGATATGGGTGAAGTCCGGTTTCAGGATGTTGGCGCGATGACCGGGGCTGTTCATCCACCCGTCCACGACCTCGGCGGGATCGTGGTAGCCGTTGGCGATGTTCTCGCCGATCGTGCGGCGGGTGCAACCCGCCGCAGCGGCACGGTCCCATGGCCGACTGCCGTCGGGGCAGGTGTGGGCGTAGAAGTCACGGGCCACCATGTCCGCGCTGTGCGCTTGCGCGGCCCGGGTGAGCAGGGGATCGGGGGTCAGCGGTGGCAGCCCCGCCCTGATGCGCTCGCGGTTGGTGAGTTCGATGACGTCGGCCTGGGTCCGCGCCAGGCGATCCGGTGTGAGGGGCGCGGCCAGCAGCAGGGTCCAGTAGATGTCGCCCGAGCCGCCGCCGTAGTGCGCCAGACCGGCGTGTGTGAAGCCCGGAGCATGCACTGTGCGCCGGAAGTTGTTGTCGGACAGGCAGAACTCGAGGAGCTCGGTGGGTGTGCGTGGCCCGGAGATCACGAGCTTGCCCAGGACCAGGCAGGGGTATCCGGCCGCGGCGACACGTTGATGCACGGATGTGCCGTCCGGGCGGTCGACGTCGAAACTAGCGGCTGTGGCCATCGCCGTGGCGTGGTCACGGGCCACGGCGGTCAGGCGCACGTGCTCGGAGATCGGCGGGGATCCGGCCGCTGCGCGGGCCGAGTTGATCAGGTCCGCGAAGCCATTCATCGTGGGTGCGGGCACCGAGGGAAGCGCCGACGGGGACGGTGCACTCGTCGGTGGCGTCGTGTCGTCGACGATGTCCACTCCGAAGTCCCGGGCGATTCCCGCCAGCCCGTCGGCATACCCCTGCCCGATCGCCCGCACCTTCCATTCGCCGCCGCGCCGGTAGAACTCCGCGAGCAGCAGCACGGTCGCCTGCCCGATGCGGCCGGGTGTGAACCGGGCCAGCGCGCGGCCCCGTGGATCGGTGACCTGCAGTGTGGGCGAGGGCAACCGATCCAGCGGCATGCCCGGCTCGGCCGCGCTGACGACCACCGTGACCCGGCCCGCGCCCGGACGCAGCGCCGCCGGATCGACGATCAGAGTGTCGGCGCTCAGGCGGACGCCGGGCGCGCGCGGCTGGTTGTAGAACACGAAGTCGCCGTCATCGCGGACCCTGGTGTCGTCGGTGATGAGCGCGGACACGTCGAACGGGCCGGGGACCCGTACGGTCAGAACACAGGCGGGCAGAACAAGATTGCCGCCAGGGATCAACTCGGTCATTGCACAGCCTCGGTGTAGCGGTTGTAGCCCGGTGGGCGCTGCACCGACAACGTCTGCCAGGGCGTGTGGGTTCCGGACCTCGACCTGCCACCGCACGTGATCTGCTACCGCGACGTGACCGCGCCGAACGCGGCGTCCGGTCGGGCTTCGCCGTGAGTCCGGTCAGGTTCGCGGAGGCCGCGGGGTGGGGTGGAGCCGCACCTCGGTGATGGTGTTGGTGTCGGTGCCGGTGATCTCGATGGTCCAGTCGGTGAGGGGCAACCGGTCGCCCGCCATGCGGGGTATCCGGCCGAGGAGGATCAGGGCCATGCCGGCGATTGTCGTGTAGTCGCCGTCGGGTGCATCGGCCAGGTCGACACCCAGGTCAGTCAGATCGTGGACGGGGAACGAGCCGGGCAGTAGCAGACTGCCGTCGGGTTCGTGGTGTACGGCGAGGAGGTCGCGGTCGGTGTCGTCGTAGATTTCACCGACGATCTCTTCCAGGAGGTCTTCGAGAGTGACGATGCCTTCGACTGTGCCGTGTTCGTTGACCACGAGGGCGAATTGCTCGTGGTCGTTCTTGAATCGGCGCAGGGCGTCGCTGACACGGAGGGTGTCGGGCAGGACCGTAGCGGGGCGTGCGGCGTCGGTGAGGCTGGTGGCGTCGTCGAGCAGGGTGCGCAGGTTGACCACGCCGATGGTGTCGTCGAGGTGTGTGCCCGCGACCACGGGGGCGCGGGAGTGCCCGGCGTGTGCCAGTGCGTGGGAGGCGTCGGTGACGGGCAGGTCGGCGGGGAGGGTGAAGACGGCGCGTCGGGGTACGAGGATCTGCCGGAGGACGCGTTCGTGGATGTCGAGTGCGCCGAGGATGATGGTGCGCTGTTCCGGGGTCAGCCCGCGGTGGCCCGCGACCAGATCCCGGAGTTCGGCGGGGCTCAGCTGTTCTCGGCTGGCTTTCGGGTCCCCGCCGAACAGGCGCACGGTCAGATCCGTGGCTGTCGCGAGCAGCCACACGATGGGCCGGGACAGGCGGGAGAGCAGGTCGATGGGCCGTGCGGCCAGTAGTGCCCACCGCTGGGAGTACTGCATGGCGAGCCGCTTCGGGGCGAGTTCACCGAGTACGAGGGTGGCGAAGGTGAGCAGCAGTGTGACCGTGATGACCGCGACCGGTTGGGCGGTGGCTCCCAGGAATTCGAGTGCGGTGGCGAGTGGTTCGGCGAGGGTCACCGCGGCGGTGGCCGAGGCGAGGAAACCGGCGAGGGTGATGCCGATCTGGATGGTGGCCAGGTAGCGGTTGGGGTCGCGGGCCAGCCGGACCAGGATCCGCACGGCCGCTGTCCCGCGTTGCCGATCGAGGCGGGTGATCTGGCTGTCTCGCAGGGAGATCAACGCGATCTCGCTGCCCGCGAACAGTGCGTTCGCGATGACCAGCACCGCGACCAGCGCGAGGTTGAACCAGTAGCCGCTCATGAACCATCGATACACCGGGTCGGCGGCGGCCACCACAGGTTGATCGCGACCGGTGGCGGCGGTTGCTGCCCCGGATAGTCTGTCGCGGCCAGACGGGGCTGGAGGACCGAGTCCGCGATGGTACGGCGACCCGGAGCAGTATTCGGGTCGGAAACCGCTGGGCTTCAACAGAACCGAGATGCATTGAGCGGCCACAACGCTGCCCGATTGGAGCTGACGGGGTGTTGCGATCTGTGAGATGCTCGGTCTGCCGCTGCGCCGGGCGTTATGGAGACCTGGTCGGATCGGTGCGTGATCGATATCGAGGAGGAATGATGACCGCGGGTGGGTATGGGCAGATTCCGGGGCAGGCGCCGATCGGTGTGACTCCGGCGGGGATCGGCGGTCGTGCCGCGGCCCGGTTCATCGATTGGATTATCGCCGGTATCGTCGGCGGCCTCCTGTTCTGGGTGTTGGACAAGGCTTCGGATCTGCCGAGTTGGGTGTCGATCCTGCCTGGCGCCGGATTCGGGTTCCTGTACTTCGTGTTGTTCGAGGTGGCGACCGGGTCGACGCCGGGCAAGAAGGCCCTCGGCCTGCACGTCAACGGGTCCGGTGGCGCGGACAAGCCGAGCGTCGCGGAGTCGGCGAAGCGCAATGCGTACATGCTGTTCAACCTGATTCCGTGGGTCGGCGGGCTGCTCTGGTTCATCTCGGCCATCGCGATCGCGGTCACGGTCAGTTCGAGCTCGACCAAACAGGGCTGGCACGACAACTTCGCGGGCGGTACCCAGGTGGTCAAGGGCTGACCGCGCGACCACCGGCGACCACGCCGGTCCCATGGCCCGCAGCCTCGTGACTATGGCGCACTTTCACGACCGGATCGAGTAGCGCACCGAGTTCGTCCGCGCCGAAACAGAATCCGCTGAGTCTCAGGGGGCACCCTGGCACAGCATCCTTGGCGAACGAGACCAGTGCACCCTGGAGGAGATCGAGCGCGCGGCGACAGAATTCCTTGTCGGACACGGATTCCGGATCGCGGCATCGCTGGTGACCCGTGTGCTTGCGCGGACGCCCCACGCGCGGAGAATCGGTCGTCGTTGCGACGACTACGGTCAGTGCCGAGATTCAGGGTCGGGTTTCGGGGATCTCCCGGATGCGGTGCCGATGTCGTGACGGGCACGATGAGTGAAAGCTGTTCGAGCGCTGGGAGATCCCCGTGTCCACTCCAGTCTCCGGTGTGGTCGTCGGATTCATGAGCGGCTGGGCGCACCGGTGGCCCGGCGCGCTGCTGATGGCCACCGGTGTCGCCTCGGCGGTGTTCACCCTCGGCACCGCGGTGCAGTGTTTCGTCATCGTGGACCTCGAAACGCTGGATCGCATGATGGAGCTGGCCGACCCCGCCGCGGCCGACGCCATGCCGTGGTTCCTCATTGTCTTCCGATTGGCCGGCTCGCTCTACATCGTGGGCAACGCCGTGGGAATGCTGGGGTTGTTGCGTCGTCCGTGGCCCTGGCTGTTCTGGATCGTCGTGCTGGTGAACGCGACACAGGCGGCGGGCCTGGTGCTGGTGCCGCCGGAGATGTTCACCGCCGCGCGTGAGGAATTCGGCATCTCGGGGATATTGCCGACGGTGGTGACCGATGGCGGCGCCGCAGTGCTGACCGTGGTGTTGGTGGTGACATTCCTCGGCACCCGCGCGCCGTGGGGGCACAGGCGGCATTCTTCGGCGGCGTGACCGGCCAGGCTCCGGCGCGAGTCGCCACTGTTCACGCGCACGAAATGCGCTACCGGGCGACCTTTTTCGATGGCTGTGGTCAGGCGCAGGTGTCGTCGGCGGCGTTGGTGATGGTGAGATCGGTCGGCAGCGCCGTCGCGGTGGTGTCGGTATCGAGTGGTGTGAGGATGCCGGTGTAGTCGGTGCCGAGGATCAGGTCGATGCCGTCGGTGTTCTCGGTGGTTTCTTCCAGTGCGGCGTCGGGCACCAGTGTGGCGAGGGTGTCGGCGGCGGCGCGTTGTCCGGCGGGGAAACGGATGACGGTGTCGCTGCTGGTTTCGGGATGGTTTCCCACCGAAGCGATGGTGTAGCCATAACCGGCGAGTTCGGTCGCTGTGGTCGAAGCCAGTCCCGGGGTGGTCGTGGCGTTGGCGACGCGTACCGTGATCTGCTCGGGGTCGACGGTCTCGGCCGGGTCGGTGGCGGGGACGGCCGCGGCGAGGGTGGTGGTGACCGGCATCGGGGTGCGCTCCTCGCCCGGCAGCGGGGTGTCGTCGATGATGGCGCCGAAGATGGCGCGGATATCGCTCATGCGAGGGATCTCGTTCCCGGCGTCGTTGGTGCCCGCGGTGGGGACGGTGAGGAAGGTGACCGCGCCGGCATTGACGTTCTGCAGGGACCGGCCCAGGGTGAGCAGGTCTTGCGGGGTGACGTTCTCGACGAACGTCTGGTTGGCGAAGGCGGTGATGACGCTGTTGAGTTTGCCGGGGTCGAGCAGCACCTTGCCCGAGAGCGCCGAGCGCAGCAGCGCGGACAGGAACCGTTGCTGGCGTTTGATGCGCCCGTAGTCGCTGGTGGGGTCGCTGCGGATGTGACGGGCCCGCACATAATCGAGGGCGGTTGCGCCGTCGATGGTTTGGCGCCCCGCCGTGGGCAGCACCGCGCCGAGCAGGTCGTCGATGAGCGGGGTGGGGGTGCAGACCTCGACGCCGCCGATCTGGTCGACCATGGTTTCGAAGCCGGCGAAGTCGATGCCGATGAAGTGCCCGATGCGCAGTCCTGAGATCTTCTGGATGACTTTGACCAGGCAGCGGGGTCCGCCTTCGGCGTAGACGCCGTTGAGTTTGACACCGTCGGCGGCATACAGGGTTTGGTCGGAGTAGCCGGCGGTGGCGTTGTCCCACACCGGGCACGCCGGGCGGGAGACATCGAGGTCGCGGGGGAAGGAGACGGCGACGACGCGTTGCCGGTTGGCGGGGATGGTGATGAGCATGACGGTGTCGGCGCGTGCGCCTTCCACATCGGTGGCGGAGCCCGCACCCATCTGCCCGTTCGTTCCAGCACGACTGTCGGTGCCGACGATCAGGAAGGTTTCGTCACCGCGCTGCCCGCCCGGATCGACCACGTCTTCGGAGTCGAGGTCGAGCGCGTCGACGTGGGTGAAGCCGTCGTCGATGGCGTGCAGGTACTGCCACGCCCCGCCGGTGCCCAGCAGCGTCAGTACCGACACGACGGTGACGACGCCACGCCCGAGGACCCGGACCCGTCGTCGGCTGGCACGCTCGGCCGAGCGGCGGCGCTCACGCCTCGATCGCGGCGCTGGCGCGGACTCGGGGGCGGGCGGATATTGGTCGGTGACCGCGGTCATCCACGGCGCGGGCAGGGACTGGTGGCGGGTTGGTTCGTCCGGGGTGGTGTGCGCTGAGCGGGTGGGGAATCGATCGGTACGTTCCCACGGCGCAGGGCGGGAGTGCCGCCCGGTGGCGGGCCGGTCTTCGTCGGTCACGCGGTATTGGCTCCTGTTGTTCACCCGCACCCGTCAGGGTTGTGTGGACATGGTAGCCAGGACCGATCTTGATACCCGCGCACCAGGTTTCGCAGGCCACCGATTCGGGCAACGGTGCACGGTTGCCGCGGCGAGACCGCATTCGGCGACGTAACCGGGACGTCGCAGCGGTGTCGCGCACCGGGAACGATCTGTGTTCGGTGTTGCCCGCGTGGTTGATCGTCACCGTAGAGTGGCGGCGTGGCCGCACTGCTGACCCAAGGACAAACCGGCGGACTCGGCATTGCCGATCTCACCGTGACGGTGCACCACAGCGCCCGAGTGGATGTGGCCGCGTTGTTGCTCACCGCGAGCGGTGCGGTGCGGACCGACGAAGATCTGGTGTTCTACAACCACGCCGCAGGGTCGGGCGTGCGGCTGGTTCCCGGGCAGAGCTCGATGACGATCAGTCTGCCGGGGGTTCCCGCCGGTATCGATCGCATTCGGGTGGTCGTGACCCTCGACGACCGCAACGGTCGCTTCGGCGACCATCCGCCCCCGCATGTCACCGTCGCCGACGATCGCGGTAATCCGCTCTACGAGTACGTGATCGACGGTCTCGGCGGCGAGCACAGCGTCGCCGCGGTCGATCTGGTTCGCGGTGACGACGGATGGTTCGCGCGTGCGGTGGGTCGTGGTCATCGGGGTGGTTTCGCGGCTTTGCTCACCGATCACGGTGTGGCCGTGCACAATTCACCGCAGCGACCGGTGCGGGCACAGGAAGCGGCGATCGCTCCCGTTCTGCGTCCGGGGCAAGCCGTGCCGCTGCGCAAGCAGGGTGCGGATCTGTCGTTCGTGAAGATGGCGCTGGGCTGGGATCCGATCACCGTGCGCGGCCGGTGGGGGATGCGCCCGGTCGAGATCGACCTCGACGCGGCGGCATTGGTGTTCTTCGGTCACGCTCTTGTCGATGCCGCCTATTTCGGGCGGCTGGTCACCCGTGATGGGGCGGTTCGGCATTCCGGTGACAATCTCACCGGGGAGGGTAAGGGCGATGACGAGGTCATCGCCGTCGACCTGACCCGGCTGGCATCGCAGGTGACCGCCATCGTCTTCACCATCACCTCCTACGCCGGGCACACCTTCGACAGCGTCCGCAATGCGTTCTGGCGGTTGATCGACGGCACCACCGGCGCCGAGCTGACTCGCGCGGACCTGTCCGCGGGCGGTCCGCACACCGGCATGGTCGTCGCGAAGCTGCATCGCGAGGACGACGTGTGGAAGATCCAGGCACTGGGTCACCCCATTCATGCCGGGCATCCGGTGGAGGCGGCACAGCAGATCACGCGATACCTGTGACGACCGTCCTTGTCGCCCGCGGTGCTCGGGCATGCCGCGGGTTCGTCGGTGGACTGAGGCGCAGCCGGAGACTTCTTGCTCTACTGTGAGTGCCGTTCACACTGTGAAGGGAGCCTGGTGTCCAGTCGGATTCGGTTCGAGGGCTTGTGGTACGACGTCCCGGGCGATCGCATCGACACCGTTGTGCGGGCGATCGCGGCGGCCCGGCATGGTCAGCCGCAGGTCGTGAGTCTGCCTCGGCCGGACGGTTATGTGCATCTGCTGGTGACAGCGCAGTCGTCGATCATTCTGGAAACCGACACGATGATCGAGTTCCCGAACGGTTTCGCGCAAGACTGAGCGCCTGGCTCTTGCCGTGCATCGCTCTTCACTGTGCGGCTAGAGGATGGGGATGTCGGGCGGGATTTGCAGGGCGAGAGTGATCAGTGAGTGCACGCGGGCGGCGATGATATTGAGCAGCCCGTGGACTTCGCTGGGTGCGGCCTCGGCGGCGGTCTGCAGAATCTTGAGGTCGTCGTCGATCCGTGCCAGGAGTTCGCCGACGTTGGCGGGCTGGGATTTGAGCGCCGTGGCGATCTCGTCCAGGGGGATGCCTTGTGCCTCGAGGCGTCGGATGAGGTGGATGCGGTCGACGTCGGCGGGATCGTAGAGACGGTAGTTGCCCGCGCTGCGTTGCGCGGGAACGAGCAGACCCAAACCGGTGTAGTAGTCGATGGTGCGGGCGCTGACCTCGGCGCGCGCGGCGAGGTCGCCGATCTTGACCAGAACCTCCGTCATCAGCACCCTCCTTCCGCAATGGATCTCAACCATACAGTGGCCCGTGCTACCGTGAGGAATTCCGAGCCGCGCTCAGCGTGCACCGCCCGGGGGCGCAATGGCGCTTCGCTGAGAGGATCGGAACTCGTGTGTGTAGCAAGCTCTTTCGTGGGGCACGCGCGTCTCGGCGGGTGACGACACCCTTATCAGGCTAGACCGAACCGTACAGTGCTGCGTGCTACTGTGAGGCATGCCTGATGATGGTGGCGATAGACAGGGCAGCGGCGCAGCCGGAGCGGCCGATCGGTTTCAGGGCCGATGCGCAGAGTCGGCCTGCCTCGGAGGCCAGCGGTCGCTATCTGCTGTCGATCATCGTCACACCGCGCGTATCCGTCACCGACGTGGCGAGCGATTCGCCGACTGACACTGTGAGCATCGACCACGTGCCGCGATCGCGCTGTGGGTATTCCAGCTTGCCGGAATGGGTTGAGCCCATGGGGGATGCACCACTGCCCCCGCATTCGCGGGTGCACATTCTTTTCGTTCCGGATCGATACCCGCAAGAATCTGGTGGACCGTGCGAGGTCTGCCGCCAACCCCGATGAATAGAGGAGTGAACGAGTAATGGGTGTGAGTCTGGCCAAGGGCGGCAATGTGTCGTTGTCGAAGCAGGCGCCGAATCTGACCGCGGTGTCGGTGGGCTTGGGCTGGGATGTGCGGTCGACGACCGGGACCGATTTCGATCTGGATGCCAGCGCGATCGCGACCGGTGAGAACCACAAGGTGGTGTCGGATCAGCATTTCGTGTTCTACAACAACCTGCGTTCCCCCGAGGGCACGATCGAGCACACCGGCGACAACCTGACCGGCGAGGGTGAGGGTGACGACGAGGTGATCAACGTCGATCTGGCCAATACGCCGCCGACCATCACCAGCATCTTCTTCCCGGTGTCGATCCACGACGCGACGGCGCGGCAACAGTCGTTCGGGCAGGTCCGCAATGCGTTCATCCGCGTCGTGGACCGTGCCAACGGCGCGGAGCTGGCCCGCTACGACCTGACCGAGGACGCCTCGACCGAGACCGCGATGGTGTTCGGCGAGCTGTATCGCAATGGCGCGGAATGGAAGTTCCGTGCCATCGGGCAGGGCTACGCCTCGGGGTTGGCGGGCATCGCCCGCGACTACGGCGTCAACATCTGACGACGAATCGACCAAAGGGACCACGTGGCAATCGATTACACCAAGAAGCCCGACACCGCGACCGGGTCGTCGGCGGTGAGCCTGAGCAAGGTCACGCTCACCAAGACCGAGCGCAGCGTCAGCCTCACCAAAGCCGGTGAGCGCCAGGGCGTGATGCGGGTGAATCTGAACTGGACCAGTGCGGCGCCGCGCAAGACCGGATTCCTGGCGAAGCTGACCGGACTCGGCGGCGGTGTCGATCTGGACCTGGGCTGCCTCTACGAACTCGCCGACGGCACCAAGGGCGTGATCCAAGCGCTGGGCAACAGCTTCGGCGCGTTGCACACCCCGCCCTTCGTGGCACTGGACGCCGACGACCGCACCGGCGCCGCCGCGGGTGGTGAGAACCTGAACATCAATCTCGAACGGCCGGAGGTGTTCCGACGGATTCTGGTCTTCGCGATGATCTACCAGGGCGCGCCGAACTGGGCCGCGGTCGACGGGGTGGTCACCATGTTCCCGACCGCGGGCCCACAGGTCGAGGTCCGGTTGGATTCCGCGGTGGAGGGCGCGCGGATCTGCGCGATCGCGTTGCTGACCAGTAGCGGTCAGGGAGTGACCGTGCAACGCGAGGTCGACTACATCCGCGGCAATCAGGCCGATCTCGACCGTGCCTACGGTTGGGGATTGAAGTGGGCGCCGGGCAGCAAATGATCCGAACCCCGGGCCGGTAGCGAATAGCACTGCGCCGCAGACGGACCCGGAAAGCGAGCCCCGGCCTCGAACGCGGCCGGGGCCGTCGCGGCCCCGAATCCGTCCCGGCGTCGGCGCCGTACCTTGATCTATTCCCGGTCCCACATCCGTTTTCTCGAATGAGAGAGGCCATGAAACGCGCGAAGCGCAAATATCGAAAACCCAGCCCGCCCCCTGCGGACCCTCCTCCGCAACCTAGCGCCGAGGTGAGCTCGTGCTGACCGCGTTGAGCATCCTCCTCGGCATTCTGGTTGTCCTGCTCATCACCGCGTTGACCGGGTATTTCGTCGCCCAGGAATTCGCGTTCATGGCCGTGGACCGATCCCGCCTCAAGGCCCGCGCCGAAGCCGGCGACACCGCCGCCGGTCGCGCCCTGTCCGTCACGCGCCGCACCTCGTTCATGCTCTCGGGCGCTCAGCTCGGCATCACCGTCACCGGACTGCTGGTGGGTTATGTCGCCGAACCACTGATCGGGCGAGGACTCGGCGAACTGTTCGGCGGGGTGGGCGTGCCGACCGCGGTCGGCGTCGCGGTAGGCACCGTGGCTGCCATCGCGTTCTCCACCATCGTGCAGATGGTCTTCGGTGAACTGTTCCCGAAGAATCTCGCCATCGCCCGCCCCGAGCCCGTGGCCCGATGGCTGGCGATGTCGACCACGGTGTATCTGAAGGTGTTCGGCTGGCTGATCTGGCTGTTCGACCAGTCCTCCAATCTGTTGCTGCGCGCGTTGCGCATCGAGCCGGTGCACGATGTCGAACACTCGGCCACCCCCCGCGACCTCGAGCACATCGTCGCCGCCTCGCGGGACGCCGGGGAACTGCCGCGCGAGCTGTCCACGCTGCTCGACCGCATCCTCGACTTCCCGACCGGGACTGCCGAGCACGCGATGATTCCCCGCTCGCGGGTGGACACCGTGCACGTGGACGAGCCGGTCTCCGCGGTCCTGGCGCGCATGGGGTCCGGTCATACCCGCTACCCGGTCGTCGGCGCCACCAACGACGACCTGCGCGGTGTCATTCATCTGCACGACCTACTCGACGGCCCGCCCACCGGGACCGCCGGTGCCAGGCTGCGGCCCGCGGTCATGGTGCCCGAATCCCTGCCGCTGCCCGAGGTCGTCGCCCAACTCGGTGCGGCCAAGGACGAGATGGCCTTGGTGGTGGACGAATACGGCGGGTTCGCCGGCATCGTCACCGTCGAAGACATCGCCGAGGAACTCGTCGGCGAGATCGCCGACGAGCACGACGCCGTCACCGAATCCGACATCGTCGCCGAGGGTGAGGGCTGGCTCGTCGCGGGTGATCTGCACCTGGACGAGATCGAGCGTCTGCTGGATCTGCACCTGCCCGCAGGAGACTACGAAACCCTCGCCGGATTGGTCATCGCGACCTTCGGCGGCCTGCCCGAGGCCGGTGACCGCGTTGAGATCGCCTTGCCGCCCAACGGCGCCGACTACGCCGCCGAGCACCGGCCGGTCGCGCGCACGCTGGTCGTGCAGGTGCGCGGAGTGGACAAGCGGGTGCCCTCCTCGGTGTTCATGTCCGTTCGAGTCGAGCAGGAGACCGGCGCGGATGAGTAATCCCTGGACGATCGCCACGATCACGTTCGCGTTGATCGCGGCCAGTGCGTTCTTCGTCGCCGTGGAGTTCGCGCTCATCGCCGCGCGGCGGCATCGGCTCGAAGACGCCGCGCCCACCAGTCGCGCCGCCCGTGCGGCGCTGCGCAGCTCCTCGGAGCTGTCGGTGCTGCTGGCCGGTTCCCAGCTCGGCATCACCGTGTGCACCCTGGCCCTGGGTGCGATCACCAAACCCGCTGTGCACCACTGGCTGACGCCGCTGTTCGAGAACTTCGGTGCCCCGCTGTGGTTCGCCGATGTCGCCGGGTTCGTGCTGGCGCTGGTCATCGTGACCTTCCTGCACCTGGTGGTCGGGGAAATGGCACCCAAGTCCTGGGCGATCGCACACCCGGAGAAGTCGGCGACCATGCTGGCCATCCCGATGCGAGCGTTCATGGGGCTGACCCGGCCGCTGCTGACCGCGTTGAACCGCATGGCCAACTGGTGCCTGCGCAAGGTGGGCGTCACCCCGGTCGACGAGGTCGAAGCCGGGCAGGACCCCGCCGCGCTGCGCCACCTCGTCGAGCACTCCGCCACCGTCGGCACCCTCGACGAGCGCTACCACGGCAACCTCACCAGCGCACTGGAACTGGAAAGCCTCACCATCGCCGACATCGTGCGGCCCAACCCCACACCCAGCGCCGTCACCCCCGACGCCGACCTGGACACGATCAAAACGACATCCCGCACCACCGGTCACCTCCGGCTGCTGGTCCGCGACCCGAGTGCGATCCACGGCGTCGTCCATGTGCGAGACAGCCTCACCGCCGCCCCGCGAACCAGCGCGAGAGATCTGATGCGGCCGGTGCTGACCATGACCACCACCGTGCCGGTGTACGAAGCCCTGCGCACGATGCGTGAAGCCCGCAATCATCTGGCCGTGGTCACCACCCCCGACACCGGCCAACTGGTCGGGCTGATCACCATCACCGACGTGCTGCAACGACTGCTTCCCACCGTTGCGGCCAACACGCGGTAACACCCGGTTCCTGATCGCTGAGGCACACAGCCTCAGCGATCAGGAACCGTACTCGAAGATCGGTGGCAGCCGCACGCGATCCGCGACTCGACAGCGCGGCAATCCATACAGCGCTACGTGCTAGTGTCAAGTCATGCCTGGCGCGGACGACATGGACAGTCCCAGTACGACTTTGGGTCGATCCGCGTCGAATGCCATTGCAGCGAACGTACGTTCGCGGTGCGGCGATCGGCAGTCCGACCGGGGCCAAGGGGGCGGTACCAGGCTGGGCGGCGTGCGATCGCAGGGCGTTTCCGTGGCCCGCTTCGACTGGGCCCGGTGGTGTTGTCCCGGTGTGAGCCGGGTGTTTTCGGTGGGCCGGAACTCGGCCGCCGTGATGATCGATAGGAGAAATCGGAATGGGTGTCAGTCTGACCAAGGGCGGCAATGTGTCGCTGACCAAGCAGGCCCCGAACCTGACTGCGGTGGCCGTCGGCCTGGGCTGGGACCTGCGCACCACCACGGGCACCGACTTCGACCTCGACGCCAGCGCCATCGCTCTCGGTGCGGACAAGAAGGTCGTC
The DNA here is from genome assembly GCF_030766805.1 of Nocardia sp. CC213A. Classification (NCBI taxonomy): domain Bacteria; kingdom Bacillati; phylum Actinomycetota; class Actinomycetes; order Mycobacteriales; family Nocardiaceae; genus Nocardia; species Nocardia sp. CC213A. The sequence continues at coordinate 167,765 of NZ_JASFXA010000016.1, forward strand.
TCGGACGGGCACTTCGTGTTCTTCAACAACCTGAAGTCCCCCGAGGGCGCCATCGAGCACGCCGGCGACAATCGCACCGGTGAGGGCGAGGGCGACGACGAGGTCATCAATGTCGACCTGGCCAACACCCCGCCCACCATCGACACCATCGTGTTCCCGGTCTCGATCTACGACGCCGATTCGCGCGGACAGAGTTTCGGACAGGTCCGCAACGCTTACATCCGCGTGGTCGACCGCGCCAACGGGACCGAGCTGGCCCGCTACGACCTGTCCGAGGACGCCTCCACCGAGACCGCCATGGTGTTCGGTGAGCTGTACCGCAACGGCGCGGAGTGGAAGTTCCGGGCCACCGGTCAGGGGTACGCGTCCGGGCTGACCGGGATCGCCCGCGACTTCGGGGTCACCATCTGACTCGCGCCGAATTCCCGGTGCCGCAACGTGATACGAACGCTAGATAGGTTGTGAGCTGTGATTACGCTCAGGAAAGAACACGGTGCCGCCGATCTCGCCGGCATCGCGAAGTTGAGTGTCGGGGTCAGCTGGGATCCCTCCGCGGGAGCCAGCGGCGGGCTGCTCGGCATCGCGCGTCGTAAGAAGGGCGTCGACCTCGACCTGATCGCGATACTCATGCAGGGCAGTGACCCGGTGCGGTTCGCGGGGCTGGATTCGCTCGACCCGCTCGGCAACGGCTCCGTGGCCCACACCGGCGACGAGCAGACCGGCGCGGCCGCCGGCGACGACGAAACCGTGCACGTCACCTTCGCCAACGTGCCGACCGCCATCACGGCGATCGTGTTCGTGGCCGCCGCGTTCAAGAAGGGCAGCTCCTTCGAGAAGGCCAACAACATCTCGTTCAAGGTTTACGACGCCAGCGGCGGCAGCAGCCAGCAGGTCGCCGACATCTGGCCCTCGCTACTGGGCGCCGACAACGCCAACGCGATCTGCCGCGCGTTCCGCAACGGCCCGGACTGGCAGCTGGAGGTGCTGGATCGCAAGGGCAAGATCAAGCAGGGGGATATGCAGGCGCTGCTGCACTTCGCCATGCAGTAGCGGCCCGGCCTTCGGTCGCGATCGTCGCGGACTACACCGAAAAGTCCTGCCGCTGCGGTGATGTCGTGTCGTGTCGATGCTGATCGGGTGCGCGGTCAGCATTGGCGGGGTCGGCCTCGTTCGGTGTGTCGTGTTCGTCCTCGCCCAGCAGATCGCGAGCCAGTAGCGTGGCACCGGCCGCCGCGCCCGGCATCAGGAAGACCGCGACGACCGGCACGAGGAAAGCGGCGGCCAGCGGAGCCCCGAAACCCCACACCAGCATCTTGCGAGACCGCAACAGGACCAGCCGTTCTCGCAACTCGATCGAGCGACGCTGCAACGCGACCGCGGTCAGCTCCTCGGTCAGGAAGAACCCGGTGACCAGAATCGCGACCACCGGAATCACGGTCTGCCCCACGACCGGCAGGAAACCGAGCACGAACAGCCCCACGCCCCACAACCCGGCCCGCACCAGGATCCGCAGGCTGTCGCGGGCCGATGTCCACAGCTCCCGCCACAGCGGCAGACCGGATTCGGGAGCGGTGCCGTCCGGCGACACCGAGCGGTCGACCCGTTCCGAGAGCGCCTCGTAGAACGGCTGCCCGATCACCAATGTCACCGCGGTGAAGCCGAGCACCGCCAGAAACAGGAACAGGGCGAACAGTAGCGCCGTGATGAACCCGCGAAACAGCCCCGCCCACGGATTAGGCCAGTCATCGGCGAACGTCGTGATCGCCGCGGCCAAATCGTAGCCCCACACCGCGAGCGCGACCAGCGCCACGGCGTACAGAGCCAATGTGAGAACCCCCGGTAGTAGCCCGAAACCGTAGTCCTGCCGATGCCGGGTCATCCACCGTTGTCCATTGAGCAGATAGCCCAAGCCCGCCCTGAAATCTCGCACGCCGCACACCATACCGCCGCAAACTCTGACGAGTGATCGGACGGCGCGGCTGAAATCCGTTGTTGCCGAGGCTGTTAACAGTCGATCAGGCGGCGTGGATGATCAACTCGGTGGACGTTCGACGTCCGCCAGCTGTTGGCAAGTAGGGGCGGGCGAACTCATCCGCCAGGCGGCATCGCCGTCGCGCAGGTCGCCGATCCACACCGCAGAGAGGAAATCAACGATATGACGCCCGACGAGGCACACATGTTGGCCGACATTCACCGCGAACTCACCCAACGGTATTCCTCCCGGTCGGCGCGCCGCCACACCGACGAGCCCATCGACACCCTCGCCGGTTTCGTCCTCAACGCCGACGCCCACGCCCATGAGCTGTCGCAGGACATCCCGGCCAAGCTGGACCAGCTCCAGCGCACCCTCGACGAACTGCCCGCGCGGATCGCGGCGGCCGTGCAATCCGCGCAGTCCATGCAGAAGACGCTCTGACGCAGCCGGTCCGAACCTTCGGGCTTGACGCGACCATATCGTTTATCGATACTATCGATAAACGATATGGGGTGCGTCGTGGACAAGGCGTGGTGGAGCCGGGGTGATCAGCGTGCGCTGGAACTGGCTTTCGGGCTGGCAGCGCTGGTCGTCGGCGTGTTCATGCTGCTGGTGCCGGTACTGGGCGCGGTCGGGGTGCTCGACCCCTTCGACGGTCGGGAGGTTCCGCTGAAGTTCGGAACCCAGTCGCCGGAGGGGCTCGGTGGTGACGGGATCGTCGTGCGCGGGCTCGAACGAGCGGAGATCGTCGTCGTCGACCCGAGCTTCGCGCAGCGGGTGTTGCTGGCGCTTCCAGGCGTGTTCGGCGGGGTTCTCCTGCTGATGATCCTGCTGTTGCTCCTGAAGGTGATTCGCACATTGCGTACCGGCGAGGTGTTCGCCACGCGCAACGTCACGCGGCTGCGCATCATCGCGGCGACGGTGTTGGCCATGGGCGTCCTCGAACCGGTCGTCGAGACCGGCACGACCGCACTGCTGTTGCGCGGCACCGCTGTCTCCGCCGCTGTTCCGGTGACGGTCACGATCCAATTCGGCTACCTACTGGGCGGCCTGCTCGTGGCCGCCATCGCGGAGGTCCTCCGCCGGGGAGCGATCCTGCGCGCGGACGCCGACGGGCTCGTCTGATGGCCGACCCCGAGCAGCAGGGGATCGAGATCCAGCTGGATAGGCTGCTGGCGCAACGAGGTATGACGCTGGCTGAACTCGCATCCCGAGTCGGCGTCACCGTAGTGAACCTGTCCGTTCTGAAGAACGACCGCGCCAAGGCTATTCGCTTCAGCACCCTCAGTGCGCTCTGCCGCGAACTCCATTGCCAGCCAGGAGATCTGCTCACCTACCGCCCGCCAGGCTGATCAGCTTAGCCGGACCACCCCGCAGTGGACCCTGTCGAGGGCAACTCAGTCCGATACGGACCGTAATCCGCGACATCGCAGCCAACCGGCGAGGGCAGGGCACCTCGCCGTTGACGGTAAGGTCCGATTCGGTGCAGCTGCTGTCGACTGCTTCCGTGTTCAAGTGGGCACTGGAGCACCCATTCTCGGCACGCAGACCGATCGGTGGTGGTCTAGTGGTGAAAAAAGCGTGTTCCAGTCGCACTGGAACACGCAGATGGTCTCTTTGAGACAGGAAAATGGTGCGCCATCAGGGACTCGAACCCCGAACCCGCTGATTAAGAGTCAGCTGCTCTGCCAATTGAGCTAATGGCGCGTGCACTCGTGAGTGGTGCGGCAGGAACCTTAGCAGGAACAGCCTGGAATGACCGAAACGTGCGGGTCAGTGTGGTCAGGCCGAGATGACGGCGATGAGGAAGCCGAGTATCCAGGAACCGGCGATGAGGGGGAAGGCGACCAGGGCCAGGGTCCAGGTGCGCAGCTTCCAGCGGATGGCGCGGGCTATCCACAGGGCCACCAGCATGAGGGAGGTGGCGATGCCGAACCAGGCGACGGCGTAGGCCAGGGGGAGGTATCGGGTGTCGCCCGATTCACGTGTCGCTATCTCGTACACCGGAACGGTTCTCGCCGCGAAGACCGCCGTGGCGCACGCGAGAGCGTAGATCACCACGGTGGCAAGGCGATCCGTCCAGCGCACCGGCGGCTGCCACCACTGCGCCATGACCCCAGCATGACCGATCGCGGAATTCCCAAGGACGGGAATGCCCGATACTCGGCGATAGACCGTCCGATGCCCATGGGTGAACGAGGTTAACGATGGTGTGCGCAAACCAGCCGATACCGAGTCGTGCCGGATCGAGTGCGGGCCCGGTGCTGCCATGACCAGTCGCGCGGAACTGGTCGGGTTCATCGATCTGTACGTTCCCAAGATCGCTGGCGGCTTCGTGAAATCGACCATCGAGGCCGCGGAGGAGTACTTCGAGACCGCGATCCTGCTCTTCGCCTCCGGAGAGGGGAGGCGACAACCCGACCTGGTGAGCTGGATGGACGAGCGGCGGTTGTTCAGCGACAAGGGGTTGTCCGCTCCGCCGGGTGAGGCGGTGATGGCCGAGGACTATACCTCGCGTCAAAGCGAGGTGGACGAAGAGAAGCGGCAGATCGACGAGCAGGGCGACGCGGTCCGCGATTCCGCGTTCGCGACCTTCGACCTGTCGAATTCGACATATGTGTCGATCAAGGAGCGCATCGAACGTCTCGACACCGAACTCCGCGGCATCACCGAACGCACCGATGTACGCGATCTGGACTCCGACGGGAATACGGTGGAGTATCTGCCGCTGACCGCCGCGCAGAACATGCAGGCGCTCCGCCTGGTGCTCAACGCGGTGTCGGATGTCCATGGTGCGGTGGAGAACGCCTCGGCGACGAGCCGGAATCATGCCGGCGATATCGACCGCTCCCATCCCGCGCCGATGAGCTACTCGGCTCCCGTAGCGCCCGTGGCACCCGTGGCGCGCTACAACGGGACCACTCCCTGGACGCCCACCAATGCGAGCTATGTGGCGTCCGACGTCACCGATCCCGCGGCCCGTGCCCTCGCGGCGGCCCGGAGTCAACTCGGCGTCCGCGAATTCGGCAACAACTCCGTGAACGCCCCGTACAACATCAACGACGCGTGGTGCGCGTCGTACGCCGACTGGGTCTGGGATCAAGCGGGCCATCAGGTCGACTGGACCAACAAGAACTACGTACCCGCTATCTGGAACGACGCGCAGAGCATGGGGCTGGCGGCATCCCCCTACGACGCCGAACCCGGCGATATGGTCATCTTCAACTGGGACGGTGGAGAACCCGACCATGTCGGAATCGTCGTCGCCCGGGTGGGCGACACCATCTACACCATCGAGGGCAATACCACCGGACCGGACGGGGTCGACGGTGTCTACGAGAAGCAACGCACGATCAGCTCCGGCCAGATCGTCGGCATCGTGAAGCAGCCGCCCACCACCGCAGCGCCACAGGAACGCCCCGGAGAACTGCTGGTCTGAGTGCGTCAGCCGACAGCGCCGCCGACCAGGAAATGCCCCACCGCACCGGATATCACGATCACCGGCAGCGCGATGGCGGGCCAGAGCCAGGCGCTGCGGCGAGTCACGGCCGAGACGGCGGCGAGCACCAGGGCGCAACCGAGGGCGAGGGTGATGCCGCCACCGGCGATCACGAAACCCACCAGCGCCTGCGCGGGCGGACGAATCACGGTGCACTGCACCGAGAAATCGCGCTGTGCGGTGCAGCGGTTGCGGATCAGGTCGAATGCCTTGCCGAAGAGGTCGTAGGCCCAGAAGAGGGCGACCACCACCCCGACCGCGTACACGGCGGTCGCGAGCAGCAGATCCTGCTTCCGCAGTGGCTGGCGCGGCGTGGACTCCATTGCGGCACTGTCGCTTCGGGTCGCGGACATCCCGTCACCCGCGGGCTGCGCCGGTGACTCCACCGCCGGCTGCGCACCGCTCCGGGGATATCCCCGCTGTACGCCGGGCGCACCAGGAACGTCCGGATGCGGTGCGGCATCGCGGAATTCGCCGGATGGACCCTGCGGTCGCGATTCTCCGGGATGAACCCGGCGACCGGGACCGCCACCCGGAACCGGACCGATCGGAGCACCGGGAGGTCCGTACGGAATGGATCCAGGTCCGCCCGGAGTACCGATCGGACGGGCCGGTCCGCCCGGGACACCAGCGGGCCCACCCGGTGATCGCAGTGGCTCACCCGGTGATTGCGGTGGCCTGCCCGGGGTTCCGAATGTTGCGCCCGGACCGCCCGCGGGATACGGGGGGCGGGTGGCTCCACGCGGCGGCAGCGGGCGGCCGTCCGACTGCTGGGTCGGCGTCGGGTCGGGATTGAGTCCCCGGGCACCGGGTTCCCACGGCTCCGACAGCCGCCCAGGCTCCGGCACCACCTGCCCGCCCGGATAGCGTGAGCCCTGCTGCGGCCGCCCGGGATGTCGGGGCGCATCGGAGGCCGGGTGTGGTCGCGGCGTATCCGGACCGGGGTGGCGCGAGTCGTCTGGCGCGGGCATGGCGGGCTCCCCCCGGTTGTGGAACGAATACCTTCCGCATTGTCGTCGTGGCGCGGCCGCAACGCCACTCCGATTCCCGTGGCACCGACGGTTTCCGCGGCCTGGCGACGAGCAGACACGAAGGAGTTCCGCCCGGTCGGCGGCGAGCAGAACACGAGCGGCCCACCGTCCCGGCGAGCAGAGCTCAGGCGTGTCCGCTGACCGGCGGCGGGCGGAACGCGAGGTGAGCCCGCAGACCAACGACGACCGAAACACGAGACAAGCCCGCAGACCAACGACGACCGGAACACGGGCGAGGCCGCAGGTCGGCGGCGACCGGAACCCGAGGTGAGTAGGCTGCCGGTGGTGAGCGAGCACCTCAGTGCACCGGACTTCGACGCCGCGGTCGTGTACGCCATTCCCATGCGAACTCGGTTCCGCGGGATCACGGTTCGCGAGGGGATGGTGATTCCGGGGCCACGCGGGTGGGGTGAGTTCTGTGCGTTTCCCGAGTACGACGATCGGGAGGCGGTGGGGTGGCTGGCCACGGCCGTGGAGCAGATGACGGTGGGCTGGCCGGAGCCGGTGCGGGAGCGGGTGCCGATCAACTGCACGGTGCCCGCGGTGGATGCCGAGCGGGCCCGGGAGATCGTGGCCGCGTCGGGCTGCCGCACCGCCAAGGTGAAGGTGGCCGACCACCCTGATTCGCTCGCCGAGGATCTGGACCGGGTGGCGGCGGTGCGCGATGCGCTCGGCACGGACGGTGCGATTCGGGTCGACGCCAATGCGGCGTGGGGTGTGGACACCGCCGTGGCGCGGATCAAGCAGATCGACCGTGCGGCAGGCGGATTGGAGTATGTGGAGCAGCCCTGCCGCACCATCGAGGAGCTGGCGGCCGTGCGCCGCCGCGTCGATGTGCGCATTGCCGCCGACGAATCCATCAGGCGCGCCGAGGATCCCATGCGGGTGGCGGTGGCCGGGGCCGCCGACGTGGCCGTGCTCAAGTGCACGCCACTCGGCGGGGTGCGTCGCGCGCTGAACGTGGCCGAGGCAGCCGGACTGCCGACGGTGGTCTCCTCCGCCCTGGAGACCAGTGTCGGGCTCGCCGCCCAGCTCGCCCTGGCCGGAGCCCTCCCGAACCTCGAATTCGCCTGCGGCCTGGGCACCCTCGCCCTGCTGACCGGCGATCTGGTGACCGACCCGGTGCGCCCGCACGACGGCTACCTCCCGGTGCCCCGCACCCCACCGACCCCGGACCCCCGACTACTGGAGCGCTACCGCCACCCGGACCCCGACCGCACCGCCTGGTGGCACGCCCGCTTGGACCGGGTGCGCCGACTGCTGGACTGAGCTCCACCCGCGTCTCGCGTGGGCCATTCGTGCACCAGCCGCTGCCGCAGTCCGCTGACACTACGACCCCGGCAAACCTGCGGCACCGGGCAGGTTCCCGCCTTGGTCACCGCAACTACCCTGTGTCGCAGGGAAGGCCGGGGTCATCGTCGGCTCCTCTAGCGCCCGGCCCGATGTGACCGACCCCGTCGCAGTCGACCGTCAGCAATGCGCCGCCGCAGTCGTGTGCACGTCCCAGCGCGTCACGCGGAACATCGGCGCCAACCCGGTTCACGACCTTCGGTGGGACTCACTCGGCGGTCGAGTAGCCCGTGTGCGGGTGGCACAGCGCCAGCCCGGACCGATGTCGAACCGGACTGGGCCATGCACCCGGCGCAGACTCGACCTCGCACGCGACTCCAACGAGCTCGGTCGGCCGCCGATCCCCGCGACGCGTCGATCAGCGGCTTCCGACCGCTTCGAGGCGGAAGCGGTCGGCGTGTTCGGTGACCCACTGTTCGAAGGTGCGGGCCGGGCGTCCTAGCAGACGCTCGACGGTGTCGTCCACGGTGGAGCCTTCACTGGGCGGTGATGCGTACCAACCGATCACGTACTCGGCGTCCGCGCGTGCCACGCCGGTGGCCATGAGCCGCTCGACGGCCTGCTCGTGGGTGATGCGGGCGAGGGTGAGTTCGCGGCCCACCGCGTCGGCGAGGATGCGCAACCGCTCGGCGATGGTCAGCGCCCGGGGTCCGGTGAGGTTGTAGGCACGTCCGGAGTGACCGTCCTCGAGCAGGGCGAGCGCCGTGACCGCCCCGATGTCGGCCTCGTGTACCAGGGCGCTCGGATGGTCGTAGGGTTCCCGCACCACGCCTTCCGCGCGAATCGAATCGACCCAGGTCAGCGTGTTGGACATGAATTCCTGCGGCTCCAGCCGGGTCCACTCCACACCGGATTCCGCGACGGCCTGCTCCACGGGGCCGACCATGCCGCCCCACACAACGGTGATCCGGCGTACGCCCGCCGCCACCGCCCGCTCGACCAGTTCGGGGCCGACCGCCGCGAGACCGTCCGTCACCGTGAGGTGCAGGCGGCTCACCCCGCCGAGAGCCGCCTGCACCGTGTCCGGGTCGGTGTGCGTGCCTTGCACCAATTCCACTGCGGACGGCAGCTTTTCGGCTGCGGCGCGTGGATCGCGAGTGAGCGCCCGCACCGGCTCGCCGCGGCGCACCAGTTCCGCCACCACGTGACGTCCGGTGTTCCCGGTAGCGCCTGTCACCAAGGTCGTCATGACGTTCTCCTTTCGTCGTCGCCGACGACGGTAGAAGCTAAACCTTGGTTCAGGTCAAGTGCGGTTGAGCCGGCGCGTATCGCCGGCCAGCGGGACGCGAGTTCGTCCACCGCACGGGACAGCGGCTGGGTACCGTCCTCAACGGCCAAGGCGTCGCTCAGTAGCACGGCGATCGCCCCGGCCTGCCGGTCGAATGCCGACACCACCCGCCGGATCGCATCCAGTTTGCGCTGGCAATCATCCGATGCGCAGGTGTGGTGGGCCAGGAGATCGTGCAGCGCTTCGTCCATCTCACCCCAGGTGGGGACGGCGACGCCATCGACGGAATCCGCGAGGGAACGGGATTCGGCAGGCCGGGTGCTCATCGCGCACCGCCGACCAGACCCGGCATGCCGCTCCAGCCGGAGTGGATGCGGCGGTGCCGGCGCCGCCGAGCGCGGTGCAGCCCCGTCACCGGCAGACGCGGGACCACGATGGTGCCGTTGCCCTCCACGTACCGGAGGACGAAAGGGGGACGGTCGCGTCCTTCCCGATAGTCGTCCCGCACGCCCCACATCGCCCACACCGTGATCGTGGATGCCGCGGCTATCACAAGCGCTGCCCAGTACATTCGGCCACTCCTGCCTGCATAGGGGAAAGGATTCGATACCGAGCGGCGACTCCGCGGTGCGTCGTCGTCCGGCGTGAATCTCAGTACACACCCGAAACAGGTTGTGGAAAACGAACATTGCCGGACACGCGGGAAATACACTGGAATTTCACGACGGAACGTTTCACCGTGTGCGCGCCCGGATAGCGAGGCTAAGGAAATGTCTGGATCTACGGTAACACGTCGAGCCTTCGGCCGCATGCTTCGGGAGATGCGTGAACGCGCCGGTAAGAGCCTGCTCACGGCCGGTTTGGAAATCGATGTATCGCCGCCGACGGTGTTGCGGTTGGAACAAGGACTCGCGTCCAAGGTGTCGGGGCCGCAGATCGAGAAGCTACTCGACCTCTATCGACTCAGCCCGCGCGAACGAGCCGGAGCGATGGAGTTGTGGAAGGAGGTCCGCGAACAAGCGAAAGTCGCTAAATTGCAGGGCACTTCGAAGGCTTTCTGGCAGGCCTACGCCGATCAGCTCGCGGCGCACTTCCCGCACTATCTGCGTCTGGAAGCAGCAGCGAGTTCCGTCACCACCCACCAGCTGGTACTCATGCCCGGGCTGCTGCAAACACCCGACTACCGTCGGGCCATGGGCCGGATGGACAATCCGGAACTCTCCACAGTCGATGCGGAGCGGCGCGTGGAGTTGATGATCCGAAGGCAAACCAGACTGGGCAGCACGGGCTTTCGACTCCGGGCCTTCATCTCCGAGGCCACGTTGCGACATCAGATCGGTGGCCCATCCGTAATGGCCGAACAACTGCGTTGGCTGGTGGCCGCTGGTGAAATTCCAGGCTTGATAGTCCGAATCATCCCGTTCGGCCCCGCCTATCGCGCGCTGACGATCGGCTCCTTCACGCTGCTGGAGTTCCCTACGCTGGAACGAGGCCTGCGGGAACCTCCTGTGGTCTATATCGAAGACGCGTTCGGCGCTTTGTACCACGAACAAGAAGCCGTGGTCACGAAGTATCGCGAGGCGGTCGAGAGCCTGCACGCTGTAGCGTTGAGCGAGGAGGACACCAGAGACATGGTGTTGCGTGTTGCGAAGGAGTACGCGGCGTGACCGGCAATCCCCCTGTTGGCGAGTGGTTCAAATCCAGCAGATCGGAGCATTCGAACGCGTGCGTGGAGATCAAGTTCGAGGGCACGCGAGTCGGCGTGCGGGATTCGAAGCACCCGGGCGGCCCGGAGCTGAAGTTCGACGGCGCGGCGTGGGACAGCTTCCTGGACAGCGGAATCTGGGAAGCGTGACGCGCCACCGCGGATGACCGCGGGGTCCGAATCGGACCCTCAGAGACGCACACCGCAGCCGAGCATGGTGGTGCGCATGAGCAATGCGGCCTCCGGTCCGATCACACCGTCGATCAATTCCAGATAGCGGTCACAGAATTCGGGGCCGTGCGGCGCGCATTTCTCCGAATCGGCCTCGAGATGGTGGGCGAGTTCGTGCAGGATCACCAATTCGCGGAGTGCCCAGGCACTTCCGTTGGCGTGCAGGGGGACGGCCAGCACGGCCCCGGTCACCTCGTAGTGCGCCGCCTTGGACCCGGCGCGCGCACGCACGGTGACCGGTGTGGCGGCGCGCGGCCAGTGTGCGCGCACCCAGTTCAGGGCCAGCACCCGGTCCGCGTAATCCTGCACCGATGCCACCGAGGCGAATTTCCGCTCCACGGGCAGGGTCAGCTGCGACCCGTGCACCTCCACCGTGCGCGCGCCGAATTCGTCGGCCCGTTCGAAGATTCCGCGCACCAGTGCCTCCGCGTCGTAGACCCGGCCGCGTTGGGAGTCGCGGGTCACGATCCGCCGCCGGGCAGTTCGCCTCGGGCCGCGCCCAGTTCCGGTGCGGTGCCCAGACGCGCGGCCCGTCCGGCGCGGTCCCCCGCCCGCCGCGCGGCCGACGAATATCCCGCCGAGGCTTCCGGTCCGCGCCAGGTGCCGCGCGCCTCGGAGGTCTGCCGGTAGAAGTCCGTCAGGGCGATCTCCTTGTCGCGCAAGGCGAGTGCGGTGCCATTCACGGTCCCGGCGGCGGCACTTCCCGCGCCATCACCGGCCGCACTGCCACCCGCCGCGCCGCCATTTCCGGCGTTGTCCCCCGACCCGTCGGTGCGCACCGCCTCGGTCTCCACCTCGGACTTCACCTCGGCGAGGCGGCGGCCGACGCGGGCGGCGAAGGCCATCTGGAAGTTGAGCCGCGCGGTCACCGCCGCCACCGGGGCCCGCACCCGGGTGCGTACCGTGCGCCCGAAACGCTTCTCGGTGACCACCTTCTCGACCGTCCCGGACTTGTACGCGCCCGACTTGATGTACTGGTCCGACGCTCGCACCATCTGGATCAGCAGACTCGCGTACAGCGCCTCGCAGGTGTCGATATCGCCGTCGAAGCCGTAGGCGTACACCTGGGTGGAGGTGCGGGCCACATCGCAGCGCACGTCGTTGGCGGCGGCGATGGCCACGAAAAGCTGTACGTAGGTGCGCAGTCCCCGCTTGCCGGGCGCACCGATCGGGATCACCCGCTGCACCGGCGTCGGTCGGCGCTCCCGACTCGCCACATGCGAGCGCGCCACCGCCAGATCGATCGACGAGCGGGTCGCCAGTCGCTGCGCGGCCGCCATGAAGGCTTCCGCCTCGTGCTCGTTCTCGGTGGACTCCGCCTGGCGGAGCAAACCCCCGATCCGCGTCAACATCCGGTCCTGAGATGACATCGACCCAAGCCTAGCTGGCGGTACCGACGACGATCGGCGGCCCGATGCCTGAGGTAGTTCCGGCGCGAGACCACCCGACCATGTATCTTCCCTTGTGCAAACGGCTGAGTGTGCCGCCGCTCACGTCTCGAACCCCTGGAGTTACAGCGATGGCTTTGAAGAAGGTGTCGTCCCTACGTAAGTCGCTCGTGCCACGAGCCGCCTTGGCGGCCGCGGGTGCGGCGTTGCTGACGGCGACATTCGCCACCGGCTGCTCGAGCGACAGCGGAAACGATGCCGCCTCGGAGAACCTCACCGGGCGCGGACCGATCACCTACGTCGAGGGCAAGGACACCACCGAGACCGGTGCGGTCAAGCAGCTCATCGACCGCTGGAACGCCGCGCACCCGGACGAGCTGGTGACGTTCAAGGAGCAGTCGAACGACGCCTCCCAGCAGTACGACGACCTCAAGCAGCATCTGCAGGCCAAGTCCGCCGACTACGACGTGGTCGCCCTGGACGTGCCGTGGACCGCCGAGTTCGCCGCCAAGGGCTGGATCCAGCCGCTGCAGGACTCCTTCGCCATCGACACCTCGACGCTGCTGTCCCCGCCGGTCGCGAGCGCCACCTACAACGGCACCCTGTACGCCGCGCCGCGCAATACCAATGGCGGCCTGCTGTTCTACCGCACCGACCTGGTGCCGAACCCGCCCAAGACCTGGTCGGAGATGCTGTCCATGTGCCCGATCGCGCGGGAGAACAATATCGGCTGCTACGCCGGTCAGCTCGCGCCCTACGAGGGTCTGACCGTGAACACCGCCGAGGTGATCAACGCCTACGGCGGCACCTTCGTCGGCCCGGACGGCAAGACCCCGACCGTCGACAGCCCGGAGTCGCGCGCCGGTCTGTCGGTGCTGGTCGACGCCTACAAGAACGGTGACATCCCGAAGGAGGCCATCTCCTTCACCGAGACCGAGTCGCAGAACGCGTTCGCCCAGGGCAACCTGATGTTCCTGCGCACCTGGCCGTCGTTCTACGGCATCGCCGGCGGTGAGGGCTCCGCGGTGGTCGGCAAGTACGGCGTGGCCCCGCTGCCCGGCAAGGACGGCGTCGGCGCCTCCACCCTGGGTGGCTACAACGCCGCCATCAGCGCCTACTCCAAGAACAAGGCCACCGCGCTGGACTTCCTGCGCTTCCTGATCAGCGAGGACGCCCAGCACATCGTCGCCTCCGGCGCGCTGCCGTCGGTGCGGGCCTCCATGTACGACGATCCGGCGCTGATCGCCAAGATGCCGTACCTGCCCGCGCTCAAGGAGTCGATCGCCTCGGCGGTGCCGCGGCCGGTGACGCCGTTCTACCCGGCCGTCTCGAAGGCCGTGCAGGACAACGCTTATGCTGCCCTCGAGGGACGCAAGACCATCGACGAGGCGATTACGGGGATGCAGCAGGGCATCGAGACCGCCGGGTCGTAACCGATTCGGCGGTGTTGGAGTCCACCGCGCTGTTCCCTGGATAACTGAGTCAGTCCCGTAGGAGAGAAATACGGTGTCACGTCCTTCGGGAGCGACCGATGTCGCGACGCCCAGCCCGAAAGATCCCGCCACCGAACTGGTGAAGAAGAAGCGGACCAGCCGCGCTGTCTTCGCCGGATCGGGCCGGGCCTGGCTGTTCGTCGCGCCGGTGCTGATCACCCTGGCCGTGGTGATCGGCTACCCGGTGGTCCAGGCCGTGATCATGTCCTTCCAGAAGGACTCCGGCCTGGACCCGTCCACCGGCATGTTCGTCGAGGGCGGCGGCGCCGGGCTGGAGAACTACACGCACTGGCTGCTGCAACAGTGCCGCGACTCGCTCGGCAATACCGTCTCCTGCCCGACCGGCAACCTGGGTTCGGCGTTCTGGCTGGCCATCGGCGTCACGCTGTTCTTCACCGTGGTCACCGTGAGCCTGGAGGTGCTGGTCGGCCTCGGCATGGCCATGATCATGGGCAAGACCTTCGCCGGGCGCGGCCTGCTGCGCGCGGCGGTGCTCATTCCGTGGGCCATCCCCACCGCCGTCACCGCGCGGCTGTGGGAGTTCATGTTCCAGTACGACGGCGTGGTCAACCGGGTGCTGGGCACCAGCATCCTGTGGACCGCCGAGGAGTGGCCCTCACGGTTCGCGGTCATCGCGGCCGACGTGTGGAAGACCGCGCCGTTCATGGCGCTGCTCATCCTGGCCGGACTCCAGGTGATTCCGGACGGGGTGTACGAGGCGGCCCGCGTGGACGGCGCGTCGGCGTGGCAGCGGTTCGTGCACATCACGCTGCCGCTGCTCAAGCCCGCGCTCATGGTGGCGATCCTGTTCCGCACCATGGACGCGCTGCGCATGTACGACCTGCCCGCCATCATGACCATGAACAACCCCAATACCCGCACCATCTCCATGCTGGTGGTGGACCAGGTGCGGCAGGGGCCCAATAGCGCGGCGGCGCTGTCGATGATCACCTTCCTGTTGATATTCGCGGTGGCGTTCGTGCTGGTGAAGTTCCTGGGGGCCAATGCGGTTCGCACCCAGGAAGAGCAGCGGGAGGCGCACTGATGACGACGACCACCGCTGCGCCGCGGGTGCGGCAGACGACCCCCTGGGTCAAGCGTCTCACCAACGGTCGGGTGTATCTCGGCGCGCTGATCATCCTGATCTGGGGGCTGGGGCCGTTCTACTGGATGGTCGTCACGGCACTGCGCGATCCGGCCTACACCTTCGACAACACCCCGTGGCCCACCCATGTGACGTTCGAGAACTTCCGCAACGCCTTCGACACCAGCCGCGGCAACGACTTCGGGCGAGCGCTGGTCAACAGCGTCATCATCGGGTCGATCACCACGGTCATCGCACTCATCGTCGGCGTCATGGCGGCGTACGCGCTGGCGCGGCTGGCGTTCAAGGGCAAGTACCTGGTGGCGGGCCTGATCCTGTCGGCGTCCATGTTCCCGGTGGTGGTGCTGGTGACGCCGCTGTTCCAGCTGTTCACCGATATCGGGTGGATCGGGCAGTACCAGGCCATGATCATCCCGAACATCTCGTTCGTGCTGCCCATGACCGTGTACATCCTGGCGTCGTTCTTCAGTGATCTGCCCTGGGAGCTGGAGGAGGCCGCCCGCATCGACGGCGCGTCGCGCTTCCAGGCGTTCCGCCTGATCATGCTGCCGCTGGCCGCACCGGCCGTATTCACCACGGCCATCCTGGCTTTCATCGCCGCGGTCAACGAGTACCTGCTGGCGCGGCTGCTCTCCTCGGACAAGACCGAGCCGGTGACCGTCGCGGTGGCCCGGTTCTCCGGTAACGATCCGCAGGTCCAGCCGTACGCCGCCATCATGGCGGCGGGCACCATCGTCACCATTCCGCTGGTGATCATGGTGCTGCTGTTCCAGCGTCGCATCATCTCCGGTCTCACCGCGGGCGGTGTCAAGAGCTGAACCCGGATCGGGATCGCGTCCACTAGCATGGGTCGCGCCGCACGCTGGGCCGCGGCGCTTCTCCCGTACGCAGGCTTTGTCGACGCTCCGGAAGGAGATGCTCGTGAGCTCGTTCCGTCCGCGCGGCCGCAATCCGGAGCCGCCGCCGTATTCCAGCATGGCTGGGTGGAACGAACTGGCGAGTGTCACCTCGCGACGGCAGGCGCAGCATCGGAGTTCGCGGCCGCGGCGGCGCAGCCGGCCCGCACCGGGCGAGGGCGGGACGCGGCGACCACGCCGCACGCGCGGGCAGCGGATCCGGCGGGTGCTGCTGGCGCTGTTCACGATCTTCGTGGCGGTGCCGGCGCTGCTGCTCGGGCTGGCGTACTGGAGCGCCGAGATTCCCGAACCGAACGCGGTGCAGACCAATCAGATCGCCACCATCCTCGCCGCCGACGGTACCTCGGTCATCGCGAAGGTGGTTCCGCCGGAGGGCAATCGACTGCCGATCCCGCTCGCCGACGTGCCCGAGCACATGCGCCTGGCCATGCTCTCGGCCGAGGACCGGGATTTCTACACCAATCCGGGCTATTCGCTGTCGGCCTTCGTGCGCGCCGCACGTGACAATCTCACCGGACGCGAGGACGCGGGCGGCGGCTCGACGATTACCCAGCAGTACGTGAAGAACGCCTTCCTCACCTCCGAGCGGACGATGAACCGCAAGATGCGCGAACTCATCATCTCCGCCAAGATGGCCCGGCAATGGACCAAGGACGATATTCTCGCCGCCTATCTGAACACCATCTATTACGGGCGCGGCGCGTACGGAATCGCCTCCGCCGCCAAGGCGTACTTCGAGAAGCCGGTCCCCGAACTCACCCTCGCCGAGAGCGCGGTGCTGGCCGCGCTGGTACGCACCCCGTCGATCCTGGATCCGGAGACCCACCTCGACGATCTGCGGTACCGCTGGGCCTATGTGCTGGACGGCATGGTGGAGATGGGGGCGCTGTCGCAGGCCGAGCGGGCCGCCGTGCGATTCCCGGAGATCGTGCCCGTCACCCAGCTGGCGGACGCCAACGCCGCGCGCGGGCCGGAGGGCCTCATTCGCGCCCAGGTGCTGCGCGAACTGCGCGCCTCCGGGATCAGCGAGCACGAACTCAATACCGGTGCGCTGCAGATCGTCACGACCATCGACGCCCGAGCCCAGCAGGCGGCGCTGGCGGCGGTCGGGGATGTGCTCGGCGGACAGCCCGCGGAACTGCGCACCGCGGTGGTCTCCATCGATCCGCGCAGCGGTGCGGTGCGCGCCTACTACGGCGGCGCGGACGGGATCGGCTTCGACTTCGCGCAGGCCCCGCTGCAAACCGGTTCGGCCTTCAAGACTTTCGCGGTGCTGGCGGCGCTACAGCAGGGCATCACACTGGGCTACAAGATCGACAGCTCGCCGCTCACCGTGAACGGGGAGAAGATCCACAACGTCGGCAATGAGAGCTGCGGGACCTGTTCGATGGCCGAGGCGTTCAAACGCTCCCTCAACACCAGTTTCTACCGGCTGTCGCAGGCCCTGTTCGCGGGGCCGAAGGCCATTGCCGACGCCGCGCACCAGGCCGGCATTCCGGAGGAGATTCCCGGGGTGCCCGGTAAGACCCTGTCGGAGAACGGCGGTCCGCCGCTGCCCGCCATCGTGCTCGGCGCGTATTCGGTACGGCCCATCGACATGGCGTCGGCGTACGCGACGATCGCGGCGCACGGTGCCTATCGCAAGCCCTATTTCGTGCAGCGGGTGCTCACCGGTGACGGCCGGGTGCTGCTGGACCGCGAGGACGGCGCGGCGCCGCCGCAGCAGCGTTTCCAGGCCACCGTGGCCGACACCACCGCCCAGGCCATGCTGCCCATCGCCGCCTATTCCAATGGCCACGCTCTCGCCGGGGGACGGCCGTCGGCGGCCAAGACCGGCACCACGCAGTTGGGGGAGACCGGACAGAACAAGGATGCCTGGATGGTCGGCTTCACCCCGTCGCTGTCCACCGCGGTGTGGGTGGGAACCGAACAATCCCAACCCATTCGAACGGCGGGGGGTGCGGCCGTCTACGGGTCCGGACTGCCCGCGGATATCTGGAAGCAGACCATGGACGGGGCGCTGGTCGGTACACCGGTGGAACAATTTCCCCATCCGGTGCCCCCAGAGGACTCGTCAGGGTCGAGCGGATTCGACATACTCGATCCGCAGCAGGGCGCACAACAGGCACCTGTCGTGATCATCCCGCCCGCGCCGCCACCGCGGCAGGTCGAGATATTTCCCGGCCTCAGCATCCCGGTGCCCGGCTGACACGGACTTGGTGTTGATCATGGAAAACGGTTAGCGGACCCATTCGGACCAACCCCCCGATATGGTGGAAACCGCCACCGGTGCCAGCCGCCGGAACGGGCGGTGGCAGGATGCGGGTGGAGTAGACGCGGGTGGGATACAGCACGAGACATAGGGGCGACGCCGGTGGAATTCAATGTCGTTGAACGCCACGAAACGCTGGTAGCCGGAACGGTGCTACGCAGTCCGGCGCTCGCGGTCGAGGGACCGCGCCGCGCGAAGGTCGAGGAGGCGTGGAAGCGCAACCTCTCCCGCAACCTGCCCGGACCTCCGGCCACCGCGTATGTCGACCACGCGCCCGAGATCGGTTCGTATCTGACCCATATCGTCGGCTACCGCTGCGAGAGCCTCGCCGATCTGGAGTCGGGCGACGTGCTGGCGCGCATCCCGGCCGGAGTCTTCGCGCGGTTCACCCGCAGCGGGGACAACCTGGGCGACACCATCGTGTCGATCTGGCGGGCGGTGTGGGACCTGGAGGCCAGCGGCGTCATCAACCGCGCGTACACCGGGGATTTCGAGCACTACCCGGACATGCACACCGTGGAGGTGTTCGTGGCGCTCGATCCGAACTCGGCCGACGGCCGGGACAAGGCGTAGGGGGATGACCGTGGACTTCGAAATCGTCACCCTGGACGAGGCACTCATCGGCGGGCTGACGGTGCCGCTGGCCGGACGCGAGGTCACCGCGCGCGACCTCGATCTGGTGAACTTCACCTGGGACCGCTATCTGTCCCGGGAGAAGCGCGCCGACCGCGTGGCGGCCTATATCGGACAGAACGATCACGCCGTGGCGGTGCTGGGCTACGAACTCACCGATCTCGACCAGCTCGACATCGGCGATGTGCTGACCCGCATCCCGCCCGGCCGCTACGCCAAGTTCGTGGTGACCGACAAGCCGTACGATCTGCTCCGCACCGCCTGGGCCAAGGTCGCCAAGGCGGAGAGCGCGGGCAAGATCACGCGCTCGCATACCGCGGAGATCGAGCGCTACACCGGCCCCGCCTCGGTGGAGGTCTACGTCTCCCTCGACTGAACGCGACCAGCCAGTCTCAAGAGCCCGGCCGCGTCGTAGCGTCGGCGGGAGAACCAGGAGCGGCCCCGCGAGTGTTGGAAGGGGCTGATGTGCCGAAGCCCCGCCTCGGATCCCATCCGAGGCGGGGCTTCGTTCCCTCACGGGTGCGCGGAGTCGCCCCGCGCCGTCGCTAGTCCGCGTCGATGATGAACGCCTCCAGCTGCGCGCGGGCGACATCGTCGGCCAGCTGCTGCGGCGGGGACTTCATCAGGTAGGCCGAGGCCGGGATGACCGGTCCGCCGATACCGCGGTCCTTGGCGATCTTGGCGGCGCGTACGGCGTCGATGATGATGCCCGCCGAGTTCGGCGAATCCCACACCTCGAGCTTGTACTCCAGGTTCAGCGGCACGTCACCGAAGGCGCGGCCCTCCAGGCGCACGTACGCCCACTTGCGGTCGTCCAGCCAGCCCACGTGATCCGACGGGCCGATGTGCACGTCGCCTGCGCCCATCTCCTTCCTCAGGTTGCTGGTGACAGCCTGGGTCTTGGAGATCTTCTTGGACTCCAGCCGCTCGCGCTCGAGCATGTTCTTGAAGTCCATGTTGCCGCCGACGTTGAGCTGCATGGTGCGGTCGAGCTGCACGCCGCGGTCCTCGAACAGCTTGGCCATCACGCGGTGCGTGATGGTCGCGCCGACCTGCGACTTGATGTCGTCACCGACGATCGGGACGCCCGCGTCGGTGAACTTCTGCGCCCACACCGGATCGGAGGCGATGAAGACCGGCAGCGCGTTGACGAAGGCCACGTTCGCGTCGATGGCGCACTGCGCGTAGAACTTGTCGGCTTCCTCGGAGCCCACCGGCAGGTAGGACACCAGCACGTCGACCTCGGCGTCCTTCAGGGCCTTGACCACGTCGACCGGATCGGCCTCGGAGAGCTCGATGGTCTCGGCGTAGTACTTGCCGATGCCGTCCAGGGTCGGGCCGCGCTGCACGGTGACACCGGTCGGCGGCACATCGGAGATCTTGATGGTGTTGTTCTCGCTCGCGAAGATCGCGTCGGACAGGTCGAAACCGACCTTCTTGGCATCGACGTCGAACGCGGCGACGAACTTCACGTCGCGGATGTGATAGGGGCCGAACTTGACGTGCATGAGACCCGGAACGGTCGACGACTCGTCCGCGTCCTTGTAGTACTGCACACCCTGCACCAGGGAGGACGCGCAGTTGCCCACACCTACGATGGCCACGCGAACTTCGGTGGCGCCCCCAGCCGTATTGATGTCAGTCATGGCCGATATTTCCCTCTTTCTGTGGTGCCGCCTTGGTCGATTGCTCCGCGGCGATCAACTCGTTGAGCCAGCGCACCTCGCGCTCGCTTGATTCGAGACCGAGTTGATGGAGCTGGCGGGTGTAGCGGTCGAGCTGCCCACTGGCACGCTTGATCGCCTCCCGCAGTCCCTCTCGGCGCTCCTCGACTTGCCTGCGCCGCCCCTCCAGAATTCGCATTCTCGCTTCCGCGGGAGTGCGGCTGAAGAAGGCGAGATGAACGCCGAAGCCGTCGTCGGTGTAGTTCTGCGGACCGGTATCGGCCAGCAGTTCGCTGAACCGCTCCCGGCCGGTCTCGGTCAGGTTGTAAACCCTGCGGGCCCGTCGCGTCGCGAGCCCCTGGGGACTCTGCTCCGCGATGAGACCGTCGGCCTGCATACGCCGCAGGGTCGGATACAGCGACCCGTAGGAGAAGGCCCGGAACGGACCCAGCAGACCGGTCAATCGCTTGCGCAGCTCGTAGCCGTGCATGGGCGATTCGAGGAGCAGCCCGAGGATTGCCAACTCGAGCACCGGGCCTCACCCCCTCCTGACTGTTCTCTTCAGACCTAACCGATGGATGCGACTACAAACTATATCGCACCGATACATCTGTGTTTGATTGCCTCCGCTGCGCTCCGGCGGTTCGCGGCCCTGTTCACCCCGGTCTTCCCTCCCTCCGCTCCTCCGCTTCGCTCCCCCGCTCCGGTCAGTCCAGACCGGGGCGGGCCGCGAACAGATGGGTTGCCGCGACATGAACAGGGACAGGGCCCTCGGGGATGAGGGTGGGCAGCGCGGTCGAGTCGGTGAGTGTGGAAAGACGGGCCGTCGAGCGGCTGGGGAGAGTGGGGAGAGTCTCAGATCGGCCCGGCGGGGTGTGGGTCGGAGCAAGTACTCTGGTGCCGTGCGAATACAGCGGCAGGTAGTGGACTATGCGCTCCGGCGCCGGTCGCTGCTGGCCGACGTCTACGCGGGGCGCGTCGGCGTCGCCGAAGTGTGTGATGCGAATCCGTACCTGTTGCGTGCGGCGAAGTTTCACGGGCGCGGGAGCGAGGTCACATGCCCGATCTGCCGGAAAGAGCAGCTCACTCTCGTATCGTGGGTGTTCGGCGACGGGCTGGGGCCGGTCGCGGGTTCGGCCCGCACCCCGGAGGAACTGGTTCGGATGGCCGAGAGCCGCGAGGAATTCTCGGTGCACGTCGTCGAGGTGTGCCGCACGTGCAGCTGGAATCACCTGGTGCAGTCCTATGTGCTGGGCAACGCCCCGACACCGGCCCGCCGCCGCCGTGCGGGAACCCGCCGGACCGCCGCCGAATGAAAGGCCACACCGACCGCTGAAACGCGGAGCCCGTGTGTACCGAGGTCTTTGAGGGACATTCGAGTGCCCCGCGGGCATACCGCCCGAGCTACCCCAATTAGTCGAGTTATTGGAGATTCAGGCTGTGAATTCGCCCTATGACGACGGACCGCCCCGCGGCCGCCCCCAGCGTGGCGGTTC